>CALQTN020000151.1 GCA_943333505.2 Asaia bogorensis | reverse complement strand
GACGGTGATCGATGGCCTGGCATCGGATTGCCCAATGGCGAAGCGGGGCAGGGTAGCGGCCCCAATGACAGCGGTCTGAAGTGCGCGGCGGCGAGACAGCATGGTGGACCCCCCATAGGAATTGGTTATATTGATGTGGACGCCTATAACGATTTCCATGTTGCGGTTGGATGAATTCTGAGGTTTCCCCGAAACGAGATGCTGCGATCACGGTGGCGGCGTTGCGCGCCTTCGTGGCGGTGGTCGACGCTGGCGGATTTTCTGCGGCCGGCGCCGCGTTGGGTCTATCGCAGCCGTCAGTGTCCGCCCAGGTGCAGAACCTCGAGGATGCCTGCGGGTTGCGGCTGCTGCATCGGCGCGGACGACTGGAACTGACCGATGACGGGCGAAATTTGTTGGTTCGGGCGCGACTGGCTTTGGCGCGGATCGACGAATTCACCCGCGCCGCAACAGATCTGACCGAGTTACGCGGCGGCCGTTTGGTATTGGGGTTTTCCACCCCGGCGTTCGCACTGCCGTTGCTGGCGCGGTTTTCGGCGGCCCATCCCGGGGTCGAGATTGCGACCCGGATTGGTAATACGAGCAGCCTGCTGACCGATCTCGCCGAATGTCGCGCCGATGTTTCCGTCATGGCGTGCGCTGCTCCGCCGCCAGATCACGCCGTGGTGGTACTCGCCCGACTGCGGCTCGGTCTTGCGGTGCCAGCGGATAGTTTGCTCGCCAAGCAGGCCGATCTGGCCATCGACGGTTTCGACAGTGTCACGTTGATCCAACGCGAGCCAGGATCGATGACCCGCGCTTTGTTTGAGGCCACGCGGACCGCGCCGCCGCCGAAAACCCTGGTGGTGCCCAGCCGGGAGGCGCTGAAGGAGGCCGTCGCGGCGGGCCTTGGCTACGGGGTGCTGTTCGACGGTGAAATCGGTCCCGACCCCAGGCTTGCCTTTGTCCCGTTCAGTGCGCCGGAGGCAAACGCGGTGGTCTGCGCTGTTGCGCTGCGCGAGATGGCCGAGGTGCCCGCTGTGGCTGCATTCCTCGCGGTCGCGCAGTCACAGTGATATCATTTGTCTTTTCTCTGCCCCATGCTGACCCTGCCGCGCAAAGGAGTTCCCGCCCATGACCCTGCTCGCCCCGTTCGCTGCGCCTGGCCGCTTCTACAAGGGTAACCTCCACACCCATTCCACCGCATCGGACGCGGTCCGCGATCCAGGCGTGGTATGCGCGACCTATCGCGACGCGGGTTATGATTTCCTATCATTGACCGATCACTTCCTCCCCAAATATGGCTTTCCGATCACCGACACCCGTCCCTTCCGCACGAATGCGTTCACCACCATTTTGGGCGCTGAGGTCCATGCGCCGAAGACCGAACTCGGCGAAATCTGGCACATCCTGTCGGTCGGCCTGCCGCTCGATTTCCCGCCAACGCCGGCGAGCGAAACCGGCGCCGAACTCGCCGCACGCTGCATTGCGGCTGGCGCCTATGTCGCGATTGCGCATCCGGCGTGGTACGGCCTCACCGTCGCAGACGCCGAAGCCATTCTGCCGGCCGCCCATGCTGTCGAGGTATATAACCACGGTAGCCATGTGGGGGAGGATCGCGGCGATGGCTGGGGCCTGATGGATGCGCTGCTGGCGCGCGGACACCGCCTGCATGCTTGCGCCACTGACGATGCCCATTTCAAATGCGAGGATTATTTCGGCGGCTGGGTCATGGTGAAATCGGAATCGCTCGCGCCGGAAGCTCTGGTTGCGGCATTGCGGGCTGGGCAAAACTACTCGAGCCAAGGGCCTGACATACATGCGATTGACGTGACTGAGACGGAAGTCGTCGTGGCATGCAGTCCGGCCAGCACGGTGATGCTCCTTGGGCGTGGCACTGCCGGAAAAGCTGTGTTCGGCACGGATATGGTCAGCGCGTCGCTGCCGCTCGACATTATCAAAGCCGGCGGTTACGGCCGGGTCGTCGTGGTCGATGCCCGCGGTAAGCGGGCGTGGAGCAATCCGTTCTGGTTGGATTGACGGATATCCCTTTTCAAGCGCCTCGGATTTGTTTAAGCAAAGCAGTCGTTCTATTTCGGGCGGTGCTGGTGTTACGGTCATTTGTTTAAAGGGTTCGGGGCGCTATTCCGGGTTCGGTTGATAGACTTTTGGAGGTATTACATGAGGGTTATTTCAGCTTTAGCGGCGGTTGGTGCTGTGCGTCGCGCCGCATTTGGTGCCCTACTTGCGCTCGGCCTTATCGGTGCGTCTGGACGCGCAAGCCAAGCGCTGACTATCAATGCGACTTTCGATAACACCCTGTCCAGCGATGCGCACAACGCTATCAACGCCGCGATCGGCGTTTTCATGGGGCTGATTTCGGATCCGGTCACGGTCAATATATACTTCCAATCCGGGTCGATCGGTGGCCTGGGAACAAACTCGGTTGGCCTGTTTCCAGAATATTACAATACCGCCAACCCTAGCCCTTTTTCCAACGTGCGCGAGCTGCTGGCCGCCGATGCGGCCGCTAATCCCAGCAACACTATTTTGGCGACCGCAGTTGCAAATTTGCCGACCGGTTCGACCGCGCTGAATGGTCGGCCTTTTCTTTACATGACCGCTGCCAATTTGCGGGCACTCGGGCTGTCGGCGTCCTATTGCTACAACGCCGCCGGGAGCTATGTCGGCTGCGGCACGGGAACTGCGGTGAATGATTCGGTCATTACCCTGGCGAATTCAGGCGTCCTCGACTACACCCGCCCCATCACCAGCGGCAAATACGACGCGTTGCGGGTCATTGAGCATGAAATCGACGAAGTTTTGGGCGTTGGTGGCGCGGGGAGCATGCTTGGAACCGCCTATACTGCGCAATACAGCGGTATCCTTGATTTGTATCGTTATAGCGCACCAGGGGTTGCAAGCTTCGACACCGCGAGCGTAACTGCTCACCCCCCGCCCTGGCGCCTCGCCTCAAGTTAGCTATTTACACGGTCACGGCTCTTTCGATTCAACGTTCGGATGTCCCTCGCGCCCAACCTCAGCAGCCTGACCGATCCGCAGAAGGATGCGTTGATCCTTTCGCTTGG
>CALQTN020000150.1 GCA_943333505.2 Asaia bogorensis | reverse complement strand
GAACTGTCATTGTTTTAGTCCCCTTGGGGCTGGTGGGGCGGAAACGCCATGCCTCGATCAGGGAAGAAAACTAAACCAGGGCTTCAGGAAGCCAACCCCAATGGCGCCTGTCAGGTTGGCGTTCGTCAGGTTCTGGACCCGAGGTCCGG
This sequence comes from Asaia bogorensis, assembly GCA_943333505.2. Lineage (GTDB taxonomy): Bacteria > Pseudomonadota > Alphaproteobacteria > Acetobacterales > Acetobacteraceae > CAITOL01. Next base: position 2,984 of record CALQTN020000150.1, on the reverse strand, counting down.
CAGGGGACGCCACCACATCGAGGGGATGAAAGAGGCATCCCCGAGGATGCGGTTGGGGGTAGGGGTTTAGGGGTAAAGAGGAATCCCAACAAATTCCGGGTTTTTGCGGCCATAAATGGCGGATGCAGTATCCGCCTTACTGAAATTCGCGGGGTTTCGCTGCCGTTCGCCGGTCTGCTGGGGGGGGCGCTGTTCTCCGTTACGTAACGGGGGGCCAAGGGGCGGACGGGCCGTATGGGTGGCGTGGAACACGGCGTAGGCGCTGACGTTGTTGCGCTGCGTGTCGGTCGCGAAGAACTTCAGGGTATATGTAGCGGCGCCGCCCAAAACAGTTCAGCTTGCCATAGTTTATGTGGGAAGGAGCCACCTCTTGCGCCTAGTCGATGCCGTCTTAGTAGCGGCCCTGTCGCTCACCGCCTGCGCCGTGTCGGTGCCCGAGTATGCCGCGCCCAGAAGCGCCGTGTCGGTTCCCGAGTATGCCGCGCCCAGCAGCGCCACATGGCTTGACCAGGGTTGGCAGCCGGATCAGCGCAGCTGGTATCATGCCGCTGACCAGGGCACGCTGACCTTTGGCATTCCGGCAGAGTTCTTCACCGCGCTGGAACAGCCGGAACCCTCGCTGAGCGGTGGGCAGATGCTGGCCGATCCCGCCTATCTCGACCGGTTCGGCTTCATCGCCAGCCCGACCGGGCTTCCCGTTGGCTTTGCCGGCGCCCCGGGCGCGGTCAAGCCGGACACGCTGGAGCCGTGGTTGAACCCGCGCGACGACAAGCCGTTCGCCTCCCTCGGCCTGTCCTGCGCCGCCTGCCACACCGGCCGGTTGACGTATCAGGGCCGCGAACTGCTGATCGACGGCGGCGGCGCCTTGATCAGCCTCAGCCAGTTCAGCAAGGCGCTCGGCCTGTCGATGGCCGCCACCGAGTTCAACCCGCTGCGCTGGCGGCGGTTCGCTGACCGGGTGATCGGCGCCGATGCCCCACCGGCCGCCGATGCGGCGCTGCACGCGCAGTTGAAGACCGCGTTGGGCCGTCTAGCTTGGCAGAAAGACCAGGATATCGCGACCGCCAAGAAGACCCCTCCGGTCGAGGAAGGGTTCGGCCGGCTGGACGCGCTCAACCGCATCGGCAACGTGGTTTTTGCGGTGACGACGCGCCAGGCGGAGAACTACGTTGCCATCACGGCGCCGGTGAATTTTCCGCATATCTGGTCGGCGCCATGGTTTGACTGGGTGCAGTACAACGGCTCGATCGAGCAGCCGATGGTACGCAATGCCGGCGAGGCGCTGGGCGTCTCGGCGCCGGTGGTGTTCACCCGCGATGGGGCCAAGCCGGTCTATAGCTCGGCGATGAAGCCGCACACCATCCACGCGATGGAACAACTGCTGGCTGGTCCGCAGCCCAAGGGCAGCTTTGGCGGGCTGCGCTCGCCGGCCTGGCCGGAGCATGTGCTGGGCGCGATCGACAAGAAGCTCGCAGCCCGCGGCGAGGCGCTGTATGCCGCGAATTGCCAGGGCTGCCATCTGCCCTCGCCGCGCAGTCCCGCGTTCTGGGATGCGCAATACTGGGCGCCGATTCAGGGTGGGCAGCGGGTGCTCAAGCTGCGGCTGGTACCGATCGCCGTGGTTGGCACCGATGCTGCACAAGCCGCGGATATGAAGGCGCGAAACGTCACGCCGCGGCCGGAGCTTGGCATCAAGAGCACCAGCTTCGGCCCGGCGCTGGGTGAGTTGGTCGCCAACACCATGACGCATTGGTACGACAACCAGACGCCGAAGCCGGGTGCTGCCCGACGTGCCGAGCTGGACGGCTTTCGGGCGAACGGCATTCGTGCCGAGCTTGCCTATAAGGCGCGGCCGTTGAATGGCATCTGGGCGACCGGGCCGTTCCTGCATAACGGTTCGGTGCCGACGCTGTATGCCCTGCTGTCGCCACTGGCCGAGCGGCCGGTGCGGTTCCATTTGGGCAATCGGGAGTTCGACCCGGTGGATGTCGGGTATCGCACCGCGCCGATTGGCGGGGATTTTCAGCTCGATACCGCGATCCGCGGCAATTCCAACAGCGGGCATGTGTTCGATGACGGGCCGCGCGGTGGCGGCATCATCGGCCGGCGGCTCGCGCCTGAGGAACGTCGCGCGTTGGTGGAGTTTCTCAAGACGCTGTGAGGTTCATGTCGGCTCCGCGCTACCGGCCTGTGCGGCTGGCCGGAACAGAAAACCGGCATAAGCTCATACAAAACTCCCATGCGGAAGCTCAGCTTCTGGGCGACGGGATACTCGAGATCCGTGGTGGCATCGATCGGGTATGCGAAACTCCGGAGTTTTGCGGAGGAGTGGAAGGACACAGGAAACGCAGGATTTTTTCCTTGCAAAATTCATATGCGGAAGTCACTATTTTAGCAATATGTTTTGCAACGCCAGGGAGCGCTCGCATGAGGCTGGGTTATGCGCGGGTTTCGACCGAGGACCAAAACCTCGACGGCCAGTGCCAGCGCCTCTCCGCGGCTGGATGCGAAAAGCTGTTCGAGGAAAAAATCTCCGGCGCCACGCGCAATCGCCCCAAGCTGGAGAAGCTAATCGAACACCTGCGCAAAGATGACATACTGGTGGTGACCCGCCTCGACCGCCTGGCCCGTTCGACCTCCGAACTCTTGCGGATAGCCGAGCGCCTGACCGAAAAAAACGCCGGACTACAATCACTTGATGAGCCGTGGGCTGACACGGCAAGCCCTTCCGGCCGAATGGTCATGACGATCTTCGCAGGCATCGCCGAGTTCGAGCGTACCCTCATTATAAGCCGGACAAACGACGGCAGAGTGGCCGCCAAAGCGCGCGGTGTCGCCTTCGGCCGGCCGAAAAAAATGCGCCCGGACCAACAGCAACTGGCCAAAGAACTTGTCCGCGACGGGAAGTCGATCAGCGCCGTCGCACGGACCTTCAACGTCCACCCCGCGACGATTTACCGCGTCATCGAGGGTTAGCGGGCCTT
>CALQTN020000149.1 GCA_943333505.2 Asaia bogorensis | reverse complement strand
TTGGACGCGTGACGCGTCACGGGAGATCAAGCTCAGATGCCAGGACCACCACCCCACAGCGATCGCGCCGCGACCCCCGCCGAGCGGGCCGCGGCCTATAGGGCGCGGCGCAAGGCAACTGCCGCGGATGGGGCGGCGAAGCCGCCGGGGGTTATCCGATACCGTCGGCCCGCCGATCGGCGCAGTCGGCCGAAGCAGTGGGCCGACGCGGTGCAGACGCTCACCGACCTGCTGGACCAGTTTGAGCAGTGGCGGGACAAATTGCCCTCCAGCCTCGCGAACAGCACGACGGCAGAAGCGCTCGATGCCGTGCTGGAGCTGCGCAGTCATGTCGAAGATCTTCAGGCCGTCGAGTTGCCAAAAGGCTTTGGACGCGACTGACAGCAGTCTTCGGTGGCGCCCACCCCGACGCATCCGTTCGGCGCAGCGACGAGACAATCCGTACGACCCTGAGGACCGATCAACTGGAAACTTTTGCACGCTGTTACCTGGAAACTATTCAACGCTGTTTGACACTTCTCGCCCTTGATGGCCGCAAGGGCCACCTTCGCCTTGAAAGCCGGCGTGTGGTTCCGCCGTGCGCGCTTGGTCATCCGTACTCCTGTTCGGTGGCGAAACTCGCCGCTTTCAGGCAGGTTTTCCACTTATCGCACTGTGCAGATTTTCCCGGCCACTTCTTTGTTCGAGAATTCCGACTACGATGGTTCTCACGCAAGGAGTGAGGTGAAGGTGTGACGTTCCGTGGCCTGTCCGTTGGCGGGGGATTACTGCCGGGCCAGCCAGGCGAGGTCGCGCGGCTGGTCGCCCTTGTGCGACACCAGCACGTCCCATCCGCCACCGCCGCCGCGCCGGGCATAGACCCGGCCGGCATCGTCCTGGCCGTTGCTGACATGCCGCTCCCACCACCCCTCGGCGGCATGGATCTTCTTCCACCCAGCCGGCGGCATGGCGCTGGTGTGCAGCTCGCCCAGGGCCCGCCACAACGCCCGCCGCCCGGCGAACTCCACCGCCACCACCGTCGCGCTGTCGCGCACCAGTTGCAGCTTCGGCAGCAGTGTCGCCAGCACCAGCGCCACTTCCTCCTGCAAGCGTGCCGGGACGGCAGAGCGCGGCACCGGGGCGGCGGCCTGCGTCTCGGCCAGCGCCCGCAGGCGTTGTTCCTCGGCCAGCGCCTCTTCGGCCAACGCCTGTTGGAAGGCGGCTTCCTCGGCGGTGGCGGCTGCCCGCTGCCGCAGCGCCGCCAATTCAGCCTGCAATCCAGCCTCGCGCTGGCGCACGGCCAGCAAGTCGGTCTCCAGCAGCCGGATGCGCAATTCCTGCATCGAGGGCGCGAGATCGTTGGCGCTGCGGTCGAAAATCCCGGCCAGTGCTGCGTCGATCGCTTCATCCAGCACGGTGGCGATGCGGACGAACCAGTCGGGTGCCATCCCCTCGGGTGGATCGCCGAGGTAGCGGCCCATCCGCAGCACCTTGATACCAGCGCCGCGCAGCGCCGCCACCGCGCGGTCGCACACGGCGCGATCGCCCTCCACCAGCACATAGGCCTCGGTCGCGCCGGAGATCACCGCATAGCGCGATCGCTGCATACGCGCGGCGGCCCGGCATGCCTGCACCGGCACCGCGCTTTGGCTTATGTCGATACTGGCGCCGTCGGTCAGCGCGAACACCAGGCCGCGCCATGCAGCCCCCGTGCGGCCATCAGGCATCACCCACAGGTCGCAAAGGCGCGTCTCCAGCGCCTCTGCCCCGTCCATGACGGCAACCTTGCGCTGGTTCGCCGTGTCGCGTTGCTCCACCGCCTCCGCCTCCCTTTCGGATCACCCGCATGAACCCGATGGCTTCGATCGCCCCAATCATCGCACATCCAATCATGATTGGGGTGGTGGCAGGCGGGCTGATGCTTTGGGCGGTATGGTCGGGCGTTCGGCTCCATACGCAGGCTACTCGGCTCATTCGCGCTCTGCGCGAGGCGAGTGGGCAGGTCGCCGAGGCTGCGAACGCCAGCGCCTTCACCAGCCAGTACGAAGCGATATCGGACCGCCTAGCGAAAAGCCCCGTGTTGGGCGCGACATGGAGGGCTTGGCGCGAGACGCTAGTGCTACCGGTCAGGCCAAACCGACCCGTGCGGGCCACTGAGCGGCCGGAGGCATGGTTCGATGTCGGCCTGATGAACTCCCCCGCCATTGGCAGTGACCTGCGATACCACGCCGCGCTGCCGAACCTATTGGTCGGCGCGGGGCTGCTGTTCACCTTCCTTGGTCTGGCGGTGGCCCTTTCAAGCGCCAGCGCGATTGTGACCGGCGATCAAGCCACGCGTAGCAAAGCACTGGAGACACTACTCGACGCAGCATCCTTCAAGTTTATCACCTCGGTGGTCGGGCTCTTTCTGTCGATCGGCTACGCGCTGTTCCGTAAGCGTAAGCTGCGCTCGGTTGAAGCCGATCTCGCGGCCTGGTGTGGGACGCTGGAGGAGCGCATCCCGACCGCGACCGCGCTATCGCTTCAACAGGAGGCGAATGAGCTTCTCCAGGCCCAGGCCACGCAGATGGAGACCTTCACCAACGAGCTGGCCGTCAGTATCGGTACCGCGTTGGACACGGCGTTCGACAAGCGCCTCGGCGAGCATATCGGGCCTCTCGCCGAGGCGTTGGAGAAGCTGGCATCCGGCCTGGATACGCGATCGGAAAACGGTGTCGAGCGAATGCTGGATGCCTTTTTGGAACGCCTCCAGGGCGGCACCGGCGACAAAATGTCGGCCGTCGCCGAGACCTTGGCTGGCCTCGCCACGTCCCTGACTGGCATGAAGGATGGGCTGCGGGACGCCGGTCAGCGTATGGCCGACGCTGCCGACGGCATGACCCGCCGGATGGGCGAGGGGGCCGAGGCGGCGCTGACAACCTTCACGGGACAGATGTCCGGCGTCGCCGAGACATTGCGCGAAATCGCCACGCAGACCCGCACCGCCGGTGCCAGTGCTGGTCAGGAACTTGCAGCGCGGATCGAGGCGGCGGCCCGAGGGTTCGAGCAGTCGGCCCGCACGGTTGCCGAGACATTGGGCTCGGCTGCCCAAGGACTAGAGCGAAAGATGGGCGAGGAAGCGAGCGCCAGCACCCGACGGCTACAGGAGCAGCTGGAACTGATGGTCAGTGAGCTGAAGACGCTTGCCGAGGACAACCGCCGCACTGGCGGAGCTGCGCTGGACGCATTGGCAGAGCGCATCGGCGCAGCCGCGTCAAGCTTCGAGGCCACTGCCACACGCATTGGGGAGGTTCTGCAACGCTCTGCGAGCGAGACGGGCGGCATGCTGGGCAAAGGCGCAGAGGACGCCGTACAGCGAATTGCTTCCGCGACCGAGGGCATGCGCACCGAACTCGTTGCCATGCTCACGCAATTGCGCGGCACCATGGGAGAGGCGGGGGATGCCATTCGGGACGGCACTCAAGCAGGCGCGA
>CALQTN020000148.1 GCA_943333505.2 Asaia bogorensis | reverse complement strand
TCCGCAGCGTGCCCGAAGGCCCAACCAGTGGCTTTCGGGCATGCTGAAAATGCCTGATGTTGGCCCTAGAAACCGAAATTCGGCGCTCAGGCAGAGGATTTTCGGCCTTGAGTGGGGTTCTTCAGCAGCCTGCTAGAGCGTGATGACCGCTGATAGGCGCGGTCATCACGCTCTAACTCTTTGTTTGGTCGCGTGATTCAGACCTTCGCGTGATTCCACCTACGGTCATCACGCTCTAGCCAGGGTCAGCCAAGATGCGCAGCGCGTGTACATCATGCTTGCCGCTGGACAATAGAGGCAGTGCATCCAACCGGAAGATCCGGCGCGGCCGCATCGGCGACGGCAGGATGGCACTTAGTCTGGCGCGCAGTCGCTGCTGCAGCGTAGCGTCCTCGCATGAGGCAACAAAGGCATGCAGCGTGCTATCGGCTGCCTGGATTACTGCACAATCGCGGACCCCAGTTTCGGCGAGTATCACCGCCTCGATTTCTAGCAAGTCCACACGCACACCGTTAACAGATACTTGTCGGTCGCCCCGTCCGGCAAAATGCAACACCTCATCTCTGTCCAAGCTTAGGAGATCCCCGGTGGGGAACATCCTGATCCCCGGTTGCGCGGTATCCGGCCGCATCCTTCCCGGCACCAGCCTGCCGGTCTGCCATTCGCCCAAGGCGATGTGCCTGCCGCGCAAATGCAACTGTCCGACCAGGCCAGCGGATACCGGATTGCCCTCCACATCCAACAGCGCATAGTCAATGCCCGGCACAATGCGACCAACGCCCACTGGTCGCGGCTCCGCCAGGAGGCTGGGCGGCACGCGCCATTCAGCGATCATTGTCGCCTCGCTTGATCCATACGAGTGGCTAATCTCGCAGCCCGCCGGCAACAGCGTGCGCCATGCAGCCACCTCGTCAGCCGTTACGCCTGCTCCACTGAAACGCACTAATCGCACCTGCGCCAAGGCCGCCGGTAACAAACCCAACCCACGCGACGTCCGCAACAACGCTGCCGTGCTGGACAGCACAGTCACACCTTCGTTGGCCGCCAGCCGCATCATTCCACCCACCCCTTCGGTGGCGACACTGACAACCAGTTTGGTGCCTCCGCTCGCAACCCCAGCCAGAACGGACGCAACGCTCGCGGCAGTCGAGATCGTGGACGGCACGAGATACCGATCAGTCGGTCCTAACTGCTTGTTCGAGATAAAAAATGCCGCCCACATGAGTATGGAGTAGGACGACAGCACAATGCCCTTTGGCCGTCCGGTGCTGCCAGATGTGAAAAACACCATGCACGGCGCGTCTGGATTACCTTCCACCGGCGCCATGTCGCCATCGCCCGCCAGACAAGCGGATAATGCGATGGCTTTGGCCCCGGATGCCGGCGGGCCATCTGGCAATAGGACATCATCGAACAGCACAACATCGGGTGCCGCATCTTCAAGGATCGAACGAATGCGCTCGGGTGGGTCTGACACGTTCATGACGATGCACACCCTGCCGGCCACCGCACACCCGATCAGGGCCGCCACGCCGGCGGGGGTCTGTGGCAGAAGCGTCGCCAGGGTCTGGCCAGGGCCGACGCAGCGTTGCACCTGTGCCGCTACCTGTCGAACCCGCGACAGCAGCGCGCCGCGGGTCAGGCGCTCGGTATTGCCAGCCAAGGCCACGCCCTCAGTCTCACGGGTACATGCGTCTGTCACGCAGTCGAGCAGTGACCGCGTGGCGAAGGCCGACCAATCCTTTGGAAATCCGCCAGTGCTCCGCCAGATGGGAGATTTCCGCGCGGGTGGCACTAAAAATTCAGCTTTTGCGATATCAGCCATACAATATCCCCGACAGTATCAATGTTATCAAATCCGCCAGTATCGGTCTCTACTCCAAAATGCTCTTCTGATAGCGCAATAATCTCAAGCAGGCGCAAGCTATCCACGCTGTCCAGCGTGTCGATCGCAGATTGCGCTGTAACACCAGGCTGCGGCTGCCCGGTGACCGATTCAATTATTTGCAGCACAACGGCCAGAACCTGCGCTGGCTCACTCACAAGCGGGGGACTGCTTGAAGTCATGCTCATATTTAGGTCGCATCGACCAACTCCGCTGTGGTTTCACAAATGCGCCGCCACGTGGCAAAGGATATCGTTTCACGGCTGAACTGATCTATGTGCCCAAGATAGAGGCCGTCTCCAAGCGCATCAACCTGCCCAACCAAATCCGGGGAGGCTGCCCGCGTCACGCACAACAGCGGCGCCGAGCCAATGCCGCGCATGGCAGTGTGCACGGCATGGAAGCTTTGCTCGCCGGCATCGAGCCCGCTTGCCTTGAACACGAAGATATGGCGTCCGGTTTCGATATCCGCCAAAAGCTTTCGGCGCATGATCCGGAGGCGGGCGCAACCAGCAGTCAACATCCCGGCCTCAGTTGTGGGGTCGGTCGCGCGTTCTGCAGTCCAGGTATGGAGGTTAAGGTAACGCGGATCATGCAATATGTAGTCACCATCGACATACTTAAGCTGGGTACTCGTGGGATCTCCCAGACCTTCGAAGCGCCGGCACAGCCCCAGGACCAGCCGCGCTGCATCGGTTCCAGCCCAGCGAAACAGGGCAAGTGGCTCCGCAGAGAACTCGCGCTGCACAAGGCCGAACTCGCAATTGTCTCCCAGGCTTTGGAAGCGCCGAAAAAGCGCGGAATAATCTGCATGCGCCACATGATAACAAGGCAAAGCAGTGCCTTCGACATGCAGTTCAGCGGGACCAGGCAGACTGCGAAACAAGCTATTATCAAGAAGCGCAGCCCCATCAGTCCAGCGCGCGCCGGGAGGTTCTATCTCATAGAAGCCCTCGCTCAAACCTTGATCGGTGAGCGGAATGATGATGCACTGCCCTTCGCATATTAGAGTGAGGCTCCTTAAATTAAACCCAAGCAGTCGGTCATCGGTGCTTGCTACGATATCGCTTGGCCGCGCGGTGTGCGACATCAGCCGAACCTCGCCGCAGCGAAGGGGCAGGCGAAAAACAAAGCTCTCGTTACGCATCACCGGATCGATCCGAGTGCCAGCAACGATGAGATGCAGGTCGGGGCTGCTAACGGTCCATCTTGCGCCCGGGCCTAAGGGGACCTGTTGGGAATGTGTTGCAACGGCGAAGTCATTCATCAGCCAAGGCCCCTAGATTTCCCAGATAACCAGCACCCCCGGGCAGCAACGGCGAGGAAGTGTCGCGCTCTATCTCGACCGGAATTGCACATGTGCCCGCGACATCCAGGCATTTTCGATGACGGTCGCCATCCGCATCGGAGACCGTAACATTGCCGTCTGGCTGGGTACTGAGGCGCAAAGTGATGTCATAGGGACATGGAATAACGAACTGGCGGGCCTCCAGATCGATAACCGCCGGACACCGGGCCGCAGATTTCGGGTGCAGATTTTCGGCCAAACCAGCGTCAAGCCGCTCGGGCGCGCTGTAAATCAG
>CALQTN020000147.1 GCA_943333505.2 Asaia bogorensis | reverse complement strand
TCCAGTTCGCGGCCCCAACCACGGTCAGCGTATCATTGCCACTTCCGCCTTCAACGGTGTTGGTCGCACCGGCTGCAAAAATCGTGTCGTTGCCGCCGCTGCCATAGTCCCAGTTGACCGGGAAGATACCATTGATGGTGTCATTGCCGTTGGTCCCGTATTTATAGGGCGATGGAATAACCGCGTTGTAAACCTTGATCGCGACGGTGGCGACCACGTTCGCTACCTTCACCACAGTATTCACGACGGCGGCGACAAATGCTTTTGCGGGGGCACCCATTGGACTTATCCTTCGGGACCCGACCCGGCCAAACGGCGGGGACGGTCAAAAATATGATGCAGGGCAATCATGAGTGCGCCGCGCGCGATGCAGACTCTACCCATGCCAAGCCTTCGCGGCCATGCAGGAAGCCATTCTGCCAGGGCGTGTCCCCCGTCAACCGATGCAGCGCTTCGGCCGCGTCCTCGCTTGCCCGACGGCCGTCCAGCACCGCGCGGTGAAGCCCGGCGACCGCCACCATGTCGACGTCCTGCGGCGACAGGCGAAAATGCGTCACTCCCATTTCGCGTAGCGCCGCCATATCCGCCAGCAATACTAGGTATCCGTTCGACAACGTCTGCGTGCCGTTCACCGTCAGCAGTCCCTGCCCATCGATCGTGTCGGCCGGCAAGCCGTCGGCGTCGAGGCCGCAGACGAACTGGCAGGTATCCTTCGACAGCCCGTGGGCGCGTGCGTGGTAGCAACGCATCGCCACCGACAGCGGCTGCCGCCCGAACACCAGCATCTCGGTCTCGACCGAACGCCTCGCCAGCACTCGCACGCCCTTGGCGGTGATTTCCACTGGTAGTACGACGCGCGTTGCGCCGCCGCCAACCAGGAAATCGTGGGCGCCCTCGTTGAACACATTGATGTAGGGCCCGATCACATGCGGACGGCCTGAGACTTCCTGCAGGCTGGCGACGTCGTTCGCCTCCACTAATGCGCCACTTTCCGCCAGCGCCCGCACTGCCGCCACCTCCCGATCCAACGTCATCACCGCCAGGGTCGAATACACAACCTGCTTGCCTGCGGCGGTCAACCGGGCGGCAATTTGCACGAGATCGGGCTCGAAAAAGGGCTCCCGCTTGGAGCAGACAACTTCGCCGAGATAGACGCAGTCCACTTCGGCCTCATCGGCGATGCGGAAATAGAAGTCACGCCGCTTCGCCGCCGTCCAGTGGAACAGCAGCGGGCCCAGTGTGAGCTTGCCTGCGGACATCATCGCCACCCCTTCTTGTAGGCCCCGTGCGTTTCCCGGTTACCCTCCGCAACAGCCTTCAGCCCATTGGTCGCCTGCGCGGCATCGCCGCGCTCCAGCGCATCGAGCGCGCGCCGGAAGCTGCCAACCACCTCGGCGACATAGGCCCTCCCACGCTGGCGCCCCTCGATCTTGATCGCCGTGACGCCGGCGGCCTTCAGGTCCTTCAGGATGTCGATCGCATTCAGCGCCACCGGCTCCTCAAAGAGGTATGACGCGCAGCCATGAGTGACGTAGCGACCCTTGCAGGGTGTGGGATAGGCGGCGGGCTCGTTGCGACCGAAGCGATTTAGTGTCACGCCGCCGAGGCGGGATAGTGTCGCGTCTCCATCCTCGGTGTAGGACACATGGCTCGCCGGCGCGCAGGCGCCCTCCGACGTCGGCGACAGTCCGGTGATGTAGGAGGACAGGAAGCAGCGCCCTTCCGACATTGGGCCAACGCTGCCGAAAGCAAACACCTCGGTCTCGATTTCGATCCGTCGGACCAGGGCGGCTACCTGCTCGACCGACAGCACACGCGGCAGCACCACGCGGCGGATGTCGAAGCGGTCACGGAAGAAGGCGATCGACAGCTCGTTCGACGCCGAGGCCTGCACCGACAGATGCCGCCGCAACGCCGGATGGCGCCGGGCAGCGTAGTCGAGCACGCCGATATCGGCGAGGATCACCGCATCGGCGCCCGCCTGGGCAGCATGATCGATGGCGCGATGCCACGGCGCTGGATCCCCGGCGTTCGGAAACGTATTGACCGCGACCAGAACCTTGCGGCCGTGCCGGTGGGCGTAGGCTATGCCCTCAACCATCTCGTCGCGGTCGAAATTGAGGCCGGGGTAGTTGCGCGCGTTGGTCGAGTCCCGGTAGCCACAATAGACCGTGTCGGCACCGGCTTCGATCGCCGCACGCAACGCCGCCGGGGTCCCGGCGGGACAGACGAGTTCGAGACTCATGACACTCCTGGCGCGGCGGCATCCGCCCGCAGTTGCCTGACATCCAGCTTTGCCAGCCTGGTTTTTAGGGCTTTCACTTCGGCGCGAAGCCCATCGCACTCCGCCGCGATATCGCGCACTGGCGCGTCGTGCGCATGCAAGCTGGCATGCATTGCCGCGGCACGGTCACGGGCGCCGCGGATAGTCCCCTGGAGCCGCCGTGCCAATCGCCGTGCCGGCCGCTCCAGCGGGCCGAACAGGGCCGCGACCTCGTCGCGCATCAGGATCTCCTCCCGATCCAGCGTGTTGCGCACCGCAACGATGACAGCCGTCGAGCCGGAAATCTCAATATCGCGGGTAAAGAACATCGAATCGCCGTCGATGCGCCCTTCCAGCAGGTCGATCAACGCAGCCAAGTTGCCGCGGATGGTGGCATCGGCCCTCCTAGTGTCGGCGGCCGACAGCACACAGACGTCCATCCGGCCGCCGCCAAATACAATGGAAAAACGATGCGACAGATCGAACGGAGCCACGTGCACCACTGCCGGATCCAGTCGGACGAAGGCCGCCACCAGCTTAGGGTGGCGCCGCCGCATTCCGCGCATTAACAACGCGACGAACCGAGCAAGCACCGGCTCGGGAACTAACGACAAGGCCGACGCGGCGGGTGACGAGGGGGGGGAATAGTACACGCAGAGCCGCTCCTTGATTCGCCCAGCAGTGTATCATGCGGGTCGTGCCGACAGAGTCATTGACATGAATCAAGTCATGTTGGGATCCGTCGCGCGAGGGGGGATGTCCACTCTCGACTGTTGTCCTTCGACCCACTCGGGTGCAGCAAGATGAATGTCGATGATCGAACGCAGGGTGTGACCGCGTTACATGAGCCGAAGCAAATGGTGGCGGAACTGCCTGCCGATCGCCGTGAACCGACAGGACCATGGTTGAGGCGATCCAATAGGCATCGCTAGTGAGGAACGTTGGAGGCCTGTGCCGTCAGCACGGTGACGGCGATCGCGGAGTATAAGGACATCAGAATATTCTACATCAGCTGAGTGATGCGGCTGACCCTGCTGTAAGCGTCTGGTCTTCACCGTGTAGCGAAGCCCTCCGTGCCAATGAAGATGAGACATTTACCCCCCGGGAATTTAGACTTGAGGGCGCGGAAGGATCATCTGAGTCATGCCCATGCTCCCGAGACAGATCGATGCGGCGGCCGGTGACGGCACGAACGGAGGCCGTAGGCCGACGGTA
>CALQTN020000146.1 GCA_943333505.2 Asaia bogorensis | reverse complement strand
TTCGACACCAGCACATGCGCCAGTAGGCCCGGTGTCGCACGTCCGCGCGGTGTCGGCATCGCCGGTGCCGGCGCCTGGGTGATCGCATCGCACGCGGTGCAGGCGTATTTCGGCCGGACATGGCGGATCACCTGAAAGCGGCCGGGCAGCTTCGACCCGGCGCGCGGTGACGCGGCAATTGGCACCGCAGTCGAGATCGGCATCCGCCCAGAAGAAATCCCGATATTGGCCCACGCCCCCGAAGGTGCGGCCAGCATGATGGTGGAATTCCAGGAGGAACTTGGCGCTGGACGGCTGGTTCATGGCCGATTTGAAGGGGATGATTTCATCGTCCAACTGCCGGCCAATCAGGCGGCGGTGGTTGGTGGTGCGTTGGCGTTCAGCCTGCCCGCGACCGCGCTGCACATGTTCGACACCGCGAGCGGGCGGCGCTGTCCGGGGCAGTAGTCCCGACCGCGACCGCCTCCGCGATCGCCAGGTCGATGCGGAGGATATCGTCCCAGTCCGCGGTTAGAGTGTGATGACCGCTGATAGGCGCGGTCATCACACTCTAACCCTTTGTTTAGTCGCGTGATTCAGACCTTCGGTGATTCCACCTACGGTCATCACGCTCTAGGAGCTCAACCTCATCGTTGATGAATAGCAGGATATCCCCCGTGCTCGCTCGGGCGCCGGCGTTGTTGAGATCTTACCAGTTGAACGCGGCATCGACCCGCAACACGGTTGCGCGTCCGGCATCTGCAAGCTCTGCGAGACAACCCTGATTAGGTTTCACCGCCAATTTCGGCAAGGAAATCGACGACAAAATTGCGCATCCTGGCATCGCGCGCTGATGCCAGGGCGGCACCGCTCGCGGTTTGAAACGATCCGGCGAGTTTAAACAGCTTGGCGTCGAAATGGTCGAGGGCGAAGACGGCATCGTTGGGCACCCGATTGTCGGCCGTCGGATCGGCCGGATCGTAGAGCGCACCGCCGAGACGCCCTGCGACATAAAAGCAGCGGGCGATCCCGATTGCTCCGATCGCGTCGAGCCGATCGGCATCCTGTAATATCCGCGCTTCGAGGGTTTCTGGCGGCAGTCCGGCGGAGAAACTATGGGTCGCGATCGCATGGGCCAGGCCGTCAAGGCGGGCGCCCGAAAACCCAAGCTTCGCGCAAATCTCCACTGCCCGTGCAGCGGCTAGGCGTGAGGCCTGGGATCGCAACGGTGAGTTTTTCTCAACCACCACGCAATCATGCAGGATCACCGCCGCGACCAGCAATTCCAGATCGCTGCCACCCTCACCGACGGCAATCTTGGCGGCGTTGCGCCACACCCGCAGGATATGGGACAGGTCATGGGATCCATCGCTGGTCTGGCCATCGAGTTCGGTCAGGAGCTTGGCGGCAAGTAATTCATGCGGCTGGAAGGCTGCGGCGATGGTCATGCCCGCTGCGCCCCGATTTTGCCGCTTTCGACGACAAAGCTTGCCGATGTGGTGGTCTGGCCGCCGGGCCGATCGGTCTGATCGATGGTGCGCATATCGGTGGTCCAATGCTGGTCGGTGACGGTACAGCGCATATAGCCACGTCGGGCCGGATCGAAATAGCCGAGATGCGCGTTGCTGGGCAGGGCGTCGCGCATCGGCTTGGCCAGCGGCTCGGGCCAGACCGAGGAGATCGAGGTGCCGACAAACTCTGTCATAACCGCTTGGCCCGGCGCGTCCCCGACCTTGCGCACCACCGAAGACACCAACGACGAGTGGATGTCGCCCGACAGCGAGATGGGGTTGGCAACCTTGCCTTGGGTGATCCGATCGAGAATGCGCTCGCGGTTTGCGGGATAGCCGTCCCATGCGGCGAGATAGCGGTACAACGCTCCGTCATGGTCCATATCAAACGGCGTCATCATCACTGTGGTGCCGATCGCGTTCCATTTGGTGGCGCTCGATTGCAGCCGGTCCTCGAGCCAGATTTCCTGGGCGCGGCCGAGCATAGAGCGTTCTGGTTCATCGATCACGGCACACGGCTTCTTATATACCCCGAAAGCGAATTTCGGATCCGAGCCGGCAAGGCACACTTCATGGCTGGCGCGGAACTGGCGTGTATCGGGGATCAGCAAGCGCAGCAGATTGCCGACATTGACATCTCGCGTGATGGCCATTTGCGGGCTCATCGGCAGGACGGCGAGGCGGGACGGCATGAATTCGTACCAAGCCTGATAGGCGGCAGCGCGACGACGCAGTTCAGCGGGATCGTCGGTGTTGAATTCGAGCGCGTCGTGATTATCGAGTACCGCGATGAACGGCATGGTTTCATGCGCGCGGCGCAGCGCAGCATCGGTCTTGTAAAGCGCGTGGCGTGCGCGGAACTCGGCGACGGTGGCGGGTGCCTTGCGCGCCTCGTGGCTGCGCACGCCGCCACGGCCGACTTCATAAATATAGTCGCCGAGATGCAGCACAAAGGCGGCATCATCGTCCTTCATGCCGTCATAGGCGTCAAAATAGCCGTTTTCCCAGTGCTGGCAGCTCACAACATTGAAGCGAAACCGCGCGGCAGGTGTCTCGGCGGCCGGCAGAGTGCGGGTGCGTCCGATTGGGCTGGCGCTGCCGCCCACGCGGAAATTGTACCAATAATGGCGGTCAGGCGCGAGGCCCTGGACATCGACATGGACTGAAAACCCGAAATCCGGCGACGCCATGGTCACGCCCTGGCGCAGAATATTGGCCATCGCCGGGTCGGTGGCGAGCGCCCATTCCACTGCGGCCGGGTGGGCCGCGACCGGCGTGGGGTCAGTAGCGGCACGCGCGAGACGGGTCCAGATGACGACAGCATCTTGGGTCGGATCGCCGCTTGCCACCGAGAAGGGAAACGGATTGAACCCCGCCAGACTCTGCGCTGTGGCCCGCCGTGTCAGTGCCGGCAGGACGATGGCCCCAACCCCGCCCAAGCTGGATCGTAGCAGCGTGCGTTTACCGATCATCCCGATCTCCCTGACCAAATGCGTCCGGTGGCTAGCACGCGCGGAAGTCAGGGCTGTGTCAGCGATGTGACGGCTGGATGATCTGGCGGTTGCTCAGTTCGAGGTTGGCAGGGTCATCCCCCGCACCCTGACCGTTCTCAATTTCAATCAGCCGGAACGTTAGCAAAGTCCAGCCTCCCACTGGTTCCAGCGCGTCACCTACTACCCCGCCTATCTCGGCCCGATCTGGGCGACCGGCAAAGCCAACGGGACAATCCCATGAGCGCGACACAGATGGCTGACGGCGGGGCGATCCCGTGATGCCAGGTCTCGTCATTGGGTCCCTCTCAAATGCCAAAACGAACAGGATCGCAAAATGCTGAAATTAGACGCAGAGTAAGCGTCCGGCCAGGACCGTTTCGGTGTGATTGCTACGCGGTTATCTACTGCGCTGACGTGGCATCCTGGCTCATCTTCCAGGGGACCAGTTCGCCGATGCGGTTGATGGTGTGTCCGTCGGCGATTCTGGCCAAGGCGTCGCAC
>CALQTN020000145.1 GCA_943333505.2 Asaia bogorensis | reverse complement strand
TACCGGCACGAAATATGGGTGCGGGGTTGCGCAGTGCGGCGCCTGCACGGTGCACATCGCGGGCAGATCGGTCCGCTCCTGTGTCCAGAAGCTGGCCACGATCGCCGACGGAGATGAAATCACCACCATCGAAGGCCTGTCGAAAGACAGCCGGCACCCGGTCCAGCAGGCCTGGGCGGAACTGGACATTCCGCAATGCGGCTATTGCCAGCCCGGGATGATCATGGCCGTCGCCGGCATGCTCAACCACAATCCCGATCCCAGCGACGAGGACATCGACCTGGAGATCACCAACATTTGCCGGTGCGGCACCCTGGCGCGCGTGCGAAAGGGCATCCACCTGGCCAAGACCAAGATGTGCAGGGCGGTGACAAAACCAGCCACTGGAGCGCCGGCGTTGTGCTGAGCGTGGCGGCGTAAAAGCAGGCCAGTGGTTAGGTTGATCCTTTTGGGGGTTGGCCGGGGATGTTTGCTGTGGAAGTGTATGCCGCCGTTCGGCGCTTCGTGTTTATCGATGGCAACAGCCGTCGTGAGGCGGCGCGGGTTTTCGGTCTGAGCCGCGAGACGGTGTTGAAGATGTGCCGGTTCTCGTTGCCGCCTGGCTACACGCGGACGAAGCCGGTGGGCAAGCCGAAGCTGGGTCCGCTGCTGCCGGTGATCGACGCGATCCTGGAGGCGGATCGGACGGCGCCGGTGAAGCAGCGGCATACGGCCAAGCGGATCTTCGAACGGCTACGCGACGAGCATGGCTTTGCTGGCGGCTACACGGTGGTGAAGGATCATGTCCGGCTATGCCGGGCGCGGGGGCGCGAGACGTTTGTGCCGCTGGCCCACCCACCTGGACATGCGCAGGTGGACTTTGGCGAGGCGGTCGGGGTGATCGGCGGGGTGCGCCAGAAGATGCACTTCCTGTGCATGGACCTGCCGCAGTCGGACGCCTGCTTCGTGAAGGCCTTTCCGCGCGAGACGACCGAGGCGTTTCTGGACGGGCATGTGTCGGCGTTCGCGTTCTTCGGCGGGGTGCCCCAGTCGATCCTCTACGACAACACCACGATCGCGGTGGCGAAGATCCTGGGTGACGGCAAGCGCGAGCGGACGCGGGCGTTCACCGAGCTGGTCAGCCATTACCTGTTCGCGGACCGCTTCGGCCGCCCGGGCAAGGGGAACGACAAGGGCAAGGTCGAGGGGTTGGTGAAGCACGCCCGGATGAAGTTCATGACACCGATCCCGCATGCGGCGAGCTATGATGCGTTCAACGCTGAACTGGCGGAGCGCTGCCGGGCCCGCCAGGACGAGCGGGCCGGGCGACATGCCGAGACCATTGGCGAGCGGTTGGTGGCGGACACGCTGGCGCTGCGGGCTCTTCCGCCCGTGCCACTGGAGCCGTGCGAGAAGCGCGCCGGGCGTGTGTCATCGACCGCGCTGGTGCGTTACCGGACCAACGACTACTCGGTGCCGACCCGTTACGGCTTCCAGGATGTGGTGGTGAAGGGCTTCGTGGATGAGGTCGTCATCCTGTGCGGGGCTGAGGAGATCGCTCGGCATGCGCGCAGCTATGGCGAAGGCGTGTTCGTAGCGGATCCGCTGCATTATCTGGCGCTGATCGAGATGAAGCCGGGTGCGCTCGATCAGGCGGCGGCGCTGCAGGGTTGGGCGTTGCCCGACGTGTTCCAGCACCTGCGCCATCTGCTTGAGGCGCGCATGGGCAATCGGGGCAAGCGCGAGTTTATCCAGGTGTTGCGGCTGCTGGAGGCGATGCCGATGGAGATCGTCACCTTCGCGGTGACCGAAGCGATCCATATCGGCGCGATCGGGTTCGACGGGGTCAAGCTGATCGCGCTGGCGCGGATCGAGCGGCGGCCACCCCGGCTCGATCTGGCGGCCTACCCACATCTGCCGAAGCTGCAGGTGAAGACGACGCGGGCCGCCGACTATGCGGCGCTCGTACCGGAGCTGGCGGCATGAGCCGGACAGGCGATGACACGATGCCGGTCGGCACCATGGCGGGCACACCGCAGATCCTGCTCGCGCATCATCTCAAGCAGCTGAAGTTGCCGACGGTGCTGCGCGAATATGAGAAGGTGGCGCGTGAATGCGCCCAGGGCGGGGTCGATTATCCCCGCTACCTGCTGCGGCTGCTCGAGCTCGAACTGATCGACCGCGAGCGCCGCACGGTTGAGCGGCGCATCCGGGCGGCGCGCTTCCCGGCGGTGAAGAGCTTCGACACGTTCGACTTCACCGCGATCCCCAGCCTAAACAAGATGCTGGTGCTGGAGCTGGTGCGCTCGGAATATATCCTGCGCCGCGAGAACATTATCGCGCTGGGCAACAGCGGCACCGGCAAGACTCATGTCGCGCTCGCGCTGGGCCTTGCGGCCTGCCAGAAGGGCTTCACGGTAACGTTCACGACCGCCGCTGCGCTGGTCAACCAGCTGCTTGAAGCCCGCGACGAGCGGCGGCTAATCAAGTTGCAGCGCGACCTGCAGGCGGTGAAGCTGCTGATCGTCGACGAGCTCGGCTATGTTCCGCTGTCGCCCACGGGTGGCGAACTGCTGTTCGAGACCTTCTCGCAGCGTTACGAGCGTGGCTCGACCATCGTCACCTCGAACTTGCCGTTCGAGGACTGGACGGCGGTGCTGGGGTCCGAGCGGCTGACCGGCGCGCTACTCGACCGGCTCACCCATCACGTCAGCATCCTGACCATGAACGGTGACAGTTATCGCCTCAAAGAATCCGCCGGCCGTCGTCGCGCCGCTGCCAGGGCAGACCCAAGCCAGGCCACCACCGTAATCGTCGATCCCGACACCGGCGAGATCACCACGCCCTGATAGGGAAAGGACGCAGACGATATGCAAAGGGCCCCGATCGGGGCCCTTTGCATATCGTCATGCCGCGGCTCAATGGCCTGTTTTTACTCCGCCCCACTGGCCTAGAATCCGACCGCCCTTGACAGGGTTTCGACCCCTTGGCGGGACTTGACGGCGCCGAGCGTGACCGAATTCACCAGCTGGAAGCCAAGATCCGGGAAACCCCGCTGATGCCTCCAACCATGGAGGACGTCCTTGCAAACGACAAGCGCAACGCCTCCCGGGTCGAACTCCTGATCGAGATCGGCCGCCTGGTGCCGTTGTACGACTTCAAGCGAAAAAACCTGTTTTTGTTTCATGTAGAGGATATCGACCAGGCGGTAACCTCCCTGCGTAAGGCCTGGCCGCCTCCCGCCCAGTTCCGATTGGGCGAGGCACGGGAACACCTCGGTGTGACGCGTAAATTTCTTCAACCGCTGCTTGAGTATCTCGACAAGAAAAAGATAACGCGGCGGCGCGAAGACGTCCGTATTTTCCAGAGTTAGCAGCTATACAGAACGGGCGCGAATAAGCCGCACGCCCATTCTCCAAGCGGCACTGCATCAGTTTGAATTAGCCCGCTTCTTATATGACCCGCGAGCCTTTGGCGCTTGGGCCGCATCAATCCGTGCCAGCACATCGGTCGTAACGCCTAACTACCTTTTAAAGTGATGCAG
>CALQTN020000144.1 GCA_943333505.2 Asaia bogorensis | reverse complement strand
GACACTCAGCAACGCCATGTCGATCACTCCATGCCCCCCGCCGTTCGCAGCAGGGGAAGGTTCGAACATGGGTCAATTCTCAGTGGAAATTTTCACCCAAACCGGGTCACGTCTCGGCGGAAATCAACACCACCTTGTCCCGCTGCCGCGATGGCAGCAGGTTCTCCAGGAATGCTCGCGGGCGCGACGCCAGGTGAAGCGTCTGCATATAGCGCGTATCGCCCGGGACAGGCCCCCTGCCCTCCACCTGCCGCAAGACCACACCTGGCAACTTGATTTGACGGGGATAGCTTCCCGACAGCAACACTGACCCGTCAGGGGCCGGGCGGTTTTCAAAAGCGGTGCGATGGCTGACGACCGCTCCTGGCATCAGCAAAGCGACGACCTGCCATAAATTCCGGGACACGATCGCCTCGGGCGTATCCGTCATATTCCGGGTGTAGAGGGCCGCGCCGAGCTTGCGGGCAGTCTTGGCCTTGACCATCCGGCTGACGGTCAGGGACCGGGCGCGGTCCGAGAGAAACACCTCCGGGAGATTATCTGATTTCTTCACCATAAGCGTCGCTGTCAGCCTTCTTTGACAACTTTATCATCATAAAACGGCCATTTTGTCAATTTTTTATATTTAAGCGCTGTGTTGGTACCCGGATGGCATCGCTATGTGCGGGTGCCGCACATGGCGTCACCATGCACTTTTGTCCGTAAAATGTATGCAAATTTCGGACAGGTTGAGGTTGTAGGGCGGGGCGCGTCGTGGCGGACCAGGCTCTATGCGCGAGGCGCACCGGGCCGCTGAATCGGCGTCCAGCCCTTCGGGTAACGATCCTTCGCGCAGGCGAGGCCATTTGGTCGCAGACCCGGCCTAACCGGGCAAAGCCCGGCCTAGGGGCCAGCCCCCCGGCGCGCTGCAAGGGCCTTCCGTCATCAAAGGCCAGATGATCGCACGGACCCGAGTAGAAACTATTGGACGCTGTTTAACCCCGGAATCTGGAAACTTTTGGACGCTGTTTTGCAAGCAGGGCCTATCTCGACCATCTGCCGCAGAGGGTGGCAGCATGAGAGACCTGCCGCTGCCGTGGCGCCGCTCCGGTTGGGCTACGCCCGCCCTGCGAGGCCCCAAGGCAGCGGCAAGACGTGCGTATCAACCGGCAGGCCATCCACCTAACGGAACCGAAACGCTGTAGCGAGAAACCGAGCCACCTCTGTCTGCCCCGAGATTTTCCATCGTCGGCCTCCACAAAGCGGATCATAGGACAGACACAGATTCGGCAATTCAGCAGTTTGTCACGCGCTTATTCACCCGATTGCCCTGACCCGAGACCGTTCAGAGATTCGCGGGAAATCCAATATTGGCTATTGTCGCCGGAACCACGCCATAAACAGGGAAGCACCATGGAAACCCGAACATACGACTACATCGTCGTCGGCGCCGGTTCGGCCGGCTCGGTAATCGCCAACCGTCTCAGCGCCGACCCGAAATACCGGGTTCTGGTGCTTGAAGCCGGGCGGGAAAGCCACCCCTGGTCGCGCATTCCCGTCGGCTTCGCCCGGTTGATCGAGAACCCCGCCGCCAACTGGCTCTATTCCTCCGAACCCGAAGCCGCCACCGGCAACCGCCGGGTGCCCATTCCCCGCGGCAAGCTGCTGGGCGGATCGTCGTCCATCAATGGCATGGTCTTCGTGCGCGGCCAGTCGCAGGACTACGACACATGGGCCCAACTCGGGAACCGCGGCTGGAGCTACCGCGAAGTGCTGCCGATCTTCCGGGATATGGAGGATTATAAGGGCGACGGGGACCCGGAATATCGCGGCAAGGGCGGCCTGCTGAAGGTCAATGAAAGCCACGAAACCGGCCCGATCTATGACGCCCTGATCAAAGCCGCCGGCGAAATCGGCATCAAATACACCAAGGATTATAACGGTTCCGAACAAGACGGCATCGGCATGACCCAGGCCACCATCCGCAACGGCCGCCGGATGAGCACCGCCTTCTGCTACCTCGACCCCGCCCGCAGCCGGCAGAACCTGACCATCCAGGCCAATGCCCTGACCGAGTGCCTGTTGATTGAGGGCAAGCGCTGTGTCGGCGTCCGCTACACCGTCAACGGCCAGATGATCGAAGCCCGCGCCAGCCGCGAAGTCGTGGTAAGCGCCGGCTCCATCAACTCCCCGCAATTGCTGGAACTGTCCGGTATCGGCCAGCCGGACCTGCTGCAAAGCCTCGGCATCGAAGTCCGGCACGAGCTGAAAGGCGTGGGGGAGAATCTGCGCGATCACTACTCCCCGCGCATGAAATGGTCGATCAAAGCCTCCCTCGGGATGACCTACAACGACAAGGCACGCGGCATCGGGCTGGTGTGGGAGGCGCTGAAATACGCCTTCACCAACAAGGGCCTGCTCGGCCTGCCGGCGGCACCGATCCGCGCTTATGTGCGCACGCGGGCGGGGCTGGATGCGCCGGATGCGGCGATTTCCTGGATCCCGTTCCTGGTGGGCGAGAATTTCCAACTCGCCCGGCAGTCCGGCGTGACCTCGATCATGAACATTCTGCGCTCGGAGAGCACGGGTTCCATTCATGTGTCGTCCAAATCGCCGAACAAGGCGCCGGCGATCCGGTTCAACTTCCTCAGCGCGCAGCTGGATCGGGAGGTGACGCTGGAGGCCATGCGCATCACCCGCCGCATCATGACCGCGCCGTCCATGCGCGACGTTGCCACCGATGAGATCGCGCCGGGCATCAACATCGACTCCGACGATGAGCTACGGGTGCATGGGATGCAGGGGCTGCGGGTCGCCGATGCCTCCATCATGCCCACCCTCACCTCGGGCAACACCAACGCGCCGTCCATCATGATCGGCGAAAAAGCCTCGCGCATGATCCTGGGAGCGGCAGCATGAAAATCGGCGTTTTCTCCACCTTCATGTCCCCCCTGGCGACGCCCGCCATGGTCCGCGACTTCGGCCGCCGGGCAGAGGGCATCGGCCTCGACTCCATCTGGATGGGCGAACACGTAGTGCTGTTCGACAAAAACACCTTCGGCTAGCCCCTCGCCAACAGGTTCCGAACGGTAGAGCCGTGCCAGCCGCCACCGCGCGCGGTTCGGATGCCTCGCAGGTTCAGCGCCCCAGCGATCGCCCGGATTGTCACCACGCCAGCGGCTTGCAGATCGCGCGCCACGGGCAGCAGGTCGGCCTCGAGGTCAGTGCGGACGGTTGTGCTCATATCGGCGTTCGCCAACCAAGCGGCATCGTTCTTTTCAATTGCGGGAAAAACAGGGAGGCGAAGGGGAACTCAACTGCATCAAACGGCGCAGCGGCCAATGCCGACACTGCTTCCCCAATTTCCACCGCGTTCATGAGCTGGTCACTCCCTGCCAGGCTATAATCTTGGTAATCGCTTGGACGGTCCCGAGTGCTTCCACAAAGGCTGGCTTCTCTCCATACACCATTGCCGTGATAAAACTCTCGTAACGGTTGCGATGAATTGGGTTGCTGGTCAGGGCTGTGATAGCTTTTTGGGTTTCCTGTGCAATATCTGCGGCGTAGGCCGGATATTGGTTGCGGAATTCTGCCGCATCGGCCGCGGCGACGTTATGGGCGAGCTTGGCAACCTCATCCACGTTGATGAGATCGCGCATGAGGTGAAGG
>CALQTN020000143.1 GCA_943333505.2 Asaia bogorensis | reverse complement strand
AGAATGTCTGGCAGTTCATGCGCGACAACTGGCTCTCAAACCGCATCTTCCAGTCCTACGACGACATTGTCGACCACTGCTGCCAAGCCTGGAACAAACTTACCGATCAGCCATGGCGCATCATGACAATCGGATTGAGGGACTGGGCGCATCGGTACTAGGCTGTGGGAATTGGTATAATAGGTGCGGTTTTTGTGCGTGGCCGGCGCTAGGCCGATCCATTCGGGGCTGAGGCGGTAGGCTGCAATCAGAGCGCCAAGGCTATCGGGTGCCAGGCGGGGCGCGCGCTGTGGGGTCTTGCTATACCGATATTCCCGCTCGGTTCCGTCCGCGAGCCGCCGTTTTACCTCGCGCTCTTTCGATGATCGCATTTACGACATCCTGGGTTGCCTGGTCCGCCGACCGGACGGATTGCGCGCCTGATACGAGCGGTTGGCGACGCAACCAGTATCGGGGACGGCTGCTTGCGCCGTTGGTAGACCGGCTTGGACTGGGTTTGGCAATGCTTGCGAACCGTTGGACGCGACAACTTCAGGTCACGCGCGATCGAGCTGATGCTCGCCTGGCTCATCAGATGACGGCGCCAGTTCTCGGCAATTATGTCGCTAGATCATCATTCGTTCAATCAGCTTCGATGGGATGGATAAAGATGATCATGATCATGAAAACAAGACTCTATAGCGTGTCTGCTGATTCAACTTCAACGGATCACGCTCTAAGCAACACCCAAATTCTCCAGCGCAAAGGACGGATGATCGCATGAACCGGGGTGCAAACTATTGATGCTGTTTACCCCCGAAATCTCGAAAGTTTTGCATGCTGTTTTACAGCCGGCGGTGCCCCAGAGCATACTGCTGGACCACGGCCGGCATTTTACGCCCGCCTGATGGCGTTCAGCTCCGATAGGACGGATCGACCGAGTCCAGCACATCCAGCAGGCCCGGCCACGAGAGATTGCCGCGGTCGAGGGAGAAATCCTCGCGGCTCAGCAATTCTCCAAACCAGCGCGACGTCTTCTCGGTGACCGGATACAGGGCTGCCCCGCCAGAAAGTGCCGCGATCTGGGCAGCGCAGGCGCGCTCCAGCGTGTGCATCAACCAGAACGCCTCGCCCACGGTGCGCCCGCAGGTCAGCAGGCCGTGATTGCGCATGATCAGCGCCTTGTGCTGGCCCATGTCGCGCGCCAGCACCGCCCGCCCATCGAGACCTTCTGCCATGGCGTCGATATCGTGATAACCGATGTTGCCCGTGAAGAAGCAGGCGTGCTGGCTCGCCGGCACAAGCCCCTGCGCCTGCATAGAGACTGCCATCCCGGCGACAGTGTGCGTATGCATGACACATTTCGCATCCACGCGGGCCATATGGATCGCGGAATGGATGATGAAGCCGGCGGGATTGACGCCGTGCTTGGTCGGGACGACCGGGTTGCCCTGCCAATCGATCTTGACCAGGCTCGAGGCCGTCACCCTTTCGAACAGAACGCCATGCGGGTTTATCAGGAAGTGCTGATTGTCGCTGCCCGGCACGGAGAGCGAGGTGTGGGTGCCGGTGAGATCGGCCATGCCGTAGCGGGCCAACAGCCGGTAGCAGGCGGCGAGGTCGACGCGGGCCTGCCACTCCTCGGGCGAGACGTGGCCGTGAAGATCGGCGAGCGGGGCATCGTTCGGCATGGCGGGGCTCCTGTGTTCAGACGCGACGGATGTTCCAGGCGAGCGCGTTGGTCGCCGGGATGCGGCCTACGATGTTGCTGCGATGGGCCGTGGTGGGGAAATACTGGCCGAGCGGCACGAACGGCACGTTGGTCCAGGATTCCCGCTGGATGGCATCGAACACCGCCTGCTTCTCGGCGTCTTGGGTCGCGACCGCCCACGCATCGGTAAGTTTCTCCACCTCGGCGTTCTCGTACCAGCCGAACCAACCCGCCTGTCCCTGGCCGCGAAGATAGTAGTTCAGCGCCGGGTTGGTGATCGACACGCTGGTCGTCCAGGTATGGAAGATGCTCCAGCCGCCCTGTTCCACCGGCGCCTTGGAGATGCGGCGCTGGCCGACTGTGCCCCAGTCCATCGTTTGCAGGTCGACGTTCATGCCAAGCCTCTTGAGCAGGTCGGCGGTGACATCGCCAAGCGGGGCGATCGATGGGAAGTCGGCCGGGCTCATGATGACGACGCGCTCGCCGTTGTAGCCGGACGCCGCGATCGCCGCACGCGCCTTGGCGAGATCGCGCGGCGAATTCAGCAGGTCGGCACCAAGCTGCGACGAGAACGGGATGCCGCAGGGGAACACCGAGGCGCAACGCTGCCACTTCACGTTGTCGCCGTTGACAGCGCGCATGTAGTCCGCCTGGTCAAACGCGGCGAGCAGCGCACGGCGCAGCTTCACGTTGTTGAACGGCGGGGTGAGTGCGTTGAAGCGCAGGATAGAGATGAACCCGAACTCGTCCACCTGCGAGACGGTCACGCCCGGGGCTTTGACGAGCGCAGGGTTGAGGTCAGGCAGCGTGAACTCCCACCAGTCAACCTCGCCGTTGCGCAGCGCCGCCGCCGCCGTCGAGGGATCAGGGATGATCTGCCATTCCATGCGGTCGAAATGGACATGCTTGCCGCCGGCCATGAAGTTGGCCTTCTCGTCACGCGGCACATAGGCCTCGTTGCGCGCATAGGCGACCCGGCTGCCGGCAACGAACTCGTCCTTGAGGAAACGGTAGGGCCCGGAGCCGATCATCTCGGTCACCTGGGTGTTGGGATCGGTCTTGGCTAGCCGCTCCGGCATGATGAACGGGACCATCGAGGCCGGCTTGGCGATGGCATCGAGCAGCGGCGCGAAGGGGCGGCTGAGGCGGATGCGGATGGTACGGTCGTCCACCGCCTCCCAGGCATCGACGACGCGGGCCAGGGTCTGGCCGAAACTGTCGCGCTTGCTCCAGCGCACCAGGCTGGCGACGCAGTCCTGCGCCCGCACCGGTTCGCCGTCATGGAACTTCAGACCCGGCCGCAGCCGGATCTGCCATACCCGCCCGTCGGCGGACACCTCGTGGCCCTCGGCCATTTGCGGTTGCGGGCGCAACTGGCTGTCGAGGCTGTACAGCACGTCGAACACCGCGTAGCCATGGCCGGTGGTGACGGAGGCAGTGGTCCAGACCGGATCGAGCGCGGTGAGGTTGCTCTGCGGCACTAGGCGCAACACCCGGTTACGCGCGGGCTGTGCCACGGCAGGGGCAGCCAGGGCGGCGCCTGCGCCTGCGAGGAAGCCACGACGTTGCAAGGTGTCTGTCATCTGCCTCTCCTTTCTTATTCATTAAGCCTGAGGAATTATTGGCGCACCCCCGAAGATAACGGAGGAGAGGTCCCGGTTTTTGGTGTAATTGGCCGAACCGACGCGACTTCATCCGGACGGTATGCGGCGGCGATCTTCTGGTCAACAGCCGGTTTTTTTTCGGGGTGTTTGGCGTTACGGGCACGCAGGGCGGCTTTGAGGGTCGGCAGTTGACGATGGGCACCTGCGTGAGAGGCGGCGCGCTGGCGGACGAACGGCGGCGGTTTGGCTATCGCAGGGTGTTGATTCTGTTCGGTGGCGTTGAGCTCATCATCTTTCGTGCGGCGCCCTGGATCGTGGTGCGGGATATCCTGTACAGAACATAAAGATCGTGACAGGATCAGGCCCTGTGCCGTCAGTCGGATAGACCCCAAGCAGCCGCTGCTGGAGCAGCCTAACCCAAACGCGGTGCTACCCATGCCGATGGTGCCCCATGCCAGGCCGGCATCCAAAACCTATCAACTGGTGGTTTGTATCAAAGGCATTCCAGGCCAATGCCACGGTTGAGGAATTGGCCGCCGCTGTAGCCCTCACGACACAGCATCTGCGCCGGCGGATCAGGACAGATAGCGGCGTTGAAGCTGCATCTGAAATCGCGCGGATGCGGCACGTTGGGCGAATGGAATTGCCGGGAGCTAGCACGCAACTGCGCTAGAGCAGATTCCGATCAATCCGGCTCATATCCGGCTGCGGTGAAGTATCCTGCACAATCCTGCGGCGTGAACATCGGGATTGCATCTCGAATAGCGTCCCAGAGATCATCGATGGTTCGCGCTGCCGTCTTGCGCAGGAAGGCCTT
>CALQTN020000142.1 GCA_943333505.2 Asaia bogorensis | reverse complement strand
GCTCATGCCGTGTTCGCGGCAAAGCTCCGGCACAGGCATGCCCCCCTCGGCTTGACGAAGGATCGAAAGGATCTGCGGGTCACTGTATCGGCTCGTCTTCATACGAAATCTCCTCATGCATCTTGCCGAGAAAATTCTACTCGTGAAGCACCCTAAATTCCGGAGGGATTACCGTTTCGAACCGCCTCCACCCAAAGGGCCAGGGATGTCGCGGCAGATAGTGAAATAGGTTGGTCGGCGTCACTCCTATTCCGGGCGGGCGCTTATCGCCACGCTGCGCTGATCGGTGCGGGGTTCATAGATGACGCCATTGCGGGAGGCCGAGGCGTTGACGACCTGATAGAGCGGGATGCAGCCGATATCGTCGGTCAGCATTGCGGTGGCCTGCACCAACATCTTCTCCCGGGCCGCCGGGTCCGGGGTGGCGAGGGCGAGCGGGGCGGTGGCGGTGCGGCGGATCATAACGTGCGCCGATCGGTCATGCTGGGGGCAAAGGCCGCCGCGTGGGGGTGGGTGCTGGGGCGCGTTGCAAAGTCGCGCAGTTCCGGGCGGGGCGTGGTGAGGCGGGCCAGATCCGGCCTTGGCCGCGCCAGGCCCGGCAGGCGGCTCCATGCCGCCTCCAACGCCTCAGCTGCATTGAGCAGGGCAATATCCCCCCGGAAACGGCCGGTGATCTGCATGCCGAAAGGCATCCCCATCGGGTCTGTGCCACAGGGCAGAGAGATGGAGGGGTTGGTGCAGATCGTGATGAAGTAGGTCAGCGCCAGCCAGTGGTAGTAGTTGCGCAGCGGCACGCCGTTGAGTTCGGCCAGGTAAAGCTGCGTCCAGGGAAATGGCGTGACCGGCACGGTGGGAGACAGCACCAGATCGTAATCACGATATATCTGCTGGAAGCGGCGGAAGATGCGGGTCTGCTCGCTGGCGGCCCAGGCGGAGTCCGCCAATGTCATCTTGGCGCCGATCTCGTAGTTGGCGCGGATGTTCGGACCCAGCACATCAGGGTTCGTCTCGTAATCCTTCTGGTAGCGGGCGACGAAGCCCTGGGCACGCACCACATCGAAGCAGCGATCCGCCTCTCCCATGTCCACATCAAGCCGGTCACACCGCTGGAACAGGTGCGCCATGGCGGCCATCTTCTCGCGCATGGCGGAACGGATCTCCTCGCCCACGGGGCATTGGCCGAAATCCTCCGTCCAGGCCACGCGAAGGCTGCCAAGATCGGCGGGGCGGGAGGCGAGGATATCGGCGCGTGAGATCGGGAAGCCGAGCGGCTCGCGGTCATCCATGCCGGTTTGAGCGGCAAAAAGCAGGCGGGTATCCGGCACATCCCGGCCCATCGGGCCAAGCACGGAGATCGCCGTCCACCCGTGCGGGCGGGTATCCATCGGCACCAGGCCGGGCGAGGGCCGGAAGCCCACCACGCCGCACATTGCCGCTGGGATGCGCAGCGAACCGCCGGTATCCGATCCGGTGCAGATCGGCAACATGTCGGTCGCCAATGCCACGGCCGAGCCGCCGGAGGAGCCCCCCGGATTGAGCGTGGGGTTGAAGGGGTTGCCGGTCGCCCCCCAGACCGGGTTGCGGCTATTCGCCCCAGCACCGAATTCCGGCACGTTGGTCTTGGCGAGGATCACCGCCCCTTCCGCCCGGACCAGTGCTGTCATCGCACAATCCTGCGCAGGCACGTTTTCGGCGAACAAAGGCGAGCCATAGGTGGTCAACAGGCCCTTGGTTTCATGCAGATCCTTGATCCCCGTGGGCAGGCCATGCAGCAGGCCCAGGGTTTCGCCGCGCCGCACGGCATTCTCGGCGAACTGGGCCTGGCGGCGGGCCTGCGGCACATCGCACCCGATAATGGCATTGACGGCCGGATTGATCTCCGCAATCCGCCCGATGGCCTGATCGAGGAGTTCGACCGGGGAGATTTCCTTGCTGGCGATGCGGCGGCGCAACTCCACGGCAGAGAGGGAGAGAAGGTTCATCGCGCGCATCTTTCCAGCTGATTTTCAGCCGACAGTAGACACCACCCTCCCCCGGCTTTCAATCGGCAGGGGGGACAACACGGCGGAGAGCAGTGCTAGACTGCCGCAAAACCCCCGTTGAGGACGCCCATGCCCCCCATCGCCCCGATGACCGGCTTTCCCCCTGCCCCTGCAACCCAGGTGAGCCTCGCCAACTGGCGCACGGCGCCGTTCAACGCATGGGCCTTCCATCATGTGCGGGAGATCGTGCCGTCCGCGGAGATCGACAACGCGGTGGATGATGTGTGGGCTTTGCCGGAGGCCAAAGGAGCGCTCGACGGGCTGACCCGTGGTGGCGAGTCGCTCGACGCATTCCTGACGGGTACCCAAACTGACGGGTTTGTGGTGCTGCACCGCGGGCAGATCGTGGCCGAAGCCTACGGCAATGGCATGCACGGGCGGAGCCCGCACATCCTGATGTCCGTCTCGAAATCCGTGCTGGGCACGCTCGCGGGCATTCTGGCAGCGGCCGGCACGCTCGATCCGGAAGCGCCCGTCACCCATTATGTGCCGGAAGTGGCCGCAACGGCTTGGCGCGGCGCGCGTGTGCGCCATCTGCTGGATATGCGCGTCGGCATCCGCTTTGACGAGAACTACGAGGCGGTGTCTGGCGCCATCATCGAATATCGCAAGGCGCAGGGCTGGAACCCGCTTGCGCCCGGTGATCGACCGTCAGACTTGCGCAGCTTCTTCGGCACGCTTCAGGAGACTGACGGGCCCCATGAGGGCCGCTTCCACTACGTATCCCCCAATACCGACCTGCTGGGCTGGGTCATGGAGCGCGCCAGCGGCGTGCGTTATGCCGACCTGGCCAGCCGGCTGCTGTGGCAGCCGATGGGTGCCGAATGCCCGGCCTACATCACGGTGGACCGCTTCGGTGCGCCGCGCTGCGCCGGTGGCATTTGCACCACCACGCGCGATCTCGCCCGCCTCGGCGAATTGTTGGTGCGCGACGGAGTCCGCGACGGGCGGCGCGTATTGCCGGCCGGCTGGGTCGGCGGGCTGATCGCCAATGGCGACCGGGCTGCCTGGGACAATGGCGATTTCGTCGACCTGTTTCCGGGCCAGGCAATGCATTACCGCAGCAAGTGGTATATCGCGCCGGGCAAGCGCCCGATGATTTTCGGGCTTGGTGTGAACGGCCAAAATCTGTTTGCCGATCCGGAAGGTGAAGTTGTGGTCGCCAAGTTCTCTTCCCAGTCGGCAGCCCTCGACCCGACAAGGATCACCCGGACAATGGAATGGGTGGAGACAATACGCGCTCGTCTGGCAGGGTGACGGAAACAGCGCCGTGAGTGCCAGAAGTGCAGCTGGATCACAGCATGCACCGTCTCCTTGATTTAACGGGCCGCCGCGCACGACGCCGCGGCGGCGGCCCTCGCCGCCTGGGATGCCAGCCCCTGCGAGGATGCGACAGACAACCCGATCAGACAGGCTGTCGAGGAACTGCTTGCCGCGCTTGCCGGCAAGGTGGCCGGCAGGCAAATCCAATATCGGCTTTGCGAGATCGCGTTCAATTACTGCGCCCTTAGATAAGGGAATAAATTAGTTGGATTGATAAATATATAACTACGCCCGCTCCGGATTTCTTCATAGGATATTAAAAGCATTTGTCATTTCCCCATCAACTCCGGTGTGGTTTCCATAATCCGTGTATCCTATATTATAAATCACTCCCGTAATTCCTTGCCCACCCATCGCCTGCCAAATGCTAACCATTTCGGGGTGCTGATTATGGAACACTCGGAAAGTCGCATTCTTACCAGGCGTCTTGGTTACAAATAATGCGCATCTCCGCATGGCGGCAGTAAACATGAAAAGACGTGGTGCAGCGACGCGTGGGATATTAACGTACCCGGGCAAGTCACCGCCAGACAATACATGTTCATTTTTTTACTGTTAGGTCAACGTGTGTTGTTATGCAATGTCAATCGTCGAACAATTTGAGGTCGGGTGGGCTGGCGGCTAACCCAAGCCTTGGATCACCGATTTTGTAACTGCTCACCCCCCGCCCTGGCGCCTCGCCTCAAGTTAGCTATTTACACGGTCACGGCTCTTTCGATTCAACGTTCGGATGTCCCTCGCGCCCAACCTCAGCAGCCTGACCGATCCGCAGAAGGATGCGTTGATCCTTTCGCT
>CALQTN020000141.1 GCA_943333505.2 Asaia bogorensis | reverse complement strand
GCCATCGCCAGGCTGGATCGCTTCGATCTACTGATCCTCGATGACCTCGCCTATGTCAGCAAGGATCAGGCGGAGACCTCCGTCCTGTTCGAACTGATCAGCGCCCGCTACGAACGCCGTTCCACCTTGATTACCGCCAATCAGCCATTGGGGCATGGGGCAAAGTCTTCCCGGACCCCGCCATGACGCTCGCAGTGGTAGATCGCCTCGTCCATCACGCCACAATCTTCGAAATCAACGTCGACAGCTACCGCCGTCGCACCGCGCTCGAGCGCAAGCACAAGGGCCCAGGACGGCCACAGAGCTACGCGACAATCAAAGATATCGAAGGCATGTCGCCGAGCGACAATCAAACCAAAATTTAGGGCTTGCCAGCGACAATCAGACCAGACAGCATCGTTCCCGTTGCGGTCACAGTTTCTCATCCTGATTGACGCATTTTCTCACGCAGATTGTCGCGCCATAGCGGCGACTGTCCGGAGGCGCGATCAAATGAACCGCGCAAGGTCTTGCCATCAACAGCGATCACGCCATCGAGGCACGCAGCGAACCGCTCCATGAAGTGCACGAAACAGTCCTGAAGGGCTTGGGATCGAGATGGCGAAACACCCGACTGAAGGTATCGTGGCTCGGGATGCCATGCCTCAGGCGTAGGAACTGGCGAAGGAAAGGCTGCTTGGCGCGACCAAAAGCCTCCATATCGGAGCAATCCTCGCTACCGCAAAGCAACGTACACAACGCGATGAGCAGGACCTCATACAAATTATGCCGGAAATTATCTTGCCGAGGATCGGAAACCGACGAAAAACACGATATGAACTCTTCTATCGAGGCGCCCCTGCGGTGACATGCAGGGTTGGAATCCAATCAGCCATCGCGCCGCAAGCCTAAAACCGCAGAAAACCGCCATATGCGATTCCTCTGGAGGACGTCCCCTATGCCGCGACAGCTTTTCGAACTCGTCGGCGCCGATCCGGCGCGCCGCTTCAGCCCCTATTGCTGGCGCATCCGCATGGCGCTGGCCCACAAGGGGCTGGAAGCCGATGTGGTGCCGTGGCGGTTCACCGAGACCGACCGGCTGGCCTTCGCGGGCACCGACAATGTGCCTGTGCTGGTGGACGACGACCGCGTGATCCACGATTCCACGCCGATCGCCGAATACCTGGACGAGGCCTATTCCAACGCGCCCTCGCTGTTCCAGGGCGACATCGCCGCCCGCCGCTTCACCCTGGCCTGGACCAACGCGGTGCTGCACCCGGCGATCGTGCGGCTGATCGTGTCGGACATCCCTGCGGTGCTGGACGCGCGCGGGCGCGAATATTTCATCGCCAGCCGCGAGGCGCGCTTCGGCATGACGCTGGCGCAGGTGACGGCGGGACGGGAGGAGAAGCTGCCAAAGTTCCACGCCCTGCTGGCGCCGCTGCGCCACGTGCTGGCCGGCCAGGACTACATGGGCGGCGCGGAACCCGACTACGCCGACTACGCGGTGTTCGGCGCGTTCCAGTGGGCGCGCTGCACCAGCCCGTTCGCGCTGCTGGCGGCGGACGACGCGGTGCATGCGTGGCGGGAGCGGATGCTGGAGCTGTTCGGTGGGCTGGCGCGGGAGGTGCCGGCGTTCGACTAGAAGGAAGGACGTTCTTTTTTGAAAAAAATAACCAAAAAACTTTTCACCCATTGCACCGCGGCTAAACGACCAGCCGCGGTGCAAATGAATGAACCGGTATTTCCCGGATGACGACCCAAGCCAGCGGTCAAGAAGGCACGATATCCGGCGAACGGGGTGTGTGGCAACGTCTGGTTGGGTGGGACCGTCGCTGGAGCCTTGCTGACTGGTCGAGGGGGACTTCGGAGGCTGCATCCCGGCCCATCTGCCAGGATCGGGACGCACAGCCCCTGCGACCTTCCTTGGTACCCCACGGCGATGCAGCCAATCCTCAACATCGGATCGACGGTGGCGGCCGGAGTGCCGCGATGGCACCCAGGATGTGCTGGAACAGGCCGCCGCCGGCAAGCCGCTCGAGATCTGGTTCCAAGACGAAGCCAGGGTGGGCCAGAAGGGCTCAATCCCCTACGTCTGGGCACCGATCGGCTCCCGCCCGCCGATGCTGCGCGACAACCGCGATGACTCGGTGCTGAGCTGCTCCCGGTTTCGTGGACACTTGGTTTAAGCCGCTGCGGCGAGCCGCGCGAATTCCATAGGGCTGACATAGCCAATGGTCGAGTGGCGTCGGGTTGGGTTGTAGAAGTGTTACGAGAGAACCGGTGCGGCTCCGGGCTTGTTTCGGCACCGGCCTTCAGGTAGCTCTTTCCCATCGGCTCGCCCAGCACGGCAGTCCTGTGTGCACAAGTTGCGCAGGACGGTTGATGCCTTTGCCCTCGGCGGACTGCATATTCTCATATGGTTTAAGCGCGACATGGCCACGAAGACAACACTCAACGCCCGGAACCTCGAATCTCTCGGGACGGAACGCCTGGTCGAGTTGTTACTGGAAATCAGCCAAGGCGATGCTGGGGTGAAGCGCCGCCTGCGGTTGGCGCTTGCGGCGGCGCAGAGCCCGGCAGACCTCGCGAAGGAGGTGCGCAAGCGGCTGTCGATCATCGCCCGCTCGCAATCGTTTGTGAACTGGTCCGGCTTGCGGTCTTTGGCGGCCGATCTCGACACCCAGCGCAAGGCGATCGTCGAGACCGTGGCGCAGGCCGATCCTGAGGAAGCCCTCGAACTGCTATGGCGCTTCATGGACTTGGCCAAGCCGATCTTCGCGCGTTGCGATGACAGCAGCGGCACCGTGATCGGCATTTTCCACATGGCATGTCAGGACCTTGGCGTGCTTGCGCAGAAAGCCAAACCCGATGCAGAGCACCTAGCCGACCAGGTGTTCTCAGTCCTTATTACCAATGATTATGGGCAGTTCGACGGTCTGATAACTCTCGTTGCCCCAGCGCTTGGTCAGAAAGGGGTCAAACATCTCAAACGACGTATCGCTGACCTTTCCGATACGCCGGTCCGGCGGCCAGCAGACAAGGACCGGGTGAAGATCGGCTGGTCGTCGTCGTCGGGGCCAATCTACGCCGATGAGATCGAGGAGCGGTCGCGCCTCAGCACGGTCCGCCTGGCTTTGCGGGACCTGGCCGACGTTGAGGGCGACGCCGATGCTTTCATGTCGCAGTATGACGATGCCACTCGCAAGGTTCCAAGGATCGCTGCGGAAATTGCCCGCCGGCTTCTGGCCGCAGGCCGGGCCAACGATGCCCTGCTCGTCATCGACGCGGCCGAGTACCGATCCTCCCTGAATTGGGACTGGCCGGATTTTGAATGGGAGGATGCGCGGATCGATGTACTCGACGCACTCGGCCGCACCGAGGACGCCCAGCGCGTTCGTTGGAGTTGTTTCGAGCGGTCACTATCGTCAGTGCATCTGCGGGCATATTTGAAGCGACTGCCTGATTTCGATGACGTCGAGGCCGAGCAAACGGCGCTTGATTATGCCCAGCGCTTCCGCAGCCGGTTGGGCGCTTTGTCGTTTCTTATCTCCTGGCCGGCTCTGGACCGGGCAGCCAAACTTGTTACCGAGCCCGGGGCAGACTTGGATGGGGACCACTACGAAATTCTGAGCCCAGCTGCGGATACGCTGGTGGCGAAGTATCCGCTGGCGGCCACCCTGGTGCTGAGGGCGATGATCGACTTTACCTTGAGCATGGCACGATCCAGCCGCTACCGGCACGCCGCTCGTCACCTGCGGGAATGTGCCGCGCTAGCGTCGATGATAACGGATTATCAGGGCCACGAGACGCACGAGACTTACCAGACCCGCTTGCGCCAAGACCAGGGCCGAAAGCCATCGTTTTGGAGCTTGGTGGGCTAGGGTCTGTTGAGGTTCATCGTGAATTGATGACGGCTCCTGCGAGGTAGATCAACGCGGAGAAGCTTTGGTCTGTCTTGTCGGCCCGCATAGCGATCCTCTTGAACTCTTTAAGTTTACCAAAGAAGTTCTCGATAAGGTGACGCCATTTGTAAATTTCGGCGTCAATAAGCAGCGGTTGTGCGCGGCGCGGGTGCTGCGAGATGACAATTTTTGCGCCTCGTTCATGCAGGTCAGCAATGATGCTGTGTCAAACGTAACTGCTCACCCCACCCCGACCAACGAGTATCCGAATAACGCATTTCGGGTCGCATCGAGCACGGATCGTCCGGTGAGTTTCGCTGTGCTTCCCATCGACCTGAAGGCAGCATAGGCCTCTGCACCCCATTCGCTGCGGAATCCATTGG
>CALQTN020000140.1 GCA_943333505.2 Asaia bogorensis | reverse complement strand
GATGCCGAAGGCGCCGCCGGCGCTGGAGCAGCTGCCATTGGCGAAGCAGTTCGCCGAGGCGGAAGGCTGGGCATTGGCATTGCCGGTGGCGATGGTGCCGGAATTGCCAACCAGCACGGTCGCTCCGCTGCCGCCATCGCCGCCGCTGCCGCCCACAGAGACGTTGCTGCTGAGCGCGAGTCCGCCGCTGCCGCCCGCGCCGCCGACGGATTGCGCGAAGATGCCGACCGAGGAGGCGTTGGTCAGCTGGATCAGCCCGGAGTTGGTAACCTGCACCTGGCTGCCGAAGCCCGCCGTGCCGCCGTCGGCGCCCAGCGCGACTAGCCCCGCGGTGACGCCGGCATTGCCACCGCCGCCGCCGACCGACTGGCCCATGATGCCATGGGTGCCGACTCCGTTGGAGGTCAGCGCGCCGGAGTTGGTGATGAGGATCGCCCCCGCGTTGCCGCCATAGCCGCCACCGCCGCCCGACCCGCCGAACCAGCCGCCGCCGCTGCCGCCCGACCCGCCGACGCCGCCGAGCGATTGGGCGAACAGCGGGATCGCTGTGGCCGAGGTGATCGCCGCGGTGTTGTTGATGGTGACCGCCCCGCCGAACCCGCCCAGCTGGCCGCTGCCGCCCTCGCCCCAGAACTGACTGGTGGCGTTGCCGCCCAGTCCGCCGGCGCCACCCAGGCTCTGTGCCCAGATGCCGTAGCTGTTGACCGCGGTGGAGTTGATCGGGTTGGCGTTGGTGACGACCACCGTCCCGCCATTGCCGCCGACCGCGCCATTGCCGGCACTCATGCCCGCAACGTTGTTGCTGCCACCGTTGCCGCCTGCTCCGCCCTGGCTGGAGACGTACAAGCCGGTCGCTGAATAGGTCTGCGTGCCGGTGCCCGCGTTGACCGTGAAGGTGATGGACCCGCCCGCGCCCCCAGGCCCGCCGGAGACTCCATTGTTCAGGCACGCGCCCGTGGTGTTGGAACCGCCCTTGCCGCCGTTGCCGCCTGTGGAAATGACATTCGCTACGCTGTCATAGCCGCCACCATTGGCCGGCGCGGTGATCGAACCGGTTACCGTAGGCCCGGTCGAACCGGAGCCGCCTTGTGTCGCGCTATAGTAGCAAGAAGTCGAGACGTTGTTGCCGTTGGATCCGTTGTTTCCGGAAGTCGGGGAGTTCGCGTATGAAGGAGCGACCCCGACATTCGGCGGCGGCAGCACGCTGCCCGCCTGCGCGGCCTGCGCCAGCAGCACCGCCAGAGCGCCGGATATGATATTCTTAACCGGAATGAGCCTTAGTGCGCACTTGATGCGTTCTTTGATCATTGGAACTCTCAGAGTTTCTTGAGTGCGGCGGAAAGGTCGGCGACGACGTCATCCCAGCGATGCC
Source organism: Asaia bogorensis (assembly GCA_943333505.2). Taxonomy (GTDB): domain Bacteria; phylum Pseudomonadota; class Alphaproteobacteria; order Acetobacterales; family Acetobacteraceae; genus CAITOL01. The sequence continues at coordinate 2,981 of CALQTN020000140.1, read as the reverse complement.
GCTGGTGCTGGCGGAACAGCCGGTGGGTCGGGTACCAACGCGTGTCGGTCCGCTCGGTCAGCCAGCGCCAGTCGGGCGCGTGCGGCAGCATCACCCAGGCCGGACGCCCCAGCGCGCCGGCCAGGTGGACCGGCGAGGAGTCGACGGAAATCAGCAGATCCGCAATCGACAGGATCGCGGCAGTGTCGTCGAAGTCGGCGATCTCACCGTCCAGCCGTTCGATAAGCATCCCCGGCGGGGCGGGGTCGGACTGCGCGGCGGCGGGGCCTTTCTGGATGGCGAGGAAGGTGACGCCGGCGCCCGCGAGCGGGGCCAGCGTGGCGAAGGAAACCGACCGCGCGGCGTCGTTGAAATGGGTCGGCCGGCCGGCCCAGTTCAGCGCCACCAGCGGACGGGGCAACGCGGCCAGGCGGTCGTGCCAGCGGGCGAGCCGCGCGGGATCGGGCCGAAGATAAGGGATGCAGCCGGGCAGGTCCTCCAGCCGCAGGCCCAGGGCCATCGGCAGGCTCATCAGCTCGCAGTGCAGGTCGAAGGCGGGCGGCAGCGCCCCGCCGGGGACGATCTCGGCCGCGTCCAGCGATGCGCGCACAGCCAGCGGGAGCAGTTCGGGCATCACCTGTAAGACGACCCGGGCGCCGCTGCGCTTGGCGGCCTGAGGCACCAGACGCAGGAACTGCAACGTGTCGCCGAAGCCCTGCTCGTCGTGGATCAAAAGCGTGCGGCCGTCGATGCGCTGGCCGTCCCAGCGTGGGCGCTGGACCTTGCGGGCTAGCAACGTGGTGTGCGCCAGGCTGTAGCGATATCTGTAGTTGCGCCAGCCATTCACGAAATCGCCCAGCAGCAGCTCGATCTCGGACAGGTCGAAGCGCTGCGACAGATCGCCGGGCGAGAGCTCCACCAGCATGCGCTGGATCGGCAGCGCCTCGGCCGGGCGGCATTGCAGGCGCAGCACCTTCACCAGCGCGGCGAACAGCACCAGCGGACCGGTGCCCGACGCCAGCGCCTGGCGCAGCAATGCCTCGGCCTCCTCCAGGCGGTCGGCATCGATCAGAATGCGTAGCTGCCCGAGCAGCTCATCCTGGTTCACGGCACGACGCCAAGCGCGTCGAGCAACGGGCGCAACTGCAGGGCATGGGCACGCCAGCGGCCGACTGCGGTGGCGTAGAGAGGTTCACGCACTTGGTTGACCGATGCCGTCAGGACCGGCCGCTGCGTGCGGTGGAAATTGAGGCAGGCGTCGTCCCATTCGAGGCCGAGGAAGTCCAGAATCCGCCGCACCTCGGCGGGCATGTCGGCAACAACGGCCTCGTAGTCGACCTCCAGGAAGTGCGAGGCCGGCAGCACCGCGCGCCAATGCGCCATCAGCTCCCGGTAGCCCCGATGGAACCGCCCTAGCTCCGTCATTTCATATGTAAACGACTGCTCGGTGGTGAACAGCTTGCTGTAGCAGGACAGGCAGGTGTCCACCGGGTCGCGGCGACAATGGATGATGCGCGCGTCCGGCAGGGTCAGGCGGATCAGGCCGGCGTGCAGGAAGTTGGACGGCATCTTGTCGACGATGTGCCGCCGGCCCGCGGCCAGGCGTTCGACCTGCGACAGGTACTCGCGCCCCATCGCCGCCAACCGTTCCGCATCCAGCCCGACCACCGGACCGGCGGTATCGGCCAAGCGCTGGATATGCGTCAGCTCCCCCGCGCCATGGATGTCGGGATGGGAGGCAAGAATCTGTTCCAGCAACGTAGTGCCGGACCGCGGCATGCCGACGATGAAAACGGGCATCGTCGAGGGCGCACCCTGCCCCGCCTTCGCCGCGAGCAGGCCCGCGTCGAAGTCCCGTGCCAGTCTGGCCATCCAGGCCGCCACAGCATCGGCATCGTAGCTGATCAGCGCCCGCTTCATGCGGTTGCCCGCATCCAGGTAGCGGAACGCGCGCGCCGATTCCCCAGTGTCGAGGAAAGCCTTCCCGCCCGCGAAATTAAGCAGCATCCGATCACGGTTCGACAGGCTGGCGCCAGACACCGACCGTTGCTCCAGCAGGTCGACCATCCGCCCGATCGCCGGATCGTCGCGCGGGAAGGGATAGAGATCGGCGCGATTGAACCACGCGGTCGCCGAGGCCGGGAAATCCGCCAGCGCGGCGTCAAAGGCGTCCAGCGCGCGGTCCTTGTGACCGAACGCGGCATGCAGCACGCCCTGGTCCACCAGCGCCTTTTCCCGCACCGTGCCCGGCAGCTCGGCCGCCTTGCGGAAGGCGGCCAGTGCGGCGACGTACTGGTTGTCGGCCTGAAGAATATGGCCCAGTGCGTCGTGTGCCTGGGCGTCGTTCGGAGCCAGCGCGACAGCCCTCTGTGCGACGGCCAAAGCGGGCGCTAGTTCACCCAGTTCCTTCATCACATGCGCCTGCGCGGCCAGCCCGCCCACGTGGTCGGGGGCGAAGACGGCCAGCGCCATCAGCCAGCGATGCGCCTCGGGGTAGCGCTGGCGCGCAACGGCGACACCGGCAAGGTTCAGGTATGCATCCGCCATCTGCGGATTCAGCTCGATCGCGCGCCGCGCCATCTGTTCGGCACGGTCGAACTCCCCCTGCTCAGTCAGCAGGCTCGCAAGGTTGCTGTGCGGTTCGGGATAGTCGGGTGCGAGTTCGATCGCCCGTGCCCAGTGCCGTTCGGCATCCGCGATCAAGCCCATGCGCTTGGATGTGTTGGCCAAGTTGTTGTGCGCATGCGCATCGTTTGGCGACCAAGCCAGCGCGCGCGACAGCGCCTGCCGGCTTTCCTCGAAACGGCCCTGTTCCTGGAGGATGATCCCCAGGTTGTTCCACCCACCCGGCAGTTGCGGATCCAGCGTGACGGCGCGGCGGGCCGCCTGTTCGCCCTCAGCGTGCAGGCCCTTCTGGCGGCACATCTCGGCGAAGTTGGCGAAGTAGACCGCCGGCGCGCGAGGCGCCTCGCAGGCTCGACGGAGGTGGGAGACCCCGAGAT
>CALQTN020000139.1 GCA_943333505.2 Asaia bogorensis | reverse complement strand
CTGTTGCACCATCGCGACATTTTCGCGATTGGCTGCGACTTCCCCCGCAAGGGCAGCCAGCCGGGTTTGCAGCGTCTCCTTGGCGGATTTCTCCCCCTGGGTCTGCATCATCATATCCCGCGCCTCTTGCGCCTGGATCAGCTTGTCCTCCGCCTCAGCGCGGTTCTTAGTGCCCTCCTTCGTCGTCGTTACCGTGCGCTGCCAGAACTGGACGGTGGCCTGCGCCATCACCGCGTGCGTGGCGTTCCAGTCTTTGCCCTGCGCCCGCGCCGCCTTCGATGCCTCGAAGGTCACCTGGTGGAGTTGCTCGGTCATCTGCTGCGACCAGGCGACCGATGGCGGCAGCTTCTGCTGGTCGGTCAGTGCGGCGAGGGCTGCCTGCGTCCGTTTGATCGCCTCGACTTCCCGCTTGCTCGGATCAACCTCGCCGGTCGCGGCTCCAGTGCCTTGGAGGCCAGGCTGGCGTCTTGCCAGATCCTGCTGCTGCCGGCGCAGCGGCTCGAATGCATTGCCCTGGGCGCCGAGACTGGTCTGGGTATTCACCTCCCTGGTGTTGCGCGCCAGTTCTTGCAGCAGGATCGACCGCGCCTTGATGGCGTCGTTGTCCTGGGCTGCCTTTGTGAACCCTCTTATTGCCTCGGCGCTGGCGCGGGTTTTTTCGAGCAGTTCGGCGCCGGCCCGCTCATTGAGGTTCCATGCCTCAACAATGCGCCCCGCCGCCTGCGGCACGTCGTCGCCCATGCGCAACGCGAGTTGCCGCACGCCGGAGGTCAGTTCATCGATGACTGGCTTCGATGTGCCGGGGATCGATGCAAATGCGTGCACAACCTTACCGGCTGCCTCGGCGCCGGTGTCGCCGATCTTCGCCAGTTTCTTAACCAGGGCATCGATATCCGCGTTTGAGACGCCTGACCCGAGACCACCGGCTTGGGCCAGTAGCTTCGCCTCGTGCAACTTGTGCAAAGCCTCAATGAAATGCAGCGCAGCCATCGCGCCGACACCGAAGGCGCCAGCCAATGCCATCATCGCCATAGAATTGCCCGCCACGCGGCTGGTCAGGATCATCAACGACCCGCCCATCTTGGTAAACGAGCCCTGCATCGCCTCATGCACCAGCACCATCGCCTCGGACGCAGCCCCGTGGTTGGTGGTGGCGTGGGTTGCCTCCTTCACGGCGACCGTCGTGGCGTTGACGGCGGCCTTCTGCGTGGTCATCGCCGTGGCATGCTGCTGCACGGCGGCGCGGGCGGCATTGTAGCTAGTGCTGGCCTTCTCCAGCGCCTGGACCTGCTCAGAGGTGGCGGCATTGCCGGACTGGCGGACGTCCGTCGCCGCCTTGCGCACCTCGGCCGCATAGGCGCGCAGGTCCGCCTGGGCGAGCGCAAGCTGCGCCCGCAGCTTGGTGGCGTCGGCGGTGATGTTGACGGAGAGATTGTCTGCCAACGGGATGCCTTGAATGGAAAAGGCGGCCCGGAGGCCGCCCGTTAAACTGCATTGCAAGCTATGGCGAGGGGCGCCCTATCCTCCCCTTGCCTGGTATGCGGTAGATACCATATACCAGTCGTCCGGAGGAGACCGATGGCGATCATTGGCTGCAAGGATAAGAAGACGGAGCGCTTTCTGGCGGGCGATCGGGTGAAGGATTTTCAATCCTTCGTCGAAGGAGCCGCAAAGGCGCTCACGAAGCTCCAAGCCGCCACGATCCTTATCGATCTGCGCAACCCACCGTCAAACGCATTCGAGGCACTCAAGGGCACCCGCAGCGGCCAATACAGTATTCGGATCAATCATAAGAACCGTGTGTGCTTCAAGTGGGCGCAACATGCGTCGGTTCCGCTTGGCACCGACTTACTCCTGGCCACCGGCGATGCCTACGACGTCGAAATCGTGATCGACTACCACTGACAGGATATCCTGATATGACCCATCCAGTTGATAATCTCGCCCCGATCCACCCAGGTGCCTTTCTGCGTGATGAGCTTGAGGTCCTTGGTCTCAGTGCGCGGAAGTTCGGGGCGCATATCCACGTTCCGCACAACGCAATCACGGCGATACTGAACGGGCGCCGCTCGGTATCAGCACAGATGGCGATCCGGCTCAGCAAGGCGTTTGGCACCACGCCGCAATATTGGCTCAACCTCCAAATGATCTATGACCTGAAGGCGGCCCGCGCCAGCATGTCGGACGACGGGCTGGAATTCGCCTCATACATCGCGGCATAGGGCAGCGACGCTCGGAAGTCACATCACCCAGCCCGGCGAAGTCGAAACGGCGAGCACATCGTCGGTTACGTGGCGACCAGCATGACCACGGCCCCCCATGTGTTGATATCCGACAGGAACTGTGATCTCCATTGACCGAAAATACTCGGATGCGCCCGGGCATATGGGTAATTCAGGATTAAGACTCTTGATTTGTGGGGTAACATTTCCATGGCCTTTCGCTCAAAACCGATCTTCGTCGCCACGGACTACGGACCCCAGCTTGTGGCAGTGGGCAGCCTGGAATTCCTGGCGCAGGGCATCGATGGCAGAGGCTACCATGTCACGATGACTAGGCACCTCGCGGTCAGCGGGCCACCAATTGGGGCAGTAATGCCCTCGGACCGGATCGGTGCCATGACCGATGCAAGGCTGAGCCGCCCGGTGCCGATCAACTACAACGTTAGACCTACTTACGAAAAAGTTCAGGGCATGAGCCAGCCACTATGGACGGGGATGGCCGAAACTACGACTTACGAGAAGCGCGCGACCAATGCCCAGACACCGGGCGGCATGCTTTATGCCTTCGCCGGAACGACTTTCAACCGCCCCTTTATCCAGACGCTCGAGGCATTCGAGCGGCAGACGCTGATCGTAAAGAAGGAGCAGCTCGCTGAGAAGGCGCTGGATGAGAAAAGGCAGAAGATCCTCGACGGATTGACGGAGCTTCTCTCCCTAGCCAGCACGGCCTTCGCGGTGGCGTCGATTATACTACCGGCGGCGCGGATCGGCTCCATCACCCTCGAGCTGATCAAGGATTCTTTGAAGGCCCATGCGGCCTTAGCCTCCGCCGCCAGCAACTTCTACAAATCGATCAATGGAGATGAGCAGGCCGCTATCAAGCTACAATTCGACCTGCTCTCGGAGGTCCTCAACCCGGTTTTGAAGAGCAAGGCGATCATGCCCGGATGGGGACGGACCTGCTCCCGGATGGCGCTGAAGGGGATTGAGGCCTATCGGCTGCGTGACGCGTCGACGCCCACCGCGTCCGCCTACGATGTGGAGGCTGATTTGACACTCGACCAGATCTACCGCTTTCGCTGCGTCATGGATCCGACCAAGGCGAAGCGGGACGAGGAGGCCTTTGCGATGCTGCGCAAGAACACCGCGCTGCTCGGTCTGTTCAACGCCTATGGTCTGCCGAAGCCTAATTGATGAAAGGATAGTGCCGCTGGGCGGGAGCTTGGCGCAGACCGAAATGCCGCGTCAGCTAGCCCCACGACGGTATCGCGGAACTCGTCTTCTAGCAGGTTTATCCCGTAGCGTTACGCAACCCGACCCTATCGACACTGACGGCGGTGACCAAGGCGCTCGGGTTTCATCTCTCGATCAAGCCCACCATCACGCCGGTCGCCTGAACATCAGGGCGATCCATCCAGCACCGACCAATCCACCGGCCGCGGCGGTTGCGGGGGTTCGGCGCTCACTGCCTGGGGCGGCGGCGTCTTCTTGAACGGGATTTTGAGGTGGGCCTGGACCATCCATTGCAGTGGCGGATGGTCGCTCCAGTAGCGCTGCTGCGCGCGATACATTGGGATGGTCCAGCGTTCCCAGATCATCGCCGGCGAGCCGCCCTCCATGCCGGCGGCGGCCAGTTCGGCAACAATGTAGTCGAGGTCTAGGTTTCCGTCGTCACCGTTGGCGCTGCCGGGGCCTGCTCCTCCAGCGCCTCCAACTCCCCCTGGCTGACGAGCCCCGAGGCGATCATCAGCCGGGTGACGGCGTCCATGATGCCAGGCCGCTCGTCGCTGCCATCGAAGCGGTTGATGCGCAGACGCTTCTCGATCTCAGGCACGGTGAGATCGGGCCGCGTCGGCAGCAACGCAGCGGCGATGACCGCGATGTCGGCTGCGACCCTGTCGGTCGAATCAGTGGCGGCGCCGGACGCGCGCATGGCGGGCCAGACGCGCTTGAGGCTGGCGAAGTTGAGGATCGGCGGCAGCACGATGGCCTCGCCGCCGATGGTGACAAAGTTGTTTTCTGACATGGGCGCTTCCGGGGATGTGGCGCGCCGGGCGAACCCGGCTGCGCCGGGGTCAGAGCGAGGAGTGCATAAAGCCGATGTTACCGGCCGTGTCGGCAGCAATCATGAAATCCATCT
>CALQTN020000138.1 GCA_943333505.2 Asaia bogorensis | reverse complement strand
TACCGTCGGCCTACGGCCTCCGTTCGTGCCGTCACCGGCCGCCGCATCGATCTGTCTCGGGAGCATGGGCATGACTCAGATGATCCTTCCGCGCCCTCAAGTCTAAATTCCCGGGGGGTAAATGTCTCATCTTCATTGGCACGGAGGGCCTTGCTGTGCAGCATGGGGTGGTAGCGCGCGAAGGGGTTTTTGATGCCGGCGGTTGGCCGCGTATGACCCAGATGGACGTGCAGGGCGGCCGGCGCGACGCCGGCTGCAAGGAGGCGGTCCAGCGCGTCGAGGGCGCGCCAGGTGGCGGCGCCGACGACGAGTTGGGTAAGCTTGCTTGGGTGCGCCCGCAGCGGCGCTGCGATGGCCTCGATCCCCTCAACCGTCATGAAGCCGGCGACGAGGGAGGCCTTGGCGCAACGCGTGAGGCGGTCGCGCAGGAGCGAGGCGATCTCGTGCTGCGGTTGGTCGAAAAGGACCTGGACGGTGACGCTCATGGGAAGCCCGGTATCTGACTGAGCCATGTCGTTTTGTGATTGGTCATTTTTGGGCCTCTGCGTCCGTGGGGGCAAAAGCGCCCGGCCAGCCGCCATGCTTTTCAATGACCGCATCAATCTCGCCCATAATGCGTATCGTTTCCGAAAGGGCGACGATGATCTTCTGATAGTGTGCGATATCCTCGGCGGCGAGAGTGCGGCCTTTTCGGTCCTTCAGCCACTTTTCACAAACTTGGTAACCACCGACGTGAAAATTCCAAACGGCCTCGTTGACACCGCGGAAGCCCATCGAACCCTGCGCTTGGACCTGCCCGGCGCGCTGCGCGGGACAATCTATCCAGACAGTATCTCCCGACCAGCCAACTCTGCCGACCTCCGGACTTCTTGGACCAAAATATGAAGCAATCGAGTTGTCCAGCTCCGCAGCCTCCATCAGATGTAGACTCACAAGATGGTTCCCAAGCTTCGCCATTGCCCGAAAGAAATCGAGATCTCGTGGTGCAGGTAATCGTGGAAAATCCATCTTCAAAAATTCAGCGTAACGCGCTCTATATCCGGGGCTGTGAACTGCCGCGTAGATATATCCAAATATCTGACCGTCCGTTGCCTGAGCGGGCTTGGCGCCTATCGACTTACGAAATGCCGTTGTAAATGAGGGAAGGAAATTTGACCGCCCGCTCCCTGCCTGCCCCATCAGGGAATCATCGAAAATGAGAGCGGGCGCAAAGTAGTCTTGTCCCTTATTGCCAAGATAGAATGTACCATGACAGATCGGTATGCGAGAGACTCCGAAATGCGAGACGCTATCACCGACGATTTGACGATTGAAAATAATTCCAATATTTTGTTGTCCAATAACATGCTGCATCACCTCGCGGCGCGGATAAGCTAAAAACCCCTTTGTTTTTCCAGTCCAATAAGTGAACCTAATATCAAACGGCCTATAAAGTATTTTCGAAATTAATTTTTTGTTCGGGCCGCTATTTGAGATGTCGAGTTTTGCCGAGGCGATTTTCCAATCCCGGCCGTCATCGGCCAGATCGAAGTGCTGTTTCGCCACCTGGGCCGTCATAGAATTGAACTTCTGGATCCTGTCCCAAATCTCCGAGCGGGTGAATGCGACACACAAGCCATCCCGTTTTGTTTGAATGCCAGACGAAACAACGCCGAATATGTCGCGGATCTGCGGCCATTTCATATACTCTGCTGCTGAACCAGCCGAGTGCGAAGACAGATACGGCATCCACCGGAAATAGGGCGGCTCCATATAAACGGGCGCGCTTTCGGATCGTATACTACAACTATTCAGCAATTTATTGTATTTGGAATCTCTTGAACCAACGAGCGACGTATACAAAAGTTTAGATACTTTTGTCTGCGTGCTCATTACTACAATCGTAACGCCCTGCTCGATGTCAAATACGTTATCGTCGACAATATTTCCTTTCACGTCCCCGTTTAGGTCAACAACCATCCGATAAGGGAAGCACTCCGATAGCATCTCCCGCATCCGTCTCTTCACAATTCCGTCTAGGAAGTCACGATTGATAATCACGCCGACCACCAACGCACCGGTGACGACGGAGTGATGCTGAAGAAGGCGGAGGAATTTCCACTCCTCACGGTTGAGGTCACTCTTTGTCTCGTTCAGGCCCTGCTTCCAATCATCCAAGAGCCGCATCAGCCAGGGTGGCTCGCTGATCGATGTGGAATACGGAGGGTTGCCAACAACGACAGTGAAGCGGCCGCTTCTTTTTGTTGTGTTTACTGCTTGAGTCTCATGCGCAAGCGCTGGAAGAATACCCACCAGTTTCTGCTGACCGGCGTCGGAGGCAGCCTCCAGAGCATTGGTGAGGTAAATTCGTGCGCGTTCGTCGCTATCGAACCGGTATCCGGTTTCGTAAAGTTTGAGGCCAATCTTCAGGTGCGCAATTGCATATGGTGCCATCAGAAGTTCATAGCCATGCAGGCGGGTCAGCAAGTGCCTCGGCACGTAATCGTTCCACAGTGCATCGATCTTTTTTTCGTTGTTTCTCTGCGCATTCCACTTGGCGACCAGCGTTTTATGGATGAGGTCGATGACCTCGACAAGGAACGTGCCGGTGCCGGTGGCTGGGTCGAGGATCTGGACGAAGTCCTGTTCGGCCGAGACGCCCTCCGGGATTCGTAAGTCCGCGTGACGCTTCGCCATCTCGCCCCAACTGGTGGTGTCAGCCAGGCCGTCGGGAAGGCCAAACTCGGTGCGTAGCAGTTCGTCTACTGAGCGGACGATGTAAGAAACAACAGGGCGGGGGGTGTAGAAGACGCCCCGCTGCATCCGCTTCTGGGGGTCGTATTCCTTGAGGAACAGCTCATAGAAATGGATGACCGGGTCTTCCAGCGGATTCCGGTCGCCAAAGTCGCGCAGCACCGCTTCCATATTTGCGCGGTCCAGCAAGCCAACCACCTCGCTGACGCCCAACTCATCGAAGTCAATCTCCGGGCCGCCTGTCCTGCCACGACGCCCGCCGGCCTGTAGGAAGGTCTGCATCAGCTCGCGGAGAAGCGGGTTGGTCCGCATATGCGCGGCAAAATCGTCCGCCGTCCGGGACTTCGGGTTTGCTATGCGAGATGACAGCAAGCCGTAGGCGATGGTCTGCGCGTACATATCGGCGAAGCCGGCACGATCGAGATCATGCACCAGCGTACCCTGGAACGCCTTCATGAGGCGCGTGAGCGGGCCGCTCTCAGTCTCGATCGCCAGTGCGGCGCCGATCCGGTCCCGGATGGCCCGCGCCAGTTCTGCCAGCCGGACGGACAGCGCCTGTGAGGTCGTGACCACCTCGCGGTGCTGTAGGGCGAAAGCTCCCCGCCACGCCTGCCGCCAGGCCTTCGCGTCATCTTCGTCGCCTGGCCAGGATAGGTCGCGCTTGAGGCGCTCTGCCACGTCGCCCAGGTGCAAGGGTGTGTCGAGGTTATCCCATCCCAGCACCTTCAGCGTCGGCAGGTCGGTCCCGCCCTCTGCCATCGAGAAGTGCGCGAAGCTGATGTGCCGTGCATCGCCCTCGCCGTAGTTGGAGATGAACAGCAAATCGTCGGCCGCCCAGGCGGCAAGTTCCGCAGCCTTGGCCGTGGCGCGCTTCTTCAGCACCACCTGGCTGAGGATACGGCGTAGCGCCACCACCGGCAGGCGCTTCGGCTCGAACTTCACAAAGAAAATGCCCCAGGGCTGGCCCGAGGCAAGCGGCCGCAGACGCTTGATCTCCTCGATCTTCGCCGCGTTCTTCGGATCGATCCCGAGTTCCTCCGGCGCGTAGTCGAAAGTCAGATCCTCAAAGCTGTCGGCACCGATGGGCCAGCCCATCTCGTCGCGCAGGTATTTTACCAGGGAGGGAAAGCTGCGGATGGCGGCAAGTTGGTCGCGGTGGTTTGTCATCGCATCAGCCCTCGTTCAGTTCCATCCAGCAGCGCAGCGCGGGCTTGATCCCGATAGGTGCATCGATGCGCTTCAGGTATGTGTTCTTGATGTGCCGCTCGATCTTGCTGCGGATGTCGAGCAGAGTCGGCTCATCCTCCGTGCAGATCCGCGGCGTCTTTGGCGTGGACCGGATGCTGGCGACGATCGCGCCGGCCTCCTCCAGGATGGCCTTCCGGGCGATGTCATAGAGATACCAGCGGGTTGTGCCTGCCGCCTCGTTGAACTCGCCTAGGGCCTTGTCGAGCGCCGGCAGGGCGTAGCAGAGGAAAACGCCGCACACGCCCTTTGCCGGGCGCTTACGCCCGCTGTAAATTCTACCCGGAAGCTCGCGCAGCCGCGCTTCCAGCGTCGGGTCGGCCTTGAGCAGCGCCTGATACTCCAGGTGCATCTCCTCGACGGCGGTCCGGGTGCCCTCATAGGCTTGGTTGAAGTCGCGCAGCG
>CALQTN020000137.1 GCA_943333505.2 Asaia bogorensis | reverse complement strand
TGCGCCCATCATGATCGAATTCCATGATGTCATCGTGCATAGCGCCGCGGGCATTATCTGCGCTGGCGGTCAGGTCGTTTTTAACACCCTGCATCAGGCCAATCAGCAGGATGAAGGTTGGGCTTTGCTGGCCGATGGCGTGGCGGCACTCGATCTCGAGGATGACATCCCACGCCTGTCCGGGCGCCATCTCAGCCTGCTCACCGGTAACGCGGACAACTATTATCATTGGATGATGGACGGCATCGGCCGGCTCGCGGCGACCGATCTGGCCGAGATCGGCAAGCTCGACGGGGTGCTCCATCCCGCTTGCGCCCTCCCCATGCAACGGGACAGTTTGCGCCGTCTCGGTTTGAAATTGCCGGCCCGTCCAGTGCCGCGCCGCACCAGCCTCTGGGTCGAAACCTTGCTGGTGCCCTGGTCGGTGATCGCCGAGCATGTCCCCCACCCAATGATGGTTCCGCTCTTTCAGCGCATGGCCGCCAATCCGCCGCCGGCGCCCGCACCCGGGCTCTACCCGCGGCGGCTTTACATAGATCGCCGCGCGACCGCCAATCGCAAACTGGTTAACGAGGCGGACGTGATAGCAGCGCTTGAAGCCGACGGCTTCGTGGCGGTGCAGCCCGAGCGGCTCGCGCTATCGGTCCAGATCGCCCTGTTTGCCAATGCCGAGATCATTGTTGCGCCGCACGGGGCCGCCCTCACCAATATCGTCTTCTGCCGCCCAGGAACGGCATTGATCGAACTCCATATGAATTCCTGGGTGATGTGGAACTTCCGCCGCTTCGCAGCCCTGGTCGGCCTGCGCTACGATTGCGTGATCGGCCTTGATAACCAACCACCAGGCACCCCACCGACCAATTGGCCGCACGACTATCAGTGGGAAATAACTCTTGCCGATGTTCGCGCCGCAGTCGATTTGGCTACCGACCTGCCGAACCGCCCTACGCGGTAGCCAACCGGATCTGTCGCGCCCGCCACACCAGCACAACGATGCCAATATTGACGAAGTTCCAGGCAATTCCATTGAGGAACGCTGCCCGATATGACCCGGTGAGGTCGAAGATCGCACCCGACATCCACCCTCCGATCGCCATGCCGGCAACCGTTGCCATCAGCACAGCGCTAATCCGGCTTGCCGCTTCCCGCGCCGGAAAAATCTCCCGCACCACCAGCGCGTAGCTCGGCACGATACCGCCCTGGAACAGGCCGAACAGCGCTGACACGACGTAGAGCGAGGACAAGCCATTGAATCCGAGATACAGAACCAGCGCAACCGCCTGCAGCATTGTTCCCATCAAGACGGTCGCGAACCCGCCAATTTTGTCGGCGATGAAGCCCGAGCCAAGCCGGCTGACGATCCCGAACCCCAGCATCAGCGACAGCATCGCCGCCCCTTGCGCCGGTCCGTACCCAAGGTCACCGCAATACGCGACGATATGCACCTGCGGCATCGACATCGCGATGCAGCAGGTCAGCCCCGCCAATACAATCAGCCCCTGCACCGCCCGCGGCGATAAGCCGGCGACGCCAAATCGCACGCCAGCACCAGACTCGCTAACGGTAGGTTCCGCCGGCGGGGCGCGCCGCAGCATTAATGTCAGCGGCAGCATCACCACCAGGCAGATGATCCCAACCGCGGTATGCGCGCTCCGCCAGCCAACGGTTTCGATCAGATGTTGCAGCAAGGGCGGCCAGAACACCCCGGCAAGATAATTGCCAGAAGCGCAAATCGCCACCGCGATGCCGCGCCGGCGCTGGAACCACAAGGATGTGTCGGCAACCAGCGGCCCAAAAGTGGTGGACGCCCCCAGCAACGCGATCAACACCGACTGGATCAGGGTGAACTGCCAAAGGCTAGTCGCCTGTCCGGCCAGAATATAGCCGAGGCTGATGCTTAATGTGCCGCCGATCACCGGCAGCATCACCCCAACCCGATCGACCAGCCGGCCCATGAAAATCCCGCCAACCGCGATTGCGGCCATCGACATCATGTAAGGCAGCGACGCCGTCCCACGGGCAACACCGAATTCTGCCTGCACCGAGGGCAGCGCCACCACCACGGACCACATGCCGACCCCGCCCATGGTGCTGAGCAACAAATTGGCCGCCAACCGCCGCCAGGATGCGGCGGAATCTACCTGCGCCAGACGTGTCATATATGCCAAACCTCACCTGGGATAAGCGCGCGAAAGCGCTCAGGATCAATGTCGTGGGATGCCAGCGCATCGGCCAAGGCCTCACGCGGGGCATCAATCGCTTCGTTGGTGAGCTGAAAAGTCCCCCAATGATGGCCGACCGCGTTGCGGGCACCACACAATATAAAAGCCTGCACCGCTTCGTCGGGGTTCATATGCTGGGCCTGCATGAACCAGCGCGGCTCATAGGCACCAATCGGCAGGAGCGCGAGATCGGGTGGGCCAAACCGGGTCGCAACCTCGGTGAAATAAGCCCCATCACCAAAACCGGTATCACCGACATGGTAAATGGTCCCGACCGGGGATGTCAGCACAAAGGCCCCCCAAAGCGCCATCCGCCGGTCGCGTAACCCGCGCGCCGACCAGTGCCGGCAAGGGTGCAAATGGGCGACAACACCGGGCGCAATTTCGGCATTGCCACCCCAGTCGAGCGTCGCAATCTCCCCCTTGCGGGCGGCACGCCGAATGATCGTCTCGTTGCCCAACGGCGCCACGAAGCGCGGCCGATGGTCGCGCCACAGCCGGCGCAGGGTCGCGATATCGAGATGGTCATAGTGATTATGGGTGATCAGCACGACATCGATCGGCGGCAGATCGGCGAATGCGATGCCTGGCTGGTTGACCCGTCGCGGACCCAGCAACCCGAGCGGACCGGCGCGGTCGGACCACACCGGATCGACGAGGATATTGATCCCGTTAAGCTGGATCAGAAAACTGGCATGCCCGATCAAGGTCACCCGCATCCCAGCGCCGCGCGCCGGCGGATGATCCTGAAACGGGCTTGGCGCCTGGCGCGGCCACACCGCCCGCCCGCCCTCGCGGCGCCACCGCCACAAATCCGCACGCGACTTGTCGCTCGGCGGCCCAGGAACGAAAAAACGCTCGCCGTCAAAATGATCGCTCGTGGGACCGGCATAATACGGGTTGCGCATGCTCAGAAACGTGCGGTCACGGTCCCAAACGGGGTGAACCGGGATTCCACCGTCATATCCTTGGCAATCGCGTATTGCCGGGTGAATGAGCCCGACATGATCACCTGCCCGGCCTCGATCCCCAGGTCGAATTCGGCGAGCTTGTTGGCGAGCCACAGCACAGACAGCAAGGCGCCCTCGCCCATCACCGCCGAGCCAGGTGCGGTTTCCTGGGCAACGCCATTGGTCATCACCTCGACTGTGGCGGTGCCAAGATCACGATTGCCCCCGGTCAGCGCAATTTCGGTGCCGACGACATAGGAATGCTGCTGGGCATTATCGGCCATGGCGAGCGCCAGGTCGTCGGTGAAATTGCCGCGCTTTTCGATGATTTCCAGGGCCGGCGCGGCGTGCGTCACCGCAGCCGCGACTTGCGCCAGTGTTACCCCCGGGCCGCGCAAACCCGTGGTCAGGCGCAGGCACAATTCATTCTCAAACCCAGGGGCAATAAGGCGATCAAAATCATAGTGGTGGCCACTGGCTCGATGGCCACTGGCCAGCAGATAGCCGAAGCAGGGTTCGTGGACCTTCTGCTGCGCCCGCATTGCGGCCGCGGTCAGGCCAACCTTCCAACCGGTTTGCCGCTCACCCCGCCCGATCCGTCGGCGCATGATCGCCAGTTGCACCTGATAAGCCTGATCCATCGACAGCTTGCCGCGCCAGGCCGCCGGCATAAAGTTGCCAGCCGTATTTTCCTGCTCCAGCTTTTCGGCGATTGTCTCGATATCCATGATGGCGCCCCCGATTTCCCGGCCAGTATGACCATTGCAACCACGCGCCGGCAAGGCGGTCTAGCGCTGATGGGGCCGCAAACCAGTCCCGCCCCGGCACAATGATACCCATGTCGGGTGCATGATCGGCACATAATTCCCAACACCCGCCGCAGGGGGACGCCACGGCAATCTCGCCATCCTCACCCGTTTTGGGGTGGCGGACGGCGAAAATGTGCCAGAACGTTATTCAGCGGCTTCGGCGTCCTCGGGTTCGGCGGTGGAAATCATCATGTTGGTGACAACGCCAGCCTGGTCG
Organism: Asaia bogorensis; assembly: GCA_943333505.2. Classification (GTDB taxonomy): domain Bacteria; phylum Pseudomonadota; class Alphaproteobacteria; order Acetobacterales; family Acetobacteraceae; genus CAITOL01. The sequence continues at coordinate 318 of CALQTN020000137.1, read as the reverse complement.
CGCACTTTCTTCTCGATGCTCGCCGCCATCTCCGGATGATCGCGCAGAAACTGCTTGGCATTTTCTCGCCCCTGGCCAATCCGGGTGCTGTCACAGCTGAACCAGGCGCCAGATTTCTCCACCACGCCCGCCTTCACGCCGAGATCGATCAATTCGCCGACCTTGCTGATCCCTTCGCCATACATGATATCGAACTCGACCTGGCGGAATGGCGGCGCCAACTTGTTCTTCACAACCTTCACCCGGGTCTGGTTACCGACGACTTCCTCGCGGTCCTTGATCTGGCCGATGCGGCGAATTTCAAGCCGGATCGAGGCA
>CALQTN020000136.1 GCA_943333505.2 Asaia bogorensis | reverse complement strand
TCTTCAATCGACTTCATTTGGCTGATCATCGACGCGTCCATGCCGCCAAACTTCGACCGCCACTTATAGAACGTTGCACTGCTCATGCCGTGTTCACGGCAAAGCTCCGGCACCGGCATGCCCCCCTCGGCTTGACGAAGGATCGAAAGGATCTGCGGGTCACTGTATCGGCTCGTCTTCATACAAAATCTCCTCATGCATCTTGCCGAGAAAATTCTACTCGTGAAGCCCCCTAAATTCCGGAGGGATTACCCGCGCCCTGCCACGCGTTGTGCCCGCAATCGCCCATTGGAACGAGAATGTCGTGCTTGGGTGTTGAATGGGTCTTTTTGTAGAAGCGAATGTCACCCGGCGCCGGTGCTTCATCTGCCTCGTCCGGCTCAGGCGCGTCCGGCTCAACGGCGGCAGCTGCATCCTTGGCCGCCTTTGCCTTGCCGAGTTGGAAAGTCAGCGCCTGCTTGTCCAACTCTAATTGTCGTACATCCTCGCGCAACTGCTCGATCTCTGAGTTGCGTGAAGATAGTTCTTGTCGGAGCGTGTCGTTGTCCGCCGCGTAGGAGTCCGCGATTTCCTTGAATTCGGAGAGCGAGCTTGCCTTCGCCTTAAGATCATCGAGCGCGTTTGCCTTCGACTGCAGCGCGGCTTGCTCCGCCCGCGCAGCCGCCCCCCGGATGTCATCAATCTCGCTCGGCCGAACGACGCTGCCGGCAGACGCCGTCATGATCATCGTGCGAAGCTGACGCCTGATGCGCTCCACCGCCGCTCGAGAGTTAGGGTCGATGCTCTGGAGCCTCGTAGCTGTCCACAGCTGATGTCGAAAAGGATCATCATCGGGGGCAAATCGAGGCCAATAGATCCTGATGGCTCCCGCGAAGGTAGAAAAAGGTTTGCGCAAGACGTCGGTCAGGGCCCACGAAGCATCTTCGTCAACGCTGTAAACGTTGGCAACGCCGGCGAGGTCGTTTGCCAGCCTTTCGTCGAGCTTGGGAAGCGAAGTTTGCCCTTGGACACGGGAGACGACCACGAGCGGTATTGTTCGATGGTCGTGCTGAATTTCCTGCGCCAGAAACTCACCAGCCTCGAAGCCGTCCACACGGGTGAGCGCCTGTAGGGATGACCAGCCGTGGTTCCATCTACCCGGCTTACTGAGGAGCTCGCGGACAACTCTGGGGCACTTGGGGTCAACGTCTATTTGGGTGATCAGCGTTGTGACGGACCCGACTTCCATGGTCACGAAGACAACGACCTTTTGGTGACCCACCGTCACTGAGACGGTCGTGACGAACTTTCTGCCTTCCGGCGTCACCTCGGAAAGCTCGAACATCCTCCATGATCGCTCGCCGTCAACAACTGTGCTGACACGGAAACGAGCATCGCTTCCATCTATCGCTGCGTATGTGCCCGTCCCGTCAACGGCCGTCGCGCCCTTGCTTCTGAGCCAGGCCTCGACCACCGCACGAATGCGTTCACCTTCCGCCCTTCGGGCTTCAGTCTGCTGAAGACCCTCGGTGCGCTCCAGAATGTAGGCGGCCAACCTTTGCATCTAAGCTCCTCGGTCAGGAGATAACCGTACATTAGTGTATCCGTATGGCCCGCCATCGAAAAGAGCGTCGCTTATCGGCAAATCCATGGTCTGCCGGTGCCCGGTGTCCATCGCCGTCGAGAGCGGCGTGATGTCCGGTGGGTCGGGCGAGGCCGGCCACTGATGGGGACCCGGACCCGCAAGCGCGGGGACCGCCGGAGACGCTGCATGAGGGGCAGATCGATCGCGGTGGTGGGGATGGCGGCGGACCCGTCTGGCGCCCACCAGGCCGGCCGGCATAGGGCCGGCCGAGAGGAATGGAGCGTGCCCGGCAGGCGGCACTCCCGGGCACGCCTATCCGCCAATCAGCCGCCGTAGCACCTGCACCACGCTGCCCTCACCGACGAGCAGCAGCAGGACGATGCCGCCCAGCACCATTTCGATCCGGCTGAGCCGATCCGTGGCCTGCTTCCAGCACTCGGCGCAGAACGCCGGTGCACGGCGAGTTTCGTCGCTACATCGTTCCCGCCCGAGAGCGATTCATTCGAGCTATCCGGGAGCATCACTGCTCCTTGCGCGAAGAATCCGGGCGGGCATCAGCAAGCGGGATCTGCAAACGCGGCCGGCGCTTACCATCCATATAATTCGTATATCACAGACAAGGTACCGCCCTGGAAGCTGTATGCGAACAAATACGCAGCAGTACGGGTGCCCGCGATTACCCCCGCAATTTTTCCTTGATGACACCGCAAATTGCACCGCGATAAGTTCCGCAAAAGTGCTGCTTTGCGGCGTGCGCTCTCCCGCTGGCCTAGCCACAAGAGCTTCAGCACATGATGGAGGCGCCTAGTGAGCAAGCAACTGGATCCCGTCAGCGGGATGTTCGGCCACCTGCGGGACAGGTGTCGGCAACGAGGTGTGGCGATCCGCGAACTCCTAACCCTGTTTGAGGAGGCGGACCGCCTCGTTCCTGTGGGGGGAGGATGTGTCTCATTGACAGTGAGCCGTCGGGCAGCCGCAAGCCTATTGGCCGAAGGGATCGACATTGCTGTCGTGGAGCGTGTCTGCCGGCGCGCCATCGTCGCGGCACCCAATGGGGCGCCAATGACGATCCTAGTGCCTCAGGGAAGGCGGGGCCGCCGCTATCGCCGTGGCTCACGCACCAACCGTCGCATGCACTGACCGGAGAGTAAGCGTCGCGGCGGCGACGGGGCGGAATTGATTTGACGTTTGGGGCGGGCGCTGAGCTGGCGTTTACGCGGCCAGTGGGGCGGCCATTCTGAAGCTGGGTGCGGTCCAGTTCCATGGCAGCAGCGTGTGCAATTCGTGGGCTTTGGTCCGCCCGGAGACGACGCGCTCGAGCACGTCGGTGAGCCAGGCCATCGGGTCGACGCCGTTGAGTTTTGCTGTCTGGATCAGGGTCATCGCCAGCGCCCAATGGCGCGCACCGCCGTCGGACCCGGCGAACAGCGCGTTCTTGCGGGTCAGGGTATTGGGACGGATGGCGCGCTCGACCACGTTGGTGTCCATCTCGACGCGGCCATCATCGAGAAACACCACCAAGCCGGGCCAATGGCGGATTGCATAACGGATCGCCTTCGCGAGATCGGAGGCCGCGGACACGCGCCCGAGATGGTCCTGCAACCAGCCATGCAGTGCCTCCACGATGGGTCGACTTCGCTCGTGGCGCACCTGCTGGCGGTGCTCGGCGGGATGGCCGCGGATCTCGGCCTCGATCGCGTAGAGCGCGCGGATGCGTGCCAGCACCTCGGCGGCGAGCGGTGATTTCGTTGAGACAAAGAACTCATAGAACGGCCGTCGCATGTGGGCCCAACAGAACGCCAGCTGCACTGAGGCGTCGGCGCGATCCCCGGCCAGCCGCTTGAACCCGGCATAGCCATCCACCTGGAGCACGCCATTGAAGGCAGCCAGATGCCCGGCCGGGCGGGCGTTCTTGCGGTCCTCGGAGTAGATGTAGGCCGCTGCCGGATGTCCTGGCCCGCACCACGGACGATCATCCACCGCGTAGCACCACAGCCGTCCCGTCTTGGTCCGCCCGCGCCCCGGGTCGAGCACCGGCAGTGTGGTGTCGTCGGCGAACACCTTGGCCGACGATAGCACGGTGCTGAGCACCAGCTCATACAGCGGCGTCAGCCACCAGCAGGCCCGGCCCACCCAGTTGGCCAGCGTGGAACGATCCAACATGATGCCCTGACGCGCCAGCATCTGCGCCTGGCGATACAGCGGCAGGGAATCGCAAAACTTGCTGACCACGACATGCGCGATCAACGCCTCGGTCGCCATGCCGCCATCAATTGGCCGCTCCGGCGCGGGGGCGACCACCACGGCGCCTTCACAGGCGCGGCAGGCATAGCGCGGGCGGCGCGTCACGCGCACTCGCAGCTGCGACGGCACGATGTCCAATTGCTCGGTGCGCAATTCGCCGATCATGTGCAGCGCGCCGCTGCAGCACGGGCAATCATGGTGTTCAATGTCGATCACCACCTCGTAGCGCGGCAGATGCGCCGGCAAGGCGCCGTGGTTGCGGTTGGGCCGCGCCGTGCGGCGCTGCTGCTGCTCCGCCGGGTTCGCAGCGTCCTGCCCAGCCTGGTTCTCGGCGACGCTCTGCTCGAGATCCTCCAGTCCGAATTGTAACTGATCCGGGCTCAGCTGTTCGGACCGCCGACCAAACTGCTGGCGCAGCAGGCGCTGGATCAGCAAACGCAGCTTGTCATTCTCGGCGTGCAGTTCACCCTGCTGATGCGCCGCTGTCGTGACCACTTCCCGCAGCATTTGATGCAGCGTGGCGGGATCATCGGGCAGCGTGTCGAGGTCGATTTGCACGCAATGATGATGACCGATAGCAACGCGTCGGGGCCAGTGTTTTCAGCAGAAAAACCGCAATTTCTACCCCGCCAACGCCGGCCTGCGACGCAGCACCGGCGCGCGCCACTCACACCCGTCATGAGCTGCTGCCGGTTTCGCGGACACCTGGTTTAAGCCGCTGCGGCGATCCGCTCGAATTCCATAGGGCTGACATAGCCAATGGTCGAGTGGCGCCGGGTTGGGTTGTAGAAGCGTTCGACATAATCGAACACGTCGGCCCGGGCATCG
>CALQTN020000135.1 GCA_943333505.2 Asaia bogorensis | reverse complement strand
CTCTCAAACCGCATCTTCCAGTCCTACGACGACATTGTCGACCACTGCTGCCAAGCCTGGAACAAACTTACCGATCAGCCATGGCGCATCATGACAATCGGATTGAGGGACTGGGCACATCGGTACTAGGCTGTGGGAATTGGTATAACTAGAATTTTTCCAGAAAGATCAGCAACCGAACATCTAAGTTTCATTTGAAATTTAGCAAAGCACTCACTTTCGGTTCCCTGGCGGGTTATGAGACGTCCATAGTCAGTGTCGATTTGCTTAATATCCGTATAGGCGCGAGATTCGGGCGAAAAAAAGGATAAGGCTGTAACCGCCAAAACAATCACATAGCTAAAACACGCGCTGATGCGCTTTCTCTCGCGTATCGCAGGGCACCGTTCAATCCCCCAACGTCCATATCGCATCCAAACTACCAACTTACCCTCCGGAGGACTCTCATCAAGTTTTCTTCGACATTTTCCATATACCCGGCCGCCCGGATATCTCGGGTCGACGATAACCCTTGTTCCCGGCGACGAGCAATGCTTGCGACCGCGTGATCGCGCTGTTCGCCACCGAACCACCTCGGGCAAGACGAGGAAGCAAGGTCGGTGACCCCTCCCCTCGCCCGGCAAGGGCGACGAGCGTCGCCAACCCCAATCCTCACATCAGAAGGTCGGCGTAGTGGCAGCGACGACGGGCACAGCCGCCGGATTGGCCGGCGGCGAGACCGGGAAGCCCTTGATGCCCTGCACTATCGGACAGGTAGCGGCGACGACGTCCTCGGCCTTGCCGGTGAGGGTGACGGCCGATTTGTCCGCGGCATTGACGACCGCGACGACGGCGCCAGCGGCGGGCCCGCCGGCGAAGGCGCAGAATAACTGACCATCAGCGATGATGGTGTTGGCCATGGTGGCAGCCTGCGGGGCCAGGCCGCCATTGGCGGCGCAGGCGGTGAGGAGCGCGCAGCCGGCGACGGCCGCGAGGAGCGGGAGTGAGCGCATGATATGTCCTTTGATGCGGCCGGGTTGCGTTTCGAGGCGGCGGGCCGCTGGCGGAGCCTCGGGGGTCGTCGGGAAGGCGAAGGTCAGGCGGCCGGGGGAGGCGCAGTCGTCGGTGTGGCGGGCGCCTGCTGGACGGCAGGGAGTGCGGCCAGGATGCCGCCCAGCACGTCCTGGGCGACAGCGGCTGGCGTCTTCTTGGCGGAGGCATCGGCGAGAAGGATCGACAGCACGCCGGTGACCAGCGGCGCATAGAGGGTGATGTCTTTCACCACGCCCGGGTCGATATGGACGTGCAGCAGGGCGAGCAGCCCGGTGATGCCGGCGAGCGTGCTGGCCTCGCCCAGACGGGCATTGAGGTATTTGAGGAGGTCCATCATGGGGTGTCCTTTCAGGGGGTGGCGAGGTTGATGGCGCGCGCGGTGCATCGCGTGAGCCGGGCCAGCCAGCCGCGCCCGAACACGGGAAAGCCGTTGAGGCCGCGGTAGTGCTGCTCGTGCGCGTCGTGCAGCGCGCCGATCAGGGCCACCTGCTGGTGCCGCGGGTCGCCCGCGCCGTGACGGGGCCGACGATGCCGTCGACTGTCACGCCAATGGCCGCCTGGAGTTGGCGGACGGATGTGCCGGGTCCGGCGTTGACCCCGAAGTCAAACACCATCAAGGCGATGCTGATCGGCAGAAGGTCGCAGCGCATGGCGTGCCAGTAGAGCGACTGGTAGATCGCATCGGCTTCGGCAACGGTCAGGTGGCGGACATCGTCCGACGTGACGGGGCGCTCACCCAGGCCGGACGGTTTGAAGACGCGGTGGCGTGTTGCCGTCGCGCTCTTGCGTTGGCGCCTGCCGATGCCGGCGCACTAAATACCCTGGGCGCAACGCTGAGCGTATTGGGCCAGCACGCCGCCGCAGCCGGCCCTTTGCGCCAATCCATAGGTGTCGAACCTAGCCATGCGGGAGCCCATTTCAATCTGGCTTATGTGTTGCTGGCGCAGGGCGATATGTCGGCAGGATGGCGAGAATATGAATGGCGTTGGCAAAGCGGTTATTTCCGCAACCATCTCCGCGAGTTTGCCCAGCCGCAATGGCACGGGGAAACGGCGGTGGGGCGGACATTGCTGATCCATGCCGAACAGGGCGTGGGCGATACGTTACAATTCTGCCGCTACGCCCCCCTGGTCGCCAAAAGCGGCCTGCACGTCATTCTGGAAGTGCCCGCGCCGCTGGTGCGTTTGGTGCAGTCGCTGGCCGGAGTCGATCGGGGGATCGCACGCAACGACCCATTGCCGCCATTCGATTTGCACTGCCCGATGTTAAGCTTGCCGCTGGCAATGGGCACCACGCTTGAAACCATCCCGGGTGATGTGCACTATCTTCACCGGGAGGCCGGGTTGGTGGTGGACTGGCACGGCCGCCTGGACGCCATGTCGGGCAGTGTGCCGCGCGTCGGTCTGGTAGCCGCCCATCCAGATGCCGCGTTTGCGGGACGCTGCCACCTTGTCGCGAATTCGCTCGCCGATGACCTCACGCTCGAATTGCGCGAAGCTCAGCAGAATGTTGAGCGTCAGCCGCCCCATTGACGTGGTTGTGTTGAACGACTGGGTGACGCTGACAAATGTTACGTTGTTGCTATCGAACACCTCGACCAGCTTGGCAAAGTCCATCAGAGCCCGGGATAGCCGGTCAATCTTGTAGACCACCACCACATCGACACGGTCTTCTTCTATATCTGCAAGCAGCCGCTTCAACGCCGGGCGTTCCAGCGTGCCACCTGATATGCCGCCGTCGTCATAGTGGCCGGCCAGCTCAACCACAGTCAGCAAAAAAGCCGCCGCCGACGCCATCAGAAACCTCCGAAAGGCGCTCAAGGAACTCGACCGCAAAGACCGATCCACCGGTTCTCTTATCAAGACGATGAATAATCAGGGCTACGTCCTCGATATCGCTGCGAGCGAAATTCATCTGTTGAGTTGATCTGCAAAGCATTTGGCGTGACATTCCATCCGTGGGAGGCAAAGCGCTTGCCGCGCTGGAGTTGGGACTGAGGTCATGGCAACCGCATGGAAATGGCAATTCAAGGCGAGGTTACGGGCCCGGTCCTATAATTGGCGCGGTACGGCTCTGGCGACCGCTCGGCTGAAGGAGGCTGTTTCCGAAATCAAGGCCGCCGCCAAGATCGACCCCATCGCCGCCGGTGATGGCGCGGTGGCGTTGATGGAGCGGTTGTGGCCGGCGCTTCAGGACATCGATTCATCGTCTGGCGCTCTGGGCTCGGCCGTCAACCGCACGCTGAACGAGTTGATCCCGATCTTGATTGCCGCGCCGGCGGACCAGAAAACCCGAGCCAAATGGCTCGAGCGCTTGTACCAGGCGGTTCAGGACGACGGAGTTCAGTATCTGTCGCCCGTCGAGGAGCGCTGGGGCGAAATTGCCCAGTTCCCCGAACTCATCAACGCCTATGCGGACGAGTTGCTGGATTCTGTTCGCCGCGCCTGGGCCAACCACACATCCTTTCAATATGTGATTGGCACGGACATCTGCCTCTCATGCCTGCTTGAAGCTGGCCGCCATGCAGAGCTACTGGAATTGCTGGAAACGCCGAGAACAAAACATTGGTCGGCGCGTCAGTTCGGAGCCTCAGCACTTCTTCGTCAGGGATTGTGGGAAGCGGCTATCGCCTATGCCGAGGCGTCGCGGAGCAAACTCAACCCTGGCTTTGATGGTCACTCGATTGATCGCTTCTGCGAGAAACTGCTGATTGAGAAGGGACGGACGGATGAGGCCTATAAGCGCTACGGCTTGGCGGCGGCGGTCGGCGGCACCAATCTCACCATCTACCGCTCGCTGACGCGCGCCTATCCCGAGCGCGACAAACGACAGGTCTTGTTGGACTTGATTGAAACGCGCGGCGACAAGGGAAAGTGGTTCGCCGCCGCGAAGGACGCAGGTTTCTTGGATATCGCCATCGAGTGCGCCTCAACACATGGAGCCGACCCATCGACGCTCATCCGAGGGGCCCGCGACTTCTGCGCCAAGGATCCCAAATTTTCTTCGATCGTTGCTCTGCTTGCGCTGAGAAGCCTGCTTGCCGGGGGTGGTTACGATCCACAGGTCTCTGAGGCGCGTGATGCGGCCACACATCTGATGGAGGCTGCGCACCTTATAGGCGCCGATGATTGGGCGCGCACAGAACTCGAAAAGCTCGGCAACGGGCCGTGCAGTGCGGATCGGGTGCTGTTTCGCAACGCCATCAAGGTCCCGATGGCGCGCGCAGAGGCAGGCCAAACCTGACCAAACCAGCCCGTCCTCCACCCTTCCCATAGCTTCCCATAACAAGGCCAACCCTATGGGAAAGGCCCTCCGGCACCCTCTGATCATCAAATGCGATGACCGAGGGTTTTGCCGATGCGCTCACCAATCTCCCCACCTGACCTGCAGATTTTGCTGCTTGAGGCCGACGTTGCGGCCCGCCGTCTTTCCCGCAAGCTGCGGTTATTGCGTAAGCGTCAGGCCAGGACCGTTTCGGTCCGATCTCCACGCTGCTTAGCTACTGCGCTGACGCTGCGTCCGGGGTCATCTTGCAGGGCATGAGTTCGGCGATACGATGTAAGCGTCTGGTCTTCACCGTGTAGCGAAGCATGCGAAACTCGGCGATTTTGCTGATCTCTGGAACGCCTCTCTGGACTCCAGAAGGAGGTATGTTTGACGGAAGTAGACATTCTGGCACCTTCGG
>CALQTN020000134.1 GCA_943333505.2 Asaia bogorensis | reverse complement strand
GCGGCGAAGATCAGGGCCAGTGAAGTCAGATCGAAGCGCGATTGCGCGGGCCATGGGCGAGCCTCCAATGCTCGCCAGGTTGAATCACATCATCGCCGCGTCGGGGAATCCCCACCGTGAGTCAGAAGCCAAAGGCGTTGGTATTATATCCACAACGCAGGCGGTGGGTTGGATGAGGTTGGACTACCGATAGCGATGATTGCGGCCACGTCGTGAACTTAGAAAATCTACACCGGCCCCAGAAGCAGCAAGATATTCCTGACCAACTCCTGTCCGGATCGCCCGCCTATAGCACGCGCGCTGTCCGGCTTGGCAATTTGCCTTGGTCGCACTTCCGAAGAGCACGCTCACCCATTACAGTGTGACGATGGCCAAGGGCATCGGCAGACCACTTTTTAGCGGCTATTGCAAATGTCTCTGCAAAAATCTGAGGAATTGAAATTATGGCTTACGACGTTACGTTCTTTGACTACGTGGATCAGGGGGCAATTCGCTCGGCAGAGGTCGTAGTCAGCGAACTATTTCCTGTGCTCCGTCCAACTTCGCTGCTCGATGTCGGGTGCGGTCGTGGCGGCTGGGTGCGAACATGGAAACGCGATGGCTGCGCTGACGTATGCGGAATTGACGGGCCCCATGTCGACCAAGCTTCGCTATACATCGAAGCAACCGAGTTCGTCGTAGCCGACCTCACGTCAAAATTTGACCTCGGTCGCAGGTTCGATCTCATTCAATGCCTCGAAGTCGCCGAGCATCTGCCAGCGTCATCGGCAGCGGGACTGATCGACAGCATTGCCCGGCACGGGGATATCGTGTTGTTTTCCGCAGCGGTGCCCGGCCAGGGTGGGACCTATCACATCAACGAACGCCCAATCGAATATTGGCGTGAGATGTTCGCCGCCCGAGGATACGCGGCGTTCGACTATCTGCGTCCGAAAATCAGCCAAGATCATCGAATTGAACCATGGTATCGTTTCAATTCAATCATATACGCAAATCCTGCGGGCCAAGCGCGCTTGCCCAACACGGTTTTGCAAACCAAGGCCGCCGCACAAGAACGACTCCCAGAGTTCGCGCCCTGGTCCTGGCACGTGCGAAGAGCCTTCATTCGGTATCTTCCGATGCCGTTCGTCAATCAGCTCGCACGATTGAATGCACAGATCACCCGTTGGCGCACCCAATCAGGGTAGAGCCTAGTCTCTATGCATTAAAAAACATTTATAAAAATTTTAGACGGGTATCAGAAAGTGAAAAAGTTAAATATTGTTGTTCCATGTTATAATTAAGAAGAAGTTATTCTTGAGACTTCCAAGAGTTTGTTGCAAATATTGGATAAAATAATTTCTCAACATGATATCGCACCCGACAGTGCGGTGTATTTCGTCGACGACGGATCTTCCGACCGAACCTGGGAATTGATATCGTCGCTCGCGAAGAGCGCGCCAACCCGATTTCACGGTATCAAGCTATCGCGCAATTGCGGACATCAAAATGCCCTCCTAGCGGGTCTGCTTGCCACACCCGGAGATGCGCTGATTTCCATTGACGCGGACCTTCAGGACGATCCTTTCGCCATCGTTGCGATGGTCGGGCATTTTCTATCGGGATGCGACATTGTCTTCGGCGTACGTAGCGCACGCGAGGCGGATACGATGTTCAAGAGGCACACCGCCCATGCTTTCTACGCAATCATGCGGTGGTGTGGGGTAAAAACAATCCCCGATCACGCCGATTATCGGCTGATGAGCCGTCGCGCCTTGGATGCGCTTAAAAAATACAATGAGGTGAATATTTTCCTTCGCGCCATGGTGCCTTTACTCGGTTTTCGTACCGCGCAGGTCGAATACGTCCGGGCGGCCCGTTTTGCCGGGGTTTCGAAATACCCGTTAGGTAAGATGATCGGCCTTGCGATCAACGGCATCACCTCATTCACCATGCGGCCACTGCGCATTATCACCGCCGTCGGCATGGTCATGGCGCTGGTGGCGCTCGGCATCGGCAGTTGGGCACTTGCGGTCGGGCTGTTCTCAGACCGCGCTGTTCCCGGCTGGACCTCGACAATCGTGCCGATTACGCTCATCGGAGGATTGCAACTGCTCGCACTCGGCGTGATCGGTGAATATGTCGGCAAGATTTACCTCGAAGTGAAGCATCGGCCGCTATTTGAAATTGAAGAGACCATCTGATCATCCGCCCCAGATCCCCCCGCTACTCCCGCCCGAAGTTTCCCGCTATAGTGGGATATTGGATCGCAAGCGGCCCCACGCCGATGCGCCGCGCGAGAGGATTGAACCGATGAAATTCCGCACCGGGCTGTTGTTGACCGCCGCTTTCGCGTTGGGGGTCCTCGCGAGCCCGATCTCGTCGCTGCTGGAGCCCTATACCGGAACCAACCTGCTGTCCTCCGCCCAGGCGCAAGGCAGCGCCGCCAGCGGTGCCAAGTCCGATCCATATGCTCTGCTCAATCTTTTCGCCGACGTTTTTGAAAAAGTGCGCGCCGAATATGTCGAACCGGTCAAGGACCGCGACATGATCGAAAGCGCCTTGAGCGGGATGCTCGCCGGGCTTGATCCGCATAGCCGCTACATCACGCCGAAAGCCTACAAGGACCAACAGGTCGAACAAAAGGGCGAATTCGGCGGCCTCGGGATCGAGGTTACCCAGGAAGGTGGGGTGATCAAGGTGATCAGCCCGATCGACGACACGCCGGCCAAGCGCGCCGGGGTCAAGGCGGGCGATCTGATTGTGGCGATCGATGGCGTGACGGTGCTGGGAATGAGCCTGGAATCGGCTGTTGAAAAAATGCGTGGCGCACCGAACACCAAGATAACCGTCACCATCCGCCGCGATGGCGCCGACAAGCCGATCCAGATCAGCATGACCCGCGAAGCCATCAAGATCCAGGTTGTAAAGTCGCGGCTCGAAGGCGACATCGCCTATATTCGCCTGTCGAGCTTCATGAGCGAGCAGGCCGAAAGCTCCATCCGCCGTGCGTTCAACACCTTGCGCGATCAGGCTGGTGGCAAGCTGCGCGGCGTCGTGCTGGATTTGCGCAGCAACCCAGGCGGGCTGCTTGATCAGGCAGTCGCGGTGTCCAACGACTTCATGCGCCAGGGCGAGATTGTTTCGATCCGCGGCCGACGCAATGAGGAAAGCCAGCGCTGGCAGGCCAAGAACGGCGATATCACCGATGGGCTGCCGCTGGTGGTGCTGATCGATGGCGGGTCAGCCTCGGCCAGCGAAATCGTTGCCGGCGCTTTGCAGGATCATCGCCGCGCCATCGTGGTTGGACAGCGCAGCTTCGGCAAAGGCAGCGTCCAGACGGTGATCCCGCTTGGGCCTAATGGCGCAATGGCGCTGACCACGGCGCGTTACTACACCCCGTCTGGCCGCTCGATCCAGGGCCTCGGGATCATGCCCGATGTCGAGGTTGCGCTGACCCGGGAAGAAAAGCCCCGTTTCGGACCGTCGCGCGAGTCAGATCTGAACGGCATCATTTCCAACAAGGGTGGTGCACCGACAGATTCGCTCGCCGCCCGTACCGATATGCCCGCGATCGTGAAAGACATCCCCAAGCTACCGCCCGAAAATGCGCCAGCTTTCGATCCGTCCAAACCGGAAACCGACTTCCAGTTGCAACAGGGCCTCGTGGTGGTGCGCGCAATGCAGGTCGCCGCGTCGCGTTAGCCCGACAGGTTTGCTTAACTCTTTGCGCCCATAACCGTCGGCAGACAGGGCCATGACGGCAAGGTGGGCAGACATGCTGGGGTTCAGGAGCAAGCCGAAAGATGCCACTGGATCGGTGCCGCTGGAGCCTGGCCGCAAATCGCGCGCCTGGCAGGCTCTGGCGGGGTTTTGGGCCTTTGCGCTGATCACGCTCGGTGCTGGCGCCGGCGCGCTGCAAGTGCTCGGACCACCTGCCGAGGCCAAATTGCGCACAACTATCCCCCCGCACGCAGCACCTGCCCTTGCCGATCCGCATCCGGCCGCCAAGGCGGCTGCGAGCCCCATCAAAGCCGAAGCTGCTCTGGCACCGCGCGGCATCCCCGCAACCACGCCGCGCCCGCCAAATGCCGCCATACCGCCCCCCGATGACGATCTCCTGATCGCCCCCGAGCCCGGTAGCACCAGGCGCCTGCCGCGCATCGCCGCAGATGGCCGCAGTCCACTCCACGCCTATGCCGCCGGTTGGGACCCATCCGACGCGCGCAAGAAAATCGCCGTGCTGGTTGCCGATATTGGCCTGTCGATCCAGCTTAGCGCCGACGCGACCGACCGGTTACCAGCAGCGATGTCGTTCGCGATCTCGCCTTATGCGGTCCAGAACCAGGCGCTGCTGGCGCGCATCCGCGCCGCCGGGCACGAAATGCTGGTATCGTTGCCGATGGAGCCTGCGGTTTTCGGGCTCTCGGATGCAGGCCCCCGCGCCCTGCTGACCAGCGGGTCGCGCGACAACAACACCATCCATTTGAACTGGGCGCTGTCCCGCTTTGCTGGCTATGTCGGCGTGACCGGCGCGCTCGGCCCATTGCAGGGTGAACGCTTTGCAGCCTCCTCCCAGATGGGGGAAGTCCTGGCCACCATCGCCGGCGCCGGCCTACTTTACATCGACCCGCGCATCGGCGTCGCCAAGCCGGATCCGGCTGCCGAAACCGCACTCGCGCAACGCAATGTCGTAAGCGTCTGGTCTTCACCGTGTAGCGAAGCATGCGAAACTCGGCGATTTTGCTGATCTCTGGAACGCCTCTCTGGACTCCAGAAGGAGGTATGTTTGACGGAAGTAGACATTCTGGCACCTTCGGATCGGCGTCGGATATGGAG
>CALQTN020000133.1 GCA_943333505.2 Asaia bogorensis | reverse complement strand
CTTCTCGATAAACCCGAGCGTGGTCGCGTTTTCGATCAGCGTGCGGACCTTTGCACGGTCAAGGCCTGATGGAACCTCCGCCTCAATCTCAAGCCTGAGGGTCACCTCGCTGCCGGCCATCGTCGTCAACTGCTCGACAATCGCCTCAACGATCTGATGCATGACACGCGCAGGCCGATCGGGTGAGATCATCACGGTTCCGGAGAAGCGCGTGGGGTTCTTCTCGGCGACTGGCACAGGTGCGGCTGGAGGTGTCCCCGTCGGACCACCGCCGGGCGTTGGGGGCGTGCCCGCAGTGCCATCAACATCACCACCGGACACGACCGCTGGCTTGGGCCGATGGGCCTCAGCGACATCCTGCTGGATGATGACGGAGTCACTATCGATGACGATCTGCGCCCCGCCTGCTTGGTCGATCCTCAGACCGGCATAGGTCTTTTTGGCCTCGTCCCATCGCTCGGCATACGCAAACGGGCCAGGGAGCATACCGCCGACGGCCGCCTGAACCGTCTTGGCCAGAACCTCACGGTTCTTGACCCGCGGCATGTAGGTGTAGCGGTTCAGATACTCCCAAAGGTCCTTCAGATGCAGGTGGGGCTTGCCGTTCCAGATGTATTTCTGAAGCTCACGGTCCAGCCGGGCCGGGCCAAGCTCAGGGAGCAGACCTTCGTCGCTAACGAGCTTCTTGCTTGCCCTGGCCAGCAATCCATCCTGGGCCGGAAACTTCGCGGTCGTCCATTCCAGATCGGCCTGTGCGGTCTCCTGCACCGGATAGATCAAATAGCACCAGGCTTCCTTGAGCCGAGTCTTCAGGGTTTCATTGGCCTCACGCAGTTTTACGTTAGCCAGCCCAAAATCGCTCTGGGTCAGGTTTAGTCGGTCCTTTTCACCCACAATCACTGCCCAGGCCAAGGCCGAGCGCATGGAGGCCTTGAGGTTGTCGAGCTGGCGTTGTTCCGCAGCCAGAAAGACCAGCATGTTGCGATAGACGCGCGGGGTCGTGCCCCGCTGCATCAGGATATCCTTGGCCTCGGCTAAAGCCTCGGAACCCTCGCGCCCGGTGTGGGAATGCGCGACGCCCAGCACGACAGCGCGCACGCCGCCCGCTTCGTCAGGCACATCGGATGAGCTGCCCGGTGCGACTTGCACGGCGTCGAAATGCCCACGATCGGACAGGCCGTTGATGTAGCTCCCCAGAGCCTTGTCGATTTCCAGAAGGACCAATGCCTCCTCGATCTGACCGGCGCGATCTGCGGCAATCCGGTTCAGGCTCGCAGACATCGAATACCAATAGCGGCCAAGGTCACTGTGCATGAACTTGGCCTGATTGGTCAGGCGTCTTAGTGCATCGCCGAAGATGGCGGGCCGTTCGCCCGGCTGGACCACACCCAGATTGATCTGCTTGTCGTCGAGCCCTTTGTTCTCCTGCCCATGGGTCGGCGCTGTGCCCATGAAAATGGCGCGCGCGACCCGCCGGGTCGCTGAATATTTGTTCAAATTCGGGGCGGCTTGATCGATTTTATAGGGCGTGGACGTAATGCCATCGACGTCACCGGCGATGATTGATTGCCAGCTGGTATCGAGATAATGGAGCAGCTCGGGCTCCACGCGCGCCGAGCTGATGGCCACGCTGCCCGGCATGATCATGACCGACGGATCATTGCCCATCCACAGCTCGTGGATGACCTGGGCCATGAGACGCAGCACACCACGCGTGCGTTGGAACTTCTCCAGCGAGCCCCAACTCGTATAGAGCTGGTCGAACATCTCGGGATGGATTGGGTAGGACTTCTCCAGCTTGCGCCGGTAGTCCTCGTCGCCGCAGCCCTGCGGGAAATCGCCGGCATTTTCGCGATAGAGCTTGGCGTATTGCTTCAGCGTATTGTCACGGTGATGGAATCGTTCGCTGGGGATTTCCTTGAACAGGCGCCTCCGAACGATCTCGTAGCTCTCTTCCTGCGAGGCCGGCCGCCAGGAGGATTCCACCCGACTGAAGGTCTGCTTGAGGCGGACCAGCGCTTCCTGGCCACCTTCGCCGCCGACTTCGATCTGTGATGCCGGAAGTGACGCCACCAGCAGCGTGCCCGGGCTCGCCTTAACCGCTTCGGTCAGCGCCTGGACGAAGGTAAGGTTGGCGTCGAAGGAGCCCGATGGCAGGCCCTCTACCTTGTAGACCTGACGAAGATAGGCAACCCACTCGTCGATCAGGATCAGCGATGGCGAATACTTCTTGAAGAGGGCTTCCAGAAGATTTGATCCCGGGGCGATCCCCCGCTCGTCATTGGCGGCCACCATGGCAAAGCCTTCGGCCCTGCCAAGCTGCCAGGCCAGTTCGCCCCAGGTGGTGCGGATTTTCAGACCACCCTCAACGCTCAAGACATCCTGAGGACCACGCGATGTGCCGACCAGCACAGCCCGGTTGATCTTCTTGGGAACGGTCAGGCCATGATGCGACAGCAACTGGTCCAGTCCCGGCAGGTCCTGGGCCGCTGTGCCGCTGGCCATGTGATAGAGCGCCAGCATTGAGTGGGTCTTGCCGCCACCGAAATTGGTTTGAAGTTCCACGACTGGATCGCCGCCGGCGCTGGACAGCCGCTTGGCTGCGCCGATAAGCAGGTTGCTCAAGCCCTCGGTCAGATAGGTGCGGGCAAAGAACTCAGTCGGGTTTTTGTACTCTGACGGCGCACTGCCATTGTGGACCTTGGCCAAATCTGCGGCGAACTCCGCCTGCTGAAACTCACCGGTGGCGACATCCTGGTGGGGCGCCACCACCTCACGCCAGGGCATCAGCCCGGCCACGGTTTCAACCGAGATGTCGAGGCGGTGGGTCTTCCGACGTTCCTCGTTCCGCTGCAGCTCGGTGAACTTGGTGCGCAGGATGGTGTCGCGCATCTTGGCCAGCTCTGCAGCCACTTCACCGGCGCTGATCGACTCCATAAGACGGCGCATACTGTCCAGCGCGCGTTCCGCGTCGTCATAGGTGAAGGTCTCATTGTGCGAGAGCTTGTTGCGCACATCGACCAGTTCATTGACCAGCGACCGTTCAGCGCGGCCCAGTACGGCCTTGAACGCATCCATCCAGAATCGGTCCATCGCGTTGAAAAGCGCGGACTGATCCCAGGCGATCTCGCCCTTACTGTTGGGCCTGAGGCCCGGAAGTTTCTCGACGACCTGAACCCGCCAGTGGCCGGTGAGCGAACTTTCCAGGCGCTTTTCAACGAACGGGACCAGGGCCTCGGGAAGAAGCTCCATGCCTTCGAAGACGTATTGACGGGTACTCTTGGCCATCTTCCGCCTCCCTTAAAGATCGATGCGTTGTTGAAGATCACCGCGCGTGTCGTAGATCGCAGCGGCCTGACGGCTCAGCTCGGTCCAGTCGGCAATCAAGGCGTTGTAGGCGGTCGCCTCCTTGGCATCTTGCCGTTTGTTGGCGCTAATATCGTAGAGGATGTAGGCGAGGTCCTTAACCGCCTCGGCTTTGTCGCCGATCTTCTTCAGCAAGACGGCTGTCGCCTGCGAGATGCCGTCCTTTTCGTGCAGTCGCACGAGATGCTGAAGGCATTCCCAGATCGTTAGGTGCTGATCGGTGCCAGGCTCCCATTTGCCATCCAGCTCATCTCGGCGGAGAACGCGAACCTTGCCAGCTTGGCTTTCGACGATGCCAGCGTGCTTGACGCTTTCGACCGAGATCCCGCGTGCGGTGGCGATGTTGTTGGCGGTGCCGTAGTCGCCGGCCTTCAGACCATTCTGTTCAAACCAAGTGATGGCAAAGCGGGTGTCGGCGTCGAAATCGCCCTGAATGCCTTCGAGGTGTTCGCCGAGCTCACGGTTGATGAGCTGGAGCGCGGCCTTCACGCTCATCGGGCTATCGTCGGATTCAATGACGGCACGATAGCGCGAGAACACGCCCATGCCGGGGCCGATGGCCGACTGTGGCATATCGGCTGGCGCGATGTTGGCCGCCTGAAGCTCTGCGATAGCCGAGGGCAGTTCGCGCTTTAGCGCCCGGATGAACTCTGCGCGCGTGATGGTTTCGGCGCTCGCTTCCTTCTTGCGGCAAACTAGAACGACAGAGTTGGCCAGGGCGTTTGATTCTGCTGCCCGCATTCGCGTCGCCATTTCTGTTCGCATAGGCCATGTTCCGACGATGGCGTAACCCGCCTCAATGCACGCCTGCAAAAACGTAGCCCAACCTGCGGACGTCAAACCATCCTCTGCAACCTCAGACTGTTTGAACGCATAGTAAATTGTTGCAGGGAAAAAGTCAGAACTTTGATTTTTTAGAGACGAGAAGACAGTTTTCATGCCCGTAAGAAAAAAGTTTTCTGCGATTTCTGCGTTGCCATGTCGAACCCTGTCAGCAACTAATTCTTGTGACTTAGGAACCGCAATAGTCGCAAATTCACGATCAAAGATTGGCGATAGAGACTGTCGCATCCAATGATAGAAAAAATCTGAGATATCGGCATAAGGAACGTTATCATAGTACGGTGGATCGGTACTTATCACAGCGTTAAGTGGCAAGACTGCAGTTTGAGCATCACTTTGAATTATTGACCCATCACCACAAGGCACCCCTAAAAGGCCATTTGAAATCATGTCAGCGGCAGCACTAAATGAACCTGTAGCAGACGCGAACGGGTTCGTTTCCGCAAAATCCCAAAGCATTGAGATTGCCTGACGTCCAAATAGTAACTGCTCACCCCCCGCCCTGGCGCCTCGCCTCAAGTTAGCTATTTACACGGTCACGGCTCTTTCGATTCAACGTTCGGATGTCCCTCGCGCCCAACCTCAGCAGCCTGACCGATCCGCAGAAGGATGCGTTGATCCTTTCGCTTGG
>CALQTN020000132.1 GCA_943333505.2 Asaia bogorensis | reverse complement strand
GGCGTGCCCACTCACCGAGTGGGCACGCCAACGGCAGCAAAGTACTAGAGCGTGATGACCGTAGGTGGAATCACCGAAGGTCTGGCCACGCGACCAAACAAAGAAGGGCCTTGCTTCAAGCCTTCCGAACATTCCAAGGCAACGTCGCCGGCCCGTGCAGCACCCCCGAAACATTCCGCCGGTACGCCGTCGGCACCACATATTGCCCCAACGGCACGAACGGCACGGTGCGGAACGCAATCCCCTGGATCAGATCGGCGAGACGGGTGCGATCCGCTTCAGTATCCGATTGCAGCCATTCCGACGCGAGCTTCTCCACCTCGGCATTTTCATACCAGCCAAAATAGCCGGCCTCGCCCTGGCCGCGCACCAGGAAGTTCACCGCCGGGTTGAGCAGCCCCGGCCCGTTCACCCCTGAAATGAAGATCGACCAGCCGCCCTGATCGGCCGGTTCTTTCTTGGCGCGGCGCTGGGTGATGGTGCCCCAATCGCTGGTGACCAGATCGATATTCATCCCGATCCGCTTCAGAACATCTGCGGTAAGCGTGGCAAAATCGCCATAAGGCGGCAGGTCGGCGGCGCGCAGGATCACCACCTGTTCGCCGGCGTAACCACCGGCGCGCAGCAATGCCCGCGCCGCGTCGAGGTCGCCGCGCATCGCGTCCGCGCCCGCATTCGGACGGCCGAGCGGCGTGCCGCACGGGAATACCGACGTGCAGATGGTGGATGACGCCGCATCGTCGCCGGTGGCGATGCGCAGATAGTCGGCCTGGTTGACCGCCATCATCACTGCCTGGCGGATCTTTTCGTTGTTGAACGGCTTCTGCAACTGGTTGAAACGGATAAACCCGGCCCAGCCGGTCGGGTCGATGAAATCCATCACGATCTCGCGATCCGCCTTCAGCAGCGGCCGCAAATCCGCTTCGGGACGTTCAACCCAATCGACCTCACCCTGGCGCAACGCTGAAACCGCGGTGGCGCTGTCTGGGATGACATGCCATTCCAGCCGATCGACCAACGCGCGCTTGCCGCCGGCAGTCCACGCCGCCGCTTCCGCGCGCGGCGCGTAATCGGCGAATTTCTCGTACACGACCTTGCTGCCGCTGACATATTCGTCAGCCTTGAAGCGGAACGGGCCTGACCCGATCATCTCCGAGACCTGCTTGTTAGGGTCGGTCTTGGCGAGGTGTTCCGGCATCACAAACGGCGGAAACGCCGAGTTGCCCAGCATATAGGCCAAGGTTGCCAGCGGGCGCTTGAGGGCCACTTTGATGGTGCGATCATCGGTCGCGGTCCAACTATCGACGAAGGCGCCAACCACCCGCCCGGTCGGCTGGCGTGCCGCCCAGCGGGTCAGGCTGGCGGCGGCATCGGCGGCCCGCACTTTCTCGCCATTGTGGAACTTCAAGCCTTCGCGCAGACGGATCGTCCAGGTCCGGCCATCGGCCGAAACCTCATGTCCCTCGGCCATCTGCGGCTTGGCGACCTGGTTGTCGTCGGCGCCGTATGGCGCATCGAACACCGCGTATCCATGGCACAGGCTGACATAGGCGGTTGACCAGATCGGGTCGAGCAAGGTCAGGTTCGATCCCGGAACATAGCGCAGAACGCTCGGCGCGGCCCGGGCCGGGCGTGTGGCTGCAACCATTCCGGCGGCAGCAGTCGCAAGCAGTGAGCGTCGTTTCATGGTGTCCTCTTGCGCGCTTCGAGCAGGATGACCGCCGACAGGCGCGGTCACCATGCTCTAACGCTTTGTTTAGTCCTGCGATTCCACCTACAGTCATCAGGCCCTAAAGTGGCGCCAGTTCCCCAAGCTCCATCGCCAGGATCTGCAGTGCCAGATATTTCGAGTTGATCCGGCACGGGGCCAGGCCACCAGCGATGAACCACAGCCCTTCCTGCGGCGTGCGCTTATACATGTTGTTGAGCTCCCCATCCGGGCCATAACCCCAGACCGGGCCAATGCGATCGACCATGTCTTCACCAAGCGCACGGCGGATCAGTTCCACTTGCGGAAAATAGCCGGTGGCCAGGATGATCAGGTCGGCCGGTACCGTGGTGCCATCCAGCAACAGCGCCCCGTCGGCCGTGAAGCGGTCAATCCGGTCAAATTGCAGCAGACCGATTTCCCCCTTGATCATCAACGCCGAGCTTCCGGCGTCGAGGTTATAGCCACCGCCGCGGCGGTAGTATTTGATCTGGTGTCCGGTTTCGTCCTCGCCGATATCGTGCTTGAAGCCGATCGACTTCAGCCCCGTGATCATCTCCTTGTCGAGTTCGACCATGCGCTTGGTCACGGCCTTGTAGGCTTTGAGGATCAACGGGTGGGTGGCGGCCGCGACAACCAGATCGGCGTCATCCAGCACGTCGAACTCGTTCCAGATCGCCTCATTCAACCGCGCGCTGGGGTTGATCGAGACAACAGTGGTCGAGCCGCGTTGGACCAGCGTGGTGTGGACGCCGTGGCTGTGCAGATCCAGCGCCACATCATTGGCACTGCTGCCGGTGCCGATAATCAGCGCTCGCTTGCCGGTCCACGCCGCACCGCTATCAAACCCTTCGGTGTGGATGACATCGCCCTTGAAATCCTCCAACCCGGCGATCTCGGGCATCAAGGGGTAGGAACTGACCCCGTTGGCGAACACCAGATGGCGCGGGCGCACGGTACGCTCGGTCCCATCGCCGCGTTTCAGCAGCACCGTCCAGCGCTTTTCGCCCTCGTCCCAGCTGGCTTTGGCGAACTCGGTATCGGTCCAGCAATTGATTTCCATGGCGTCGGCGTAGAACTCGAACCAGTTCCCCAGCATGTCCTTGGGAATATATTTCGGCCAGGTCGGCGGAAAATGCATGTAGGGCAGATGGTTGAGATGGATCGAGTTGTGCAACGCGAGCGAGTGGTAGCGCTTGCGCCAGCTATCCCCGATGCGCGGCCATTTCTCCACCACCAGCGTATCGACGCCGATCTGGTTGAGACGTGCGGCGACCGACAGCCCGGCCTGGGCCGCGCCGATCACCAGAACGGTTGGCTCGCGATCTTCGTAGGCCGACGCCTTGCGCCGAATATCCGCCCAGTTATCGCCACCGAAATTCCGCGAATAGGCCGAACCGGTCGGACGGTTTTCGCCGATTTTCTCCTCGTGGCCGTCGAGCGATTCAAGGTTGGTGGAAAAATGCCAGGCCAGCATCCTGCCATCCGCATCGGGCGACAGACGCAACAGCCCGGCGCCGCGGCCGACAGCGGTCTTGAATTCGAATAGGGCCTCGATGCTCTCAACCCCGAGGCGGGTAACCTTGCGCGGCGCCTTGCGGCTCGCCGGAAGATGGAAGCCATGCGCGGCGGTGCGCGGCTGTTCCTGCGCGAGGCGGGCGCCGATGACATCGCGGCCCTCGCCGGGGGTGATGTGCCAGGTAAAGGCCAGAACATCGCGCCACTGGCAGTCCGGGTGGAACATCGCGCCGATCGCGGCCGGATCGCAGGCGGCAAGCGCGGTTTCGAACCCCGCCAGCCAGCCCTCAGCAGCGCGGCGGACCTGGACGGACGCCTGAAATTCTATGAAGGTTTGATCGATGTTATCCATCTTGGTGCTTTCCTCGTCGCTTCGTTGAGCCACTCTATTTCTTTTCGACGCCCCAGAATACTGCCGTATTGGGAACTTTGACCCAACCGCTGAGATTGCTGCGATAGGCCGATGGCGTGACCCACTGGCCGGTCGGCAACACGATGCCGACCTCGAAATTGCGGATTTGCAGTGCGTCCATCGCCTTTTGGCGCGCGGCACCGGGGGCGGCATCGGCCCAGGCTTGGCGCAGTTCCTCAATCTTGGCGTCGCACGGCCAGCCGAACCAGGCTTTTTCGCAGGTGCCCGGCATGTGCGAGAAGCCGATCGGGCCCAACGCGTTCACCCCGCCATAGCCGGTGTGGAAAATGTTCCAGCCACCCTTATCGGCCGCGGCCTTGCTGGCGCGCCGGGTGAACACGGTCGCCCAATCCATCGCTTCGAGCCGCGCATTTACCCCGGCTTCCTTCAGCAGCGACGCAGTGACAGCCGCCATCTGATGGAACCAATTATAATCGGTCGGGTCCAGGATCACCACCGGACGGCCATCATAGCCGGCTTCCTTGAACAACGCGCGCGCCTTGGCGACGCTGTGTCCTTTAACCCATTCGACGCCGGCCTTGCTCTCCATCGGCGACCCGCACGAGAAAATCGCACCGCACACCGACCAGTATTCCGGGTCCCCGATCGCGGCGTTCATGTAGGCTTCCTGGTCGATCAGCCACAGCATTGCCTCGCGCGCCTTGGGATGATCGAAGGGCGGCAATGTATGGTTCAGGCGCAACACGCCGCGATTGCCACCTTTGTCGAAGACCTCGGTCTTGATCTCGGGAATTTTCAGCATCGGGGCAAGGTCGAGATTGACGATTTCGATAAAATCCACCTCCCCCTTGATCAGCGCCTGATGGGCGGTGACAGCGTCGGGAATGGCGAGCAGTTCGACGCGATCCACCTTGGCGACCTTGCCGCCGGCCAGACCGCTCGGCGGCTCGGTGCGCGGAATATACGCCGGGTTCTTGACGTAAACCGCGCGGTTGCCCGGGTTCCACTGGTCCCGCAGGAACAGGAACGGGCCGGAACCGACCGTCTCGGTGATCTGCTGGTTAGGGTCGGTCAGCGCCTCCTTCTCCCGCATCATGAACGGGATCTGGGTGGAGTTCTTGCCGAGGGTTTCGAGCACCAGCCCGTAAGGGATGGCAAGCTTCAGCTCGAAGGTATCGGCATCGATGGCAGTCAGCGACTGGGTTTTGCCCATCAGCAACTGCCCGGCAGAATCCCGCGCGGCCCAACGCTTGAGCGACTGGACGCAATCCTTGGCAGTGACCGGGGTGCCATCGCTGAACTTCAGGCCCGGCCGCAAATGGAAGCGCCAGGTCAGCTTGTCGGCGGACAGCGTGTAGGTATCGACCATCTGCGGCTGCG
>CALQTN020000131.1 GCA_943333505.2 Asaia bogorensis | reverse complement strand
AGGAGGCAGAGCCACCGACGCCTCCCCCGGCGCCACCAGTGGCGGCGCGTCAATCAATGAAAGGGTTTGTCGCGGTTACCGAGATCGACGTCCGCGCCTCCGCGGGACCGGGAGCCATTCATGACGGGCTGGAGGAGGCCAAGGGCACGTGGATGTTCCCTGACCCGATGATCCGCCACGAGTTCCGCACCAAGCCGGAGCATCTGCATATCATCACCATCGACGGCGATTCCATGGAGCCGCTGTTGTCCACCGGCGATCGTATTCTGATCGACACCAGCCAGCGCGTGCCGGTGCCGCCGGGAATATTCGTGATTTGGGATGGCATGGGGCTCGTGGCCAAGCGGGTTGAGCATGTGCCGCACTCCGATCCGCCGACCGTTGTCATCAAATCGGTCAACCCGGAGTATCAAACCTATGAGCGCGACGCCGAAGAAGTGAATATCATCGGGCGCGTGATATGGGCGGCAAAGCGGCTGTAGGCGGAGGGATAAGTACAATGCGGTTCTGGTGGGTGAACCATAAGCAGACTTACAAGCAGGAGGTCGGCGACGGATATCTCTGGTCGCCGAAGACAAAGAAGGGTGGGATCCGCAATCCGCACTATGACAGTATGACCCAGGTCATGCCTGGTGACGTGGTTTTCTCTTTCGCGTCCGGGATGATCCGAAATGTCGGTGTTGCCACCCACGTTGCCGCTTCGTCGCCTAAACCAGATTTTGGGGTGATCGGTGAAGCTTGGGCGCAAGACGGCTGGATGGTCCCGATCGCATGGCAGGCAACGCCTACGGCAATCCGGCCAAAGGCCTTCATCAGCATTCTGCGGCCCAACCTTCCGACGTCCGGTTCACCGATCAGCCCTGAGACCGGGAACGGATACCAACATGTTTATCTTGCTGCGATTTCGGCTGACCTTGCAGCACAGGTCCTTGGGATATGGGGCGACTGGGGTCGGCAGCTGCTGAAGTCGGCCACCAGCACGGATGACGATGAGGGCGCGATTTCGGTTGTTGACCAGGAGATTGAGAAAGCGATCCGAGCCGACATCACCATTCCGGAGACCGAGCGTCTCGCCTTGGTGAAAGCCCGAATTGGCCAGGGACAGTATCGCCAGAACCTCATGGCGATCGAGACACGGTGCCGAATAACAGGTGTTCTGGATCCACGGTTGCTCCGTGCAAGCCACATCAAACCGTGGCGGTCCTGCGCCACTAATGCGGAGCGGTTGGACGGGAACAACGGTCTGTTGCTGTCGCCGACGGCCGATCACCTCTTTGACCGTGGATATCTCTCGTTCACGGACGCTGGCGGTTTGATGCTGTCGCCCCTCCTGGACGCCGCGGATTTCGAGAGGCTTGGTCTCTCCACTGCGGCGTCGGCGACGGTAGGAAGCTTCAGTCTCGAGCAAGGCGCGTTTCTAGAATATCATCGAAGGGTGGTGTTCAAACGGGTAGCACCGCCTCCGTCACCCTGATTGCCGACAACGTTCCGTTTGCTTGACGAATCCCTAGAACCCGCGAGGCTGGAGCGACGCCATGAGCTTAAACGACATCACCGACCGGAGCCAAGTCGAGGCGGCGATGGCGGAGTATGACGAGCTGGGCCGGGAGGCATTCCTGGCGAAATATGGATTCGGCCAGGCGAAGGCTTACTGGTTGGTCGCCGATGGAAAGCGTTATGATTCAAAGGCAATCCTCGGCGTAGCGCACAAGTTCGCTCGACCTGAGCTCGGCGCAATGACTGCCGACGCGTTCAGCGGCGGCAACCTCACTGTGAAGAAAAAACTCAAAGCCCTGGGTTTTTCGGTGGACACAACCAGCACGCCTGCCGCCGAAGGTCCTAATGCGTTTCTGATGACCTGGAAGGCGTCGGGTTGGCCGCACGAGAACATCGTACGCATGCGTCAGGCGTTCCTAAAAGATGGAGCCGTCGAGGAACCGTGGCGGATCAGCTCGCACAAACGAGCGAAGGTTGGCGACAGTGTCTGGCTTTTGAAGCAAGGCAATGGGCCAAAGGGACTTTTCGGTTACGGACGCATCACGAGACCGGCCGATTTGGGCGACGCCGGGAACGGCAAACAACAGATGATGGTGAACGTCGCGTTCTCCCGATTTTTCGATCCAGAGGAAGAATTCCTTATCGATGAGGCGACCACGCGGAGTGTTCTGTCTGACAAACAGATGCGGGCTCAGGCCAGCGGCAATAGCATCTCCGGTGAACAAAGCGCCCAGCTTGCAGCCGTCTTAGGCGTAGCCGGCACAAGCAGCCACCGCAAACTCATCGAACAAGATGAGGCGGACCGGACACAATTTGATGCGACCAGTTTGGAGGACGCGAAGGACCGGATAATCGCCGCGATTGTTCGTCGTCGGGGACAGAAAAAGTTCCGGCAGGACCTTATGGCAGCATACGGTGGCAGATGTGCAATCTCGGGTTGCTCCGTTGTGGACGTGCTGGAGGCGGCCCACATATATCCCTACAGCGGCCCCAAAACGAACGTCGTGCAAAATGGCCTGCTGCTTCGCGCGGATCTCCATACCCTGTTCGACTTAGGATTAATCAACGTCGAACCTCTTGGGCTCACGGTGGTGGTTGGACCCGAATTGACCGGGAGCGACTACGAGCAATTTTCCGGCGTGAAACTGCGTGACACGACCGTTCCTGCTCAAGCACCCAGCCCGGATGCACTTGCCCTGCGCACGAAGGCCTTGTGATCATCCGGCAAGCGACATGGTGGTCTCGCATCCCGATTCTGGCAGCGTGCGTGGCTGCTATTTTGTTATGTGCATTTTCTGGCGCGGCAGCGGTGGGAGTTCGCCAAATTGCTGGCGTCGCGTCAGTGATCGACGGCGATACGATCGAGATACACGGAACTCGTATCCGGCTCTTCGGAATTGATGCCCCAGAGAGCCGGCAATCCTGCTCTAAAGCGGATATGTTATGGCGATGTGGCCAGCGAGCGGCGCTCGCGCTGTCTGATTTCGTGGGTCGAACGCCCCTGGTCTGCGACGCTTTCGGCCGCGACAAATATCGGAGAGTCATCGCTCGTTGCTTTCGGAACGGACGCGATATCAACCGATGGATGGTCGCCAACGGCTGGGCGGTCGCTTACCGGCGCTACTCGCGCGATTATGTGGCGGACGAAGATGGGGCTCGCGCCGACCGGTTGGGGATATGGAGCGGCACGTTCATGATGCCCTGGGATTGGAGGGCGACGAAAGGACGTTGAGGTGGCAGCCGTATCGATTTTATTGAATGTCACGGGGCCATGACCGTCCCGGGGTCACCGCCGGAGCATGAGGTTCTCGCTGGCCTGATCGAGCGGGTGACCTATCACAACGGGGAGAACGGCTTCTGCGTCTTGCGCATCAAGGCGCGCGGCCATCGCGACCTAGTGACGGTAGTCGGCCACGCCGCCACCATCTCCGCCGGCGAGTGGATCACGGCGTCCGGTGAATGGATCAACGACCACACGCACGGCCAGCAATTCAAGGCGCGGTTTCTGCGCACGTCCGCGCCGACATCCATCGAAGGCATCGAGAAATACCTGGCCTCCGGCATGATCCGCGGCATTGGCCCGGTCTATGCGAAGAAGATGGTCCGCTGCTTCGGCGAGCAGGTGTTCGACATCATCGAGACGCAGCCCGACCGCCTTCGCGAGGTCGAGGGCATCGGCCCAGTCCGCAGCAGGCGCATAACGGCGGCCTGGGCGGAGCAGAAGATCGTGCGCGAAATCATGGTCTTCCTGCACAGTCACGGAGTGGGAACGGCCCGGGCGGTCCGCATCTTCAAGACCTATGGTTCTGACGCCATCCAGGTGATGACCGAGAACCCGTATCGGCTCGCGCGCGACATCCGGGGCATCGGCTTCAAGACTGCCGACGCGATCGCGATGAAGCTGGGTATCGAGAAGACTGCGATGATCCGCGTCCGCGCCGGGATTTCGTATGCGCTGAGCGAGGCGATGGACCATGGCCATTGTGGATTGCCAACCGGCGAACTGGGCCCTCTCGCCGTCGTACTCCTGGAGGTCCCGAATGAGCTGGTGCAAACGGCGCTCGACCTCGAACTGGCCGAGGGCAACGTCGTCGCCGACACCGTCGGCGATATGGCGTGCGTCTTCCTGGCAGGTCTCTATCGCGCCGAGAAGGTCATCGCCGAACGCCTCATGCGCATGATCAACGGTGTCCTGCCCTGGCCGTACATCGATCCAGAAAAGGCGCTGCCCTGGATTGAGAAGAAGACCGGTCTGTCCCTGGCGACGAGCCAGATTGCCGCGATCCGGCTGGCCTTGCTGTCCAAGGTGCTGGTGATCACCGGCGGTCCTGGTGTGGGCAAGACCACCATCGTGAACAGCATCCTGCGCATCCTCGCAGCGAAAGATGTGAGGATTCTGCTGTGCGCGCCGACCGGCCGCGCTGCGAAGCGGATGACCGAAGCGACGGGGATCGAAGCGAAGACCATCCACCGGCTGCTCGAGGTCGATCCCAAGACCGGTGGTTTCAAGCGTGGCGAGGACCACCCCCTCGACTGCGACCTGCTGGTCGTCGACGAGACCTCCATGGTCGACGTCATGCTGATGCAGGCGTTGCTGAAGGCGGTGCCGCTCGAAGCAGCGCTGCTGATTGTCGGCGACATCGACCAGCTCCCATCGGTCGGGCCGGGTCAGGTTCTGGCCGACATCATCGCGTCGGGCACGGTGCCGGTGGTGCGCTTGACCGAGGTGTTCCGCCAGGCCGCTCAGAGCCGGATCATCATGGCCGCCCACCGGATCAACCAGGGCGTCATACCCGACCTGTCCCGGCCGGAGGGCGACAGCGACTTCTTCTTCGTGACGGCCGACGATCCGGAAACCGCCGTGCCGCTCATCATCGAACTGGTGAAGACGCGTATCCCCCAGCGTTTCGGCCTCGATCCGATTCGCGACATCCAGGTGCTGTGCCCGATGAACCGCGGTGGCGTCGGCGCCCGCTCGCTGAACATCGAATTGCAAGCCGCGCTCAATCCGGCCGGCGACCGTAAGGTCGAGCGCTTTGGCTGGACCTTCGCGCCCGGCGACAAGGTGATGCAGATCGAGAACGACTACGACAAGGAAGTCTACAACGGCGATATCGGCTACATCGACGACGTCGACCCCGACGCCAGCGAACTCACCGCCAGCTT
>CALQTN020000130.1 GCA_943333505.2 Asaia bogorensis | reverse complement strand
GCCACCGCTGCGTCCTGGGTCCGTGGGCTTGCCCAGGCAGTGCGGTTCCATCTTCGCCCACTGGGCATCAGTCAATATAAAGCGTTCCATACAAAGCTTGAATCACACTCCAAGCCGCGCCGGAACCCTCAATCTCAACAGACCCTAATCAGCATACCCCCCGACCTGCCGGCCACGTTCACGCACCAGCGCCAGCACCGCTTCGCAATTCGGCATCGCATGACCGGTCATGCCACCCAATTCCACCACCGCGCCGAGCAGCGCATCGATTTCCATCGGGCGGCCACGTTCGAGGTCTTGCAGCATCGATGTTTTGTGTTCGCCGACCTCTGCCGCGCCATCGATGCGCTTTTCCAGGCTGACGGCGAAGCGTACGCCGAGCGCTTCGGCGACCAACTGGGCTTCACCCATCATCGCCCGGCACAACGCGCGCAAATCAGGGCGCGAGGTGATGGTGGCGAGCGTGGCTCCGGTCAGCGCGGATACCGGGTTGAAGCACAGATTGCCCCATAGTTTGACCCAGATTTCATCGCGGATTTTCGGACGCACCGGGGCTTTCAGCCCAGCGGCGATGAGCGCCTTGCTGAGTGCGTCGACCCGTTCGGAGCGGCTGCCATCAGGCTCACCCAGGCTGAAACGGTCGCCATAGCTATGGGTGATGATGCCGGGTTCGGTGACCTCGGCGGCGGGATAGACCACGCAGCCGATCGCCTGGGACGGCGGTAAAATATCCCAGAGCTTGCCGCCGGGATCGACGTTTTCCACCCGGCGGTCACGAAACGGGCCGTCGAGGCCGTAGAAATACCAGTAGGGCACGCCGTTGATGCCGGTGACCAAGGCGGTTTTCGGCCCCATCATGGCCGCGATCGACGGTGCTGCGGCGGGCAGGGAATGCGCCTTCAGGGTTACGAAGACATAGTCCTGTTCCCCGGCATCGGCGGCATCGGCGATGCAGCGAGGATGCACGGTGATGCGGTCCTCGCCGGAGATCATCGTTACGCCGTTGGCCTGCATCGCCGCCAGATGCGGGCCGCGCGCGATGAAGGTCACATCCGCGCCGGCCGCCGCGAGCTTTACCCCCAGCATGCCACCGATGGCGCCGGCGCCAAAGATCGCGATCCGCATTACGACCCCAGGCCGAGCTTTTCGGCCAATCCGATACGTTGCAGCTTGCCGGTGGCACCTTTGGGGATTTCGGCCAGGAAGACGATCTTGCGCGGCACCTTGAACGGCGCGAGACGCTCGCCACAGAACGCCCGCAGCGCATGTTCGTCGAGTTCGTGGCCTTCGCGCAGCACCACGGCGGCGGCAACTTCCTCGCCCAGTTTGTCGTGTGGCATGCCGAAGGTCACCACCTGGGAGACGGCGGGATGGTCCATCAGGATGGTATCGACTTCCAGCGGGGAGATTTTCTCGCCGCCGCGATTGATGATTTCCTTCAGGCGGCCGGTGAGGCGCAGATAGCCTTCGGCATCGAGGGTGCCCTGATCGCCGGTGCGGAACCAGCCATTGGTGAAGGCGGTGGCGTTGGCGGACGGGTTGTTTTCGTAGCCGGCGGTGACGTTGCGGCCGCGGATGACGATTTCGCCCAGTTCGCCGGTGGCGAGAAGTGTGCCGTCATCGGACATGATCGCGAGATCGGGGCCGGCGGCGATGCCGACCGATCCGGCGTGATGGGCGCGCGGCGGCAGCGGGTTGGCGGCCATTTGGTGCGCGGCTTCGGTCATGCCGTAGCTTTCGATCACCGGGACGCCGAAAGCGGCTTCGACGGCTGTCATCACCTGCGGCGGCAACGATGCCGAGGATGACCGGATGAAGCGCAGCCGGCCGCGCGAGATGATTTCAGCGTTGCGCGCGGTCAGGCCCAGCAGCGCCTGGTGCATGGTTGGCACGGCAGTGTACCAGGTCGGGCGTGCGGCATCGTATTGCGCGAAAAAGCGGAAGGCGTTGAAACCGGGGGTGCAGACCACCGAGCCGCCCGCGGCGACCGAGGACAGCACGGCGGCAATCAGCCCGTGGATATGAAACAACGGCATGATGTTGAGGCAGACATCATTGGGCGTTAGCGCGAGCGCTTCGCCGATATGATAGGCGGATGCGGTGATGTTGATCTGGCGCAGCGGCACGATTTTGGGGCGCGATGTGGTGCCCGAGGTGTGCAGCACCAAGGCAATATCCTGCGCCTCGGCCATGCCGGGATGGGCGGCGGGGCCGGACATCGGCGCCATGGCTTCAAGGGTGAAATCACCGGCCAGTTCGCCCGGGATCAGCTCGATCACCGGAATGTTGCGGGCGGCGGCGATGGCGCGGGCCGGGCTGTCCATGCCGCGCTCGATCAGCAGGGCTTTGGCGTTGAGGTCGGACAGGTAGAAATCGAACTCGTCAGACCGGTACGCGGCATTGAGCGGCGCGGTGGTGGCGCCGGCGGCAACCGCGAGGAAGGCCGATGCCATTTCCGGGCCGTTGGGCAGCACCATGGCGACGCGGTCATGCCGACCGATGCCCATCGCGTTGAGGCTGGTGGTGGTGCGGGCGGCGAGGGCGCGCAGCCCGCCATGGCTGAGCGTCGGGCGATCTGGCGCGCCGATGGCGGGGGCGGTATCGGCGCCACGGGCGAGCAGCCCGATCATGGTATCGGCGAAATATTCGGTCACTCTGAACTCTCCCAAATCATGCTGCGGCCATCGGCATAGCGCGGCGCCGGGCGTGGGTTAAGGTTGTAAGGTGACGCGATGATGACAGCAAATCGAGTCGCGGGGATTGATGAGGTTGGGCGCGGGCCGCTGGCCGGACCGGTGGTGGCGGTGGCGGTGGTGTTGCCGGCCGGGTTTCCGACGGGCTTGCTGGATGATTCGAAGAAACTCAGCGCCGCCCGCCGTGCGGTGCTGGACATTTTGCTGCGCGCTACGCCCGGGGTCGAAATTGGCATTGGTGCGGCGTCGGTCGGTGAAATCCTGCGGCTCAACATTTTGCGCGCGACGTTCCTGGCGATGCGACGGGCGGTGGCGCGGCTCGATCCGGTTGATCTGGCGCTGGTCGATGGCAATGCCGATCCCGGATTGCCGTGCCAGGTGCGCTGCATCGTCGGCGGCGATGGTTCGGAACCGGCGATCTCGGCGGCGTCGATTATCGCCAAGGTGTTGCGCGACCGGCTGATGGCGTGCCTCGCCCGGCGGTACCCGGGCTATGGGTGGGAACGCAATGCCGGTTATGGCACCGCGGCGCATTTAGCGGGTTTGCGAAATCTTGGAGCGACGCCACATCATCGCGCTGGTTTCGCCCCGGTGCGGCAAATGTCGCTGCACCTGTAGGATTTGACGTGGCTACGATTGACCTGGGCACAAGGCTGCGTCCACCATCCCAGTCCCCCATCGGAGCCCGTTTGCAAATCACCCGCGAACTGCCGCTTAACCAAGTGATGCTCGGCGATGCCGTGCGGCTGATGCGGATGTTGCCGCCGGCCTCGGTTCACTGTGTCTTCGCCGATCCGCCTTACAATTTGCAGTTGCGGGGCGAATTGCGTCGGCCGGATGACAGTCTGGTGGATGGGGTGGATGATGACTGGGACCGGTTCGACAATTTCGCGGCCTATGATGCTTTCACCCGCGAATGGCTGGCCGAATGCCGCCGGCTGCTGCGCAAGGATGGGACGATCTGGGTGATCGGCAGCTACCACAACATTTTCCGCATCGGCGCGATCTTGCAGGAGATGGGGTTCTGGATCCTCAACGACGTGATTTGGCGCAAATCCAACCCGATGCCGAATTTCAAAGGGCGGCGTTTCACCAACGCGCATGAAACCCTGATCTGGGCGGCGCGGGACCCGGATAGCCGCTACCGCTTCAACTATCAGGCGATGAAGGCGTTGAACGACGATCTGCAAATGCGTAGCGACTGGTTCCTGCCGATTTGCACCGGGGGCGAGCGCCTGCAGAACGAACATGGCCAGAAGCTGCACCCGACGCAAAAGCCCGAGGCGCTGCTGCACCGGGTGTTGCTCGCCAGCACCGGGGTGGATGACGTGGTGCTCGACCCGTTCCTGGGTAGTGGGACATCAGCCGCCGTTGCCAAGCGATTGGGGCGGCATTTCATCGGGATTGAGCGGCATCCGGCGTACGTGGAAGCGGCGTTGGGACGGCTGGCGCGCACTGAACAGGCATCCGATGTCAGCAATGCCACGACGATGAGCCGGCGCGAGGTGCCACGGGTGCCGTTCGGCAGCGTTGTGGAACGCGGGCTGCTGCCGCCGGGGACGGTGCTGCGCGACCGGATGAAGCGGGTGAGCGCGGTGGTGGTGGCGGACGGCACGATCCGGTCTGGGGAGTTGCAGGGGTCTATCCACAAGATTGGCGCGGCGCTGACCAATGCGCCGTCGTGCAATGGCTGGACGTTCTGGTTTTTTGAGCGGGATGGGGTTTGGGTGGCGATTGATGAGCTGCGGGGGCAAAGTTAGGCAAACTCGCCCGGCCATTGTTTGGCCGGGCTAAACCGTTGCCGCAGGCTGACGAAAGACGTTGCGATCCGCACCAGGAGGGCGGTCTGGATCATCCGGCTTAGGCTGCCAAGTTTTGGTGGTGCCAGATCAACTTTCCGGCGGTATCGTGCGCGCTTTGGATCAGTTGCGGCGGCGACGGGCCGCGCCGAGACCGAGAATGCCGGCGCCGAGCAGGGCCAGCGCGGCGGGCTCGGGCACGCTGGTGCTGAGGTTCAGCACCACAGTTTCACCGGTGTGGAATGTCTGGGTGCGCAAGTTCATAGTGATCTGGCCAGAACTGTCGATGTCGATCATCGTGCTATTGAACCAGCTGGCGGTGGTGGTGTTGTCGATCGTGAAGCTCAGGAACTTGTTGGTCTGGTCGGCGAAGCTCGGCCCGACCTGGGGATCCGATTGATAAAATGCGTCATCGAGGTAGGTCAGGATGAGCTGCTTATCAGTAAAGTCTACGCTGAGGTGCCATAAGAGGTCGGTGACCTCGATCGCGCTGGTAACCGTGGCGGTCTGCTGAGAGAAGATATCCCCCGGGTTCGGGTACAGCCATGCGATCATCACGGTGTCTCCCATGATGCCGGCATGGGCCGTGGCGGCAGCGAACACGCCGATGCAGGCAAAGGCGGTGGTCATTAGAAAATTTCGCATGCTGCGACTCCTGATATGCGATTCCAAGCGCCGCTGCGCGCGATCATCGTTGAACGGCCCGCAGCCCGGCCGGTTTCAGAACCATCGCGACAATGGATTAATACCAATTCCCACAGCCTAGTACCGATGTGCCCAGTCCCTCAATCCGATTGTCATGATGCGCCATGGCTGATCGGTAAGTTTGTTCCAGGCTTGGCAGCAGTGGTCGACAATGTCGTCGTAGGACTGGAAGATGCGGTTTGAGAG
>CALQTN020000129.1 GCA_943333505.2 Asaia bogorensis | reverse complement strand
TAAACTTAAAGAGTTCAAGAGGATCGCCATGCGGGCCGACAAGACAGACCAAAGCTTCTCCGCGTTGATCTATCTCGCAGGAGCCATCATCAATTCACGGTGAACCTCAACAGACCCTAGAGCGTGATGACCGTAGGTGGAATCACACGGAGGTCTGAATCACGCGACACAACAAAGAGTTAGAGTATGGGGACCGCGCCTATCAGCGGTCATCATGCTCTAGTGATCGTATCGGGGGCGTTTTCCCCCGACACGATCCTGACCGCGCAGTAGCCCGATCAGTCGATGCGGCGGAGCCCTTTCTTGAAGCGCTGCCAGTTGGCGACGTAGTTCTTTGCGCCTGACCGCAGGCGGGCGGCGGTGGCTTCATCCAGCACCCGGGTGGCCTTGGCTGGTGCGCCCATGATCATGGAATAATCGGGGAATTCTTTGCCCTCGGTCACCAGCGCATTGGCGCCGACGAGGCAGCCTTTGCCGATCTTGGCGCCGTTGAGGATGGTGGCACCCATCCCGATCAGTGAGCCATTGCCGATTGTGCAACCATGCAGAATGGCATGATGGCCAATGGTGACGTCTTCGCCGACGGTGATCGGGAAGCCGCGATCGGTGTGCAGCATCGCACCTTCCTGGATGTTGCTGCGCGCGCCGATGCTGATCAGGTCGTTATCGCCCCGCAGCACCGCGCCAAACCAGACGCCGACATCTTCGGCAAACCGCACCCGGCCCATGACATGCGCATCGGGCGCGACCCAGTAGCGGTCTTCGTCGGGCAGTTCAGGGGTGACATCTTCCAGGGCGTAGATCGGCATTGTGTGATCTCCTTTGCGCCCATAACCGCAATCCTGCGCGCAAACGTCAAGAGCGCAAGGCGGCGGGGCTTCGGTGACGGCAAATTCCGTGCTTTGTTTTCGCTGATCGAGGAAGATCGGCTGCGGCGCGGCGTACTCGCCGCCTGAGCGAGGGGACGGAAATGAACATCGCGACCGCTAACGCCGGCTATATGTCGGGCTTCGGGAATGGCTATGAAACCGAGGCGCTGCCAGGCGCGCTGCCAATAGGGCGCAATTCGCCGCAGCGCTGCCCCTATGGGCTATATGCCGAACAGATCAGCGGATCGCCTTTCACCGCGCCGCGCGCAACCAACGAACGGACGTGGTTATATCGCATTCGCCCGACGGTTGCGCATTGGGGTGATTTCCGCCCGCGCGATGCCGGATTGTGGCGCACCGCGCCGTGCCACGAGGTGCACATACCCCCGGCGCCGTTGCGCTGGGACCCGCTGCCGTTGCCGGATATTGCAACAAATTTTTTGAACGGGATCCGCACCATCACCACCGCGGGCGATGCCGGGGCCCAGGCAGGCATGGCAACCCATGTTTATCTCGCCACGGTTTCGATGGTGGATGAGTATTTCTACAATGCCGACGGCGAAATGTTGATTGTGCCGCAACAGGGGGCGCTGCGGCTGCGCACCGAATTCGGAGTGATCGACATCGCCCCCGGTGAAATCGCCGTGCTGCCGCGCGGGGTAAAATTCCTTGTGGAACTGCCTGATGGCCCGGCGCGCGGCTATATCTGCGAGAATTACGGTGGCGGATTTACGCTGCCGGAGCGCGGCCCGATCGGCGCCAACTGCCTCGCCAACCCGCGCGACTTCCTGACCCCTGTTGCCGCCTATGAAGACCGAGACGCGCGATGCCGGTTGGTGGTCAAATACAGCGGGGCGTTTTGGGAGGCCGATATTGACCACTCGCCCCTCGATGTCGTTGCCTGGCATGGCAATTACGCACCCTACAAATACGATTTGCGTCGGTTTTCTCCGGTCGGGCCGGTGCTGTTCGACCATGCCGACCCGAGCATTTTCACCACCCTGACCTCACCGAGCGATATCCCGGGGACCGCCAATATCGATTTCGTGATCTTCCCGGATCGCTGGCTGGTCGCTGAAAATACCTTCCGGCCGCCCTGGTATCATATGAACGTGATGAGCGAGTTCATGGGGCTGATCTATGGCGCCTATGACGCGAAGAAGCATGGCTTCGTGCCGGGCGGGATGTCCTTGCATAACACGATGTTGCCGCACGGGCCGGATCGCGACAGTTTTGAGGCGGCAAGCGCTGCGAGCCTGGCGCCGCACAAGCTTGAAAACACGATGGCGTTTATGTTCGAGTGCCGGTTTGCCCAGAAAGTCACGGCTTACGCGGCCGGGATCGCACAGATGCAGCCGGCCTACCGGGATTATGGGCGGAGTTTAGCCAAGCGGTTTGATCCGACGAAGGCTTAGCAAGGTCCGATATTGAAGTGGCGGGGCGAAATTGTGTTTCGCCCTGCCCATTTCTTACGCCATCGCGTCGATATCAACCGTCCGCTTCTCGAAGCGCTTACGCTCATGCGGGTCGAGATAACGCTTGCGCAGACGAATGGCGGTCGGCGTTACCTCAACCAGCTCGTCGTCTTCGATATAGGCGATCGCCTGTTCCAGGCTCATCCGGCGCGGCGGGATGAGCAGCATCGCCTCGTCCTTGCCGGCGGCGCGGATGTTGGTGAGCTTCTTTTCCTTGATCACGTTCACGTCGAGATCGCTGTCACGCGAATGCTGGCCGAGGATCAGGCCGACATAGACCTTGTCGCCCGGATCGACGAATAATTCGCCACGTTCCTGGAGATACCAGAGCGAATACAGCACTGCGTTGCCGTCGGAGTTGGAAATCAGGCTGCCATTACGACGGCCTTCGATATTGCCCACCCAGGGGGCGTAGCCGGCGAACATCCGGTTCATGATCCCCGAGCCGCGCGTGTCGGTCAGGAACTCACCATGATAGCCGATCAGGCCACGGCTCGGCATATGGAAGGTCATACGGACCTTGCCACCGCCGGACGGGCGCATGTCCTGCATCACGCCTTTGCGGCGGCTCAGCTTTTCGACCACGACGCCGGTGTAGGGTTCGTCGACATCGACCAGCACGTCTTCCATCGGTTCCTCGCGAACGCCGGTTTCCGGGTTTTCGCGGGTCAGCACGCGGGGGCGGCCGATGGTGAGCTCGAAGCCTTCGCGGCGCATTTGCTCGATCAGCACGCCGAGTTGCAATTCGCCGCGGCCAGCAACCTCGAACGCATCATGTTCGTGGCTGATGGTGACCTTGATGGCGACGTTGCCTTCGGTTTCGCGCATCAGGCGGTCGCGGATCTGGCGCGATGTTACCTTCTTGCCTTCACGACCGCCCAACGGGCCGTCATTGATGCGGAAGGTCATGGCAAGTGTCGGCGGGTCGACCGGGGTTGCCGGCAGCGCGCCGGCGATGTCGGGCGAGCCGATCGTGTCAGGAATGGTGGCTTCGGTCAGCCCGGCGATGGCAATGATGTCACCCGCCTCGGCTTCCTCGATGTTCACCCGTTCCAGGCCACGGAATCCCATCAGCTTGGTCAGGCGGCCGGTTTCGACCAGCGAGCCATCCGGGCGCAGCACCTTCAGTGGCATGTTGAGACGGGCACGGCCCTGTTCGAGCCGCCCGGTCAGCACCCGGCCAAGGAAGTTGTCATAATCCAGAATGGACGCGACCATGCCGAACGGCGCGTCTTTGTCGAGCTTGGGCGGCAGCACGTGGCGCAGCACCAGATCGAACATCGGCGCGAGATCAACCCGTTCGCCGTCCAATGTTTCGGTCGCCCAGCCCTGACGGCCGGAGGCATAGAGCATCGGGAAGTCGAGCTGTTCATCGGTTGCGCCCAGGGCGGCGAACAGATCGAAGACTTCGATATGGACTTCGTCGGCGCGCGAATCCTGGCGGTCAATCTTGTTGACCACCACGATGGGCTTGATGCCGCGGGCGAGCGCCTTGCCGACCACGAACTTGGTCTGCGGCAGCACGCCCTCGGCTGCGTCGACAAGCACGATGGCGCCGTCGACCATGTTCAGGATGCGTTCGACTTCGCCGCCGAAATCAGCATGCCCGGGGGTGTCGACGATGTTGATGCGGGTATCTTTCCACATCACTGCCGTGCACTTGGCCAGAATGGTGATGCCGCGCTCGCGCTCGAGATCATTGCGATCGAGCGCGCGCTCGGCGACATGCTGGTTGTCACGGAAGGCGCCAGACTGCTTAAGCAGTTGGTCAACAAGGGTGGTCTTGCCATGATCGACGTGTGCGATGATGGCGATATTACGGATTTCCATGCGAGTCCTGGATGCGATCGGCCGCCAATGCGGCAAGGTCGGCTATGTTGCAGCGCGTCAAATAGGTGAAAGGATCTGCAAAAGCGAGCAAGAAACGCGGGGATCAGCCTTGCGCGGCGAGTTTCGCCAATTCTTCACTTAAATCCCGCTGCGGACGGGCACCAAAATGGCTGATCACCTCGGCCGCCGCGATGCTGGCAAGGGTGCCACATTGCGCCATCCCCAAGCCTTTGGTGTAGGCGGCGAGGAAGCCGGCGGCGTAGGCATCGCCCGCGCCAGTGCTGTCGATCAGGGTTGTGGGCACGATGGCGATCACGTGCCGTTCGGTGCCACGGATCACCACGCTGCCTTTTTCGCTGCGGGTCAGCGCGGCGAGTGCCACGTCCTTGGCCACCAGGGCGGCTGCGGTGTCGAAATCGTCAGTTTCGTAAAGCGCGGTGATCTCGTCTTCGTTGGCAAACAGAATATCGACATGCCCGGCGACGAGATCGCGGAAGGCGGCGCGGTGGCGGCCAACACAGAAGCTGTCAGACAGCGACAAAGCGACCTGGCGGCCCGCCGCATGGGCGATGGTCGCGGCGCGATAGAAGGCGGCCTGGGCGGCCGGTGGGTCGAACAGATAGCCTTCCATATAGGTGACGGCTGAATCTGCGACGACCGCTGCGTCGATATCGGTTTCGTCAAAGGTAACGCAGGCGCCGAGGTAGGTGTTCATGGTGCGCTGACCGTCCGGCGTCACCAGGATCAGGCAGCGCGCGGTCGGCGCGCCACCCGCCAGCGGTGCGGTCGGGAAATGCACCCCGGCGGCGGTGATATCGTGACGGAACACGCCGCCAAGCTGGTCCGCTGCAACCTTGCCGAAATAGGCGACTTTTGCACCGAGCGCGGCGGCCACCGCGCAGGTGTTGCCGGCCGATCCGCCGCTGACTTCCTGGGCCGGCGGCATGGCGGCATAAAGTTTTTCGGCGGTGGCGTCATCAATCAGCGCCATCGCGCCTTTTTGCATGGCGTGCGCGACGAGGAAGCCATCAGGGACCGGAGCAAGCACGTCGACGATGGCATTGCCAATACCTAGAATATCGAAACGCGGCTGAGCCATCGGTGTTCTCCATGGTGCAAACGGGGCCCGCCTATCACCCCGGCACGCAAGGGGCAACCTGGGCGCAGTTGTTTCCAAGGTCCGCCCCGTGTTACGCGGTGCCCGTCACACCGTAACCGATCGGAGCGCCTGTGCTGCCAGGTTTCATGCGCCGCAAGCCCGCCGATGCGGCAAGCACCATTGCTGACGCCGCTTTGCCGGCGT
>CALQTN020000128.1 GCA_943333505.2 Asaia bogorensis | reverse complement strand
CTCTCAAACCGCATCTTCCAGTCCTACGACGACATTGTCGACCACTGCTGCCACGCCTGGAACAAACTTACCGATCAGCCATGGCGCATCATGACAATCGGATTGAGGGACTGGGCACATCGGTACTAGGCTGTGGGAATTGGTATTATCGAGAACTTCTTTGGTAAACTTAAAGAGTTCAAGAGGATCGCCATGCGGGCCGACAAGACAGCCCAAAGCTTCTCCGCGTTGATCTATCTCGCAGGAGCCATCATCAATTCACGATGAACCTCAACAGACCCTAGTCCAAGTCCGATATGCCCGCCTCGTGCGGCGAACCGAACCATCAGCTGCGCCCACACCGTCAGTTCCCGCCAAGTGTGCTATCCCTGTTTGCGCAGCGACCGGATAAACCGCGGGCCGGCCTCTGCAAAGCCGGTGTTTCGACAGAATTCGTGCAACGACGGCGCCGTTGATGTGGTTAGGATTTCCAACTCGCCGCAGCCGGCCGAGCGCGCAGCTTGAGCAGCTGCTTTAACCAGCATCCGACCGATCCCTCGGCGCCTTTCGTCCTCGCCCACCAGCAGTGTGGTGATCTGTGCGACAGGCCTGGCCGCTTCAAGCGTCTGATACCAATGTAGAACTACCAGGCCGCTCGGGGGGGCCCATTGCAAAGCGACCAAAGCGGTCGCCGAGCTACTACGCAGAGTGGAGAGGCGCTCCGCCAACGCATGTGGGTCTATCGAATGTCCTGACATCGCCAAAAGCTCTGAAAGACCCGGCGCTTCGGCAGCTGTGGCGGCGCGGATCTCCATTCCGTAGCGCAATGTCATGAGCTCTGAGTCCCCGGAGTCAGTATTGCATTGAGCGTGTCGTTAACCGTTCGTCCAAGATTATCCAGCGGGCTTTTCTTGTCAGCATGTGGGCCACGCTTGTTGTGTGACGCCACGTATGTTGCAGGCTGAGATGATGGTTGGCCGTCAGCCGGACGACCCAGGCCAACAACAGTCCCGTGGCACGCTGTGGGGAAGCTCGGCAAATTGTCGGGGGGGTGGATGGCTCTTAGAGCATGATGACCGCTGATAGGCGCGGTCACCATGCTCTAACTCTTTGTTTGGTCGCGTGGCCACACCTCCGTGTGATTCCACCTACGGTCATCACGCTTTAGATTGAGGTCTCTTGAACGTGCCTTCAATCCACGAATGCCGCCCTATGCACCCCGAGCTTACCCGGCTGTGCCAAGCAGCAGGTGCGTACCTGTTCGGTCCGGTCCTTTACCGTTGTAACCGCAGGTCCAGGCCGGCAGCGATCCAAGGTGCTTCTAGGGCGTCAAGATCAATCATGCCGGCCGGGTTGGATTTTCTGGGAGCATTCTTCAGGCCTGGTTCGCGATCCCGTCGCCAGATGGTCAACAGGCGGCGGAGTTCAGGCAGAGGATCGGTATGGTCGTCGACCCGGATGTTGAGATCGGGGAAGTCTTCGGTCGTAATGACGAACATCGCGGCGGATTGGCGACCGCGCCGGTCACCGCCGGCAGCCTGGCCGGCGTCCATGGCCGCCATGAGGCGTTCGGGAAGGCCACCCGTGGTGGCGAGGTAGGTCGACAGGGTGTCAGCAACCACGGCCGCGTTTGCAAGCATATTGCCAGCCACGCTGACTCCTGGGGCGGAGGCGCTGCCGCACCATGCGACGCAATTGTGACCTGTCCAGGCGGCAGAATGGCCGTGGCGGTCGATCGTATGCAGTTGGCGCAGAGAGCGGCCTTCGTCGCCGGTCAGGACAGTGTCGATGGCGAGTTGCGGGGAGAGGCCGCGTTCGAGCGCATCGAGAGTGGGGGAGCCGAGATAGCGATTGGAAATCGACTGCGAGGCAACGGCCCCAATGCCCGACCGGAGTGTCGGAACACCTGCACCCACGGCGAAATTCTTGGTGGCGACAGCAAGCCCAAACGCGCCGGTTTC
This sequence comes from Asaia bogorensis, assembly GCA_943333505.2. Taxonomy (GTDB): domain Bacteria; phylum Pseudomonadota; class Alphaproteobacteria; order Acetobacterales; family Acetobacteraceae; genus CAITOL01. Next base: position 3,581 of record CALQTN020000128.1, on the reverse strand, counting down.
ACGGTCATAGGCAAGGATGGACCAAGTCATCGGAATCTCCACGTTACAGGCACCGGCCCACCGAAGCCCGACACCATCAATTTCGTTTGCATACAACCAACCGTGGATCAGGCCTTGCGAGCGTTCCAAAATAGCGGGAAGGGCGACTTGATGACGCCGGTGACGTTGGTGCGTCGGGCGATCGGCTGGAACCCCTGGCCAAGCGGAAAGTAAGGTGCCTCCTCCCAGACAAGCAACTGGATCTGCTCGGCGACTTTCTTTTGCGTCGCCAGGTCCGGCGCGTCGAACCAGGCGCTGCGCAGGTCCTCCATCTTCTGGCTGGCGTACCATCCGAACCAGCCCTTGTCGCCCTGACCGCCGATGGGTGCATGGGCGCCAGGATCGGCCAGGTTCAGCCCTTCCCATGACGTGCAGAACACGCTCCAGCCGCCAGTGTCGACCGGGCCGCGATTATTCCGTCGCGTTACCATCGTGCCCCAGTCAGAGGGCTGGAAGTCGACATTCAGCCCAACCTTGCGCAACAGGTCTGCGCCCACTTGGCAGTATGCATAGAGCACCGGATAGTCGGTGGGGGCGATGAATACGATACGCTCGCCCTTATAGCCGCTCTCGGCGACGAGGCGCTTGGCCTTCTCGAGATCCCGTGGTCCCGTCAGCACGTCCAGTCCGGCGGTGTTGGCGAGCGGCGATCCGGGCGTGAACACGCCGACATTCAGAGAATAGAGTTCGGTCTCGCTGCCCATGGCCGCGGCCATGAAATCGGCCTGGTTGATCGCCGGCAGGATAGCCCGGCGCAGCTTCACGTTGTCGAACGGCGGCTGGAGCATATTGAAGCGCATCACGGCGACGGCACCAACCGTGTCCAGCCGGTCGACCGATACGCCGCGTGCCTTGCGCAGCAATGCCAGCAGATCCGGTGTTGGTGTCTGCCACCAGTCGGCCTCGCCGTTCTGCATAGCCGCCGCGGCGGTGGAGGCATCGGGGATGACCTTCCATTCGATGCGGTCGAAATTCAGAATCTTGCCGCCGGCAACAAAGCTCGGCGCCTCCTGACGGGGCACGTAGGTGGGATTGCGGGCGAAGGCGGCCGAGGCGCCCGGCACCCACTGGTCGCGCAGGAAGATGCAGGGGCCAGAGCCCGTATAATCATCGATCTGCTTGTTGGCATCGGTCAGCGCCACGCGCTCCGGCATGATGAAGCAGACATTCGCCGTCGGCTTTCCCAATGCATGGGCAAGCAGCGGGAACGGCCGCTTCAGCCGGAATTCGAAGGTCCGGTCATCGATGGCGCGCATCTCGTTCAGGGCCGCCTCAAGCCGCTGGCCGAATCCGTCGCGCTTCATCCAGCGCGACACCGATGCAATGCAGTCGGCCGAGCGGACGGGCGTGCCGTCATGAAACTTCAGCCCATCGCGCAACTTCATACGCCATGTCAGGCCATCGGCACTGACCTCATGGCCCGCCACCATCTGCGGCTGGGGTGCCATAGCCTCATCCACGCCGTAGAGCGTGTCCCACACCATGTAGCCGAAGTTCCGGGCAACCGTTGTGCTCGTCCAGATCGGATCAGGGTTTTGCAAGTTGCCCTCGGGGATGAACCGCAGGGTTCGCGCACTCCCTTGTGCCAACCCCGGCCGGGACAAGCCCAGGGATGCGACTGTCGCAGTTGTTGCGACCGAAGCTAGCAGGTGGCGACGCTTCATCTGAATTCTCCATCGGGCGGCCGACCCAACATGGGCTACTCACCTTAGGACGCTGATCGGTTCCGTCAATCCACGACTGCCGCGCTCAGCTCCCCCCACATCCCCCCTTGCAACACGTGCACCCCGAGGTCTGCCGACTGCCGGCCGTCCAGGATCACTTCCACACTCTCTGGCGCCTCTGCCTGAGCGAATTTTCGAAACGCCTGGATCAGGGCGGAGCTGCCTGAGCGGACGCCATACCCTCAGTTTTGGTGATGGACGCCGCCTCTGGCTGCTGGCAAGAGGGCATGAATGGTTATTGGGAGAGCACAGTGAAATCGCGCTATTGGACGCTCGCTAAACGACCCCCTCCGCCGTGGCCCGATGAGACCACCTTCGCGCTGAAGGAGGGGACTGTTCCAGCACCTGGCCCTGGCCAAGCTCTCACGCGGACGATCTATGTCTCCCTCGATCCATATCAGTGGGGCTACAAGCGCCGCGGCTTGGAGCTGGAGGGGGCTCCCTGCCATGCCCGAACGGTATCGCAGGTTGTGGAAAGCCGGATTGAAGGCCTGGTGGCGGGGGATTTTGTCTTCAACACCAACGGCTGGGCCGAATACGGCTTGATGGGGGACGGCGTCCCCAGGCCCAGCTACATGATTCCCCGTAAGCTCGACCCGGCCCACGGTAAGATCAGCCACGCGGTGGGCGTTCTAGGCATGCTCGGCCTCACAGCCTATGCCGGCATGGCCCTGCAGTGCGAGCCGCGGCCGGGAGATACGGCGGTCGTGTCGGCGGCGTCTGGCGGCGTGGGTCAGATTGCCGGCCAAATCGCGCGGTTGAAGGGCTGTCGCGTGGTGGGCATCGCCGGACACGAGGAGAAGTGCCGGTATGTCGTGGAGGAACTCGGCTTCGACGCCTGTATCTCGCGCCTGTCACCCAACTTTGCTCAGGAGCTGAAGGCCGCCTGCCCGGACGGGATTGATGTATATTTCGAGAATGTCGGTGGGGCCGTGTTCGAGGCAGTACTGCCGCTGTTCAACCCGGGCGCGCGGATGACGATTTGCGGGTTGATCGCGCACTACGGCGATGCGCCCGGAGAGGATGCCAAAGACCTGGAGCGCAGCCGCGCCGAAGCCCGCGACGTGCGCGTGCGGAACCTCTCCGTGGGTGAGTATGTGGCGGATTGGCACGATGCGTTCCTGGCCGAAGTGGCACCCTGGGTCGCTTCAGGCGAGGTCCGTTATCGTGAGTATATCCGGGAAGGATTTGAGCTCATCCCCACCGCCTTCGCCGAAATGCTGCGCGGCGAGAACTTTGGCAAAACCTTGGTCCGCGCGGCGCCGGATCCAACGTCGGGTTGAGGTGGGCATAGTGCCAAATAGTCCGACCTTCGAAGAAGCCTTCGCCGTAGCAAGCGAGGCCGACCTCAATCGTGCGCTCAAGTTTTTTGAGCAAAACAAGGACGCCGCCAAGTCAGCCAATCAGGTCCTCGACGTCGAAGGCCATGCGGTCCAGCCAATCCGCCCACCACTGCATCATCTCGGTCCTGGCCAGCAGCCTCTCGGCCGCATCGTAGGCGCCGCGAATCGCGTTTTCCTCGACGGGCGCAAGCTGGCGCTCGATCCAGTCGGAGGCGAACCCGGTCTCGTTCAAGATCGTCGCGGCCATGCGACGGACGCCGTGATGCGTGACCTCCGTCTTGTCGTAACCCAGGCGCCGCAGCGCCGCGTTGATCGTGTTCTCGCTGGGTAATCCCTCCGGAATTTAGGGGGCTTCACGAGTAGAATTTTCTCGGCAAGATGCATGAGGAGATTTCGTATGAAGACGAGCCGATACAGTGACCCGCAGATCCTTTCGATCCTTCGTCAAGCCGAGGGGGGCATGCCTGTGCCGGAG
>CALQTN020000127.1 GCA_943333505.2 Asaia bogorensis | reverse complement strand
GTTCGCGGCAAAGCTCCGGCACAGGCATGCCCCCCTCGGCTTGACGAAGGATCGAAAGGATCTGCGGGTCACTGTATCGGCTCGTCTTCATACGAAATCTCCTCATGCATCTTGCCGAGAAAATTCTACTCGTGAAGCCCCCTAAATTCTGGAGGGATTACCATCGCCGCGTCGGGGAATCCCCACCGTGAGTCAGAAGCCAAGGGGGGTGGTATAAATCCTGGCAGGGGTAACGGGTTGCTGGCGCGACGTTACGACCCGACAGTCACCATAACAGTGCTCAGTCCGTTGCCGGGGAACAGGCGGAACTCAAACAAATCGATCCCGACAAAGCCGGCGTTTGGTTGATAGAAAATATAACTTACCGAGTCGCTGCGATAGGATAGCGTGCCGTGGGCCGGCTGGGTGGTGACGGTAAAATTCTCAAAAGGCGCTTTGTTGCCGAAAGCACCGCCATCGACCTGGGTCATATATACGCCGATAACACACGGCTTGCCTTCATTTCTGAGTGTCATTGTCCATGTTTGGGTTTGGTGAAGAGCTACGATAGTGTTGGTCCGCGTCGCACTGCAACGTTTGGCGATTTCCGATCTCAGGAAACCATCGGCATAAGCTGCCAGTGCCGGCGCCAGGCACAAAATTGCCATTCCGATGATACGTCGTAACATAATTTTCTCTCAAAATATTATTGCGTATAATATATCATTAAAAAACGGCATCGTCAAATGAATAGTTCGTCCAACCCGACGCGCTGGCGTCCCGTCAGGTTGGACATCTCGCACGGCCGGCCGACTCAAGCCCCCTTAACTACCAACTCGGCCAAAATCTGCTCCAGATAATCCTCCGCCATCGCCTGCAGCTCCGCATCCGTCCGGTCCTGCACCGGGTGCGGAACGAACACATAGGCCGGATCGGTCCCCAATGCCTTCGCCTGCACCGCCGCCGCATCGATGAACTCGGTCGTTGCTACCGCGACCACGGGTATCCCACGCGCTTCAAGGTCTGCCATGTCATGCGTACAGCACGACGTGCAGCTCCCTCAATCGGCAAGGCCTTCAATGACCAGATCGACCTCCGTGCCAATCTGCTGGCGCAACGCAAGCGGCGCCGGCCGCGTCATCGTCGGCTTCATATAGCGTTTGACGGTAATGCCCCGCTCGGTCAGCAACAGCCCGAGCCGATCGAGAAACACGTCTCCCCGCGCCTTCGAAATATCCAGCAGCCCCACAACCTTGCCATCCAGGCTCGCCGGCCGCGCGAGCCGCGCCCTGATTGTCGGAGACCGCTCTGAACTCGGATCGAGAATCGTCGTCATGATTTCACCTCTACTGTCACTGGGGAGCTTCCGCGCTCCCCGCTTGCGGACCATCCGCCGATAATTCCGGAAAACATTCCCGCGCCACCGCCGGCCCGCACGATCAGCAGTCCGCCGGGGCGGAATTTGCTGATCATCTTGCCGCGTGCGTTTTCAGGCAATCCTTCCGCAATGCCGCGCACGCCCGCGACCAGATCGTCGCCCGGCAACTGGCACAAGCGGTGAAGTTCCTCATAAAGCCGCGCCTTGCTCCACCCCGCCTGATGAAAGGTCCGAGCATGTTCCGGGCACACCACCAGAACCGCGTCGCAGGATGGCGCCAGCTTCGGGTGATGCACCACGTTGAGGCATTCGGCGAAACTCCGCGCCAGACTTTCCGGAGTGCGCGACTTCTGATCGACCACCCCTTGCAGCCCAAAGCCTGCAAACACCGTCACCGCCGACTTACCGGCCGCCACGCCGCGCTCGGTGGCCAGGGAGTCCCAGGGATTATCCTCCTCGTCCTCCGCAAAGCAGTAAGACAGCTTGCCCGGATTGCCGAGTGTCGCCCGATCAACCTCCTGTGGCCGCCCACCGCCAATATTACGGATCACCAGTTGCAACGCCCGCCCGATTGTCGCGTTGGCGCGATTGCCCTGACCTAGCGCGTTGCCGCGCGCATTCATCCCGATCTGCCGCCGGATCGGCCCGTTCACCATGATAACCGGCCCAACAAACATCGTCGTCGCCAGCACCCCATGCATGGCAAATGGGTCTTCGAGCACCGCCTCGACGGCTGCCAACACCACGGGCAGATATTCCGGCTTGCATCCCGCCATCACCGCATTGATCGCGATCTTTTCCACCGTGGCCGGCGCCAGATCGGACGGCACCAGGCCCACGACCTCCTGCGGATCGCGAGACGTCCCGGACAGCATTCGCAACACCCGCTCCGGCGTCGGCGGCACCACCGGCAACCCGTCCGACCAGCCGCGGTCGAACATCGCCTCGATCTCATCCTCGCCAGCGCCGAAATCGATCACCCGCGACACCAGTCCGGTTTGCCCGAAGCGTACCTTTAGCCGCTCAATCGTCCCTGGTTCGACGTTCTTCGCCCCGCAACCCGGTCGCATCGCCGGTAGGCCGATCCCAAGCCCCCCCACCCCGCTCACCCGCTCCCACTCCGCCCGATCCCAGCCATAGCTGCGCGCAACCTCAACCCCACCAACCCTGCGGATCAAGGTCGGCACGATTTCGATTTCAAGCAGGTGCGAGATGTTCAGGTCATGGTCATCAATCGGGGCGGCAATCGTCGCGGGGAATGTTGGATCGTCCTGGGTGTAAACCGCCAATGCACCGGCTGCGGCGAGTGCGCCCAGGACCGATGCCGTCAACTCGCAGGTTGGGCAATCGCGCTTAACCACGGCGATCAACCCGTCGGCAGGTAAGGTCAGGCCGTCTGGCATTGTGTTCTCCCTTGGGGGAAAAGGTAGCACCGGGGAAGGCGGGCAAGGAAGGTTTTCTTTGTTTGCAAACGAAGACGCAAAAAAATCTATCTTTTGGTGTATGTCTTCCATTATATGCAAGAAAAGCTTAGCCTCATCAACAGACAAATGATTATGATATCATAATGAAATAGCATACCAATTCAAATATTTTTAGCCTCTCGCTGCAAAACGGACATTCGTTGGGGTAACCCAAGGCAAAATCGTCCGCGCCTTTGGCAGTCCACCCCAGCCACCTCCACCTGCGCCACCACCACCCGTGCCGATGCTGCCGCCACCGGAACCACCACATCCAACCTTACGGTTCCGCTTCCCGCCCCGCCGGACGCAGCCGCGCGCGCGCAAACCGTCGCGCCGCCCTCCCGAGAAATCCCTAAAGCGGCACCGTCAACGTCATCAGATGCGGTTTACGCAAAAATCTTGCCGCGATCAGGGCCGCCAAACCTGCAAGAATCGACCCAAGCCGGCACGGCCGCGATCGCCACTTGAACCCGCGTCGGGCTTCAGGCAGCCTCCAGCTAAAGCAATACGCCGGGAGCGCGCCATGAAGATCGACCAAGTGTCCCTCACCATCTTCACCTGGGATAACATCCCCCGCACCACCTACCATGCCGGATCATTTACCCAACCGCGCAGCAATCTCGGCCTGCTGCGGATCAGGACCGATAGCGGGCATGAAGGCCACGCCTTCCTTGGCTCGGCGTCCAATCCCGGATCGATGGATGGACCGCAACTGATCCGCTGGATCAAGCCGCTGCTGATGGGTGCCAATCCGCTGGAACGCGAACGGCTGCACGGGCGGATGCTAAAACTGTCGCGCAACGTGTCCTATCGCTGCATCGGTGCGGCCGATGTCGCGCTTTGGGACCTGGCCGGCAAGATCGCCGGCTTGCCGGTCCATGCCCTGATGGGCACCCATCGCACCTCAATCGGCGCCTATGCCAGTTCCCAGTTGCTGCCCGATGCGGCGGCCTATGTCGAACAGGCTTTGCACCACAAGCACACCGGCTGGGCCGCCTATAAAATCCATCCGCCGACCGATCCTGATACCGACATCAAAATCTGCGCTGCGGTCCGTAAGGCCGTGGGTGACAACTACCCGCTGATGCTCGACAGCACCTGGAGCTACGACTATCCCGGCGCCTTGAAGGTCGGCCTCGCCATTCAGGACATGGGTTATAAATGGTACGAAGACCCGCTTGCCGACGAAGACATCCTCTCCTACGTGAAATTGCGCCAAAAGCTGAATATCCCGATCATGGCGACCGAATATCCCGCCGGCGCGCTCGATACCTATCCGATCTGGCTCACCCAGCAGGCCACCGACTACTTGCGCGGCGACATCCCCAACAAGGGCGGGCTGACCACGATGCTTAAAACTGCGCATCTCGCCGAGGCGTTTCACATGAACTACGAAATCCACCACAGTGGCAATTCGCTGAACAACCTCGCCAATCTGCACCTCGCCTGCGCCATCCCCAATACGACCTGGTTTGAGGTGCTGCTCCCCGACGGCGCCCACCGCTATGGCCTGGCTGACGAATTCCATCCCGATGCCAACGGCATGCTGCACGCGCCAACTGGGCCGGGGCTGGGGGCGACCATCGATTTCGCGATGATCGCCGCCAAGACCGAGGCGGTTCTGGAATAGAGCATCATCCGGTCGACTTACCTGTTCGATCGGATCAAGATGATCGTGGGAACAAGCATGTTAGTCCGCTATTTTTTGCTGATGTTCCAGAACGCCAGCAGCAGCCCGTGCTGCAGGCCGGAGATATTGGCGCGATAGGCAACCGGCTGCAGGAAGCGCCCGAGCAGCAACGATGGCAGTTCCTCCCACAAGGCTTTGTTGTAATCAATGAATTTAGCAGCCTCCGGTGTCTCGATAAGCGCAATCCGCATCGCCTCCAACCGGTCCGAACACGGCCAGCCTACGTAATTATTCTGGTCGCAGCGCGCATCGATCAGAATATTGGTCGCAGGCTGCGACAGGGTGGTGATGTCGCCACCCGCCTGGAAGATGCTCCACCCGCCCTTTTCCGCCGGGTCCTTGCGCGCGCGCCGTACCACCAGGCTGCCCCAGTCGCTGGACTGAACATCCACGTTCACCCCAATCGCGCGCAATTTATCTGCCGTCACCTGTGCCAGCCCGTCGATTAGCGGGATTTCCTGGGTGGTCAGAATGACGATCTTCTCACCCTTGTAGCCGGCTTCGGTCAGCAGTCGTTTCGCTTCCGCCGGGTTCGGCTTGCGATAAGCCTGGCTGCCCGCCTTGCGCGGACATCGTTGAACGGCGGAGGCAGCGTGTTCATCCGCAAGAATGCCATGTTGCCAAGCTTGTTGCTCTGTTCAACAACGATATCCTTGCGGCCTGTCAGTGACTGGATGCCGTCATGGGGCAACTGGTCCAGCAGATCGACCTCGCCCTTGATCAGCGCCGAAACTCGGGTCTGCAAATCGGGGATAATCAGCCATTCCACCCGATCGACCTGCACACGCTTGCCGCCTGCCATGCCGTTGGCGGGCTCGGCCCGCGGTACATAGGCCGCATTGCGGTCGAACATCACCTTCGCGCCGGGGAGATATCCAGTATTGTTGAACTTAAACGGTCCGGACCTGATCGTGGTCGTCATCGGCTTGTCGCCGGCCGTCGCGATATCCTCGGCCCGCATCATCATCGCACCGGCGCCGGCGAGCGATGGCGCCACCAGTGCATAATACCAATTCCCACAGCCTAGTACCGATGTGCCCAGTCCCTCAATCCGATTGTCATGATGCGCCATGGCTGATCGGTAAGTTTGTTCCAGGCTTGGCAGCAGTGGTCGACAATGTCGTCGTAGGACTGGAAGATGCGGTTTGAGAG
>CALQTN020000126.1 GCA_943333505.2 Asaia bogorensis | reverse complement strand
TGGATTCCGCAGCGAATGGGGTGCAGAGGCCTATGCTGCCTTCAGGTCGATGGGAAGCACAGCGAAACTCACCGGACGATCCGTGCTCGATGCGACCCGAAATGCGTTATTCGGATACCCGTTGGTCGGGGTGGGGTGAGCAGTTACTCCAAATAGGTGTTGCGCCTTTGGACCAACTGGATTCCACCGAACAAGACTATTTCCTGACATAGCGACGCGGTCAATCGCAAGTCCAATATAGAAACTGATAGCTTGCGCATAAGCTTTTCGGCCTCGACCGCCTTCATTGAGACTTATCGAGTCCTCAAAGTCTTGGCATGGAATGTCTTCTTGAATTTTCTGCGCAGCGTCTTTAGTAAGCTCAGTCAGTGTTTCTAATGTTGTCAGTTGTCGCGATGTGTATAGTTCAGAAAAATTCTTGAACCCGTAACCCATAACGCCAATATATTGCGGGTGCTGTGCGATCAAAAGATCGAACTTCGGACTTGGCCGCTCAAAATCAGCAATCTTGATGTGGGTTTCGTCTGGCGCCAAGAATATCCTTTTTCCCCTACCCTCTGCAACAATCGCGATCATTGCATGAGATATCTCGCCCGCGCGCGCTTTTGACTTTACATATTCCGGCGTAATTGCGGTTCCTGAAAACAGACAACGGAAATTAGCGCCACGCCCGGCCTTTGTACCCTCTTTGGCTCGCGCTATCTCTTCTTTTGTCCCGCCCATGCGAACGCGGTAGGTGATTGCCCTTTCTTCACGGCTCACTATTGGCTCAACCCAAGCCTCATTCTTGGTCTTAGTGCTTAGCATAAAACTAGATGCAATCGGTACGTGAGTACCCGAATACGCCGGATCCGGGCTCGGGATCGTTCGCGACCAAATCCAGGCTATAACAGTCGCTGTTCCGCCCCCGATATCCCTCGGTAAATTAACGCGCGGATAAAGGTGCCCAATGCGATCCCACGCTTGGCCGCGCATCCACTCGCTGTAATACTTGACGTCCTCCGCCAGTCCCTCAGCGTTGCGATAAAATGACCGGTCATTGATACCAGGATGGATCGGAGGCGTGTTCTTAAACTTACCCGGAATTTCAATTAGCGCCTTGCCAATCATCACTGCCACCGGGTTCAGGTCGGACCCATAGGCGGGCAGACCCAGCCGCTGCGCCTCCAGCGGGATCGACCCGCCGCCCGAGAACGGGTCATAGACCGGCGGGAGCACGCCGCCACAGCTGCGCCGAATCTCAGCCCGCGCGCGCTCTAGCACTTCTTCGTTGGTCGAGTTCTCCCAGATCACCAGCTCTTCGATGATCGCAAACAGCCGTTTACGTTCAACGTCCTGCAATTCCGCCGTCGGAAACTGCTCTGGCAGGCTGGACGGATCATCAACCAACTGCGCGAACAGAACCGCCCGACACGCAGCCAACGGACGCCGCGCCCACCACAAATGCAGGGTGGACGGATGCCCATGTCGTATCGACTTTTCTCTCGCTGACGCCACGTTGATGGCTTCGAGCGGGATCGCGACCTCGATGAGCTTCTTTTTGTAGGTAGAGGTCATGTTGCCGGCTTTCTTTCTATTCCAGGGGCCACAGCCCTTACGGGCGGCGCGCGCTGCTGTCGTATTACACGGGATCATGTTGCAGGCGGAGCGTCCCTCAGCCCTGCATTGGCACTACATGCGGTCTGCGCTGTTTGGCTTCGGCTCCCGACTAATCCCTGCCGATCCCGCCTGGTCGTTTGCCAAATCTTTCTCATAAGCATCCCGCCATTTTGGTACCCACGGCACGGCACGAAATCTGTCGAGCAGCGCAAGACATAGCCTCGATTCAGCTGCATATCCGATTGGCTGATTTTGATTGCCCAAGATCAGCAGAACGTCTCGGACAAGTGTCGGCTGCCATACCCATTTCTCGATTTCATCGCGCAGCCACCAAAGCCAAAGGTTCTCGGGCGTATGCGGGGCGAGCGGCTCTGGCCGTCGCTCAAGTGGCAAAACTGACTGTCGGAAATCATTCTGGAAACGCCAGGCAGCTGCCAGAATGTCATGCGCGCTTTGGAGCGTGCGGTGGTCGTAAGTTTCGATCGTCCCCCAACTGGCGTGGTCCTTATCGTCGAGAAGAGACTTGGCGAAGAGAGTCAGGCGATAACAAACCTGAATAATCGCACCCAGGGCTTGTCCGTACACGTCGTGCTGTTTCCAGGCGATTTCGGCATCGTCATCGCCGTCAAAGAACGTCCCAACGATCACTTTGGTGCCTCCGCTCGCTCAAGCAGGCGCGGCAGGTGGAACTGGATCGCGGTTTCAAGGAAGGACGGCTCTCGATCAATCAGCGGACCACGCACGTAACGCGGCTCATGAGCAAACCCAGCCACAACTGAAACGATCGCCAGGATAAACTTCTCGGGCTCATGTAGGGAGGTAATGATTTCCTGCCGCGTGATCATCACCGAATCTGCGCCGTCAATGCGGCCCTTGACCTCGATGAAGCGAAGATGCCCGGACTTTGGATTGTGGGAGGCGATGTCGTAGCCAATCTTCTGCGCAGAGACGTCGACCGGCTCGTTCCCGAGCGCGCGTTCCGCCGCCATGACCGCCTCCATCGCTGCGAGTTCAATTGCTCGCCGCGCGGCAGGATCATCGGAAAATTGGTTCGGCACCCGCGCATTCTGTTGCGCGTCCAGCAGACCGCGTGGGATAACCACCATGCCGCCGCGCACTCGCGGGGGTTGCGACGAGATGAATCGCTCCTGCTCGAGCTGATCCATGCGGCGTTTCTGGCGCTCCGCCAGGTCTTCGGCCCGACGCTGGGCGTTCTGCCAGTTGAGCCGGGTCTTCTTGCCAGCCTTCTCCTCCTCTTGTAGTTCGAAGGCCCGCGAGTCCCAGTAGTTAATTTCCTTCTTGAGGCGAGCACGCACCTCCTGCTCGATTTTCTGGATTTCAGGCAGGCGCCGAGCTCTAACTTCTGCGACGTGCCCCTGCGCCAGTTCAACGGTGGCGAACCGGATGGCCGTGTTTTCCAGCTCGGTCGTCAGCCAGGCTTCGTCGAGAAGGTTGCGCACGAGTGCGATCTCGTCCGGCGTGGCGGGCCGAAGATTGAGATGCGGCGCGATGCCGGCGTTGCTGGCGTGCCCGGCTTTGTCGATCGCGGCGAACTGGAGCCGCTGCGAAATCACATGCGGCTTGCCGGCGCTCGTGGTGCGGCCGTCCTGGACCGTGTGTTCCAAAAGGAAGACCGCGGAGAGCGCGTCGCCGGTATCGGTTTCATCGACCATGATCGCGCCTTGGCGCATGATCTGCTCGTATTGCTCTCGAATGAGGCTGATCACGGCTTCAAGCAGCGGGTGGCCGGGGCAGATGAAAGCTGCGACCGGCTGCTGGTTGATCTTGCTCTTCTCGAAGCAGATCCGCTCATATTGCTTCTGGATCGGCGCGCCAGTGCCGATCTGGCGATCGCGCTCCCGAATGCTGACCGGTACATGGGACACTTCCCAGCGCCCGTCCTCGCGGCGCTTGAGGCGGCCGCCCAGATGCTGGAACGCCTCGACGAAAAAGCTCTGGATGTGATGTGGTTGAAGGCGCAGCGCGTCGGCCCGCTCCATTTCGAGCCGCAGCTCCTCGACCTTCGCCTCGGGCATGGTGTCATTGGTGAGCGCCCGGCGGCGAAGCAATTCCAGCAGATGCGTCTGATCGACGGCACCATCAACCTGCTGGAACAGCCGCGCCCTTACATCCTCCTGCTCGCCATATTGGATAGCTTGGAAAAGAAGGTCTCTTAGCGGTGTCCCCTCGAACAACTCGCCAAGCACATCATAGACGCGGCCTCCCAACGCTTCGCGCGCAATCTCCAGCTTTTCGAGAAGGCGCCCATAGACCTCGCCTTCACGCGTGTCGGCCGCCACAAGATTCCAAAGGTGACAAACCTCGGTTTGGCCGATCCGGTGGATGCGGCCGAACCGTTGCTCGATCTTGTTGGGGTTCCACGGCAGGTCGTAGTTGACCATCAGATGGCCGCGTTGAAGGTTTACGCCTTCGCCGGCCGCGTCATTGGCGATGAGGACCAGCATGTCGCGGTCCTGCATAAACCGCTCGACGATCTTGCGGCGTTCTTCACGGGTCACGCCGCCGTGGATCACATCGACAGCGTCGGGCTTGCCAAGGCGCGCACGCACCTTGTCGACCAGGTAATGCAGGGTGTCCTTGGGCTCGGTGAAGATGATCAGCTTGCGCCGGTTGCCATCGGCGTCGACCATCAGGTCTTCGTCGAGAATACGGTTGAGCTGGGTCCACTTCGTGTCTTGGCCTGAGCCGAGAACCCCCAAGGCCATGCTTTCCAGCCCTTTGAGGGTCTGAACCTCGATTTCCAGCTGCTCGACGGTTTCGGCGGTGGTGGCACCCGTCGAGATCAGGTCCTCGATCTCATCGACTTCCTCCTGGCCGTATTCCTCGATGTCGCGCAGGTCGTCTTCCCGAACATTGACGACGCTGAATTCGGTTCGACCTCCGCGACGAGCAAGACGCGCCTCTGACAGCTGGTTCTCCAGGCGTTCGCGACGACGCTTCAGGGACTGGTAGATCGCGGCCGGCGAAGATGCGAGGCGGCGCTGCAGGATTTGCAAGGCAAAACCGACATTGTTGCGCTTCTTGCCGTCCTGTTCGGTAAACCGCTGAACACGGTTCATCTCGGTTCGGACGTACTCTGTGACGGTGCTGTAGAGCTCAGCCTCCATAGGTGAGAGCTCGTATTTGACAGTGTAGGCGCGGCGCTCTGGGAATAGCGGCCGACCATCAAACCGGAGCAGCTCTTCCTTGGTCAGGCGCCGCATCATATCGGCCGTATCCGCATAATGGACGCCGTCACGGAAACGACCCTCGAACCGGTCGCCATCCAAAAGGGCCATGAACAGCTGGAAGTCCTCTTCCTTGCCGTTGTGGGGTGTGGCCGACATGAGCAGCAGGTGGCGTGACGCCTGGCCCAGCAATTGGCCCAGCTGGTAGCGCTTGGTGTATTTCACGTCCCCACCGAAATAGGACGCCGACATACGGTGGGCTTCGTCGCAGATTACCAGATCCCACTCGGTGGAACTGGAGAGTTTCTGCTGCAGGTCCTCATTGCGGGCCAGCACGTCCAGGCGCGCGATGAGCCGAGGGTGATCGTTGAACGCGTTTCCCGATCGGGATGTCTCGATCATGTCGCGGGTGAGGATGTCGAACTCCAGGCCGAACTTCTGGCCGAGTTCGTCCTGCCACTGCTCGACAAGGCTGCCCGGGGCGACGATCAGGCAGCGTTCGAGATCACTGCGAGCGATCAGCTCCTTGATCAGCAGGCCGGCCATGATCGTCTTTCCGGCGCCGGGGTCATCGGCCAGCAGGAACCGCAGCGGCTGGCGCGTCAGCATCTCGCCATAGACCGCAGAGATCTGGTGCGGCAGGGGCTCGACCAGGCTGGTGTGGATGGCGAGGTAGGGGTCGAAGAAGTGCGCAAGCTTGATCCGGTTGGCCTCGGTGACCAGCCGGAGCAGACCGCCGTCAGCGTCGAAGGACCATGCGTGGCCGCGGGTTTCGACGGATAGGCGATGCTCATCATCGCGATAGAGCGTGGTCTCGGCCAGCGACCCGCCCGGGACGCGGTAGACGAGATTGACGGCCTGCTTGCCTATCCAGTCAACGGAGACGATTGCGACGGGCTGGCTCGGAATAATACCTTGAACAATCGCCCCGCTCCTGAGGTCATCTAAGGTTGCCATTCTCATTTCTCCCTTTTGCGGAGAACGAGATTTGTTTTCTTGGTAGAGATTTCCGACGTCAGCCGCTCATACTCCTCCACCGCCATGACTACGACGAACGGTTTGTCGTACTTGGTGAC
>CALQTN020000125.1 GCA_943333505.2 Asaia bogorensis | reverse complement strand
TATCGCAGCAATGATTACTCGGTGCCGACGCGGTACGGCTTTCAGGATGTCCTGGTGAAGGGCTTCGTGGATGAGGTGGTGATCCTGTGCGGTGGCAAGGAGATCGCCCGCCATCCGCGCTGCTACGCCCTGGGGGCATTCGTGGCCGATCCGCTGCACTATCTGGCGCTGATCGAAATGAATCCGAATGCGCTCGATCAGGCGGCCGCCCTGCAGGGCTGGAACCTGCCGGAGGTGTTCCAGCACCTTCGTCATCTACTCGAGGCGCGCATGGCCTCGGTGAAGCTGCTGATCATCGACGAGCTCGGTTACGTTCCGCTGTCACCTAGCGGCGCCGAGCTGTTGTTCGAGACCTTCTCCCAGCGCTACGAACGCGGTTCGACCATCGTGACATCGAACCTGCCGTTCGAGGACTGGACCTTGGTGCTGGGTTCGGAGCGGCTGACCGGCGCGTTGCTGGACCGGCTCACCCACCACGTCAGCATCCTGACAATGAACGGCGACAGCTACCGCCTCAAGCAATCCGCCGGACGCCGCCGCGCGGCCGCCAGGACGGAGCAAAACCAGGCCCACGCCACCGCTCCAGAGACCGGCGAAATCACGCAATCCTGACCGACTTTGCTGGCGCCACCTTGCAGCCAGGCCCTCGATCGGGGCCTGGCTGCAAGGCATCACGCCGCGAACGAGTGGCCTGCTTTTACTCCGCCACACTGGCCTGGAATTCGACCGCCGTTGACACAACCGCGCGGAGCCTTCCCGCGCGGCGGAAACCGATGCAGACTGACAGGAATATAATACGGGGAAGCTACCATGAAAAAGCACCAAAAGGCAATTTCCACGGCGCGATCGCTGCTGCTGACGTCGGTGGTACTGCTGGGTCTGGGCGCCGGCGCGCGGGCGCAGACGTTCAATCCAAACGCGTCGTTGGTGTTTTTCGACGCGGCAGGCAATGAAACGCTCGATCCCGCCGAACCGCAGAGCGGCAGCAGCTTCTCGCAGGAAGTGTTCCTGGGCCTGTTCGATACGATCGTCAGGCTCGACGACGCGGGCAATACAACGCCGGGGTTGGCGGAATCCTGGTCGGCATCCCCCGATCTGAAGTCGTTTACATTCACCCTGCGCGCGAACGTGAAGCTGCACGACGGCACGATGCTGACCGCGGGTTTGGTCAAGAAAAACCTAGAACGCAACATCGGCCTGGGGCGGCGTGTCAGCGGTACGATGCTGGAAGCGGTCGGTTCGATTGAATCCGTCGAAGAACTCGGCCCGCTGCAAGTCCGCATCAATCAGAAGCAACCCAGCGGGCAATTGCCTTACTTCCTGGGCGGCATCGCCGGGATGATGGCCTCTCCGGCCTCCTGGGCCGGCGACGCGTTCGGCGTGACGTACACGCCGATCGGCTCCGGCCCGTTCCGACTGCGGTCGTTCCAGTCCAACGTCAAGACCATTTTGGTTCGGAACGACGAATACTGGGGCGGCACCGGCGATCGCCCCGCCACCTTCGAACACCACTATGTCCCCGACGGTCGCGCTCGGCTTAACGCCGTACGCTCCGGTCAGGCAACGGTGGCGATGATCGACCCGCGCCAGATACCGGAGGCCAAGGGCGCGGGCCTGACGACGCAGATCAACGAGAAAAACGGCTTTTGGGGATTCTACGTCAATCTTTCCCGCGACAGCCTGAAGAACCTGAAGGTTCGTCAGGCGATGTTGCACGCCATCGACCGATCCGCGATGGCCGAGGCATTAAGCTTCGGCAGCGGCAAGCCGTCGCTGCAGATGTTCGCGCCCAGCTCGCCGGTGACCGACCCGGCGCTCGACGCGATGTATCCGTACGATCCGAAAAAGGCGAAAGCCCTGCTGGCGGAGGCCGGCTACAAAGACGGTCTGGACCTCAGCCAGATGCTGCTGAACACCTCGGAATACCGGGCATACTCCGAAGCGCTGCAGGCGATGTTGGCGGAGGCGAATATCCGGGTGAAGTTCGATGTCGTCGATGCGTCCCAGTTCAGCCAGTTCGTGCGCCCACCGTATCGCGCCGATATCCTGCTGGCGCGGTGGGGCGGACGCGCCGATCCGTTGCAGACGTTTCAGGAACTGGTGGGCAGCCGCGGCACGTACAGCCCGTTTGGCGCCGCCACGCCGGAAATCGATGCGCTGCTGGCCAAGGCGCGTGGCATGCTGCCGGACGACCCGGAGCGATTGAAGGTGCTGCGCCAGGTCGGGCGCCTGGGCGTGGAGCATGCCGCGATCATGCCGTTCATGATCCGATCCAATGTCTATGCCTATCGTCCCGGGTGTATTCACGGTCTGACGCCGTTTCTGTCGATGGGCGACGATCGGTTCAATGACGTAAAGATTGGCGCCGGCTGCAAATAGCCAAGCGCAACAGGCAGGAGGAAAGTTCATGACAGGTATTCTCGCGGGTAAGGCCGCCTTGGTCACCGGCGGCGCGTCGGGCATCGGTCGCGCCACGGCGCTGGCGATGGCGCGAGAAGGCGCGCGCGTCGCGGTGGCGGATCGGACGGAAGAACGATCGGCGGAAACCGTCGCGCTGATCAACGCGGCGGGCGGTCAGGCGATCGCGATCGGCGGCGATGTCGCGAACGAGGATAATGTCGCTTCCATGGTCGCGCGCACCGTTGCGGCATTCGGGCGGGTCGATTGTGCGTTCAATAATGCGGGCATCGGCGGCGGCGTGGTCGGCCCGCGCGGCCAGCGTCTGCACGAAATGGCGCGCGCGAGCTTCGACGGCATGCTGGAGATCAACCTGACCGGCGTGTTCCTGTGCATGAAGCACGAACTGATCCAGATGCTGGCGCAGGGCGGCGGCGCAATCGTCAACACCGCCTCCGTCGCCGGGCTGATCGGTTTGCCGACTTCGTCCCATTATGTCGCCGCCAAGCACGGCGTCGTCGGCCTGACCAAGACGGCGGCGATGGAATATGCGCGCGACAATATCCGCGTGAACTGCGTCAACCCCGGCTACATCACGACGCCGATGACCGAGGAAACCGTGCGCAGCCGCTATGACGCGCTGATGGCGAAGGTGCCGATGCACCGCATGGGCTTGCCGGAAGAAATCGCCGAGGCCGTGGTGTGGATGTGCTCCGACAAGGCGTCGTTCATGACCGGCGCATCGCATGTCGTCGATGGCGGCTACTACGCGGCATAAAAGTCCCGACGGGCGGGGGCGGTTACGCGGCCCCCGCCCGCACACAGGTCAGTGGAAGGTGCGTCCGCCGTCGACCGGCAAGGCGATTCCGGTCATGAACGACGATTCGTCGGACGTCAGGAACAGGATCGCCGCGGCCAGTTCTTCAGGTTGCGCGTGACGTCCCAGGGCATAGCGCGCGGTGATCGCGGGGTTCGGATCGCCGGCGGCGGTGCGGATATGGCCGGCGGTCATCGCGGTTTCCACCGCGCCGGGGCAGACCGAATTGACGCGAACAGTCGGGGCCAACTCCATCGATGCCGACTTCGTCAGCGCGATCACGCCACCCTTGGACGCGACATAGGCGATGCTGCCCGGACCGGTCGGCATCAGTCCGACGCCGGACGCGATGTTGACGATCGTGCCCTTGCCTTCCTTCTGCATCAGCGGCGCGGCGGCCTGAATCACCAGAAACGTGCCTGTCAGATTCACGGCGAGCGTACGGGAAAAGACTTCCGCGCTTGTGTCGGCGATGCCGGTCTCGGCCAGGATGCCCGCCGCGTTGACGACGCCGTCCAGCCCGCCCATCGCTTCCGCTGCGCCATTGACCGCCGCGGCGACCGACGCCGGGTCGGACACATCGCAGCCGAACGCAACGGCGCCGATCTCGTCCGCGACGGACTTCGCGGCATTATCCGAGCGATCGAGGATCGCGACCGTCGCGCCTTCCGCGCGGAACAGGCGGGCGGTGGCGCGCCCGATACCCGATGCACCGCCTGTGATGATGATCCTGCGTCCGGCCAAACGACCCATTGTTGTTTCCTCCGTTTCGTGGCCCGTTGACCACCCGGTTGCAGCTTATCCGCCGGTCCACAGGTCGCGCAACGACACCGCGGTTGCGATGCGCTCCGCGATTTCCGGCGTGCAGGCCAGGATCGGGTTACCTTGCCTGAAGTATGGGGCGACTTGCTGAGGTCGCCCCAATTGATTCAGCCGATCGGCATCAACACGGTATCGATGACGTGGATCACGCCAGCCGTGCACTCGATATCTGCCGAGATGACCTTGGCGCCGTTGACCATGACAACCTGCTCGTCGCTGTGGGTGCGGGCGTTCCGGACGTAAGGCGTCAGGCGCGCGATGTCCCACCGCTCGACGGGGTCGGCGGGCCAGGCCGTGGCGGCGGCCTGAACGCAGTCGGGAGCGGGAATTGTCATGGTGCCTCGATTGCGGAATGGCGGTCGGCTGCCGCCAGGGGCCGATTTGGTGGAAGACCGCCAAAGCTGGATCGCACAAAAATCGCGGCGGCAAAGGCTATGATGATGAGCAATGACCTGACCACGACCGAGATCGCCCACGAACTTGGTGTCGCACCATCAACCTTGTTCCGGCATTTTCCAGGTGGTCGGTCTGCCCTTCAAACAGGAATGACATTGGCGACCTGATTGTGGCGCTAAGCTATCGTAAGCGGGGCGCTGTTTGGCATTGTCGCGGCACCGTTCGGGTGGGTCGTCAGTCAATTACGGTGCGTGAATTTTCGACAGGATGTGCCAGCAAAATCGATGCTGCCGCTGTTGGTGCTGCCGAAGAAGCACGCATCCGCCAGGAATATATCGACACCGGCACCGTCAACGATGCCCTGGCGGTTACCATCCATGATTGCATTGCCGCCTATAAAGACCGGCCAGGAAGCCTTCATCCATTCGATATCCAACGACTTGATGACCTCGATACCAACATTGGCAATCGTCGCCTGACCCAGGCCAAAGAAGCATGGTCGGATTGGCTGCGGGATCATGGCCATAAGCGGGCACCAGCAACGGTCGCACGATGGCGTTCCACATTGCTTGCGGCAATGAAGCACGGAGCCGAGGATTATGGTGTGGCCGTGCCCGAACTGCGCCCCGTCCATGGGGCCGAGATTGAACGAATTGCCTACCTGACACCGTCACAGGAAGCCCGACTTCTGTCCGCATATAATAGATGGGCGGCACCGGTCATGCTGGTCCTATGCGAGACCGGCTTACGCACCCAGGAAGCCCTGCAACTCGATTGGCGGCATATCGATTGGGATCGCGGTGCCATTATCATCGAGCATTCTGGTCAACGGCATGGACCGCGAACCAAATCTGGAAAATCGCGCCGAGTCGGAATGCGTGCCGTGGTGCGGGAAACCTTGGCCGCCATTTGGGCCAAACGTGGTCGCCCTGACGGTGGACCGGTGTTCCTGAACAAACTCGGCAAGCCTTACACCGATACCCGCCAGAAGGGTGGAAACCCGCTGACATCAGCCCATCGAACGGCGTGCCGAAAGGCTGGCATCGAACAATTCCGCATCCATGACTGGCGGCATCACTTCGCGGTCTGGTTCCTGAAACGCGGCGGAAATCTGCGTGCCCTATGCCAGATCGCGGGTTGGTCGAGCATGAGAATGGTTCACCGATATGCCGTGTTTGAACAATCCGACCTGGATGATGTGATGGCAAAAACGGCAGCAGACCGGCAGGCAGCATGATGGTGGATTGGGCAAAATATTATGCCAGCCGATTCTAACACGGCAAAAATACCGGTTTGCCGATCATTATCGCAGGTTCTGTAAACACCTTGCCAAGGTTGGGGTCGTGGGTTCGAATCCCATCGCCCGCTCCAAAAAAGTAAGCGTCTGGTCTTCACCGTGTAGCGAAGCATGCGAAACTCGGCGATTTTGCTGATCTCTGGAACGCCTCTCTGGACTCCAGAAGGAGGTATGTTTGACGGAAGTAGACATTCTGGCACCTTCGGATCGGCGTCGGATATGGAGTG
>CALQTN020000124.1 GCA_943333505.2 Asaia bogorensis | reverse complement strand
GATTCTCCGAACCGGCTTTCTGAGCTGAAATAGCGCGACCTTGGGGCGGTCAGACCGGAGTTCTTATCGTCTGACAAAGCGGTCGTTTATCCGAACCGCCCCCTGCGTCCTTAAATCGGTTTTCTGCTCCATTGCTCCCCGGACCCCAAGATCAGCCGCACGGAGACCGTCGACGCCGATAACGGCCGGATCGAAACCCGGGTCACCACTGTCATCCACGACGTGGAATGGCTGCGCAAACGCCACAACTGGCCCGGTCTGAACGCCGTCGCCATCGTTGAAAGCACACGCGAGATCAAAGGGAAGATCGAGCATGAGACCCGCTATTATATTACCTCCCTGGTCATCCTGGCGCATCTTCTGGGGCCGGCGATCCGCGGCCACTGGTCCATCGAAAACAGCCTCCACTGGGTGATGGACATGGTCTTCCGAGAGGATGAATGCCGTGTCCGGACCAACCACGCTCCGGCCAACTTCTCCACGATCAAACACATGGCGTGCAACTTATTGCGACGGCCCTCGACCAAGGATTCGTTGAGGCTGCGTCGTAAGACCGCCGGATGGGACGACGACTTCCTGGCCACACTCGTTACGATGTGATGTTTCGTTCACCCGATTCGCCTGCACTATAGGCGGACAACGGTTACTTTAGCGAGGCGAACGTGAAGGCCTGCGAGGCGAGCAAGGTCGAACTGCTGATCGCCACCGGCCGCGAGGGGCACCATCCGTCTCTGAAGGAACGCTTCGCCGAGGCGCCGCCGCCGCCGGAAAACCCCACCGCGGTCGAACCGATGGCGCACCGGCTGAAGACCCCCGAGGGCAAGAAGCTTTACGCACGGCGCAAGCAGGTGCCGGAACCGGTGTTCGGCATCATCAAGTCAGTCCGGGGATTCCGGCAGTTTCTACTGCGTGGGTTGGATCAGGTGCGCGGCGAATGGAGCCCTGTGACCACGGCGTGGAACATGAAGCGGATCTTTGTCCTGCGCCCTGCACAGTGAGGCAAATAGGCGTTTTTTGGTCGAAATCCGAGGGATGGGTCGGCCGTGACGCCATCTCCGGGCCGATATGAAGCCAGTCAGGACGTGATCGGGGCGACGCCGCCGGTCTCATGACCGCGCCGGCGCAGCCGAACACCCGTCGTTATTGATCGA
This sequence comes from Asaia bogorensis, assembly GCA_943333505.2. Taxonomy (GTDB): domain Bacteria; phylum Pseudomonadota; class Alphaproteobacteria; order Acetobacterales; family Acetobacteraceae; genus CAITOL01. The sequence continues at coordinate 5,224 of CALQTN020000124.1, read as the reverse complement.
AAATCCCGAGTCCGACAGGCTGCTAGGCAATCCCCGCTTCGGCCCTGAGCTTGAAGATCGGGTCGGACTTGTCGCGCCGATGGGCGGCCCAGGTCGGCTTGATGGGCGGCACTTCGCCAAGCATCAAGCGCGTCGCCTCAAAGATCACGATGCGATGCGCGATCCGCCAAACGCCATCGCGCTTCTCGACGCGGTCGGCGTAACGGCCGTAGTGCGAAAGCTGTACCGGACCGCCGGTATTGGCTGCGCCGTATTGGTGCTGTGCCTCGGGCCCAAGTGTATGAGCCGTCATGAAGTAGGTCTCGACGATGGCGACTGCCGGCGATGCGAATTCGATGAGGCATTCGCCGAGGAAGTGCATGACCTGCGTCGCACCACCCGTGCGCGAGCGGCCGAATTCGATGAAGCCGTCGGTTCCACCTTTGTAGTCGCCGTGATCGTCGTAGGCGTCCGTGTGATAGGTCTCGCGCACGCCGTCCCAGTCGGCACGGTCGACACCGCGGGCGTAACGGCTCATGAGATCACGGATCTCGTCTTTGTCGATCAGGCGTTGCAGGGCATCATTCATGGCGTCCTCCTGTTCAAGCTTTCGCGTCTTGTTCGGCGGATCTAAACGGCGGTCCCCCACACCAGCGGGATCTCGTTCGCGGCGGACCAGGTCTCACGTCCTGGCAGGACGCCGGCTGGCGTTCTCAGAACGAGGCCCTCGTAGCCATTGTCGCGGATCGTGTCGCAGGTCTTGCGATAGACACCGACACCGCCGAGATAGGCGAGGTAGACGCGCGGCTTGCCAGGGATGTTGGCGCCGACATACTGCGTCTCAGACCGCGCAAACAGGGATTTATCGGCAACCTCGGCCCCGTGCTGGGTCCAGGCGTCCTCCGCCGCGCGACTGGCCTCGATCTCGACGACATCGGCCTGGGAGGCGTGCTCCAGCAGGTCGAAGACCCAATCGACGTGCTGCTCGATCGACACCAGAACCTGGGAGCGGATCGAGGGGCTGCCGGGCTGGGCGAGCATGAACATGTTCGGGAAACCATTGGCCATCAGGCCGAGATACGTCACGGGTCCTTCAGCCCACTTGTCCTTGAACATCTGGCCGCCCTTGCCGCGTACATCCATTCGCAGCATGGCACCCGTGCCGGCGTCGAAGCCGGTCGCGAGGATCAGGATGTCCAGCGGATATTCTTTCTCATCGGTCTTTACGCCCGTCGGCGTAACGGCAGTGATCGGGTCTCTTTTGACGTCGATCAGGCTGACATTCGGCTGGTTGAAGATCTCGAGGTAGCCGTTCTCAGAGATGATACGCCGCTCGCCGATGAAGAATCCACGCGGCATCAGCAGTTCGACCAATTTCGGATCGCGCACGCGCTCACGGATCTTCTGGCGGAAGAAATCCGAGACACGGTTGTTCGCGACCTCGCTGGTCATCAGATCGGAAACGCCGCCAAAGAAGTAAAGGCCGCCGGTGACCCAAAGCTCCTCCAGGCGCTGCCGCAGCGTTGCCTCATCGAGATCGGCGATCGGTCCGGTCGTGAGCTGCCCGAGCGACTTCACCCGCGGGAAAAGCGTGCCATTACCAGTCCACTTCGCGGCCTCACGGAACGCGGGATAGTCGGCCTTGAACGCGCTTGTGTATTCGGCATCGGCCTTGCGATTCCAGCCCGGTACGATGAAATTGGCCGTCCGCTGGAAAATAGTGAGGTGCTCGATCGGTTCGGCCGCGACCGCGGTCGCGGTCTGCACGCCGCTCGATCCAGTGCCGATGATGCCGACGCGCTTCCCAGCAAAGTCGACCTTGTGCAGCGGCCATTGATTGGTGAAGTAGGCCTCTCCGCGGAAGGTCTCGATGCCGGGGATTCGTGGTTTGGCCGGAACGGAGTAGCCGCCCGTGGCCATGATAAGGTAGCGAGCCTTCGCGGTCTCGCCCTTGTCCGTCGTCACGGTCCACGTCCCGCTGGCCTCGTCGTAGACACAAGCGGCTATGCGCGTCTCGAACTGGATCGAACGGCGTAAATCGAAACGATCCGCGACGTGGTTGGCGTAACGCTCGATTTCTGGTTGGGCGGCATAGAGTTCCGACCATTCCCACTCCTGCTCGAGCTCTTTCGAGAAGGAATACGAGTAGGCGAGACTGTGAATGTCACACCGTGCGCCGGGATAGCGGTTCCAGTACCAGGTACCGCCCGGCCCGGTTCCGGATTCGAAGCATTTTACGCGAAAGCCGGCCTCGCGCAGCCGATGGAGCATGTACATGCCGGCAAAACCGGCACCAACGATAATGACATCGTCCTTGCCTGAACCGGACGGCCCATGCGTCTGGCTATTCGCTGATGCGTTCATGATCCTTGTCTCCTCGGCTTCACTCAGAAACGTTAGGCCCATCTGATGTGCGCCGCAAAGTCTGTCGTTCAGGATCGCCCCGCTGTAACGCCGCCCCCGGCCGGATCGGCACGCACCGATCCGGCCTTGTTGGCCCGATCTACTTATCCAGCCATGCCACGTCGAAGCGATTCACGTCGTACAGCCCGAAATAGTCGTGCGGCCGGATGCCTTTCACATAATTGTACCACAGGTCGATGATTTTTTCCCAGGAGACTGGCAGCAGCGGTGGGTCCATTTCCATAATGTCTTCTGCCTTGCGGACCAGCACCTTGCGCTTGACCGGGTCGATTTCCCGGTCAATCTGGACCAGCACTGCCTGGAACTCCTTGTTGTCCCAGAAACTGTAGTTCTGCGGCCCGAACTGATCGCCCTTCTTGCCATACCAGGCGTTGAAATAGTCCGATGGATCGAGCAGCGAGGAGACGATGGCACCGATCGCCAGATCGTAATTGCCGCTGGCCGCGTCCTCAAACCAGATGGAATCCACCACCGTGCGCAACTTGCATTCCACGTTCAGGGTCTGCTGCAACACCGCCTGAATTCCTTGCGACCAAAGGCGCCAGGAGGCAATGTCGCGCACCATGTAATCCAGAGTCTTGAAGCCGTTGGCATAACCGGCGGCGGCCATCAGTGCCTTGGCCTCCTTAATCGCCGCGGCGGGATCGGCCTGGTAGCCGAGCCGCTTGGACATCTCCTCCTTCGGTGTGGCCCACTCGCTGAACGGATAGATGAACCCGCCCTGGATCATCGGCGCGAGGTCCTTCACCATGTCCACCATCACCGCCTTGTCCAGCACCAGGTGGAAGGCTCGGCGCACCCGCGCATCATCGAGCGGCTTCTTGCGGTTATTCATCCAGGTCGCTTGCACCACAGCCTGATAATATTCGACCCCGCTCGTGTTCGGGCGCGACTTGGCAATGCGGTAGGTCCCGGGGTCCGTGATGCGCGTATAATCCACGCGGTTGGAAATGAAGGCGGAACCCAATTCCGGCGAGAACGGCATGAGGTGGTATATTTCCAGCCCATCCAGATAGGGCAGACCCTTGTTCCAGTATTTTTCGTTGCGTTCGAAAGTCCACCGTTCATTTTCCACCCGATTTTTGGAAATGTACGGCCCGGTGCCGGGAAATACCATCACTTTCCGGAGATTGTACTGGTTGTCTTCCAGCGTCTTCTTGCGCAGGATCACATTCCAGCCGGACGCGATGGACGACATGATGAAATTGACCGGCCGGGCCTCCGCCATCTTGAACACCACCGTGGACTTGTCGGGCGCCGAGACGGACTCCACCGCGCTGAATAACACGGAGCGTGGAATGGAAACGCCGGTGGGCGGCTTCATTATCCGGTCGAAAGTGGCCTTCACGTCCTCTGCCGTCAGTTCCGCCCCGTCATGGAACTGCACGCCCTGACGCAGCTTGAACGTGTAGGTCATGGTGTCTTTGGCAATCTCCCAGCTATGCGCCAGGTCCGGGATGATGGTCTTGCCGGAATCGCGCGGGTCGCGCCGGATCAGATTGTCGAACTGGCAGGCCTGGGTGCCAGGGCTGTTGAATGCTCTCTACCTCGGTGTTGAAAGGGTGAGTCTGCGGCGCAACACATTGTGGAAATCGTATCAGCGAAAGGGCCAGGTGGATTCCGGCGCGGCTCAATCTCCGAATCTATGCACGGCAACCCAGCCATCCGGAGGTTGCCTTGCGATCATTCGAACCGTTGCTCAAGCTCCTCAGCGAAATCCCGGACCCACGCCGGGCCGAGGGGAAGGTCTATAAGCTTCCCCACATCCTCCTGTTTTCAATCCTTGCCGTGGTCACCGGCGGCAACTCCTTCCGATCGATCGAGACCTTCATCACTATCCATCGCCGTCGGTTGAACACCGCCTTTGGTCTGCGCTGGAAGCGTGCGCCATGTCATACCGGCATTCGTTACATCCTGCAGGGCCTTGATCCGGTGGCGATCGAGCAGGTTTTCCGCCACCACGCCGCAAGTCTTCTTAACAGCACAATCGATCCATCGCGGCGCGCCATCGCGCTCGACGGAAAAACCCTTCGTGGCAGCTTCGACAATTTCCGCGATCGCAAGGCAGCCCAGGTGTTGCACGCATTCGACACCGAAGCAGGGCTGATCCTGGCGCACGTCGATATCGAAGAAAAATCCAACGAGATCCCCGCCGCGCAGAAATTGCTGAGTGAACTTGATATCGCGCACTGCATCGTCACGCTCGATGCCTTGCACTGCCAAAAAAAACCTTCGAGGTCGCCGCCAAGGCGCAGATAAAGGCGATCGTCCAATTAAAGGACAATCAGCCCACCCTGAAGCTCAATGTTGAAGTCGCATGCGCGTCCCAGCGCCCCACCAGCACCGACACCACGGTTTCCGCTTCACGCAATCGCCACGAAACCAGGCGGGTCGACGTTTTCCGTGCGGCCAGCGCGGTTGCCGACACCGAATGGAAACCGCTGATCGAGGGCATCGTCCGCGTCACGCGCAGGGTCCTGCATCGCAGTGCCAAGACCGGATTGTGGGACGAGACCGGTGATGTAGCGTATTATCTGGCAAATTTCCCCGTCTCGGCGAAGCGTGCCAACACCGTGATCCGCTGCCATTGGCACGTCGAAAATACCCTGCACTATACCCGTGACGTCACCTTTCAGGAGGACCGATCGCGTATTCGTTGCAACCCGGGTGTGTTGGGGTCCGGGGAGCAATGGAGCAGAAAACCGATTTAAGGACGCAGGGGGCGGTTCGGATAAACGACCGCTTTGTCAGACGATAAGAACTCCGGTCTGACCGCCCCAAGGTCGCGCTATTTCAGCTCAGAAAGCCGGTTCGGAGAATC
>CALQTN020000123.1 GCA_943333505.2 Asaia bogorensis | reverse complement strand
TGGCGTCACCTTATCGAGAACTTCTTTGGTAAACTTAAAGAGTTCAAGAGGATCGCCATGCGGGCCGACAAGACAGACCAAAGCTTCTCCGCGTTGATCTATCTCGCAGGAGCCATCATCAATTCACGATGAACCTCAACAGACCCTAGGCGGCAGCGATTGCCGCATTCATCGCTTTCACACCCGCCGCCGGGCCGTCTGGATGGTTCCAGACTGCGCCCACCACGGCGAGAAAATTTGCGCCGGCCTTGACCAATGGCGTGCAGTTGTCGGCATTGATGCCGCCGATCGCCACCACCGGCAATTCCATTAACTCCGACCACCATTGCAGAATCTCGGGCTCGGCCTCGGCGGTGCCGTCTTTGGTGTCGGTTGGAAAGAACGCCCCGAAAGCGACATAGTCGGCCCCGTCCTCGCCCGCCTGCATCGCCAGATCACGGCTGGCATGACAGGTGACCCCCATGGTGAGTTTGCCAAGCAGCTTACGGGCCTCGGCAGCAGGCATGTCGGTCTGTCCAACATGAGCACCGTCGCAGCCATGTTCGACCGCCAGATCCGGGCGGTCATTAATCAGGAATGCGACACCGCGCGACTGCACGATCGGACGCAGAACATCGATTGCCCGTCGCACGGTTTCGTCATCGACATCTTTCAACCGCAGCTGCACCGCCGCGACATCGCCGGCATCCAATGCCTGCGCCATCGCGGCGGGAAACGCGCTGAAGTCGATATAGGGCGGGGTGATGAGGTAAAGTCGGCAGTCATTCCCCGCCATGATCGTTACGCCTTACCCTGGTAGATCTCGATGATCTTGGCCAGCATCGCCAGCGCATCGGCTTTCGGACGCTGGAAGGTGTTGCGACCGATGATCGAGCCATTAGCGCCGCCGTCACGCAGACCGCGAACTTCAGCGAACAGACCTTCAAGGTCTTTCGCCTCTCCGCCCGAGAACACAACGATCCGCTTGCCAGCGAAGCTCGCCTGCATGACGTGTTCGACCCGTTTGGCCATCGTTGAGATATCGACGCCATCATAGGATTTGCGCGCCGCTTCGAGGCCGATTTCAGCGGTTGGCGGCTTCACCTTGATGATGTGGGCACCCATCAGGGCAGCCATATGTGCGGCATAGGCGCAGATATCGACCGCAGTTTCGGCCTTCTTGTCGAGGTTCGGGCCACGCGGATAGGACCAGGTGACCACGGCCAGGCCAGACGCCTTGGCTTCGTCGGCGAGGTCGCGCAGTTCTTCCATCTGGTCGAACGCGTATTCGCTGCCCGGATAGATGGTGAAGCCGATCGCCGAACAGCCGAGGCGCAGCGCGTCGCTCACCGATGCCGTTACCGCCTGATCCTTGGATGTCGCCAGTGAGTTGGACGAATTCATCTTCAGGATCAGCGGAATGGCGCCCGCGAACGTATCGGCACCGGCTTCCAGCATGCCAAGCGGTGCGGCATACGCCGACAACCCGGCTTCAATCGCCAGCTGGAAATGATAATGCGGGTCATAGGCGGCCGGGTTCGGCGCGAAGCTGCGTGCCGGACCATGCTCGAAGCCCTGATCGACCGGTAGGATCACCAGCTTGCCGGTGCCACCGAGCTTTCCCTCCATGAGGATGCGAGCAAGGCTCGCCTTGCTGCCGGGGTTGTCGCTCTCGTACCAGTCGAGAATCTTTTTGACGCGCTGGGTGATGCGCATAGGGGCTTCCTCCGCTTGGGGCTGTAATAGTCTTCGCGCTCTAGCGCAGCTTGGCGGCTGTGTCACCTATGAGCCAGGCGTCGAGCCGCCAGGCATCGCCTTGGCCGAGATCGATGGCGGGCGGGCGGTCCGCGAAGAGCTGTGCGCCGAGGCTTTTGGCGATCGCTGCAACCGCAGGCCAGGCGGGCACGGACGCATCGAGCCGGATCGCGGCCTGCCCTGCCCGCAACGCTTCCAACGCCCGGCCCGGTGCGGCGGCGCAATCGAGTAGATCGGTCATCGGGGTTGTCGGAAACTCAGCCCGGCCGATCGCCATGAGCGCACGCCACCAGCCCGTGCCAGCGTACAGCGCCGCACCGTGGCCGGACAGCAAAACCACCTTGCGGCCAGGACGCAAGGCGAGACGAACATGGTTAATTCCGTGGACAATCACCGCAGGATGCGAAAACATGCTTGACGCCTAAGCGCTTGGGCGGTGTAACTCAAGTTTAGGCGGATGCGCTGCATCCTGTTCTCCACTCATTCTGGCCGGAGGTACGCTTGGCAGTCCAACCTGATGCGACCGACGCCGATACCGAAACTGCCACCAGGCGTCTCGAAGCAGCGCTTGATCGGATCGCCGCAGCTGGGTCTCGCCCAGCGGAAAATGACGAACGCAGCGCTTCGATCGCCGCCCAGCTTGACCGTATGATTGACCGGTTGCGCGACGAGCTCGCCACCGGCGCACAGAATTAAGGATCGACACGTGGCGCAAGTGACCGTCAAAATAAACGGCTACAGCTACACGCTGGGCTGCGAGGATGGCCAGGAAACCCATCTCACCAACATGGCGACTGATGTGCAAAGCCGAGTCGATAGCATCAAGGCGTTGGGGGGACATTCAGGCGAGGGCCGTCTCCTGGCGCTCGCGGCACTGCTGATGGCCGACGAATTGCATGATTTGCGTGTGGAAGCGGAAAACCTGCGCGCCCAGACCAGCAAGCCGAGCAAGGCCGACGCAGCCACCGCCAAGCGCCTCGGCAAGCTCGCGGCCAAAGCCGAAGACATCGCCGGGCAACTCGAAATCCGCTGACTTGGCGGTTCGTCTCACTTTCAAGACGCACTTTAAGACAATCTTCCAATTGACCATGCATTCTGATCGCCAGCCCAACCGGCGATCAGGATTTCAGCGAGGATTGAATGAAATTGTCCACAGAAGCGTTCGAACCACTGCGGCTCCTGGTCGTCGATGACGAAGCCATTCAACGCCTGATCGTGTCACGGGCGGCCGAAAAGCTTGGCTATGCGGCATCCGGCGCGGGCTCTCTGATTGAGGCAACACGCTGGTTGCAGGGGCAGAGTGCCGATGTCGTGGTGCTCGATCTGTCATTGCGCGAACATGACGGGATCGAGGTGCTGCGCGAAATTGCCCGGCTCGGACGCGATCCGGTGTTGATCCTGATTTCCGGCTTCGACGAACGGGTGCGTGAGGCGTCTGCCCGGCTTGCTGTGGCGCTGGGTTTGCGGGTTGCCGGCACGCTCGGCAAGCCATTGGCGCTCGATCAGTTGATGGCGTGCATCGCCGAGGTTCCGCGCGAAAAGCCCCGCGCCAGCCGGGCGCGCCGGGCCACACTGACACCTGGAATGCTCGACGCAGCACTCGATGCTGGCGAAATTCATTGTCTCTATCAGCCCAAGATCCGGCTCTCCGACCGTCGGGTGATCGGCTTCGAAGCCCTGGCACGCTGGCACAGCCCAACATATGGCACCATCGGCCCCGACGCGTTCATCCCGCTCGCAGAACGGCATGGCCTGATCGACCGCATTACGGTGAATGTGCTTGACCGCTCGCTGCATCAACTCCGCGCCTGGCATGATGTCGATCCCACGCTGGAAATGGCGGTCAATCTGTCACCATCGAGCTTGGGCGACCTGATGCTGCCCGAACGGATCAGCGACGTGCTGGCCGGGCACGGCATTGCGCCGGCACGCCTGATCCTCGAAGTGACCGAGGGCGCATTGATGGCCGATTACATCGCCGCCGCCGATATTCTGACCCGGCTGCGGATTCGCGGCGTTGGGATCGCGATCGATGATTTCGGCACTGGGCATTCGTCCTTGCTGTCGCTGCTGCGCCTGCCCTTCAGTGAGTTGAAGATCGACCAGCGCTTCGTGATGGGATTGCTGCGCGATCCAGAACTACCCAAGATCGTGGGGGCAGTGATCTCGCTCGCCAAATCCATGGAATTGAAGCTGGTGGCTGAAGGGATCGAGAGCGAGCCGATCGCCGAGCGGCTACATACGCTTGGGGTGACGGTCGGCCAGGGCTATCTGTTTGCCCAGCCGTTGGGAGCGGATGCCGCTACCGAGATGCTGTCCAACAAAGCCCGGTCCTGACGTGACGAAATTTCTGCGCGAGATGCTCGCGGCGTGGGCTGTCCCGGGCGCCGCGATCATCCTGATCTGGGCTGCGGTGCTGCTGCACCAAGCCGGACAGGGAGACCAGGCATGGCACGCCAGGATGGCTGCGATGTCGGCAACCGACCTGCTTGCCGCACGCGACGCCACAGGACCCATTAGCGTACTGGCCGCACTGGCGATGAGCTTGGTTGTGGTTGGCCTGACGCTGCGCGCCGCCGGGCAGCGTAAGCGCGACGCGCGCGCCCACCGGCTCATGGAAATCGCCTTCGAACATGTCGGGGTGGGTATGATGGTCATCAACCCGGACGGACGGATTGCGATGTTCAACGCCCGCACCGCAGCCTTGCTCGGTCTGCCACCAGATTTTCAACCTGGCCGCACCCAGAAGGATTTGCGGGCCTTGCAGCAACATCTTGGCGACGAGACCGACCGGAGCATTTATTCCAGCCGCGAGCGCGACACAGCACGGTTATTTCATCAGAAAATGGCAGACGGAAAGATCATCGAAACCCGCACTGCGGCGCTGGAAGACGGCACCACGGTGCAAAGCTTTACCGACGTGACAAATACCGCCCAGCAACAGCATGTCCTGACCGAAGCGCGTGACGCAGCCGAAGCCGCAGTGCGCGCAAGGGCGCAATTCCTGGCCACGATGAGCCATGAAATCCGCACCCCGCTCAATGGGATTGTCGGCGCCGCCGATCTGATGCGGACATTGCAGATGCCCGACAGCCAGCGCGAATACGCTGACATCATCCATCAGGTCGGCACCCATTTACTGGAAATGCTGACCGAGATTCTCGACTACGCAAAAATCGACGAACGCGGCGTGGAGTTGGAAGCACTCCCCTACTGCCCTGCCCTTGTGGTGCGGGAGGTGGTCGACGTGTTGGCATCCCGCGCAACCGCGCAGGGTTTGTCGCTCAGCACCTCGTCGTCACCCGAGCTACCTGATTTCGTGGTAGGTGATCCACATCGGCTGCGCCAGATCCTGTTCAACCTGATTGGCAATGCGATCAAATTTACCCCTGAATTTGGTGAAATCACGGTCGGATTGGCAGCACGTGAGCACGATGACGGGGGCTGGTGGCTTGACGGGACGGTGCGCGATAGCGGGATCGGGATCGCCGTTGCCGCCCAGGCGACGCTTTTCGCCGCGTTCACCCAATCCGATGGCTCGATCACCCGCCGCTTTGGCGGCACTGGCCTTGGGTTGGCAATTTGCCGTCACCTGGTCGAGGCGATGGGTGGTACGATCACCGTCGAAAGCGCGCTTGGCTTTGGAAGCTGCTTCACGTTTTCAATTCTGGTTGATGCAGCCGACCAATCGCCCGAGCCGATCATTACCCTGGCGGATGGCAACAGCACCGGCCTGATCGCCGCCCGCGCGCCGATGGTTCTGATTGCCGAGGATACAAAGGTCAACCGGCTGGTCGCGACCCACATGCTTGAACGGCTCGGGTGCCGGGTGCAAGCGGTGGTCAATGGCCGCGAGGCCGTGGCGGCGGTGGGTGCCGGTGGCATTGATCTGGTGCTGATGGATATCATGATGCCCGAAATGGACGGGCTCGCTGCCACACGGGCTATCCGCGCACTGGCAGGCCCGCTTGGCGCGATCCCGATCATCGGGCTGTCGGCCAACGCGTTCCGCAGCGACGATGATGCGGGTCGCGCGGCGGGCATGAACGGGTTTGCCACCAAACCGATCAACAGCGACCGGCTGGCGACCGAAATAACCGCGGCCCTTGGGCTCGATGCCACCACCACCACCACGGTTTGCTACCCCGGCGCGCTTGAGGAACTGCGGGCTGCCCTCGGCGATGATATTGTCGCGGCGGTGATCGCAGCGTTTGCCAGCGATACCCCTGCTACGCTGGGTCAACTCCGCCGCGATGCCGAGGCGGGCAATCTCGCCGGGGTAGCGCAGGCCGCCCATGCACTCTGCGGGAATGCCGCAACCCTCGGTCTGATGCGGCTGGCCGAGGCCGCACGCGACATTGAACGGGAGTCGCGACAGACCAACGGCCCGACGCCAGCCAAACTCGATTTGATTGAGGCGGAATTTGCGGCATCGCTCGTAGCTCTGCGGTCCGAACCGGTGGACTGAACGGACCGGCTTGCCGGTTGCGATGGTAATGGTGCTGCTGGACGGGATTGAACTGTCGACCTCATCCCTTACCAAGGGCGTCCTTAATGGGCGGTTATTGTGGTTTATCAGTAGTTTATTAACCTCGGCTGACTCATAAAATAAGGCAAAACCACCCATTTTCCTGGGTGTTGATTTCCGTCGAGACGTGACCCGGGTTTTTCACTGAGAAGTGACCCGCCTTGAGGGGGGATTTCCCCCTATTGTGAGGTGTTTGGTCAAGTCATGATTTTGCCCTTTCTCGTTTGGTTGTTGCGGGGCTTGCCTTGAAGCGGAAG
>CALQTN020000122.1 GCA_943333505.2 Asaia bogorensis | reverse complement strand
GTGCGACGCCTTGGCCAGAATCGCCGACGGACACACCATCAACCGCATCGGCGAACTGGTCCCCTGGAAGATGAGCCAGGATGCCACGTCAGCGCAGTAGATAACCGCGTAGCAATCACACCGAAACGGTCCTGGCCGGACGCTTACGCCAATAGTCCGGTTCAACGACATAAAGTGGCAATACTGGGCCGGCGGCCGCGGCGTCGGATAACGGGCGGTGATCGATCGTGCGGAGGTCACGTTTGAACCACACCACCTGGATCATGGCGCGTGCACCGCTCGGCTGGCACCCGGCCGCATGAACCTTGCGCGACGACCACCCGCTGCCATGTCCGCTGGATGACGAACGCCGCGCCTGACGATACGATCGACCTTGCGGCTTTGGTGCCGGATTGCCAAGGCTTGATTGGTGATATCAGGTCCGACCATGCCAGCGAAACCGGAGCGGTCATGATTTATCGCGGCATCCTTGCTGGCGCACGCGACCCGGCAATCCGGCGCTTTGCGACCGCGCACATGGCGACCGAACAACGCCATCTCGATCTGCTCGGCGTCCTGCTGCCGTCGGATCAGCGCAGTGCGCTGCTGCCAATTTGGCGGATTTCTGGCTGGCTCACCGGGTTTGTTCCCGCATTGATCGGACCGCGTGCCGTTTATCCGACCATCGACGCGGTTGAGACCTTCGTGGATCATCATTACGAGGCGCAAATCCAAAAACTGGCGCGCTTCGGTCCCGCTGGCCTGCTGCGTGCGACGTTGCTGGCGTGCCAGGCGGACGAGGTGCATCACCGCGATGAAGCCAGAACAATGCGGACAGCGCCTGCCGGGTTTGCGCTGGCGGCGTGGCAGTGGGCAGCAAGGCAGCCGTCAGGGCTGCGAGGAGGATCTGATTATGGCTGAACCAGTACAAATTTATTACGATGGCGGCTGCCCGATATGCTCGCGCGAGATCGCCTTTTATCAAGCCCGACCCGGTGGCGATGCCATGGTCTGGGTGGATGTTAACGGCGTCGAGGCGGGCGAGCTTGGCCCTGATCTGACGCGCGACGCCGCACTTGCGCGCATGCATGTGCGGCAGCCGGATGGCACGCTGGTTAGCGCTGCCGCGGCATTTGCCGAATTGTGGCGGCATATACCCGGATTTATATGGTTGGGCCGGCTGCTGGCGGTGCCGCCCTTCGGGTTCATCGCCGAAATCGGGTATCGCGGCTTTTTGCTGATCCGAAAAATCTGGCGCTGAGGCCCCGTGCACACGTGTCGCCATGGATCAGGCGACAGAATGCGCTCCGAACGTGGCCAAGGCGCAGACCGCGCTGAATGTCGCGGGCGCGTCGGCGCCGGTCCTGATTGATCTGGCCGCGGCGCTTACCCGACAGGTGCAGGTGCAGGCGCTGACCGCTATCGCGGCTCCGGCCGTCAAGGTGGTGCCGGGCAAATAGCCCGGCCGGACGATTGACCGCCGCGAGGGGGCGCCGTGGCTAGGGCGCCTCCATTCCCGAGGCATCGGGCCGGCGGTCATACTGTTTCAATGCGAGGCGGTGAATTGACCAAAATGCTTGACCGCCCGCTGGGGAAACTTGGCGGGCGGTTTTTGCGTTTCATAGGGCTGGCTGCGGGTTAGCCAAACGCCCCACAACCTATTGATTCTTGTCGGCGTATTTCTGGCTAACCTTAGGCCCAAGCCATTGACATAACGTGCAATCCGCACCACGGTTCGGACCTCCAAACACATTGATGCTGCAATGCAGGATGGTTGCCCACCCGGCGCCTTGTTTTGCCGCTGTGCGCCGATCAGATATGGGCAAAATTATTGCTTGTCAGTCCAATCGCCCCAAGCAGTTCGATCTTCATCTTGTCTTTATCCGAAATCTCCGCATGCATTTTGCCGAGTAAATTCTATTTACGAAGCCCCTAAATTCGGGCTGGGTTACCGTCCAAGGCGCGCGTCAGTGCTGCTGGCTCGACAGTGAAGGCGAGGCGCAGGCCCGCCGGGCTGCCCGGGATAAAAGTGAAATCGAGCCCCATCGCCAGTGCCAGGCCGACCCAGAACGGCTCGTGCACGTCGATGGGACCGGTTAGCACCAAGCGGGTGCCGGGCTCACAGAAGATGATATTGGTGATGGCCGAACCGCTTGGCGTGACGATGTCCGTGGCGGCTTGAAATAGCTGGGCCTGATCCCGGTGCGCCAGCAACTCCGGCTGGACGAAAGCGAAGCCGCGCGCGACAAGGCAGGAGATGACCGCATCCTCATTCAGTACGCGCCGCAATTTCTGCCGATTTCGGCTGAGATAGAGCCTATGCCCGCTTCCTGGCACGCTGTTGGATTGTGTCAGGCCATAGGCGTCCCGATATATATCCCGGACCGCATGGATCTGTCCGGGCCGTGCGAACCAGGTCAGGCCGTGGTCCTCGGGTTCGACTGGCACATGCAGCGCCGCGAACTCCAACCGGACATCGGGCCCGACTTCGCGTAATTTCAGGCCTGGATAGCGCTGGGTCAGTTGATCAAGGGCGGCGCGCTGGAACGGCGGGATCGTGTCGCGCATTATGACGGTGCCCGTGCGTAACGCCGGAACCGCTTCCAGCGCGGCAAGCAAGAGGCGAAACCGCTCCAGGATGAAATGGGCGAAGTTCTGGTGCGCGTTCCACGCTGGGAGCAGGGAGAAGGCTGGGCCTGGGATCCGCACGAAATTGCGAAATAGGAACGGACGGAAATTGTTCTTGGCGGTGAGGGCATCGACTTTGCGCGCCGCGCCCGTGAGGTCGATGGCCGCGCCGGTCGCGAGGTCGATCAGCGCGCCCGTATGGGCAAGTTGCGCTGCCGGGCGCGCACGGAAGATGAGGAGTTGGTAGGGCAGCACCAATGTCGTGCCATCGACCGTGCATCCCGACTGAATTGCGAACCGCCGGAAATACGCGACCAGCGGGGGTGACAGTTCGATGCGCGTCTCCGTGCGGCTCTCGTGAACCAGTTCGGAGACATTGCGGATATCGATTGCCTGCGTTGCAATGGAATAGCGGCGCCGCAGCGCGGGGATGGCGGCAAACAATGGATGCCCCAGTGCCCAGCGCAACTGCCGCGCCGTCAGTTTCTTCCGCGCGAGATTGAGGCACTGGTAAAGGGTAGTACGCTGAATGCTTATGGCCGCCGCGTTGGGGCGCTCACCTGTCATCCGCATGTCCTAGCGGTGACCGCGTATCGGGACGTCGCGCGTGACAACAGCGCCGGCGGTGATGCGGGGTATTCGCGCCAATGGCCCGCCCGGACATCACGATAGACGTCTCCCGGCATGTTCTGGATCGCGGCGACGACCTCCACACGCGCACGCTGTGCGCTTTCCCCGACGTCCGCGACCAGCGGTGAGTCGACACCGAACCACACAACCGATCTAATCGCCCTGCCGCCCACCGCTGGCTCACTCACGTTATGGCAACCGGGATTTCCCGGATAATAGCCGTTGGGTGAACTGACCGGTCAGGCATCGCATACTCCTCCGTGCTCAAGCGCTATTGCCCGGCACCCTGCATTGGATATTACCCAAGGCATTCAATTCAAAGCCGGCACGCCATGTTTGGGACATCTCCGGGCGGGCCTCGACACCCCTGGGCTCGCGCGATCAGGGCCTCATGCAAGCCTCCGGCGGAGGTCTGTATCCCGGAATCGGGCTATCCGGTCAATATCCGCAGTTTGAGCGTAAGGACTGACCATCCTCCGCGCCCCGCGCGCAGGTAGATTCAGGCTGTTGCGGCGTTTTATTTAGTTTTGTCGAGTGACAGGGGCGCCTACGTGGAGGGATATTCCTGGTGGGCGGAGAGATTTTTCTCCCCTACGATGCAAGTGGCTTTCCGTTGTTGAGAGGTCGCCCGATGCCGCAGGATTTTGATGTGCCCGATGACCGGCTGATTTCCGCCGAAAGCGAAACCCGCATTCGTCAGCATCTGGTGCTGGTCGCGCTTGGCAAAAGGTCGGCGGATCGGGCGCTGCGGGTCGGGCGGCTGTTCGATGTTCATACCAGGAGCTGGCGGGAGGATCAGGAGATCATTATCTCCGGCCACCGCATTGCCTATGTCGGGGCGGCGGGCAGCTATCCCGGGACGGTCGGTGAGCGGTTTCATGAACCCGACCTGGCCGCCGTACCGGGTTTTGGCGAGGTACATAAGCATATCGAAAGTTCCCATCTCACGCCGGAATGGGAGGCGGCTTTGGTGATGCCGCGCGGCAATACCTGGACGTGCGAGGCGAGCCACGAATTTTCCAACGTCAATGGGCCGAAGAACCTCGAATTCTGGCTGGAGGCGCGCAAGCGGGGTTCACCGCTGAAAATCTTCCCTCTGCCGGGTTCGGCGGTGCCACCGACGGCGTATGAATGGGGCGGTGGGTGGTTCGGCTATGAGGAACAGCGCGATTTCATGATGACATCGCCGATGGTGCCGGGCCTTGATGAGGTGATGGACTGGCCGGCGGTGTGGAACCCGGAAAGCCCGTCCTATGACCGGCTATGGGGGATGATCCGGGCGACGTTTGAGCGGCGGGGCGTGGTTGAGGGGCATGGCGCGGGGTTGCGCGATATTGCCACCATCAACGCCTTCGCGGCGGCGGGGCTCGCGTCCGATCACGAGGCTTGGACGCCGGAGGAAGTCTGGGACAAGCTGTCATGCGGGATTTTCATGGAATTGCGGCCTTACGCGATGGGCGAGATTATTCCCTATCTGCTTGGCCGCGGGCTGGCGGACTGGTCGCAGATTGCGTTCACCACGGATGATCGGTCGGCGTCTGATACGGTCAAACTCGGCGCCAGCGATTATAATGCGCGATTGGCGATCAGCCATGGTTTGGCGCCCGAGATTGCCATCCAATGCGTTACCATCAACCCGGCGCGGTATATGCGGTTGAACCAGTGGGTCGGCAGCATCGCGCCGGGCCGGTTCGCGGATGTGGTGTTGCTGTCCGATGTCGCGAGCCTGAAAATCGCCAAGGTATGGGCCGACGGGGAGCCGGTGAGCGACGGTCTGACCTTCATTGGCAAGGTACCTGAGATCGCCTGGCCGGACTGGGCGACAAAGACGGTCAACATTCAGCGCGAGATTGTGGCCGCGGATTTTGCGCTGCAGGCTTTGCCTGGGCGCACCACGATGCATGCCGCCGTGCTGCGGCCATTCCACTGGACCGATGGCTTCATCACCATGGATCTCGCGGTCGCCAATGGCGAGGTGCAGCGCGATCCGGATCGCAATCTGACCAAGTTCGCCATCGTCGATCGGTTTTCCGGCGAGGGCAAAATCTCCAAAATGTTCTGGCTCGGCTGCGGTCCGCGTGATCCGGACACCGCGCTGGGCTGTTCGGTGATGCATGACAAGCATAATATCTGGGTGTGCGGTTCGTCAGACGCGGCGATGGCGCTGGTGGTCAATACGCTGAACGAGATGCAGGGCGGTTGGGTGCTGGTGCGCGGCGGGGAAGTGGTGGCGCGGGTGCATTACGAAGTAGGAGGGCTGATGACCTGCCGGCCGCCGGAGGAACTCGATGCCGAGATGCAGGTTCTCTACGCCGAGGGCGCCAAGATCGACTGGATGTACGAGCCGACCTTCCACCCACGCTGGTTTCCCGGATTTCCGGAGCGTCTGATTTTCGCGACGCTGACCTGTGCGCCGTGGCAATGGGTGCTGGTCGCACCTTGCGAGCAGGCGCCGGAAGGGTTGGTGAATGTGCAGACCGGGGAGGTGCATGCGGTGGTTTGGTAGGCCGGGAAGCAGTTCTTTTTTATTTTTAACAAAGACGATTCCTAGAGCGTGATCCGTTGAAGTTGAATCAGCAGACACGTAACAGCGGCAAAACCCCGGTCAGTCTCCCGACGATTTTGTTTCCCCCGACGCGGTTGGATCTGAAGCTATGATGGCATGTCGCCACCAGCCGATTTCGGGGCTCTGCCCGCCACCGAACTCAAAGCGCTCGTCGTCGCGCGGTTAAAGAAGGTCCCGCCTCGGCCAACCATCAAGCCAAGCGGCATGGACAGCGCCACGCAGCCCAAACCGGCTGGTGGCAAATGCAAGGCTCGCCGGGGTCGCGGCACAAGTGGTATGAGGATTTCATGGTTCAGGACATCGTGGTGCGCCCGCATGTCGTGCGGTATCGGCGCGAGCGCTGGCTTACGCCGGACGGCACCACCATCACCGCGGCGTTGCCGGCCGGGGTCAGCGGTCATTTCGGGCCTGAATTGCGTCGTTTTGTGCTGGCCCAGCATCATCAGGGCTAGGTCACCAACTGCCAGATCGGTGTCTTCGCTGCCTACGTCTCGCATTGCGGCCATGCCTTCATCGACCGAACGCTTTATCTACCGAAAGCATGGACGGACAATCCCGCCCGCTTGGCCGCGGCGCATGTGCCTGTTGGCACGGCCTTCGCAATCAAGCCAGCGATTGCGGCGGGTGTGCCGTTCTTCTGGGTCGCTGCCGACAGCGTCTATGGTGTGGGCGATATCGAAATGACGTTGCGTCGTGCCGGTCGCGGCTACGTTCTGGGGGTCAATTCCAACCATCACTTCAATTCCTGGCAGAGCCAGCCGCCGGTGACCGGCACGGCGGAGCAGATTGTCAGCCAGATCGACCCTGGGCGCTGGCAACGCCTCTCGGCGGGTGACGGCACCAAAGCTGCGCGCCTTAACGACTGGGCTTATACCAACGCCTTTGGCTTCTGACTCACGGTGGGGATTCCCCGACGCGGCGATGATGTGATTCAACCTGGCGAGCATTGGAGGCTCGCCCATGGCCCGCGCAATCGCGCTTCGATCTGACTTCACTGGCCCTGATCTTCGCCGCCT
>CALQTN020000121.1 GCA_943333505.2 Asaia bogorensis | reverse complement strand
TCTCGCGTCCACCCGCTGGTAATGTTTCAGGCGATCGCAGCCTCCGCCGCCCTTTGCTCGATGTCTTTGGGCCGCTTCCGCTGGATACTGTCACGTTCTCTCTCCGGGCGCACCCGCGAAGCCGTCGCGACATTCATCCGGCCGGATCCGGCACTCCCGCCGGTCATCTTCCTTGTCCCTGAGCAATACCGGCCGAGGGTCAGGACACGAGCTTAAATTACGAACCCGGGTGTATCAAAGTCGTTGACACGTTCCGTCCGGTTTGGTGGCTATCGTGCCTCCATGACGGCCAAGGTGGCCGTTCATCAGAGGAATCCCGGATGGGTACGATTTTTTTAACCCGTTCCCTACCGGAAAATATTATCGGTGCGTGGCATCGATGCGAGACTGAATTCGTGGCATCCGCTCAACAATAACACTGCAAGTACGACGGGGAACAGCGTGAACATCAGAATGAACATGCGATTCGTCGCGGCGGGGGTGCTTGCCCTGCTGGCGGCATCGGCCGCACCCGCGCGGGCGCAGACCGGCACGGCGGATTTCATGGCGCCGATCAGCGGCACGCCGGCCGCGCCCTCGGCCGCCGCCACCGCGGCGGGCAACGTGCTGGCGCTGAACAGCGAGATGTTCGGGCTGTACGACACGTCGGGCCGCATCTTCCAGGCCAATATCCTGGCGAAACATCCGGTGATCCTGGCGCTGTTCAGCGGCGCGGGCGGACGCCTGATCCTGTACCGGCCGGGCCAGCCGCCGCTCGACGCGCCGTCGGTGCCGCAGGTCTACCAGCTGCTGAAATCGGTGGGCCACGCCACGATGGTGCTGCCGGTGCTGATCGGCCCCTATCTCGACGCGCCCGGCAGCACCGCCTGGGTGGGGCCGCTGCGCGCCTATCGCAGCCGCATGCAATCGGCGCTCGACACGCTGGATGCGGCCGAGATGCCGGCGGAGTGGCGCCCCGTGGTGAAGACCATCCTGGTGGCCAACATCGGCTTCATGGATGACTGCCTGAAAGCCAACGCGGTGGGCTTCGCCGGCAGCCAGGCATTCGCCAAGGCGCAGGCGCCGCACCTGAAGAAGATCATCACCTGGGCGGCACAGACGCAGGTGGCGCACTGGATGAACGTGATGGCCGGCTGGAAGACCATGCTGGGCGCCGATTTCGACAAGACCTATGCCGCCAGCAACTCGATCTATGTCGCGCGGCAGAACAACATCCTGTTCAGCGTGCTGGCGCAGTTCTTCGGCCAGGCGGCGATCAATGACCGGCTGATGCTGCTGGAGACCACCAACTTCACCACCACGCCGGCCGACATGCTGGAGCTGGTGACGCGCATCGTGGCCGACCGCTCGGTGGGCTCGCTGTTCTTCGGCAGCTACCATTTGATGGATTACGAGCTGATGGGGGGCGACGGGCGCACTGCGATCATCGCCGAGACGACGAAGCGCGGCATGGCCACGGTGCTGCCGCCGGTGGTGCCGTTCGGCTCCACCCAGTTCCCGAACCTGATCACTCCCGGGCCGGGCGCGGCTTCACTGGCCGATTTGAACTGAGGGGGCGGACATGGATATCGGCACGATCAAGACGCTGTTGCGGCCGCGCGATGCGGCCGAGATCACCGAATGGAGCCCCTCGCGGGCCTGGCTCGCGGGGGGGACCTGGCTGTTCTCCGACGTGCAGCCGGGCACCGATACGCTGGTCGATCTGGGCGGGCTGGGCTGGCCCGAGCTGGAGCCGGCGGCGGATGGGCTGACGATCGGGGCGACCTGCCATATCGCGACGCTGTACAAGTTCACGGCGCCGGCGGAGTGGCAGGCGGCGTCGCTGTTCCGGCATTGCTGCGAGGGGTTCCTGGCCGGGTTCAAGATCTGGAACGCCTCGACCGTCGGCGGCAACCTGTGCATGTCGCTGCCGGCCGGGCCGATGATCTCGCTGACCTCGGCGCTCGACGGCGTGTGCACGCTGTTGCCGCGCCAGGGGGCGCCCCGGACGGTGAAGGTGCTGGACTTCGTGACCGGCAACAACCGCAACGTGCTGGCGCCGGGCGAGTTGCTGCGCAGCATCCATTTGCCGGTGGCGACGCTGCGGCGGCGGGCGGCGAGGCGGCAGGTGTCGCTGACCAAGCTCGGCCGCTCCGGCGCGCTGATCATCGGCACGGCGGGGCCTGGCGGCGACTTCGCGCTGACCATCACGGCGGCGACGATCCGGCCGATGCGGCTGGACTTCGCCGCCATGCCGGACGCGGCGGGGCTGCACGCCGCGATCGCGGGCCTGCCCGAGGACCATTGGTTCGAGGACGTGCATGGCTCGGCCGCCTGGAAGCGGCACATCACCCCCCATCTGGCCGAGGAAATCCGGCAGGAGCTTTCGGCATGAGCTGCATCATCGACGGGCGGACAATCGACGCCCCGCCCGAGCCGGGCCAGTGCCTGCGCACCTATGTCCGCGACCACGGCGTATTCGGCGTCAAGAAAGGCTGCGACGGCGGCGATTGCGGCGCCTGCACCGTGTGGGTGGACGGCACGCCGGTGCATTCGTGCCTGTATCCGGCGTTCCGCGCCGAGGGGCATGAGGTCACCACCATCCAGGGGCTGGCCGGGGCGGACGGGACGCTGCATCCGCTGCAGCAGAAATTCCTCGATGCCGGCGCGTTCCAATGCGGCTTCTGCACCGCCGGGATGATCATGACGGTGGCCTCGTTGAGCGCGGCGCAGCTTGCCGACCTGCCGCATGCGCTGAAGAACAATCTGTGCCGCTGCACCGGCTATCGCTCCATCGCGGATGCCATCCACGGCGTCGGCGAGACCGAGGCCGATATCGGCGGGCAGGCCTGCGGCGCCAATATCGCGAACCCGTTCGGCCCCGGCATCGTGACCGGCCATGCCTGCTACACCATGGACGTGCCGACCCAGGACATGCTGCACATCAAGGTGCTGCGCTCGCCGCATGCGCATGCCCGCATCGTGACGATCGACCGCAGCGCGGCCGAGGCGATGCCGGGCGTGGTGGCGGTCTATACCTGGGAGGACGTGCCGCAGCGGCAGTTCAGCACCGCGCTGCACGAGGACCACCTGGTGGATCCCGATGACACCTATGTGCTGGACCGCGTGATGCGCTTCGCCGGCCAGCGCGTCGCGGCCGTGGTGGCGGAGAGCGAGGCGATCGCCAGCGCAGGCTGCGCCGCGCTGAAGGTGGAGTACGAGGTGCTGCCCACGGTGTTCGACCCCGAGGCGGCGATGCTGCCCGGCGCACCGATCCTGCACGACAAGGGGCTGAACGTGCCGACCAACATCTTCGCCGAGATCAAGGGCGAGGTGGGCAGCATCGCCGCCGGGTTCGCCGCCGCCGAGGTGATCCAGGAGGGGACCTATTCGACCTCGCGGGTGCAGCACGCGCATCTGGAGACCCATGGCTCGATTGCCTGGTTGGACCAGGACGGGCGGGTGCATGTGCGCACCAGTTCGCAGGGCCCGTTCGTGGTGCGGGCCAAGCTGAGCCACATCTTCTCGTTGCCGGTGCGCAACCTGCACGTGTTCACCGAGCGCGTCGGCGGCGGGTTCGGCGGCAAGCAGGAGATGGTGACCGAGGATCTGTGCGTGCTGGCGGCACTGCGCACCGGGCGGCGGGTGAAATGGGAATTCACCCGCGAGGAGCAGTTCACCGGGGCGACGACGCGCCACCAGATGACCACGCAGGTGAAGATCGGCGCCAAGCGTGACGGCACGCTGACGGCACTGCAGATCCGCGTGGTGTCCAACACCGGCGCCTATGGCGGGCATGGCAGCGAGACGCTGGGCGCGGCCCTGGGCCCGCCGATGACGTTGTATCGCTGCACCAACAAGCAGGCCGATGGCTATGCCGTCTATACCAACGTGGTGCCGGGCGGCGGCTTCCGCGGCTATGGCGCCTCGCAGACCACCTTCGCCATCGAATCGGCGATGGACGAGCTGGCCGGCAAGCTCGGCATGGACCCGTTCGCGTTGCGCCGGCGCAACGTGATCAGGCCCGGCGACTGGATGGAATCGGTGTTCCCCGACCCGGGGGAGATCGATTTCGGCAGCTATGGGCTGACCCAGTGCATGGACCTGGTGGAGGCGGCGATGGCGGCCGAGGGTGGCACCGCTTCCCCCGCGGGCAAGCACTGGGCCGAGGGCACCGGCATGGCGCTGGCGATGCTGGAATGCGGCCCGCCGACCGAGCACCGCTCGGGCGCCGAGCTGCGGCTGCTTGCGGATGGCAGCTATCACCTGGCCGTCGGCACCAGCGAGATGGGCAACGGCACGACCACGGCGCACAAGCAGATCGCCGCCTCGATCCTGAACACCCGTGCCGGGCAGGTGGCGATCATCAACGCCGATACCGACCTGACCCCGTATGACACCGGCACCTTCGCCAGCACCGGGACGGTGGTGGCGGGCAAGGCGGTGGGGCTGGCGGCGGAGACTTTGCGCGACGCCATCCTGGACTACGCCGCGCGGCACACCGGGGTGGACCGCGCGGCGTGCCGGCTGGAGGCCGACCATGTGCTGTGCGGCAACCGCCGCATCCGCCTGACCGACCTGCATGCGGCCGGCAGCCAGGAAGGGTTCCGCTTCATCGCCTTCCGCAAATCCTATCTGTCGCCGCGGACGGTGGCGTTCAACGTGCAGGGCATCAGGCTGGCGGTGCACAGGGTGACCGGGGAGGTGCGGTTGCTGCGCAGCGTGCATGCGGCCGATGTGGGGCGGCTGATCAACCCGATGCAGGTGCGCGGCCAGATCGAAGGGGCGATCGCCATGGCGGTCGGCTGGACGCTGACCGAGAAGATGCCGCATGACGCGACCGGGCATGTGATCAACCCCAGCCTGCGCAACTATCGCATTCCGGCCTTTGCCGACACGCCGCGCAGCGAGGTGCTGTTCGCCGACACCTATGACAAACTCGGCCCGCTGGGGGCCAAGTCGCAGGGCGAATGCTGCATCAACCCGGTGGCGCCGGCGATTGCCAACGCGATCGCCAACGCGACGGGGCAGCGTTTCGGCCATCTGCCGCTGACGCCGGACCGGATCTATGACCTGCTTGGTGTGGCGTGAGCGACCTGGCCAGCACCCCGGTCAGCATCATCGTCCAGACCAGGGCGCGCGACGGGCAGGCGGCGGAATTCGGGCAGTGGCAGGCGCGGGTGAGCGAGGCGGTGGCGGGGCAGAAGGGGTTCATCGAGCAATCGGTGATCCCGCCCAACCCGCCGACGCAACCGGACTGGGTGATCCTGCAGCGTTTCGCCAGCCAGGCGGACGCGACCGCCTGGCTGCAGGGCGAGCAGCGGCAGGCGCTGCTGAATGATGCGCAGGGCATCCTGGCCGGGGCGGATGACGTGCACCTGGTGCGCGATACCGGGCGCGGCGCCCTGCCCGCCCCGGTTTCCATGGTGATCTCGACCCGGGTGAAGCCGGGGCGCGAGGCGGAGTTCAAGGCATGGGAACGGCGCATCGCGGCGGCGCAGGCGCGGGCGCCGGGGTTCCAGGGCTACCGGTTCGAGCCGCCGGTGCCCGGGCTGCACGAGGACTGGCTGGCGATATTGCGCTTCGACAGCGATGCGTCGTTGCAGGGCTGGATGGAATCGCCGGTGCGGGCGGGGCTGGTGGCGGAAAGTGCCGCGTTCACCGAGGAGTTCCATACGCGGCTGGTGCGGACCGGGTTCGAGAGCTGGTTCGGTGCTGGCGACCCTGCCGCCGCCATGGCGCCTGCCTGGAAGCAGAACATGGTGGTGCTGAGCCTGCTGTACCCGGTGGTGTTCCTGTTCGGCTGGGCGGTGACCACGCCGCTGCTGCAAGGCAGGCTCGGCTGGCCGTTCTGGTTCGCGCTGTTCATCGGCAACGTCTTCAGCGTGCTGGTGCTTTCCAAGCTGGTGCCACTGGTGTGCGGCGTGCTGGGCTGGTGGCTGACGCCGAAGGAGCCGAGCCCGCGCATCGACGCGATGGGTGCGGCGCTGGTGGTTGCGGCCTACGCGGTCAGCCTGCTGGTGTTCTGGCGGATGTAGGCAGGGGCGGCGAGGTCAGGCGATCAGGCCGCGCAGCGGTGCTACCGATGCCGTGTCGGGGAAGACCGTGGTGCCGAGCACGCCGGCGGACAGGCCGAGATGGTCGGCGAGGACGCCCTTGATGACGGCGCGCAGGTCGGTGGTCGGGCGCAGGTCGCGCGCCTCGTAGAGGTCGGTGGGCTTCAGGCCGGGCCAGTCGGCCAGGACGCGGCCGCCGTTGACCGCGCCGCCGGCGAGGAAGGCGGCGGTGGCGGTGCCGTGGTCGGTGCCGATGGTGCCGTTCACGCGGGCGGTACGGCCGAACTCGGTGGCGACCAGCAGGATTGTGTCGGACCAGGCGGGGCCGAGCACGGATTCGAAGGTGGCCAGCGCGCCGTCCAGCCCGGCGAGGAGCTGGGCCAGGCGGCCGGTGGCGCCGCCCTCGTTGGCGTGGGTGTCCCAGCCGTCGAAAGCCAGGGCGGCGACCTGCTTCCAGCGCTCGGCGCAGACGGCCTCATGCACGGCCAGGCGGGCGGCGGTTTCGTCCTCGTTCATGATCTTGCCCCTGTCACGTCGTCGGCATCGATCGGAGCCCACAGATCGGTCAGGCTTCGCGCGGAGGGATCGGCGTCCGGTCGCACAACCGGGTTACGGCGGCTGATCGCCCGGCCAAGACTGGGTATTTGATGATGCGATCACGAGCCACTTTGCAATGAAACAACCCCCAATCCCGCTTGGCTCCCGGCGACCCCAGCGCGAATGGTCCATCACGCGGAGAGAACAAACCTACCCCGGATGGAGAGCGAGATGACGACCACCACCCCGAAGTCCAACGATGCCGCCCTGGCCGCCTTCATGGCGGGCAAAGCCGAAATCGACGCCCTCCTGGCCCGCATCGCCGCCGCCAGCGACGACCATTTCGGGATGAATCCCGAGCGCGTCACCTGGGGCGACGCCGGCAGCCTCGGCTTCGTTACCGAGCGCCTGAAGGAGATTACGGAGTTCCTCGGGGTCTGAACGGCACCCACTCCTATGACGGCTCCGACCGGGTGCTGCCCGGCGGGGCTCCGGGTCGTAGGGGGGCGGTGGTCGCCCTCCCTACCCAGGAGACCCGATCATAGAGGTGGCCGGGGAAATCCGCACAGGGCCAGAAGTGGAATTCCTGCCTGAACGCGGCGAGGATCGCCGCCGAACAGGAGTTCACATGACGAAACGGACCCGCCGGAACCACACCCCGGCTTTCAAAGCGGGCAGAGCAACCCCTGTTCTGTAAATTCCCGCGAGGCGTTTCCTTCGGTTCAATCGCTCAAGCGTCCATGGTGAGATAGACCTTGCCGCTCATCCAGTCCTCATCGCATTCCGCGAGGATGGCGGA
>CALQTN020000120.1 GCA_943333505.2 Asaia bogorensis | reverse complement strand
TCAGGAGATCAGACGCATCGCAGTCAGGATCGCACAACGTCGCATTCAGCCAGAACACATCATTGCCTGGTCACTCTGGCGACGCGCCCATCAGGCAGTCGCCCGACAGGCGCAAATCAGGCATAAAATGCAACTGTAATGCTAGTCCGCCGCCTCGGCGTAGGCTTCCAACGGCGCGCAGGTGCACACCAGATTCCGATCGCCATAGACGTTGTCTACCCGCTTGACCGGTGGCCAGTATTTTGACGCTGCCACGAACGGTAGCGGGAAGGCGGCGCGCTCGCGGCTGTAGCCATGGGTCCAAAGTTCCGCCGTGACCTCGCGGGCGGTGTGCGGTGCGTTCTTCAGCGGGTTATCGCTGGCATCCAGCTTGCCAGCTGTGATGTCGGCGATCTCACCGGCAATCGCAATCATCGCGTTACAGAAACGATCCAGCTCGGGCTTTGACTCGCTCTCGGTCGGCTCGATCATCAACGTGCCGGCAACCGGCCAGGACATGGTCGGCGCGTGGAAACCGTAATCCTGCAGGCGTTTGGCGATGTCCTCGACCGCAACGTGGGCGGCGTCGAAGCCACGGCAATCGATGATGCATTCATGCGCCACCATGTCGCCGGCGCCGGTGTAAAGGATTGGGTAATGCGGCGCCAAACGCCGGGCGATGTAGTTGGCGTTGAGGATCGCAACTTCGGTGGCGCGGGTGAGGCCGGCTGCCCCCATCATCCGCATATAGGCATAGCTGATCGGCAGGATCAGCGCGCTGCCGTAAGGCGCCGCCGAAACCGGGCCGTAGCTTGTCGCGGGACCGGCGTCTTCGCGGCAGGGATGGTTGGGTAGGAAGGGCAGCAGATGGGCGGCCACACAGACCGGCCCGACGCCGGGGCCGCCGCCGCCATGCGGGATGCAGAAGGTTTTGTGCAGATTGAGATGGCAGACATCGGCGCCGATTGCCCCAGGGCTGGTCAGGCCGACCTGGGCGTTCATGTTGGCGCCATCCATGTAGACCTGCCCTCCGGCTTCGTGGACTAGGCGGCAAATGTCACGGATCGAGGTTTCGAACACGCCATGGGTGCTGGGGTAGGTGATCATCAAAGCGGCGAGTTTGGCGCTGTGCTGGGCAATTTTGGCTTGCAGGTCGAGCATGTCGACATTGCCGTCACGGTCGCAGGCGACCACCACCACGCGATAGCCGGCCATCGTGGCGGATGCCGGATTGGTGCCATGCGCGCTCGACGGGATCACACAAATATCGCGGGCATGGTCGCCTCGGCTTTCATGCCAGGCGCGGATGGCGAGCAGGCCGGCATATTCGCCCTGGCTGCCGGCATTGGGCTGGATCGATACGCCAGCGAAGCCGGTGGCAACCGTCAGCCAGCCGCACAGCCGGTCGATCAGGATCTTGTAGCCCTCGGTCTGATCAGCCGGCGCGAAAGGATGGATGTCGGCGAAGCCCGGCAGGGTGATCGGGATCATTTCGGCTGTTGCGTTGAGCTTCATTGTGCACGAGCCGAGCGGGATCATGCTGCGGTTAAGGGCAACGTCCTTGTCTTCCAGCCGCTTCAGGTAGCGCAGCATTTCGTGCTCGGCGTGATGGCTGCTGAACACTGATTGTTGCAGGAACTTTGACGTGCGCAGCATGGCGGCCGGGATCGACGACGCAGCCTCGGCCAGACCGCCGCCCAGGATGGCGGCAAGTTTCGCCAGATCATCGCGCGTAACAGTCTCATCAAGCGCAATCGCCACACCCGCCGCATCGATGCGGCGGAAATTGAAGCCGGCGGCGATGGCTGCCGCCATCAGTGCATCGGCACGGTCACCGGCCTCGATCGCGATGGTCTCGAAATAATCGCCGTGGCGCAGCCCAAGGCCGCCTTGGCGTGCGGCATCAGCCAACAGGCGGGCTTGCAGATTGACCCGCTTGGCAATCCGGGTGAGGCCGACCGGCCCGTGCCACACCGCATACATGCCGGCGATCACCGCCAGCAGCACTTGCGCGGTGCAGATGTTGGAGGTCGCCTTTTCGCGGCGGATATGTTGCTCGCGGGTTTGCAGCGCGAGGCGCATGGCCGGTGCACCGGCAGCGTCCAGGCTGACGCCAACCAGGCGGCCCGGCATGGCGCGCTTGTAGCTGTCCTTGGTCGCCATGTAGCCAGCATGAGGGCCGCCAAAGCCCATTGGCACGCCGAAACGCTGTGCGCTGCCAATGACGATATCGGCACCCATTTCCCCGGGCGGGGTCAGCAGGCACAGCGCCAACGGGTCGGCGGCGACGATGGCGAGCGCGCCGAGCGCGTGGGCGGCGGCAATTTCGGCCGACAAATCACGCAACGCGCCAGTGCTGCCGGGATATTGCAATATCAACGCGAACGGCTTGGCGGCGGTGATCGAGGCAACATCGCCGGGCGCGACATCGACCAAGGTGATCCCGAGCGGCCAGGCGCGCGTCGCCAGCACCGCGCGGGTTTGCGGGTGGAGGTCGGCAGCAACCGCCAGCACGTCTGATTTGCTGCGACCGATGCCGTGCGCCATGTGCATCGCCTCGGCGGCGGCTGTTGCCTCATCCAGCAATGATGCGTTGGCGATTTCCATGCCGGTCAATTCGCAGATCATCGTCTGGAAATTGACCAACGCTTCGAGCCGGCCTTGGGCGATTTCGGCCTGATACGGCGTATAGGCGGTGTACCAGCCTGGGTTTTCCAGAATGTTGCGCAGGATCACCGGCGGCGTAACTGTTCCGTGATAGCCTTGGCCGATCAGCGACTTTTTCAGAACGTTGCGTTCCGACAGTGCGCGCAGTTCCGCAATCGTTGCCGCTTCATCGATAGCCGGCGGCAGGTCCATCGCTTGTTGCACGCGGATGCTGCCGGGGACGGTTTTGGAGGCGAGGTCAGACAGGCTCGCCGCTCCCACGCTTTGCAGCATGGCGGCAATTTCGTCCTCGCGCGGGGCGATATGGCGGGAAACGAAACTATCAGCGGCTTCAAGCAGCGTGAGTTCGGCGAGCGCGGTCATTTTACAGGGTCTCCAGATAGGCGTTGTAGGCGGCCTCATCCATCAGCTTTTCGAAGTCGTCGACGTCATCGAGTTCGATCTTAAAGAACCAGCCGCCGCCCATCGGGTCGCCGTTTACCAGTGCCGGGTCTTCGACAATCATCTGGTTGCTCTCGACGATTGTGCCAGCCAAAGGCGCGAATACGTCCGACGCCGCCTTTACGCTTTCGACCACCGCGCAGGCTTCCATTTCAGCGACTTCGCGGCCGTCTTCCGGCAATTCGACGAACACCACATCGCCCAATTGCTCCTGGGCGTGGTCGGTGATGCCGATCGTGGCGATGTCGTCGTCAAGGCGGACCCATTCATGGTCTTCGGTGTAGCGGATGTCGGTCATGGGCAATGCTCCTTCAGCGAATATAGGTGTGGGGGACAAACGGCATGGGCGCGATTTTGGCAGGCAGTTGCTTGCCGCGCACCATCAAAGCGATATCGGTGCCAATTGCGGCAAAATCGGCGCGGACATACCCCATGGCGCAGGGGCCGCCGAGGCTGGGGCCGAAGCCGCCGGAGGTGATCTTGCCGATCGCGCTGCCATCAGGTGCCAAGATTTCGGTGCCCTCGCGGGCCGGCGCCCGGCCGGTGGGCAGGATGCCAACCCGGCGGCGGTTGGGTTTGTCGGCCAGCATGGCAAGGATTGGACCGGCGCCGAGGAAGTTGGCTTCCGCCCGGCGCCGCTTGGGGATGGTCCAGGCCAAAGCCGCTTCGATCGGGTTGGTGGTGTCATCGATGTCATGGCCGTAAAGGCACAGACCGGCTTCGAGGCGGAGCGAGTCGCGTGCGCCGAGGCCGGCCGGCATCACCCCAGGTTGGGCAAGCAAAAGCCGGGTAATCGCCTCGGCGCGGTCTCCAGGGATCGAGATCTCGTAGCCATCTTCACCGGTATAGCCCGAGCGCGAGGCGAGGCAGACAGTGCCGTCAAGGGTGATTTCGGCGAGGCCCATGAAGGGCAGGGCGGCAATTTGCGGGGCTAATTTTGCCAGCACGGTGACCGCCTTGGGGCCCTGCAGGGCGACCAATGCGCGGTCAGGCAGTAATTCCAGGGTCACGCCGGCGGGCAAATTGGCGGCGATATGGGGGAAATCGACGTGCTTGCGGCCGGCATTGACCACCATGAACCAGCGATCGCCACCGAGATTGGCAACCATGAAATCATCGAGGATGCCGCCATGTTCCATTGTCAGCAGCGCATAGCGCTGGCGCATCGGGGCGAGGCCGGCAATGTCGCCCGGGGCCAACGCTTCCAGCGCTGCGGCGGCGCCGGGGCCGTTGAGATAGGCCTGCCCCATATGGGAGACGTCGAACAGGGCGGCCTGGCTGCGACAATGCAAGTGCTCAGCGAGCACGCCGGCAGGGTATTGCACCGGCATTGCGTAGCCGGCGAACGGCACCATGCGGGCGCCGAGGCTGCGATGCAGGGCATCGAGCGGAGTGGTCAGCAGGATTTCTTCGGACATAATGGTTCCGCACGCAGGTCGCAGGTCGGCCATGCTGCCGACGAAGTGCGACCCCCCTCTGTCCACGGAACCTGAGAGATTCAACGTGCTCATGGCGCGGCCTGCTGATCCACACTGCATGCGCATTGTGGGCAGGGCGCGGTGCGCACGCCTTACTCCGTCGGTGCGGCCGCTCATCCCGCGGTCGTCTTTCCAGAGATTCTTTCTCCGCAAGCGGTCCCTGTTACCTGAGCGTTTCCGGGGGCCGGTTGCGCCTTCGGTGGCGGCGCCGAAGCACCGCACTCTCCCGCCCGGGATAGCCCGAACGTGTGCACCATGACCGAACCTGGCTTGCGGTTCAAGCGGTAAACGGCACCGGTAAGGGTAGTCCGGCGGCCTGCATGGCAATGCGGGCGAGGTCGGGGCAGTCGGTGCAGATCCCGTCCACGCCCCAGGCCATCAGGCGGGCCATGTCGGCGGGATGGTTCACGGTCCACGGCATGACCCGCAGACCGCGTGCGTGGGCCTCGGCCAGCGATGCCTCGGTCAGCGTCATGTATTCCGGTGCCCACACAACCGAACGCCCATGCGACTCGGCGGCGACGGCGGCGGGGACCGATCCTGCCATGTCGCCATCCCAATAGAACGGCGCAAGCTCCGGGCGCGGTCGGCGGGTCAGGTAGGTGAGCGGGATCGTGGGATAATTGAGGCGGACATGGCGCAGCGCGAGCCAGTCGAACGATCGTATATCAAGCCGGTCAAGCGCGCCGGCCTTGGTTGCCACTGCGATGGCGGCGTCGGCCATCACCAGGGCCGGCACGGTCGCCTCTGGTCGTTGCGGCAGGATCTTGAGTTCCGCCTGGATGGTGATGTGGCTGCCGGCGGTTGCGGCAACAAGCTCGGCGAAGGTCGGGATCGGGGTGCCATCGCGCGGGACCTGGTCGGGGAAGTTCAGCGCGGTCGGGCTACCAGGGCGGATGCGGCCGACATCGTAGCAGCGCAGTTCGGCGAGGCTGATGGAACGGATCAGCGGACGCGGCCCGTCAAGCCAGGTGCCATCGGGCTGGCGCACCAGATCGGGGTGCAAATCAGGGTCGTGGAAAATCACTGGCACGCCATCGGAGGTGGTGGCGATGTCGAGCTCCAGCCCGTGCACCCCGAGCGCCATGGTGGCGATGAAACCGGGAAGGGTGTTTTCCGGGAACAGGGCGCGGGCGCCGCGATGGCCGTGGAGTTCGAAGGGTTTTTGCATGCCGCGCGGTGTGGCGCGGGCGGCCGAAACGGTCAAGCTTCCAAGCCGGCTTTGCGGCGCCCGATCGCGGAGGCGATCCGAAATCCGATGGTGCGGAACGGCTCCGGCGCGACCCAGCTGGCGTGGCCGTATGTCGCCCGGACATCGTCTTGGGTGCCCTGTCCGGCGATATGTTCGGCCAGCCGTTTGCCCAACACAGTGCCCTTGACGATCCCCGCCCCGTTGCAGCCGGCCGAGGTATAAAGCCCGTCCCCGATTTGGCCCCAGGCGGGCGCGCCGTTCATGGTCAACGCCGTGGTGCCGCCCCAGACATGGTCGAGCCCGACATGCGACAAGCCGGGATAGCGACGATGAAAGCAGCTCAGCAGCGTCGCCTGCACCTGCTCCGGCGGCAATGGGCGTTCGTAGCCATATAATGATCGCACCATCAACCGATCCGCGCCCACCCGGCGCACCGTGGTGCCGAGCCGATGCGATGGCAGCAGCCCCCAATGATCCATAATGCCAAGCCTGGGTATTTCGCTGCCGGCCAGTGCCGCGCTGATGGCGGCGTAGGTGTAGATCGTCACAATCCGGTCGCGCAGATAGCCGAAATTCTTTACCGCCGCATTGGTGGCAAGCACGACGCAATCGGCGGTGATCTCGGCGGCATCAGTCCGCAAATGCCATTTGGCGGCGCGGCGCAGTCCGGTGACCGGGGAATTTTCGTGGAGCGTCACGTTGTCCGGCAGCGCGTCCGCCAGGCCCTGGATGAGGGCGGCGGGCTGCAGCAGATAGCCTTCGCCGGTGAACAGGCCGCTTTGGTAGTAGCGGCTGCCGATCCTTGCCTCCATCGCATCGGTATCGAGGTATTCGTGCGCGACGCCGAGTGCCGCCGCGCCGTCGCGTAGGGTGCGTACGATCGTGGCGCCGGCCGCGGTTGCCGCCCCCTTGATCCGCCCGGTCAGTTGCAGGTCGCACGCAATTCCGTGGCGCTCCATCAGATCGAGCAGCCAGGCAAAACCTTCCTCCGACATCCGGTTCAGCGCGGCGGTGGCGTGCAGTTCGGCGGCGCTGGTTCCGCCAGGGATGTCACGCGGGCTGACAAAGCCGGAATTGCGTGCCGCCGAGCCCTCGCCGACGGTGCTGGCTTCGAGCACGATGATTTTGGCACCAGGATCAAGTTCGGAGAGCCGGCGCGCGGCGGCCAGGCCGGTATAGCCGGCGCCGACGACCGCGTATTTGGCTGAATGCGTACCGGTTGCGGTCTGGGTCGGCGCGCGAGCGGACAGCAGCGCAGTCCAGCCGCAGGCGTCTTGATAGCTGGGAAACCAGGATGTTGGCATGGAAGCAGACTCGCATGATGTGCCGCGAACCCGTCATAGCGCAGTGCTGGCCGGTGGACATCCCGCCTCCTTGCCAACTGACGGCCAAATGCAGGCTCAGCTCCCGCGTGTCGCAGTATTGCAGCACCAGCGCCGCGCCCAGCGGCGGCTGATCTTGTTCTTCTGGCCTATTCTCGCTTCATCGGCGCATCAGATTTCCAGCCCATCGAGGCCGCAGCCCTGGTCCTTGGCAATACCTGCGAGCGTCGTGGGGATTTTTTTTAAATGCCTCTGTGGCGCCGGCGGCCTGGGCGTGATGCTTCGGCCGGGCGGACAGCTTGCGCAAACCCAATGCTCGCCCATGTTAATAATATCATCGACGCTACCGGGAATGATCCCCTTGTGGGTCAGAAGCTAAGGGGGGGATGGCTGAGGCGAACGATATCGGATCTTATACAAAAACATACAAAATAATACACACAAATTCAACTATGTATGCGATGTGTATGCGACATGTTGTGGGAGGATATCTGCCATCAACTAATTCATTGTATGCCAAGGGGAGATCTATTCATGTCATGCTGTTTTATCCCATTCGGCGCAGAGACGAAGAGAAAGTTGAGCTTTGTACCAGGTGCCGATGAGTAACTGCTCACCCCCCGCCCTGGCGCCTCGCCTCAAGTTAGCTATTTACACGGTCACGGCTCTTTCGATTCAACGTTCGGATGTCCCTCGCGCCCAACCTCAGCAGCCTGACCGATCCGCAGAAGGATGCGTTGATCCTTTCGCTT
>CALQTN020000119.1 GCA_943333505.2 Asaia bogorensis | reverse complement strand
CTTAAAGAGTTCAAGAGGATCGCCATGCGGGCCGACAAGACAGACCAAAGCTTCTCCGCGTTGATCTATCTCGCAGGAGCCATCATCAATTCACGGTGAACCTCAACAGACCCTAGATCATCATTCGTTCAATCGGCTTCGATTGGACGAATAAAGATGATCGTGAAAACAAGACTCTAGAGCGTGATGACCGTAGGTGGAATCACACGAAGGTCTGAATCACGCGACCAAAGAAAGAGCTAGAGCGTGTCTGCTGATTCGACTTCAACCGATCACGCTCTAGATCGGTTTATTGTGCCGGCCGGCGCAACGCCACGCCTTTAAATACTCCCATCGTCCAAGCCCCCACCGCGCGCCCGGTCACGAGCCCGTCGGTGTTTTCAAACCCAAAATGGATCCCGCCGTAAACCCGGCTCATCGCCGCCTCGTCGGCGGCCGCGGTAAAGCTCGCGAAATGGCGCTTCACCCCAGGCAGACTTTCACTGCCAAAGCGGAATTCCTGCACGCCGAGCCAGGCAGTCAGCACCAAAGCTGCCGCGCCACTGAAGCTCGAATGGCCAGAAATATAGCTCGGGTGATTGGGCGTTTCGAGCAGGGGCAGCCAGTCCGGGATCGCCGCCACGCCAGCTGTGCCGGCACGGATCGCGCTGATCGGCCGCCAGAACCAGAATGTATATTTCGCATCCGCCATCGCGAGGCACGCATCCGCCAGCGCCACGTTAAGCTCGGCAAATAATTCCGCCTCAGCCATCAGCCCCATCTGTCGTTGCGCCATCACACTCCTGGCAATTGCATTCCAGTGCCCGGCCGGCGCGTAGGTACCGAGCGCATCACTCCAGTAATGCGCAATCTCGGTTTGCTCGGCGGTGCGGGATCGCGATTTGGCAGCCCCAAGCTCGGTCAACGCGCGTATCGCACTCTGAAATGCTGGCGTGCCCAGACCAGGCGGGCCGGGCGGGCGGAACTGGTTCGGTGATCGCATCGCAAATGGTTCAACCGTCGCCCATTGCGGATGCAACGGCGGCAAAAATCTCGGCGGGGTGGGTTGCCAGTCCCCGGCCGCGCTGCCTGCGCGGATTGCAGCCGTTCCCTCCGCACCATCCCCAAGGCGGAGTACGAACACGGCATGCGCGATCATCGCCCCGAATAGCTGGGACTGGGCGCGATTTTCTTGCAATGGCAGGCCGGCAAGCGATACAGCGAACGCCGCATCCAACGCCGTTTGCCGGGACGGGAACAAGCGCATCAACATGGCGTGCCCCGCCGCCGCCGCGGCCACAGCCGGATCTAACCCAGGCGGTGCCAGCACATGCACCAGAAATCCGCGTTCGCCAGCGATCGCCTTGACCGTGTCCAGCACCGCAATGCTTTCCAACGCCAGGGCGCGGGCGGCGTTGAACGGGTCGGTCGAGGTCGCCTGAACGGCAAGATTGGTCTGCTGGTTCCACCCCAGCACCGGATCGCCGGCCTGCGCCTGCCCGCCGCACAGCGCCAGCGCCGCTAAGATGGCCAGCCCTAACCATCGCCTCATCGACGGACAACAAGATTTGGCAGCCCCGCCAGCATCGATACGTCCGACACCTTCGATCCGCCCAAAGACAGCGACCGCAGCGCGCCAAGCCGGCTCAACGGGGCAATATTGGCGACCCGGGTGCTTTCCAGATCAAGCGTGCGCAATTTGCCCAGGCCCGCCAGTGGCCTGACATCGCTGACCGGTGTGCCGCCAAGGTCAAGCTCCTCCAGCTTACCCAATGCTGCCAGTGGCCGCAGATCAGAAACCTTCGTGCCGTTCAGGCTGAGGTAGCGCAGCCCGGTCATCCCGGAGAGCGGCATGATGTCGCTGACCGGTGTGCCGGCAACGTCGAGCGTGGTCAGCCGATGCAGCCTGCCTAAAGGCGACAGATCGCGGATTTTGGTGACCCCGATCGCCAGTTCCTCCAGCGCCACCAGATTGGCCAGTGGCCCGAGATCGCGAATTTCGGTCCCGCTGAGGTTTAGCACCTGCAGGCTGGTCATCGCCGATAAGGGGCGCAGGTCGGAAATCGGCAAGAACTGCAGGTTGAGCGCCCGCAGACTGGTCAGCCCGACCAGCGAGGTCGCGTCCCGCACCTGCGAGCCACAAATATCCAGTAGCTTGAGGCTTTTGAGTGCGGTTAGCGCGCGCAAATCCCGCACCGGTGCACCGCGCAGACTAATCGCCTGCACATTTCGCGACGCCAGCACCGGCAGTGCCTGCAATAGGATCGCGTCATCGGTGCCATCGACAAAGGTCGCAGTCAGCAGGCCATCCTGCATCGACAGCACGAAACCGTTCGGCGACGCGCCAGGCTGGGCACGTGCAGTCCGGGTCGCGCCCAGTCCGCCCATACCGCCAAGCACAGCCTGCAAAACCGCCCTGCGCGCGATCTGCGCCGCGCCGGGGGCGCCAGCCTTCATTTGTCAGCCATCGCTAGTGCAATCTATGTTAAAAACATCGCACCAAAAAAACCACACTTCGTGGCGCTGAGTCAATGAAATCGGTTGAACGCCGAACGTCCAGGAGGACCATCCAAGTGCCCGCATCACCCACCCAGATGATGACCACGGCCGACGCCGCCGTTGCGACAATGATCAGGAACGGCATCGACACCATCTACTGCCTGCCCGGCGTGCAGAATGATCACCTGTTCGATGCCATCTACAAGCAGCAGAACGCGATCCGTCCGGTTCATACCCGCCACGAACAGGGCACCGCCTATATGGCGCTCGGGGCGGCAATGGCGACCGGCAAGCCGCAGGTTTATGCGGTGGTCCCAGGTCCCGGCATCCTGAACACCACGGCAGCTTTGTCCACCGCCTATGCCTGCTCGGCACCGGTTCTGGCGCTGACCGGACAGATCATGTCATCGGCGATCGGGCGCAATCTGGGCCATCTGCACGAAATCCCCGACCAATTGGGCGTGCTGAAATCGCTAACCAAGTGGTCCGAGCGCATCACCGGCCCGCAGCACGGCGCGGACATGATGCAGAATGCGTTTCGCGAAATGCGGTCCGGCCAACCGCGCCCGGTCGGGCTTGAATGCGCGCTCGACGTGTGGGGCAAGCCCGCACCCGTTGCCCTGGCAGATGTGGCTGCCGCGGCCGACCGGTTGGAGATCAACCCAGATCTCATCGAAAAAGCCGCCAAGCTGCTGGGTGGCGCAAAGAACCCGATGATCGTTGTCGGCGCCGGCGCCCAAGATGCCAGCGCCGAAATTCGGGCACTGGCCGAGGCGTTGCAGGCCCCGGTCGTGGCGCATCGTATGGGCCACGGCATCCTCGATGCACGTCATCCGCTGGCGCTGAATGTGGTGGCCGGGCAGTTGCTGTGGAAGGATGTCGATGTCGTCATCGCCATCGGCTCACGCTTGCAGTTGCAGCTTGAAGGCTGGGGCTACGACAACGCGCTGAAGATCGTGCGGATCGACGCCAACCCCGAAGCCCATGACCGCATCACCAAGCCCGATGTCGCCATCACCGGGGATGCCGCCGATGGCACAAGGCAGCTGCTCAACGCCCTGGGCAAGCACAACAGCGCCCGCGCCTCGCGCGCCGACGCCATCGCCGAAGTTCGTGCCAAGGGCCATCAGCTGATGGCCGGGATGGAGCCGCAAAACTCCCTGCTCGCCGCTATCCGTCGCGCACTGCCCGAAGATGGGATTTTCGTCGATGAACTGACCCAGCTTGGCTACATGGCGCGCGCCACCTTCCCGGTCTATCGGCCGCGCACCTTCCTGTCGCCGGGCTACCAGGGCACGTTGGGCTGGGGCGTGGCGACGGCTTTGGGCGCCAAGGTTGCCTGCCCGGACAAGCAGGTTGTGTGCGTGACCGGCGATGGCGGCTTCATGTTCAACGTCCAGGAATTGGCAACCGCCGTTCAGCACCGCATCCCGGTGGTCTATGTGATGACCAATGATGGCGCATTCGGCAATGTTCGCCGCATCCAGGACGAACTCTTTGGCGGACGGATCATTGGCAGCGAGTTGCAGAACCCGGATTTCGTCAAGCTCGCCGAAAGCTTCGGCGCCATTGGCCGCCGGGTGCAAGGCCCGGCCGCGCTGGAAGCAGCGATCCTCGAAGGCTTCAAATCCGACGTGCCAACCGTGATCGACATCCCCACCGGAGTTCTACCCAACCCCTGGCCGGTCTATCGGCCAGCGAAGTCGCGCGGGTAGGGATCTCGGAGCTTCGGCTTACAGCACTTTATTGGCTTTATCCTGGGGTGACGATTATTGAAGGCTTAGATCATCATCCGTTCAATCGGCTTCGATTGGACGGATAAAGATGATCGTGAAAACAAAAATCTAGATCATCATCCGTTCAATCGGCTTCGATTGGACGGATAAAGATGATCGTGAAAACAAAAATCTAGAGCGTGTCTGCTGAACCAACTTCAACGGATCACGCTCTAATCGTCGCCATTCCAGGGTTATTTTATGGTCCAGATTATGAGACAGCAGGCGTTGCTTGTGCCCGCCATAATGCAGGCAAATCTCGTCAGCATTGGCGACTTTTCGCTGTATCGTGCCGGAGCCGTCGACGTTGCTGATCCTGGCGGTTTCCGCACTCGGTATTGCCAGCGCCCGACAGCGCCGCGTCTGATCGCCGCATCATGACCGGCCAGTTCGCCGACTTCTTCGACGACGTCGTGCGGCTTGCCATCTGGTTCGCATTGCTGGCGGCGATTTTCGTGCCGCTGGAACGCCTGTTTGCCGAGCGTACCCAGGGGCTATGGCGGCGCGAGGCGCTGAACGATCTTGCCTATTACTTCTTCAATGGCTTGATCCTGAGCGCGCTCCTGGCCTGGCCAGCGGCCTTGCTGGGCGTCGTCGCGTCGCATCTGGTGCCCGATGCGGTCCTGAATGCCACCGCCGACCTGCCGCTCTGGCTGCGCGTGATCGCCGCCCTGGCGATCGGCGATCTCGGTGCCTATTGGGGCCATCGCTGGTCGCATGAATGGCCAGTGCTGTGGCGGTTCCATTCGGTCCATCACAGTGCGAAAGACGTGGACTGGCTGACCAACACCCGTGCCCATCCGCTCGATCTGGTGTTCACCAGGTTCTGCGGGCTGGTCCCGCTTTATGCCACCGGGCTCGCCCAGGCCTCGCAGGGTGCGGAATTGCTCCCAATGATCGTGGCGCTGATCGGCACGGTTTGGAGCTTTGTGATCCATGCCAATCTGCGCTGGCGGCTCGGCTGGCTCGAGCAGGTGATTTCCACGCCGTCGTTTCATCGTTGGCACCATACCAACGATGCCATGCGCGACCACAACTATGCGGCAATCCTGCCGGTGCTCGACCGGGTTTTCGGAACATTCCATCTGCCCCGCACCCGCCCGGCCGAATACGGCATCGATGGCGACATGCCGCCAGGATTTCTCGCCCAGCTCACCCAGGCGTTCCAGCGATCGCCCGGCGCCCCCCCGCGCGTGCCAAAACCAGCAGCAAAGTCGCCGGCAGACCCAGCGGAGGTGGTTGGTTCATCGTCCGGGAAGAATTCATAAGGCTTTCCCAACCAGCGCGCCGATCCCAGCGGTAGCTGCCATCGCGAAGGCGCCCCAGAACGTGACCCGCAAGGTCGGCATAAGGATCGCCGCGCCGCCGACCCAGGCACCCACCGCGCCAAGGACGGCGAGACATCCCAGCGACCCGGCCGAGACAATCACCGCGATCGAGGCCTGCGGTGCCGCCACGGCAATGGCGAGCGGCACCGCTGCGCCGATTGTGAAGGTCAGCGCCGAGGTCAGCGCCGCCTGAACTGGCCGCGCGACAACGTGATCGGACAGACCGAGTTCGTCGCGGGCGTGGGCGGCAAAGGCGTCCTTGGCAGTCATCTGTTCGGCAACCTGGCGGGCAAGCGCCGGGGCCACACCGCGCGCGACATAGATTTGGGTCAGTTCATCAAGCTCGGCTTCCGGCTGGCTGGCAAGTTCGGCACGTTCGCGCGCCAGATCGGCGTTTTCGGTATCGGCCTGCGAACTGACCGAGACATATTCGCCCGCCGCCATCGACATCGCGCCCGCCACCAGGCCGGCCGCACCGGCGACCAGCACTTCGGACGGATTTGCGGCTGCTGCGGCCACACCAACCACCAGACTCGCCGTTGAGATGATGCCGTCATTGGCCCCAAGCACCGCGGCGCGCAGCCAGCCAATGCGCTGGATCAGATGGGATTCTCTGTGCACTCGGGGCATGGCCAGCTTTCTTGAATGGTTGAACGCAATTCAGTCGTCGTCCTTGCCACCGCCCTTATGACCATCCTTGCGACCGTCCTTGCCATGCTCGCCATGCGCGCTGCGATGACAGGCGACGCAGTTGGTATAATCGGCGATGCGTTTGCGAACGTGCTTGGCCCGGATATTCGCTTCGGTATGCTCGTGGCAGCCATAGCAGGTGTATTGCTTCGCATCAGGGGTCGTGTGGCAGGTCGCACAAGGCGCGTTGTGGTCGCCATCCAGGACAAAGAATTTTGCGTGATCAAAGGCCGCCGGTTTCCAGCGCGTCTGGCTGTGGCACTGGGTGCAATTGGCCACGACACCACGATGCATCAAGGTCGCAGGTGCGGTATGGCAGGTCGCGCATTGCTGCTGAACCGTCGGGCTCAATAGCGCGTGGGAAAACGGCCGGCCGCGCGGGCTGAGGGCAGGACTGGCGTGGTCGGTATGGCAGGCCAAACAATCGGACGACGTCAGACCTGCATGGAAAGGCGTGGCCGCTGGCTGGCGGATAATGGCGGCGCCGATCGTGGTGCGCCGCCCGATATCAGCCAGCTTGTGGCAGGTGACGCAGCGTTCCGCCACCGCGCCACGCAATGGCGCATGGCAGGCGAAGCAATCGCCGGACAGGTTCGCATGGGCCGCCACCAGCGGCCCCGGCGCCACCATCACCAGCGGATAGCGGAAGACCAACACGCCGAGCCCGGCAAGGCCGACCGCGATGAGGAGCAGCACCCAACGCCGGCTCATTTCCATCCCCAGAACAGAAACGTGCTGACGATGTGGCCGAGCGCCAGAACCGCAAAGGCGAAGGTGATCGGGTAATGGACCACACGCCAGTTCTTGACTGCTTCGACAGTCACGCTGTCCCAATGCAGGCGTTCGTCGATTTCAACGCGGGAAAGCCCCTGGGCACGGAGCAACTGCACGGACTCCTGCAGCTTCTTCCTGGCGCGTTGCAGCAGGAACTTGCCCGTCAGGCCACTTGCAACATTGACCAGCATGGCCGCGGTCGCGAGCCAGGCCAGCACCGCGTTAAAATGGATCCCCGCATGCACAAGGATCAACAGCGACCCCGCCCAGGCCATGTATTCGTGCTGACGCAGCAGCGTTGCCGGGTTACCCGTGGTGATCAATTTGTGTTTGCGCAGCGAGTAGCGGAACGACCCGACGATCAGCAGCACCCCGGGAATGCCGAGATAACGACCGATCCACACCAGATTGAACCCATGCAAAACCGCATCAATCGTCAGCACCGCGACCCCGAGCAGGGCAAGCTGGAAATAGAATGGCAAAACCTCGCGGGTGAGGAGAGCGGCTTTCATCCATGCGAATAATCACCAATCCAAAGGCCGCGCATTGATCCAGCGCAAGCGGGGGCAGAGCAGATTCCGATCAATCCGGCTCATATCCGGCTGCGGTGAAGTATGCTGCACAATCCTGCGGCGTGAACATCGGGATTGCATCTCGAATAGCGTCCCAGAGATCATCGATGGTTCGCGCTGCCGTCTTGCGCAGGAAGGCCTTGAGCTTTGAGAAGGCATTCTCGATCGGATTGAAGTCCGGCGAGTAGACGGCAAGTATCGCAGCTGCGCCCCCGCTGCTTCGATCGCGTACCGTGTTTCGCTACCTTTGTGTGCGGGCAGGTTGTCCATCACGACGATGTCACCGCGGCGCAGCGT
>CALQTN020000118.1 GCA_943333505.2 Asaia bogorensis | reverse complement strand
GTGCGACGCCTTGGCCAGAATCGCCGACGGACACACCATCAACCGCATCGGCGAACTGGTCCCCTGGAAGATGAGCCAGGATGCCACGTCAGCGCAGTAGATAACCGCGTAGCAATCACACCGAAACGGTCCTGGCCGGACGCTTACGCAATGTCGATCTTGTGCTGGATAGCAACGGCGCCGATGCGCGCGAGATCGATCAGCGCCTGATCCAGCTCGAAGCCATTGCCCGCCGTGACGGTTCGGCATTGGGCCTTGCCGGCACGGTAACCCCGGTGATGATCGAGCGGCTCACCACCTGGGTTGCGCGGCTTGGCCAGACGGATCTGGTGCTCGTCCCGGTCAGTGCCATTACCCTGGCACGACGGGCACCGATTGTGGCAGCGAAATAGCGGCGCTAAGTATCAGGTCGGCACCGCGATCTGATACCGCTCCGCAATCGCCGCCAATTGTCCCCAGGTCGTCGCATCAACCTCAATCCCGTTGGCCATCCGCGCGGCGCGCGTGGCGCGCTCGGGATCGCCGGCGACCAGCACCGGCATGTCGGGATCGGCCGGGGCGGCGGACTTCACCCAGGCGATCATCGCGTCGATCTCGGCCATCATCGAATCCCGATTATTGAGCCGCTGCGGGTCGATGACGATGCTGAGCATACCGTTGATGATCCCGCGCTCTGGCGGGGTCATCGACTGCACCGTGGGCGAGCCGACAATTGCACCCGCCAGGATTTCGCAGATCAGCGCGAGTCCCGAGCCTTTGTGCTCCCCAAACGGCAGCACCACGCCGCGCTGTTCGCTGTACATGACCCCCGGATCGGTGCTCGGCTTGCCCTCATGATCGAGCAGCGCACCATCGAGCATCGGTTTGCCGGCATTATGCGCCACCCGCACCTTGCCCATCGCCACCCTACTGGTGGCGAAATCGAGCAGGATCGGTTCATTCAGGTTGGTGCCGGGAATGGCAATGCACACCGGGTTGGTCAGGAAGCGACCCTCCTTGCCACGGTATGGGGCGACCGGCGGCGGACCGGACGCGACATTGACGAAGTGCAGAGATACCATCCCCGCCCGTGCGGCGATTTCGCCATAGGTGCCCACCCGGCCAATATGATGCGCATTGCGCAACCCATTTACCGCGACACCGTGGGTGCGGGCCGCCCCGATCGCCCATTCGACCGCTTGGCGTGCCACGACTTGCCCATAACCGGCCTGGGCATCCCAGACCGAAATCGTGCCAGTATCCGAAATGATTTCAGGAGCCTGGTTCGGCCGCAAAGTGCCCGCCTCGAAATCCTTCACATAGGCCACCAGCATCCCAACGCCGTGGCTGTCGTGGCCCCGCAAATTCGCCTCGATCAGATGGTCGGCGACGATATCGATCTCGGCCTTGGCGCTGCCACCGGCAGCGACCAGATTGCGGGCGAAGTCGCGCAAGGTGAGATGGTTGACGATCATTTTATTGTCCCTGGACGATCATATTGGTTTGCCAAGTGTTAGCGAGTGCATACGATCTGGTCCAGCCCTGGCGATCTGCTCCAGGCCTGGGGAGACGCCCGTCATGCCGGGCGCCCGGCGCGATGATAGGGATGCCCGGCCAGGATCGCCTGCGCCCGATAGAGTTGCTCCACTAGCATCACCCGCACCAGCATATGCGGCCAGGTCATCCGCCCGAGCGACAAGGTTGCATCGGCCCGCGCAATCACAGTGGCATCGAGCCCTTCGGCACCGCCGATCACAAAGGCAAGCGCGCGGCCGGTGTCGCGCCAGTGGGCCAAACTCCGCACCAGCCCATCGGTATCGAGCGCCGCACCCACGAGATCAAGCGCCACCACAAAACTGCGAGCTGGAAGGGCGCCAATCAAGCCGGCGCCCTCGCGCCGCTTGATCTCGCCAGGGCTGCCGTGGCCATCAGGGATTTCGATCAGGCGCGGAGATGGACGCAAGCGTTTCAGGTAACGCTCGACTAGCGCCGCTTCAGGCCCCGCCCCCGCGCGACCGACCGCGACCAGCAGGGTTTCAGCCAGCTTTGTCGTCCAGGTCGGGGCCCCACATTTTCTCGAGACCGTAAATCTCGCGCGCTTCGGCCTTGAACAAATGGATCACGATGTCGCCGGCATCGATCAGAACCCAGTCCGATCCGGTCACCCCCTCAATCAGCACTCGCTTCAAGCCAGCTTCCTCGAGTTTGTCTTCGAGATGGGCCGCCATTGCGCTGATCTGGCGATCTGCGAGGCCGGTGGCGATGACCATCCGATCGGCGAAGGCAGCGCGGCCGGCAAGGTCGATGGCGACGATGTTCTCGGCCTTGTCTTCGTCCAAGCTCGTCATGATGATCGCTTGCAGCGCGTCGAGGCGGGATGGCTCGGTCTTGGTTGCCCGTTTGGTGCTAGCGCGCGGGGCTTTGACCTTGGGCCCAGCGGCGGCGGCCTTCTTGCGTGGCGTGCCTGGGCTGGTGGGCACGGCAAGCTTGCTGCCGGACGCCAGCACGGGCTTGCGCTTGCGGGGGGCAGTGCCAGTGATGGCCGGCGGGGTGGTCGGTTTTCGGGCGATGGTGGCGTACTCCGGTATCAGGGAAATTGAGCGGCAAGGCGGATCTGAGAGGCAGAGGCAGCATGTTGGCGGCTCGGCAGGAAAATCCAGCGCGGCGCCGTCAGTCCGCTGAGGATGGCGGCATGGCGCGCTGACAGCCGAACCGGGCGCAGCCTCCGTGCGGCACGGCCGGCAAGAGCGCGGTGATTGTAGGTCGGACGGGGCAGCACCGCAAACGGGATCAGTTTGACGATACGTTTCCAATGCTTCCAGCGCGGCAGTTGCACCAGGTTATCCGCGCCCATCAGCCAAGTCAGGTGGGCGTTGGGGAAGCGGATACGCAGCTTGCGCAGCGTGTCGGCGGTGAAGCGCGTGCCAAGTCGTGCCTCAATATCGGTCGCCACAATGCGGCGTCCATCGGCGATACGCTTTGCGCTGGCGAGCCGCGCTGCAAGCGTCGCCATGCCCGCTGCCGCCTTCAACGGATTGCCAGGCGACACCATCAGCCAAACCTGATCGAGCCGCAGCACCCGCCGCGCGCGCAAGGCGACATGCAAATGCCCCGCATGCGCCGGATTGAACGACCCGCCGAGTAGCCCGATCCGCGTCCGCCGGCGGTCGCCGAAGGTGGGGATTTCGCTCAGGGTCGGATCTGCCCGG
Organism: Asaia bogorensis; assembly: GCA_943333505.2. GTDB lineage: Bacteria > Pseudomonadota > Alphaproteobacteria > Acetobacterales > Acetobacteraceae > CAITOL01. Next base: position 4,889 of record CALQTN020000118.1, on the reverse strand, counting down.
TGCCGGTGATGACATAACGATAGGTCGTCAACTGCTCCAACCCCACCGGACCGCGCGCATGCATGCGGCCGGTGGCGATGCCGATCTCGGCACCGAAGCCGAACTCGCCGCCGTCGCAGAATTGCGTCGAAGCGTTCCACAGCGCGACCGCCGACGAAACACTGCGGAGGAATTTATCCGCGACGGCGGCATCTTCGGTGATGATCGCGTCGGTATGCTCGCTGCCGTGATGTGCGATGTGATTGAGCGCCTGATCGATGCCATCGACGACCGCGACCGACAGCACGCTGTCGAGCCATTCGGTATCGAAAGTGCCCGCGACCGCTGGCGTCATGCTGGGCACGATGACGCGGGCCCGCGGACCGGCGCGGAAGCTGCATCCCAGCGCAGCCAGGTCGGCGGCGATCAGCGGCAACAGCGTGGGGGCGATGGCGGCGTCGATCAGCAGGGTCTCGGTTGCACCACACACGCCGGTGCGGCGCATCTTGGCGTTAGCAACGATGCGCCGTGCCATATCGGGGTCAGCAGCCGCATGGACATAGGTGTGGCAGAGACCTTCGGCGTGGGCGAGCACCGGCACCCGGGCTTCGGCCTGCACCCTGGTGACCAGGGATTTGCCACCGCGCGGGATAATCAGATCGATCTGGCCGGCGGCGGCAAGCATGGCTGCGACATAGGCGCGGTCAGTCACTGGCGGAACTTGCACCGCGGCGTCCGACAGTCCGGCATCGCGCAGGCCAGCCGCAACAGCTTGGTGAATGGCGCGCGCCGAATGGAAGCTGTCGGACCCGCCGCGCAAAATCACCGCATTGCCGGATTTGAGGCATAATCCGGCCGCATCGGCACCAACATTGGGCCGGCTTTCATAAATCATCCCGATCACCCCGATCGGGGCGGCGATGCGACGGATTCGCAGGCCATTGGGGCGGGTCCAGTCCGCCAGGGTGCGGGCGAGCGGGTCGGGGAGTGCTGCAATATCATCCAGCCCCTGGGCCATCGCTTCGACGCGCTGGGCGTTCAAGGCCAGCCGGTCGCGGAATGCCGCCGTGCCGCTGCCAGCATCGAAAGCCAACAAATCGAGCGCATTGGCGGCAATGATAACATCGGCATGGGCACGCAATTGTTCCGCCGCCGCGTGCAGCCCGGCATTGCGGGCATCGGCGGAGGAGTGCGCCAGCACCGACGATGCGGCGCGCGCGGCCTTCGCCGCATCACGCAGCCAGTCGCCAACCGCGTCCTGGTTCATATCCATCGCCTTGCTTCCACGCCTGACACTGCCCGTTTCCCTAGCCCAACACCAGATCATCGCGATGGATCAGCACGTCGCGACCGCGCCAGCCCAGGATGGCTTCAATCTCACCGGATTTATGCCCAATGATACGCTGGGCGTCGGTACTGGCGTAGGCGGTTACCCCGCGCCCGAGTCGTGCACCGTCCGGCCCCAGCACTTCCACCACATCGCCACGTTCGAACTGCCCGGCGAGCGCTTTCACTCCCGCCGGCAGCAGCGATCGTCCACCCTGCAAGGCTCGCACAGCGCCGGCATCGATGGTGAAACTGCCGGCTGCGCCGAGCGTGCCGAGAATGAAACGCTGCCAGGCGGAGCGGCCCTCGGGTGCAGGCAGGAACCAGCTGCAGCGCTGCCCGTCGGCGAGCGCGCGCAGCGGATTGGACAAATCACCGCGCGCGATCGCCATGGCGCAGCCGGCCGCGGTGGCGATGCCGGCGGCGGCGAGCTTGGTGCGCATCCCGCCGCTGGAATATCCTGGTGGCGGATCGCCGCCCATCGCTTCGATTTCGGGCGTCATCGCGGCAATCACCGGAATATGGGCGGCATTGGGGTCACGCTTGGGATCGGCGGTGTAGAGCCCATCAATATCGGAGAGCAGCACAAGCTGGTCGGCCTGCACCATCGCGGCAACCCGCGCGGCGAGACGGTCATTGTCGCCAAAGCGGATTTCTGCAGTCGCCACGCTGTCGTTTTCATTGATCACCGGCACGCAATTGAGATCGAGCAAGGTGGTCAGGGTGGCGCGCGCATTGAGGTAGCGGCGGCGATCTTCGCTGTCATCCAAGGTCAGCAGCAATTGCGCGGCGGTAATTTTGTGTTCGGACAGCACGTCGGTCCAGGCTTGGGCGAGCCGAATTTGGCCGACCGCAGCCGCTGCCTGCTTCTCTTCGAGTCGCAACACTTTGCGGGTGAGCTTTAGCGACCGACGGGCAAGTGCGATGGCGCCGGACGACACCACGATCACCTCGGTGCCGGCAGCCCGGAGCGCCGCAATATCGGCGGCGACGCCCCGTAGCCAATCCATACGCGGGGCGGCGAGCGCCGGATCAACCACCAATGCGCTGCCGATCTTGACCACCAGTCGCTTGGCGTCACGCAAAGACGGAGTCATTTTTGCGACTGTTGGATAATACGGTGCTCCATGATGGCGTCCCAGATCACCCGTTGCAATTCGACCATGCCGGTTCCGGCAACGCCTGAAATCACGTGCACGGTTTGACCTGAGGCTTTGGCCAGGGCCGCGCGGCGCGACGAGATTTCCCGCGGCGTCATGGCGTCGCATTTATTCAGCACCAGGATTTCGGCCTTATCGGCGAGGCCGCCGCCATATTCGGCAAGTTCGTTCCGGATCGTCCGCCATGCCTTCACAACATTGCCAGCGGCGCCATCAACCAAATGCAGCAGCACGGCGCAGCGCTCGACATGGCCAAGGAAGCGGTCACCTAGGCCCGCACCGTCATGCGCGCCTTCAATCAGACCAGGAATGTCGGCGATGACAAATTCCTGGGTGTGCGAGAGCCGCACCACGCCAAGTTGAGGGTGGAGCGTGGTGAAGGGATAATCTGCGATTTTCGGCCGAGCGGCTGAAACGATCGACAAAAGCGTGGACTTGCCAGCGTTGGGCAGCCCGACAAGGCCGACATCGGCGATCAGCTTCAAGCGCAGCCAGACCCAGCGTTCCTCACCCGGCCAGCCCTTGTCGGCGCGGCGTGGCGTTCGATTTGTCGAGGTTTTGAAATGCGCGTTGCCGAAACCGCCATCGCCCCCCTTAAGCAGCATCACCCGCGCGCCAGGAGTGTCGAGATCGGCCAGCATGGTTTCCTGATCATTGTCGAAAATCTGGGTGCCGATCGGCACCTTGATGACAACATCTGGTGCGCCGGCACCGGTCATATCGGCGCCCGCGCCATTGCCGCCCTTTTTTGCTCGGAAATGCTGCGTGTAGCGGAAGTCGATCAGGGTGTTGAGGTTGGGTTGGGCCTCGAAAATGATGTGGCCACCGCGTCCACCCATGCCACCATCAGGGCCACCAAACTCGATAAAGCGCTCACGCCGGAAAGCGATGATGCCATCGCCGCCATCGCCGGAGCGTAAATAGATTTTGGCCTGGTCGAGGAACTTCATGACGATTTCAGACAAAAAAGGGGGTCGGCTTGCGCCGACCCCCGGAAACTTTGCGAACGGGGATGGGCGCGATTATTCTGCGGCCATCGGCAGTGGCGCCACTGACACATGCACCCGATCATCGGAGCGACGCTGGAATTCCACCGTGCCTTCGATCAGCGCGAAAATCGTGTGGTCCTTGCCAAGGCCGACATTGCGGCCTGGCTTCATCTTGGTGCCACGCTGGCGGATGATAATGTTTCCGGCAACAACTGCCTGGCCGCCCGACTTCTTCACGCCAAGGCGCCGGCCTTCGGTATCGCGACCGTTGCGGGATGAACCGCCTGCTTTCTTATGTGCCATGGTGCCGGCCCCTTAGGCTGCAATGATGTCGGAAACGCGGAGAACGGTCACGCACTGGCGGTGACCATTCTTGCGACGGCTGTTCTGCCGGCGGCGCTTCTTGAAGATGATGATTTTTTCCAGCCGATCCTGGGCGATGACGGTCGCGGTGACGGACGCGCCGGCGACATTGGGGGTACCCAGGGTCATGCCGGCGTCGCTGCCAACGGCTAATACGTCGGTGAAGGTAAACACGCTGCCGGCCTCGGCTTCGAGTTTTTCCACTTTCAGGATCATGTCCTGGGTCACGCGATACTGTTTTCCGCCGGTGCGGATGACTGCGAACATCGTCTGTTGGTCCTGCTATCTGAACCGCCGACGCGCAACATCCGTTAAGTTTGCCACTTAGGGTTGCCACACGATGACGGACGGCCGGATGATCCTGGCCGCCGGGAAGCGGGGGTTATAGCGACGACGTGCGCGCTGTCAATTGGTTTGCCATGCGCGACAGCAGTTGCAGCCCGTCCAAGGTGCGAATATAAGGCCCCTCCGCTCGGAAAGGAGAGGTGCCAGAGTGGTCGATCGGGACGGTCTCGAAAACCGTTGTACCTTTACCGGTACCGTGGGTTCGAATCCCACCCTCTCCGCCAGTTTTCTTTCGAGTCCCACTCTCCGGCAATGCCGATAGCGCCGTGAGACGCAGGTTTCCTGCGGTTTTCAGAGGGGACCTGTTGACCGGCTCGACGGCTTTAAGGCCAAAAACGGCTCTCCGATGGCGGTTTCTCTCCGAACCTGTTGACTGGCGGGATTTAGTACGGCGCAAAAATTCTATTGTTTTCAATCGTATAAACCTGATGACCGCCTGATGAGTTCGACGGCTTTTTTTGGTCAGTTGGCACCGGGCGCAAACAGTCGCTGCTGCCGCGCCGGAGGACGCCGCCCCTCGGCGCGTAGGCGGGGAACACCGCCCTTCGATGAAGTCGGGAAGGGCATGGCCCGATTCAAACCGACGCCGCCGCAGTCTCACCGTAAGCGTCTGGTCTTCACCGTGTAGCGAAGCATGCGAAACTCGGCGATTTTGCTGATCTCTGGAACGCCTCTCTGGACTCCAGAAGGAGGTATGTTTGACGGAAGTAGACATTCTGGCACCTTC
>CALQTN020000117.1 GCA_943333505.2 Asaia bogorensis | reverse complement strand
GGCGTCACCTTATCGAGAACTTTTTTGGTAAACTTAAAGAGTTCAAGAGGATCGCCATGCGGGCCGACAAGACAGACCAAAGCTTCTCCGCGTTGATCTATCTCGCAGGAGCCATCATCAATTCACGGTGAACCTCAACAGACCCTAGATCAGGATCGGCTCTCGGGCTTTGATCATCCGCCGGCTCCCGTTGCAGAACTGGGGCCGGCGTTTTAGTTTGCGCCATGGCTGCCCATAAGGTGGTCCAACGGGGAAACCCCAAACATCGAATGGAAACGGCCATGTTCATGCTGCAGGTCAATTTTGAGTATCCTAACATGTCGCCCGAGATGGCTGTGGCCAACAATACTTCCGAGCGCGCCAAACCCTTCCTCAGCGTGGCCGGCCTGCAATGGAAAATCTGGCTGAACACCGAAGGCGGCCCGAAGGTCGGCGGCCTCTATTGCTTTGACACCCGCGCCAATGCCGAAGCCTATCTCGCTGGCCCGATTGTCGCGCGGATTAAGGCCAATCCGGAGATCGCCAACCTCACGACCCAGATTTACGCGGTCACCGATCAGCCCAGCATCGTGACCCATGCCCCGGTCGCGGGCCTTGCGATGCAGCACGCCGCTGAGTAGACGCTGGACCGGCTGATCTGGCGATGACATCATCGCCATATGCTCATCCCAACCCAGTCCAGCTTTCTCCGTAACGTCGCCGCCCCGCCCATTCCCGCTGCAAGGGAATGGGCGCGTCGTTATGCGGGCGGCGCCGGCCCGATGATTGATCTTACCCAGGCAGTCCCTGGCTATCCTGCCCATCCCGACCTGCTCGAGCGGCTGGCGATTGCCGCCGGTGACCCAGCCTCGGCACGCTATGGCGATATCGCCGGAGATATCGGATTGCGGGAAGCGCTCGCGGCCGACATGACGCGTACCTATGCCGCGCCGATCGCTGCCGAGGACGTCGCCATCACCGCCGGCTGCAATCTCGCGTTCACCATGGCAATGGTGGCGCTGGCCGGCCCTGGCACCAGCGTGTTGCTGCCGGCGCCGTGGTATTTCAACCATCAGATGGCCTGTGCGATGTTGGGGATCACCCCGCGCGCGCTGCCATGTGCGGCGGAGGCGGGATTTGTGCCCGACCCCGAGCTGGCCGCCACGCTGATCGATGCGACGACGCGGGCAATCGTACTGGTGACGCCGAACAACCCGACCGGGGCGATCTATCCGCCCGAAACGATTGCCCGCTTTGCGGAACTATGCCGGGCACGCGGGCTGTTTTTGGTCCTGGATGAAACCTATCGCGACTTCCTGCCGGCGGATGCGCGCCCACATGATCTGTTCGCCGATCCATCATGGCGCGACACCGTGGTGCAGCTTTATTCCTTCTCGAAATCCTACTGCATCCCCGGCCATCGCCTCGGCGCGATTGCTGCGGGTCCTGCGGTGATGAGCGAGTTGGCAAAAGTGCTGGATACGTTCCAGATCTGTCCGCCCCGCGCCGGGCAGGCGGTGCTGACCTGGGCGATTGATGCGTTGCGTGGCTGGCGCGCGGGCAATCGCGATCTGATGGCCGGCCGGGCTGCCATTTGCCGCGCCAGTCTGGCCCAGTTGCCGGGGTGGCGGATTGACGCGCTGGGGGCCTATTTCGCCTATCTGCGCCTGCCTGAAAATGCCCCGGATGCAACGGCGGTTGCCGCCCGGCTCGCTGGCGAGCTGGGGCTGGCCTGTTTGCCGGGTCCGTTCTTTGGACCGGGCCAGGACCGCCATTTGCGGCTCGCGTTCGCCAATGTTGAGTCTGATGTCATTTCGCGTATCCCCGAGCGCCTGGGGTTGCTCGGTAGCCCGCCAGACGCCAACGGATAAGAAGTTTTTTTGGTTCTTTTTGTTCACAAAAAGAACACCTTACTTCCTCCCTGGACGTGACCTTACTCCCGCGCTAGCCTCTATCTCTGCGGTCCTGTAGGCCGCTCAAGATTAGGGGAACGATCCGATGAAAGCTGCCATTTTCCACGGTGCCAACACGCCGCTGACCATCGAAGATGTTGATGTTGCCAAGCCGAAGCGCCGTGAAGTGCTGCTGCGCACCGCGTTCGCCGGGCTGTGCCATTCGGATCTGCATTTCATGGACGGCCTCTATCCCGGCTTGGCGCCGATGATCTTGGGCCACGAGTCGTCGGCGATCGTCGAGGCAGTGGGCGAAGACGTGACCTATGTGAAGCCGGGCGACCACGTGATCACCTGTCTGTCAGTATTCTGTGGCGCCTGCGAAAACTGCACCTCGGGCCGCACGGTGCTTTGCGATGATCCGACCGTGAAGCTCGCCCCCGGTGCCGCCCGTCGCCTGTCGTGGAAAGGCCAGGTCGTCAACCAATTCGCCAACCTGTCGTCCTTCGCCGAACAAATGCTGGTGCATGAAAACGCCATCGTGAAGATCGACAACGATGTGCCGCTCGACATCGCGGCACTCGTTGGCTGCGGCGTGATCACCGGCGTCGGCGCGGTGTTCAACACCGCCCAGGTGAAGCCGGGTAGCTTTGTGGCCGTAGTTGGCTGCGGCGGCATCGGACTTTCCGCGATCAACGGCGCCGCACTCGCGGGCGCGTCACGCGTCATCGCGATCGACAAGGTTCAGGCCAAGCTCGAAATCGCGCTGCAGATGGGGGCGACCGACATCATCAACGTGTCGAACGTCGATCCGGTCGAAGCGGTGAAGGAACTCACCGGCGGCGGTGTGCATTATTCGTTCGAGGCGCTGGGCGCCAAGGTCACCGCCGAGCAATGCTTCCAGATGCTGCGCGCTGGTGGCACCGCGACCATCATCGGCATGATCCCGTTCGGCCAGAAGATCGAACTGCACGGCGCCGACTTCCTGCGTGAAAAGCGTATCCAAGGCTCGTCGATGGGAAGCAACCATTTCCGCACCGACATGCCGCGTTTGCTGACCATGTGGCGCCAGGGCCGCCTGAAGCTCGACCATCTCGTCAGCGGGCACATTAAGCTCGACAAGATCAATGAAGGCTTCGCGACGTTGAAGACGGCGGCGCAGGTGCGCAACCTGATCAAGTTCGACGCCTGAGAAAGGCGCGGCGATGACACGCCACGTCGTCGCCGCAGTCCGCGACCTGCCGCCGGGTGGCCGCAAGCTGTTTACAGTGCGCGGCCGCCCGATTGCGGTTTTTAACCTCGATGGCCAGTTTTACGGCCTGCTCAATCGCTGCCCGCACCAGGGCGGCAGCCTGTGCGAAGGCTTGCTGACCGGACTTGTGCTGGCTGACGGCCCCGGCGAGTACCGCATGGAACGCGCGGGTGAAATCATCCGCTGCCCCTGGCATGGCTGGGAGTTCGACGTCCGCACCGGCCAAAGTTGGTGCGAACCGGACAAGATCGCGGTTCGACAATACCCGGTTGAAGCCACCAGCGGGCAGGCTTTGGTGCAAGGTCCCTATATCGCCGAGACCATTGCCGTATCGGTCGAAGAACATTACATCGTAGTCGAGGTCTGAACATGCTGACCCATGGCGCCATCGATTGCGACATTCATCCCGGTGTTCCAGGGATCAAGGCCTTGCTCCCCTATATGTCGCCGCATTGGCAGTCCGCGTTTATCGAGCGCGGCATGGATGGCTTCGATCCGGCGAGCTACCCGCCCAACGCGCCGATTTCCTGCCGCGCCGACTGGAAGGTTGCGGGCGGCAAACCGGGCACCGATATCGCCCAGATGCAGCGCCAGGCGCTCGATCATTTCGGTATCCGCTTCGCCATCTGCAACCCGCTTTATGGTGGCCCGTTGACAGTCAGTGAAACGATGGGCGCGGCGATCTGCAGTGCCACCAATGACTGGATTGCCGCCGAGTGGCTGGCCCGCGATCCCCGCCTGCGCGCATCGATCGTTGTGCCGGCCCAGGCACCGCATCTGGCGGTCGAGGAAATCGAGCGGCTCGCCCCCGATCGGCGCTTTGTGCAGATCCTGCTGCCGGCCGCGGCCGAAATGCCCTATGGCAAGCGCTATTACTGGCCGATTTACGAAGCCGCCGAGAAATATAATCTGCCGATCGGCCTGCACGCTGGCAGCATCTTCCGCCACGCCCCCACATCGAATGGCTGGCCAACGCAGTATCTGCACGATTACGTCGCCGCCCATCAGGTGTTTGAGGACCAGTTGCTGAGCCTGATCCACGAAGGCGTGTTCACGAAATTCGACCGGTTACGCTTTGTGTTTCTCGAATCGGGCGTGACCTGGTTGCCCGGCTTCCTGTGGCGCGCCAACAAAACCTGGCGCGGGGTGCGGCCGGAAGTACCATGGGTGAAATCCGTGCCTGCGGAACTGGTGCGCCACCATATCCGCCTGACCATGCAGCCGCTCGACGCACCACCCGATGCCGCCGATCTGGGTTTTGTGCTGGAACAGCTCGGGTCCGACGACATGCTGTTATTCGCAACGGATTATCCGCATTGGCAGTTCGACGGCGATGCGGTGCTGCCGGCTGGCCTGTCGCCCGCGTTGGCGCGCCGCATGATGGTGGATAATCCCTTGGCGACATATGCGAGGTTGGCGGCATAAAAGTTTCGTTTGGTAACGAATAGCGCCCGGCCTCCGCTAAAAACCCCTCCCGCGATTTCCTTGATTGCCTGCTCAAGTTGCTTTTCCGCAATGCGGTTCACCCCCGGCATGCTTTCCACCGGGGTGAAATCATCCAGCCCTTCCTTGATGAAAATCGGATAGATCAGGTCGTTCAGGCTGACATGGGTTTCCTGCAACATGTCGCGAAGGGCAGGGTGCATGCCGGCAAAATGTCATGGCCATGGTGCGGCCTTATTCGGGTGTTTCCGAACCTTATGCGATCGGCCTATGCTGACACCAAGAACGCACCCAGGGGAGCCAGCCAATGTCCAAAGACCCGGATCTGATCATCCGTAACGGCACCATTGTCGACGGCACTGGCGGCCCGAAATACCAGGCCGACATCGCCGTCACCGACGGTCGCATCTCCGCTATCGGCAAAATCGCCAGCACCGGCGCGGAAGAAATTGACGCCACCGGCAAGCTCGTCACCCCCGGCTTTGTCGATGTCCACACCCATTACGACGCCCAGGTCACCTGGGGCAGTTCCATCACCCCTTCATCATGGAACGGCGTTACCACTGTGCTGATCGGCAATTGCGGCGTCGGCTTCGCGCCCTGCCTGCCAGCCCGTCGCAAGATGCTGGTGGAATTGATGGAGGGGGTGGAAGACATCCCCGAAGTGGTGCTGACCGAGGGCCTGCCGTGGAATTGGGAAAGCTTCCCGGAGTTTTTGGACTCGCTCGCCGCCAACCAATACGACCTCGACGTCTGCACCCAGGTCCCCCACGCGGCACTTCGCGTCCACGTTATGGGCCAGCGCGGCGCCGACCGTGAACCGGCCAATGCGGAAGACCGTGCCGAAATGGCCCGTCTGGCAGCCGAGGGCATCGCCGCTGGCGCGCTGGGTTTCTCGACGTCGCGCACCCTCGCGCACAAAACCCTCGATGGCCGCCACACACCCACCTTGAACGCCGAAGAAGCCGAACTCGCCGAAATCGGCCGCGCGCTTGGCGGCGGCTGGATGCAGGTGATTTCCGACTTTGATGACATCGACGATGAATTCGGCATGCTGCGCCGCCTCGCCGAGGCGTCGCGCCGCCCGATGACGATTTCCCTGCTCCAGCGCGAGGCCAGGCCGCAAGCCTGGCGCCAGATCCTCGGCCATATCAAGGACGCCAACGACGCCGGCATCAAGATCACCGGCCAGGTCATGGGCCGGCCGGTCGGTGTGATGCTGGGCTTTGAGATTTCGCAGAATCCGTTTTTGCCGTGCCCGTCCTGGCAGGCGATCGCCACCCTGCCGTTCCCCGAAAAGCAGGTCCATCTGCGCGACCCGGCCTTCCGCGCCCGGTTGCTCAGCGAGGGCTTTAATGATCCTTCGATGAAGCACAGGCTCACCAATTGGGAAATGATTTTCCCGCTCGCCGACAACCCTGACTACGAGCCGGTCGCCGATAACTCGGTCGCCGCCCGCGCCCGTCGCGAAGGCCGCGCCCCGGAAGAGGTCGCCTACGACCTTATGATGGAAAAGGACGGCCGCAACATCCTCTACCGCCCGATCATCAACTACGCTGACGGCAATCTCGATGCCGTGCATGAAATGATGCAGGACCCCAACACCATCCTTGGCCTCGGCGATGGTGGCGCCCATGTCAGCATCATTTGCGATGCGTCAGCGCCGACCCATCTGCTCACCCACTGGACGCGGGACCGCACTCGTGGCCCGAAAATGTCGGTCGAATGGGCAGTCAAGCGTTTGTCGGCGGATAATGCAGATGCCCTCGGCCTGGGCGATCGCGGACGTATCGCGGCAGGCCAGCGCGCCGATCTCAATATCATTGACTACGAGGCATTGTCGGTCAGTGCCCCTGAAGTTGTCTACGACCTGCCGGCCGGCGGCCGCCGGCTGATCCAGCGCGTCGCCGGCTATGTTGCCACCATCGTCGCGGGTCAGGCAGTCATGCGCGATGGCGTCCCGACCGGTGCTTTGCCAGGCAGGTTGGTGCGCGGGACGCGCGCGGCGTGAGTACCTGACCCCTGCCGATGCCGGGTCTCAACGCGCGAGAATCGCCGTAAAAGCGTGTCAGATTAATCGATTGCGGTGTCATTGCTGGCATGTAAAAGATTGACCCGACACGTGATGACGCGAGACAACTGAGCATGAATTTGAACCGACGTCACTTGATTGCCAGTCTGCTCGCCACGCCAGCCATTCTGCGCTCAAGATCTGCTGCGGCCGATATCGGTACTCCGGATTTTTCCAAAATTGTGACCGACACCGCAACCCCGGTGCCGGGCATTGTGCCGCGCTGGCAGAAATACGCTGTGCCGCGCAAGCGTGGTGATCGTCGACCCATGCTGTCGATTGTGATCGATGATATGGGTTTCATGCGGTCCGGCACCGAACGCGCCGTGGCACTGCCCGGCCCACTGACGATGTCGTGGTTCCCGTTTGCGCCCCATCTGCCGACCCAGGTCGCCGCCTCAGCCGCGCGGGGCCACGAAGCGACCTTGCACATGCCCATGCAGGCCTTCAGCAATTCACTCTTCCAGACCGGCCCCGATCCGCTGCGCATCGATCTGCCAGCTGACGAGAACCTCCGCCGCCTGCGCGCAGCCCTCGATGCCGTGCCGCAGACGGTCGGGCTGAACAACCATATGGGATCGGTTGCCACAGGCGATGTCGCGCTGATGGATCTGGTCGCGCTCGAAGCCAAATCGCGCGGTATGCTGTTTCTCGACAGTTTGGTGATCGGCCGCAGCGTCGCCTATCGCCGTTCCGCGCTGATCGGGGTGCCGGCGGCGTCGCGCGATGTGTTCATCGATGACTCACGCGACAAGACCGAGATGCGCCGCCGCCTTGCCGAAGCCGTGTCGATCGCGCGGCGCTACGGCCATGCCATCGCCATCGGCCACCCGCGCCCGGCAACGCTGGACGTGCTCGAAGCCTGGCTGCCCGGCGCCGAGGCCCGCGAAGGCGTGGCGTTTACCCCGCTTTCGGCCGTGGTGGCGCATCGCAACGCGATCCCGCTTTAGATCGTCATTCGTTCAATCGGCTTCGATTGGACGGATAAAAATAATCGTGAAAACAAGAATCTAGAGCATTTTCCGATCAATCTGGCTCATATCCAGCTGCTGTGAAGTATCCAGCACAATCCTGCGGCGTGAACCTCGGGATAGCATTTCGAATAGCATCCCACAGATCATCGATCGTTCGAGCCGCCGTTTTGCGCAGGAAGGCCTTGAGCTTTGAGAAGGCATTCTCGATTGGATTGAAATCCGGGGAGTAGGGCGGCAGGTATCGCAGTTCCGCCCCTGCTGCTTCGATCGCGCGGCGCACGTCGCTGGCTTTGTGTGCGGGCAGGTTGTCCATCACCACGATATCACCGCGGCGCAGCGTGGGAACCAGAACCTGGTCGATATAGGCCTGGAAGGCTGCCCGGTTCATCGGCCCGTCCAGCACCATTGGCGCAGTCATGCCGCCGAGACGCAGCGCCCCGGTAAATGTTGTGGTTTTCCAATGGCCATGGGGGACCGCCGCACGGCAGCGCTGGCCGCGTTGGGCTCGACCGCGCAGGCGAGTCATTTTGGTTGAAGCACCCGTCTCATCGATAAACACCAGGCGCTGCGGATCAAGGTCAGGCTGGGCTTCGAACCAGTCTCGTCGATGCGCGGCGACGTCGGGCCGTTCCTGCTCGGCTGCGTGGGCTGTTTTTTTTGAAGGAAAGTCCGTGACGGTCGAGAAACCGCCAGATCGTACTGGTCGCGAAGCTGGCATCGTGCCGGGCGCGCAGCAAATCCGCCAGCTCGTCCAGACTGATGTCCTTCTGGGCCTCGACGGCGGACAGGATCGTTTTGCTCAACGCCTCGATATGGTGCGATCTTGTGTCACCGCCTTGTGGTTTGGCACAGACCGTACCGGTGGTGGTGTGGGCGTGGACCCAGCGAATGGCGCTCGCCACCGACACATGAAACTGCGCCGCCGCGCTGCGGCGCGACAAACCACCCGAGACGGCTGCTATCACCCGGGATCGAAGATCTGTCGAAAGCGGTTTGCCCATAAATGCCGGCCTCCTGCCCAGCATGTATGGTGAATCACATTTGAACCGTGTCGGGGAACCCTTTTCTGCGACTCAGGTTGGATCGATGATGCTCTAGGGTCTGTTGAGATTGAGGGTTCCGGCGCGGCTTGGAGTGTGATTCAAGCTTTGTATGGAACGCTTTATATTGACTGATGCCCAGTGGGCGAAGATGGAACCGCACTGCCTGGGCAAGCCCACGGACCCAGGACGCAG
>CALQTN020000116.1 GCA_943333505.2 Asaia bogorensis | reverse complement strand
TTGCTGCCACGGGCCAGGCGGCGAAGATCAGGGCCAGTGAAGTCAGATCGAAGCGCGATTGCGCGGGCCATGGGCGAGCCTCCAATGCTCGCCGGGTTGAATCACATCATCGCCGCGTCGGGGAATCCCCACCGTGAGTCAGAAGCCAAAGGCGTTGGTATAAACCTAGGATAAGCCAACCGACAATTTTCTTGCGATGCAATTCCACGAAAAGACCTAACTTGCTCAATCTGATATACTCCTTGCTTAATTTTTTTGACCAATCAGACCGGGGTACTGAGGAAATTGGACTGAAACGCCTGATCGCGTCCTATCCAGGCGCAGCTAAAAAACTTAATCGGCAACGAATAACTTGTAGCATCGACCGCACGTTGCAGCGTGTCAAGCGTAACCCACGGAATACTCGCATCGAACAGCCGATCCCACTGCGCCGGCTGGCTTTCATCCGCGCTGCCATGGCGTTTCTGGTCAGGTCCAACGCCTCAATGCGTCGGCAATTGGCTCAGCTTTGAACATTTTCATATTTATTTTGAGGCATAAACTGTTGGGCAGAGCCGTCGAGCTGTTTCATTAATTCTATGCAGCCAACGCACTCAAACTCGAAATCTAGAACTTGCCCTGCGGTCACCTTTGATTTGTAGCAGTCGATCTGGACGCCGTTGCCGACGCACTACACCAACTCAATCCGCAACGACCGCCCAACCGCCGCCGCTGCCCGCTGCAGCGTATCCAGCGTTACCGACGGAATAGTCGGATCAAACAGCCGGTCCAACTGCCGCCGGCTGGTTTTCATCCGCGCTGCCATTGCGCTTTTGGTCAGGTGCAACGCCGTCATCGCCTCGGCAATCTGATCCGCGATGATTTCCTTGATCGCGTGGTCTGCGCAGGACGCGAGCAACCCCTGTTCGGTGAGGAAATCGTCGAAGGTTTCTTCACTAATCCGGGCGCGCTTCATCTGTTCCATCACATCACCTCTCGTTTGCGCCGCAGCGCCAGTTCCATCTCCGCCTGCGGCGTCTTCTGGGTCTTCTTGATAAAGCCATGCAGCAAAATCATCTGGCCTTCACCCATGCAGAAAATCACCCGCGCAATCCGATCACTATCGAGCGTGCTGCGGACTTCCCACAGCCCGTTGCCAAGCGGCGCACAATGCGGGCGCCCGATCGGCCAGCCAAACTCGACCTTCTGGATGTCCTTGCCGACAGTCTGTCGATCGAGCAAAGGTAAATCCATATTACATTCGCGAACAGGGTTGCGCCCTGATGCGGCGATATAGAACCGCGCCGGAAGCTTCTTGGTGCGATCGATCACCGAGTGATATGTGCCATAAATGGCACAATTAAGCAACTGTCATTTTTGGCTGGTATGGTCATATCTGTCATAATGTTACCGCAGCCCGCGCCAAAACCCAATCCGCAATCGCCGCCACATCATCCAGCCCAATCACCGCCCGATCGCATCCAACCACCGACCCATCGCTCGCCACCGCCATAAT
Organism: Asaia bogorensis; assembly: GCA_943333505.2. Lineage (GTDB taxonomy): Bacteria > Pseudomonadota > Alphaproteobacteria > Acetobacterales > Acetobacteraceae > CAITOL01. The sequence continues at coordinate 7,487 of CALQTN020000116.1, read as the reverse complement.
CGTCGGATCGCCCGGCCATAGCATCGGCTTGCCCAAAGCCGCCCGAAACACCTCGATCTTCGGGTGGGCGTGGCGCTTGAAGCCTTCCACCACCACCAGATCGACCGGCGCCAGCCGCGCCAGCAGGTCCGGCAATTCCGGTTCCTCTGCCCCGCGATGTTCGGCCATCAGCGCGAAACGGGTTGCCGACGCCACCAGCACCTCCCGTGCCCCAGCCTGGCGGTGGACGTAGCTGTCCTTGCCCGGCGTATCGACGTCGAACGCATGATGGGCGTGCTTGATGGTGGAAACTGACAGCCCGCGCGCGATCAGCACCGGCAGTAATTTCGCCACCAGCGTGGTCTTACCCGCCCCACTCCAGCCCGCCAGTCCAATGATTTTCATTTGCGCAGCATCACAGCGCGCGACGATCTGGTCAAAACCCCGCCTGCCTGCTTTGCTGGGGCAACATTGAAGGATGCATCCCCATGGCCATCGACTACGCCCCGCTTGTCCCGCCGGCCGGTCTGCCGCCGCTGCTGGTCAACCTCTATTCCGACACCCAGACCAAGCCGACCGCCGGCATGAAGGCGGCGATGATGGCAGCCGAGGTCGGGGACGAGCAATTCGGCCTTGATCCCACCACCAATCTGCTCGCCGAGCGCATGGCGAAAATGATGGGCAAGGAAGCCGCGGTGTTCCTGCCGAGCGGGACGATGTGCAACCAGATCGCCATCCTGACCCATTGCCGCCCCGGTGATGAAATCCTCGCCCATGAAACCGCGCATATCCTAACCAGCGAAGGCGGCGGGGCGGCAGCGCTCACCGGCGCCCAGATTACCGGCCTGCGCGGCGATAAGGGGCTGTTCAGTGCTGACGCGCTCCGTGCCGGCATTCGCTCCAAGTCGCGCTACAGCCCGCCGCAAACCCTGATGGAGGTTGAACAGACCGCCAATAGCGGCGGCGGTGTGGTATGGCCGCAGGCGCAGCTGGATGAGGTCGCAGCGATCGCCCACGAAGCCGGCATGGCAACCCATATGGACGGCGCGCGGTTGATGAACGCGGTGGTGGCGTCCGGCATCCCGGTCGCCGAGATGGTTAAATCCTACGACTCGCTATGGCTCGATTTCACCAAGGGTCTGGGCACACCGTTGGGCGCGGTGCTGTGTGGCAGCCATGAGTTCATCGGGGCTGCCTGGCGCTGGAAGCAGCGGCTGGGCGGCTCGATGCGCCAGTCTGGTATTATTGCTGCGGCGTGTCTTTACGCGCTCGACCATAATATCGACCGGCTCGCGGAAGATCATGTTAATGCCAAGGCTCTGGTGCGCGGCCTCGGGCAAATCCCGGGTCTGGTGCCGGAAGATGCCACCACCAATCTGGTGTTCTTCGATTGCACCGCGACCGGCATGACGGCAGGGGCATTGGCCGATAAGGCGCGCCGCCATGGTTTGGCATTGTCGACAACCGGGGAGTATCGGGTTCGGGCCTGCACCCATCTCGATGTCAGCGCGGCCGATATCGACACGGCGCTGGCTATTTTACGTGACGTGGTCGCGTAACGCGGAGGTCACGCGACAAGCGGGGGCGGGGGGCGTAAACTTGATCGACTCGCGAAAGGAGATCGAACTATGCGCCTCGCCATTCTGGCTGCTACCGTGCTGTTCACCACCGCCGCCCTGGCGCAAACCCCGGCTGCAGTGACCTCGGCGCCGCTGTCGTCGCCCAGTGCGCCAGCGACACCCGCCACCCCGGCGACACCGGCAACGCCCGCACCCAAAGCGGTTGCCAAGCCTAAGGCACCCGCGCTGACGGTCGAGCAACGGTTTGAAAAAGCCAACACCAGCCATGACGGCAAGCTGACCAAGGCCCAGGCCACGGCCGCCAAATGGACCGCTGTAACCCGTGGCTTCGTGGCGATGGACAAGGACAAGAAGGGCTATCTGACCGTCGATGAGGTCAAGGCCGGCCTGGCAAAAAAGCCTGCTGCGAAGAAGCCCGCCGCGGCGCCGGCAACCGCCAAGCCTTGATTTTCTAGAGCGTGATCCTTCCTGCGTGGCGCCATAGAAGCGCAGGAAGATCGCGACCGCTGCATCCACCACCGCCGCCTCCCGTTCACCCCGCTGCTGGCCAAGCTGGCGCCGATGGCGCAAACTGGCGCCAGCCACTGACGGCGCGAAAAGCGGGAGCAAAGATGACACGCATTGCGATACTCGATGACTGGCAGGGCATCGCTGAGGCCGCCGCTGATTGGTCTGGCGTTCGTGCCAAGGCTGATATCGTATTCTTCCGCGACGCTTTCGCATCGGCGGACGCCACCATCGCGGCGCTGCGGGATTTCGACGCCGTGCTGGCGATGCGCGAACGCACCCGCCTCCATGCCGACGTGATCAGCCAGTTGCCGCGCCTGAAGCTGATAAGTTTCACTGGCGCCCGCAATGCGGCCGTCGATATCCCATCCTGCACCGCCGCCGGCATCACCGTCTGCAACACCACCGGCACCCCATCGTCGCACGCCACCGCCGAACTGGCGCTCGGGCTGATGCTGGCGTCGTCCCGCCATCTGATTGCCGGTGACCGCGAAATGCGGGCTGGCCGCTTCCAGAACAACGTGCCGCCCGGCAGGGAAATCGCGGGCAAGACCCTGGGGCTGATCGGCCTCGGCTATATCGGTGCCCGGGTCGCCCGCTATGCCCAGGCGCTCGACATGAAAATCATCGCCTGGAGCCAGAATCTGAGCGCGGCGCGCGCCGCGGACGTGGGCGTCACCCGGGTCGAGAAAGCTGATCTGCTGGCACAGTCGGACGTGATCAGCATCCATCTGGTGCTGTCCGAGCGCACCCGCCACATCGTCGCCGGACCGGACATCGCCCTGATGAAGCCGGGGGCATTGCTGATCAACACCTCTCGCGGGCCGCATGTTGATACCGATGCCCTGGTGGCAGCACTCAACGCCGGGAAAATTCGCGCCGCGATCGATGTTTATGACAGCGAACCCTTGGCGGCTGACCATCCGCTGCGATCGACCGCAAATTCGTTGCTATCGCCGCATCTGGGGTATGTGACAGCGGATAATATGCCGGCGCTTTATCGGGCTTCGGTGGAGAACCTCAATGCTTGGCTCGCTGGCAGTCCAATACGTGTTGTTAATTAAGTAAGGACACGTTTCTTTTTCGAAACAAAGAAGCAAAAAACTTATATCCATTGGAGTATCCCTATGCGCGCTTGGGCCGTCATCGAGAACGAAAAACCCCTGCAGGAAATCGAGCTTCCCACCCCGGAGCCGACCGGTAAGCAGATCCTGCTCGAAACCACCTATTGCGGGGTTTGTCATTCCGACCTGCATATCTGGGAAGGCCGCTACGACCTTGGCGGCGGCCGCGTGATGAGCATGAAAGATCGCGGGCTGAAACTGCCGCTCGCCATGGGCCACGAAATCGTTGGCCGGGTCGTCAAGCTGGGCCCCGATGCAACCGGCGTTAAAGTTGGTGACATCCGCATTGTGTTTCCCTGGGTCGGCTGTGGCACCTGCAAGAAATGCCTCGCCGAGGAAGACAATATGTGCGCGACCGGGCGCAGCCTCGGCGTCTATCAGAACGGCGGCTATGGCACCCATGTGATCGCCGCCCATTCCGGCCATCTGGTCGATCCAGGCACGCTCGATCCGGCCGTTGCCGCAACCTATGCGTGTTCGGGCATCACGGTGTTTTCTGCGATCAGGAAGCTCGGCGCGATCGATGCCGACGAAGCGATCGTGGTGGTTGGCGCTGGCGGGCTTGGGCTGAATGCCATCGCGGTGCTGAAGGCGATGGGCCATAAGAACATCGTTACCATCGACATTAGCGCCGAAAAGCGCGCCGCTGCGATCACCGCAGGTGCGACGGCAACGGTCGATGGTGCCTCGCCGGACGCCGCCAAATTGCTGGTCGAAGCCTGTGGCGGACCGCCGATGAACATCGTCGATCTGGTGAACGGCACCGCGACAGCACGCCTTGCTTTTGCCACATTGGGCAAAGGCGGCAAGCTGATCCAGGTCGGGTTATTCGGCGGCGAACTCAGCCTGCCGCTGCCTTTGATGGCGATGCGGGCGCTCACCATTCAGGGCAGCTATGTCGGCAATCCCAAAGAATTGCGCGAATTGGTCGCATTGGCCCAGTCTGGCACCCTAGAAGCCCTGCCGGTCACCACCATGCCGCAAAACCAGGCCGACGCCGCCCTGATGCGGCTGCGCGACGGCAAAGTCACCGGACGTATCGTTTTGAAAGCGGAGGCAGCCTGATGTCCAATTCCCCCCGTCGCAGTGTTGTGCTGCGCAATCGCCCGATCGCCGAACCCGATGTCTCCGACTTCGAAATCATCGAGGACGCCATCCCAACCCCCGCCGCGGGTGAGGTCGTGACCCGCGCGATTTTCCTGTCAATCGATCCGTATCAGCGCGGCCGCATCGCGGATCGTAAATCTTACGCCCCGCCGATCCAGATCGGCGAGGTCATGACCGGCGAAACCATCGGCGAGGTAGTGGCGTCGGGCGACCCGGCCTTCAAGCCTGGCGACATAGTCTCCGGCGCGCGTGGCTGGCAGACCCACACGCTGTCACCGGCGTCCGCCCTGACCAGCCATCGCCGGGACGGAACCCCGCTTGGCGCCTATCTCGGCGTGCTCGGCATGCCGGGTACCACCGCCTATTCCGGCATGAAGGATATCGGCCAGGTGAAGGCGGGTGAAACCGTGGTGATCTCGGCGGCGTCCGGCGCGGTTGGATCGGTCGCGGGCCAGATTGCCAAGCGGGCAGGGGCGCGGGTGATTGGCATTGCTGGCGGTGCGGATAAATGCCTGTTTGTGCAGGAAGTATTGGGGTTTGATGGCTGTATCGACCATCGCAGCGCCGATCTGGCGATGCAGTTGGCCGATGCCTGCCCGAACGGCATCGACGTCTATTTCGAGAATGTTGGCGGCTACGTGCAGGAATGCGTCTGGCCGCTGCTCAACCCGTTCGGCCGGATGATCATGTGCGGCATGGTCGCGCAGTATAACGACCCCAATCCACCGCCGGGCCCCAATCTCGGCTCGGTCGTTGGGCGGCGCTTGCGGATCGAAGGGTTGATTGTGTCTGACAAGCCGGAACGTTTCGCCGAGTGGCGGGCACTTGCCTCTCCCTGGGTCAAAGACGGATCGCTGCATTACCGCGAAACCGTGATCGACGGTTTGGAAAACGCGGCCGAGGCGTTCTGCATGCTGTTGCAGGGCGGTAATTTCGGCAAGATGCTGGTGCGGGTTGGCGCCGATCCGGCCTGACCCTACACGATGGCGCATTATGACGTTGCGTTACTGGGATAGTTTCGGCAAGCTGCGGCCCAATATCACAAGGGTTGGCCAGTGTCGGAATTCGCTCTCGAACTGCGCGGCTTGCGGAAATCCTTTGGCCGTGTGGTAGTCAACGCACTCGATCTGACGGTACCGACCGGGCAGCTATTCGCGCTGCTCGGTCCCAACGCTGCCGGCAAAACCACCACCCTTCGCATGATTGCCGGACTGCTGCGTCCCGATGCGGGTGAGATTTTTATCTGTGGCCATAATCTTCGGACTGACCCGCTTGCCGCCAAGCAGGTTAGCGCATGGGTCGCCGATGAACCGTTACTGTACGACAAGCTAAGCGTGCTGGAGAACCTCGAATTCGTCGCCGGACTTTGGGGCATGGCGCCGCGCGTGGCTGAAATTCGGGCACAAACCCTGCTGGAACGCCTCGGCATCTGGGACCAGCGCGATGAACGCTGCCTCGGGCTGTCCCATGGCGAGCGGCAAAAAGCCATGCTGGCTGGCGCTTTGTTGCATGAACCGCGGCTGCTGCTGCTTGACGAACCCTTCACCGGCCTGGACGCCGCGGCGGTGGCCGATGTGAAAGCGCTGCTGCAGGAACAGATCGCCGCCGGCGCCAGTATCATCCTCACCACCCATAGCCTTGACGTTGCCGAACGCATCGCGGACCGAATTGGCATCATCATCAACGGCCAGATGCGCGAAATTGGCACGTTGGACGAACTCCGCGCCCATCACGCCGACCAGAAAAGCCTTGAGGCGATTTTTCTGACACTCGTCGGCCATCGGGCATGATCCGGCCTGGATCGTTTATCTGGTTGCTGGCGCATGACATGCGCACGCGCTGGCGTGCCAAGCCGCATGACGTGAACTGGGCCGTGTTTGGCATGTTTCTGTTCGCGTGCGGGATGCATATTCCAGCGCTGGCGGTCACCGCCGGCCTGCGTAACGCGCCCTTGCCACCGATCGATATGCTGTCGCGGGTTGGGCTGTTCCTGGCGATCGGCAGCGGCGTGATGCTGATGGTTGCAATCGGACCGCTTTTTTTGATGGTTTATGGTCGGCGTGATATCGATCTGGTGCTGACCAGTCCGGTTCCCTTCCGGCGCGTGTTGCTGGTGTGCTTGCTGGGAACCGCGACCGAAGTTGCGGCGGTTGCCCTGATGTTCGCCGGACCTTTTGCCAACATGATGGCGCTGTGGGGACAGTGGCAGGTTCTGCTGGTCTATCCGCTGGTCTTAGTGTCCGTCCGGGAGGTTTGCGAGTCATTTGAATCCCCTTGCGCGGCTCGATTGATGTGTGAGTCCATGCCTCGCACCGATCATCGAGGCCACCATGTGGACGACCAAAACCCGCGCCCGTCATGACCGCAGCAATCTGCGATATCCGAGTGATCTGACCGACGACGAATGGTCGGTGATCGCGCCGCTGATACCGCCCGCCAAGCGCGGCGGCCGCGAGCGGCAGAAGGATGAGCGCGAGTTGGTCAACGGCCTGCTGTATGTGCTCAGCACCGGTTGCCAGTGGCGGTACATCCCCAAGGATTTACCCCCGAAGAGCACGCTGCACGACTATCTGGACCTGTGGAACTACGACGGCACATTGTTTAAAATCCACCACGTGCTCTATATGTTATGCCGCGAACAGGCCGGGCGAGAGGCCAGCCCCACCGCCTGCGTGATCGACAGCCAGAGCATCAAGAGCGCGGCAAAAGGGGGGCCTGCATTGATCCGAATGGCTATGATGCGGGCAAGAAAATCAAAGGCAAGAAGCGCCATATCCTTGTCGATACCATAGGTCTGCTGCTGCACGCGGTTGTTCACCCAGCCGATATCCAGGACCGGGACGGCGGGGTGTTGGTGATCTCGACGCTGTTTGGAATGTATCCATTCCTGCACAAGCTGTTTGCCGATGGCGGCTACCAGGGACCACAGTTTGCGTCCGCTTTAGCGGCGGTGATGCCGCAACTTTCGGTCGAAATCGTGAAACGGTCCGATCAGGCGAAAGGATTTGTCGTCATCCCAAGGCGGTGGGTGGTTGAGCGGACACTGGCCTGGCTAAACCGGTGCCGGCGATTGGCCAAGGACTTCGAGAACCTCACCAGAATGGCGACGGCGTTCCTCAAATTGGCATCAATCCGCATGATGCTGAGAAGGCTTTGTAATCCTAAATGAACCTACCGGACGGACTCTTAG
>CALQTN020000115.1 GCA_943333505.2 Asaia bogorensis | reverse complement strand
CACAAATGATAAATCAGAACAGAACCACCGCGGGGTGGAGCAGCCCGGTAGCTCGTCAGGCTCATAACCTGAAGGTCACAGGTTCAAATCCTGTCCCCGCAACCAGAATAGCCCGTCAACTCAAAAGGTTGGCGGGCTTTCTGCTTACATAACATGGCTTCCAGAAAACCCGTGGAAGCACTGTGGAAGCAAGAGGGCGCGTAGTCCTGCGTATTGGGGGCTGACGCGCGCCTATCAATGTCGTGACGCAGTCGCGCCTTCGAGCGTGACGTCGAAAGACAGGAAACGATCGAACAGCGCCGTCTTGCGGTAGAAGTGGTGCTTGGCGAAGGGACTGCCCGCGATGTCGTCCTGGCGGTGTTCGACAAGCCCGAACCAGACCAAGGGGCGGAGAATCCGTGCCTCCATGGCTATGGATGCCACGTCCCATTCCGTGTCGAGCACGCCGTTGACCGGGATGGTGCAAAGACGGGTCATGCGTTCCGGCGATTGCCAGTCGCCGGCCGTGACAGACAGCGACCAGAGCACGATGCCGATATCCTGCTGCGGCCATGTACCGAGTAGGCCGCGCCCAAGATAACCGAGCCCAAGATGCCACAGCGCCGTTTGAAAAAGGACCGCCTGCATGGCCCGGACGTTCGGCTCCGTTAGGAGCTTTCGACACGTTGGCGTCGCCCTCAGAAACCCCTTCTGGCGGCGGAGCAACTTGGCGGATTCGGCGACGTGACGCACGAAGTAGAGCGGCATGAAATCCGGCTCGTTGATGACCTTTTTGAACTGAAACATCTTGGCCTTGTCGAAATCGGGCCATTCGAAGAGGTCGCACATCTGCGACACCACGCCGCGCGAAAGGTTGCCCGTGGCCGTGGTCTTCAAGCCCGGCGCCACCGCAGCCGCTCGCAGGAGGATCAGCGCGTTACGTGAGACAGCGGATTGCTGAAGCTCGTCGAGCGTCATATCGGCTGCGAGGCTGATCAGACCGCCTGCCGGCGACGGAGGATGGCGCAGTGCATGGAAGCTTGCCTCCTCCAACGATGTCCAGGCGGGCAGGATGCCGCCGAGCCACTTCCGGACGGCTGGGCTCTGAAGCATCGCGGGGGCCACCATCGGTCAGTCCTTACATTCCATAAACGGGAATGGGCCCCAGTAATCCCCAATCCCCCGAGACACTCGTTGAACTTCGACCGCCGCCGCCGCCCCGCGCGGTCTCCATCAGGCCTTCCGCACACCCCAGAACACCGGATACGGCGAGCGCGCGAACCCGGTGAACTCGGCGCGGAACGCCGTCGGCGCGAATGACAGTCCGAGCGGTGCGAACGGCACCTCTGTCAGCGCCCGCTGCTGCATCTGCGCCGTGATTGCCTGCTGCGCTTTCAGGTCCGGCGCCTCGAACCAGGCGTCGCGCATCTCCTCCATCGCCGCATCCATCGGCCGCCACCAGGCGTTCGCCTTGGCTCCGTCGCCGCGCAGCGGCAGATGCCCCGCAGGATTGACCACCGACAAACCGATCCAGCTCGTGCAGTAGCAGGACCAGCCGCCCTTGTCCGGCGCCTCCTTGGAGTTGCGCCGCTGGATCATCGTGCCCCAGTCCACCGAGACGTACTGCGAGTTCAGACCGAGCGACTTGAACAGCGCATGTGCCACCTGCGCGCTGGCCTGAATTGCGGGCTGATCAGACGGCGACATCAGCACGATCGGCTCGCCCTTGTAGCCGCTCTCCGCCACCATTTTCCGCGCCGCATCGAGGTTGCGTGGGCCGGTGATCGCCTCCAGCCCTGCGGTGCTGGCATAGGGCGAGGCCGGCGGGAATATCCCGACTCCCGTCTTCGACAGCGTCTTCTGGTCGCCCACCACGGCATCGACGAAATCCTGCTGCACCAAAGCGGCAACCACCGCGCGCCGCAGCTTCACGTTGTCGAACGGCGCCTGGTAGTGGTTGAACGCCATCATCATCCAGTTGCCGACTTTGTCGAAGACATCGACCTTCACCCCCGGCGACTTGGCCAGCATCGGCGCGAGATCGACCAGTGGCATCTCCACCCAGTCCACCTCGCCACGCTGCAACGCCGCCGCCGCCGTCGCCGGATCGGGGATCGTCTTCCATTCGATGCGGTCAAAATGCGTCACCTTGCCGCCCGCCCACATGCTGATCGGCTCATTGCGCGGGACATACTTATCATTGCGCAGATACAGCGCCGAGGAGCCCGCTTTCCACTCATCGCGCACGAACTTGTAGGGCCCGCTGCCGACATGCTCGGCGATCATGGTGAAGGCGTCGGTCTTGGCGATCCGTTCCGGCATGATGAACACCGCCGTCAGCGCGAAGGGCAGCAGCGCGAACGGCTTTTTCAGCCGGAACTGCAAGGTGCGGTCATCGAGCGCGCTCATTTCCTCGGTCCGCGCCATCAGACTTTCCACCACCGGCGTCCGCCGCGCAGCGCGCAGGATCGAGGGGATGCAGTCCTGCGCCCGCACCGGCACGCCGTCGGTGAACATCAGCCCGTCGCGCAGCCGCAGCTTCCAGGTCAGCCCATCGGCCGATACCTCGTCGGCCCCCACCATCTGCTTCTGCGGAATGAGGTTCTCGTCGAAGTCATACAGCTTGTCCCACACCAGGAAGGCATGCTCGGCCGCGATGACCGTAGTCGACCACACCGGATCGGGGTTCGCCAGGTCCGCCTGCGGCACGAACCGCAGAACGCGCGCCGGCTGCGCGATGGCAGGGCGGGCGAGCGAGGCTGCGGCGGCTGTTGAAAGCAGGGTGCGGCGTTTCATCGGCGGGATCCTTCGCGGCGGTGATGGAAGACCCGACTTTGCCCCAGCTTTGCTGGGCTGGCGAGGGGGGGGGGCCTCAACGAAACCCTGCAGCCATGGTCGAGGTTGCGGTGGGCTGCGATTTCGCCGTCAGATCTCCCGCGCGAACCACCTGATACGCACGATGATGTGGCTTTCGTCCGCAGTCCGCTCATGCGGCTGTAGATGGTGTTTTCCGAGATCAGCCGCACCTTCGGTGGATCGTGATTGGGAATGTGCTCCAGTCGCTTGGCCAGCGGCCCTATTCTCGGTCATCACCTGGATCGTATGGCACCCATGGGTCTTGAAGATGCGGACCGCCTGGACCGTACCGAATCCGTGGCTGTAAAGGAAGACCATGATTTCGCGCACGATCTTCGGCTCCGCCCAGGTTGCCATGATGCGCCGACTGCGGACGGTGCCGATGCCGCGGATCATGCCGGAGGCGAGGTATTTCTCGATGTCCTCGATCGAGGTTGGTGCCTAGGTCCGCGTACCCAGAACCTCGATGGTGCGTGTTCCGCGCGGTCACGAACCGCCGGCCGATAGCCAACCGTTCTCCCGGAATGGCTCCAGGTTCGCCCCTGGCGGCGCGAACCAGCCTCCCGCGCGATATCGGGCTCCGAGACGCATTGCCGTTTCCTTGTTGCCGAATGGGATATTCAGCGGGGTGCCGTCCCCATCGCTGGAAAATTGGGGCTCAACGTTGGAGCCTTCCGCTCCACGCGTAGCCTTCTTCCGACTGCCATCCGGCATCTTTAAAGCTCGCGTCGTGGTCGACTTCTGACCCTGGTCCGCGCGTTTATCGTCCGACGCGGCCCGCCCACTGGCTTTCGAGATCTTCCCGGTCGCTGATCGCGGCCGCGGGATCGGCTTACTTGGTCGGCTCTTCCCGCCTTCACCAAACGAGCCCGGCTCGCTGCTTGTCCGCCGCTGTCTCGTGCCGCTCCCTCGCGCTGCCGGGCTGAGCTTGGAAGACGCTGCCGGCAATGGGATTCCCCCCGATGGGGTGCCGACCAGGAGGCGATCGATGATACGGGCGGCTTGGCCGCAGACGGCGTCGATTGCCTCGTCCGCGCGGCGCCGGCCGAATAGGACCTCGTCGAGCAGGAATTCGAGTTTCGCCGTCACCGCGGGATCGACCAGCGCCTGGTCGGACTTCTCCAGCACACCGAACAACGCCAAGCCCCGCTCCGTCGGCACGATATGCTTGCCGCTCGCGAACAGCATTTCCTGCCGCTTGAGGCCCTGGAGGACCTCGCCGCGAGTGGCCGGCGTTCCTATTCCCTTCGCTTCCTTCAGCCGTTCGCGGTGCTCAGGGTTTTCGACAAAGCGCCAGGCGTTTGCCATCGCATCGATCAGCGTGCCCTCATTGTACCGGGGCGGCGGCTTGGTTTCCTTGGCTTCCACCTTGGGCTCGCGCAGGTTGACGCTCTCCCTGTCCCGCAGCATTGGCAGCATCTGGCGCTCGTCGTCCTCTCCGCCATCGCGGACATCGCTCTCGTGCTCCTCGCCAAATGCGGCCCGCCAGCCAACCTCGATGGGTTGGCGGCCTACCGCGCGAAATACATGCCCCTGGACATCAAGCAGTGCGGTCGTTTGACGGTAGCGGTAGTCGGGCATCAAGGCCGCCAGATATGAACGGGCGACGATCATGAACAATCGGCGCTCGTCTGCTGCCAGGCGCGGCCAGATGGTCCGTAGTTCGTCCACCGTGTTCCCGTTGGGGATGATGGCGTGGTGGGACACCCCTTCGAGACCTTTGTCCCAGAAATGCCCCGACTTGCCTCGGCGGATGATCGGCTTAGACGGCATTGGCAGCGAGCCAAACGACTGGCCAGCTGTGAGCGCCGCCAGGATCTTGGGCACGTCCACGATCAGGCTCTCAGGCAGATAGCGTGACTCCGCCCTGGGATAGGTAATCAGTTTCTTGCCGTTCCCGTCGTAGAGTTCCTGTGCAACCTCGAGTGTTTTAGCCGCAGTCCATCCGAACCGCGAGCCGCAAAGCTTCTGTAGCGAAGGCAGGTCGTGCAGCCGCGGCGGCGCCTGCCGCTTCTCCTCTACCTTGACCGATAGCGGGCCGGTGAAACCGTCGGCGCGGATGGCGATCGCTGTCGCATCCTCACCCTTGAGGATTCTTTCTGGCGGGGCATGCCGCATGATGAAGCTCCCCCCCTCTACATGTGCCGTCGCCACGATCTCGAAATAGGCCCCCGGACGGAAAGCGCGGATCTCGAGTTCGCGCCTGCAGACGATTGCGAGGGTCGGTGTTTTCACGCGACCGACGCCGATCACCGCGCGTTGACCGCGGCCAATCAGAACGGTCGCGGTGCGGGTCAGCGAAAGGTTATAAATCTGGTCGGACTGCTGCCGCGCCACCGCAGCCGCGTAGAGGTTCCCGTAATCGGCGTTCGGCTTTGCCTTGGCGAAAGCGTCGCGGATGGTCTGGGGATCCTGGGCGGTGAACATCACTCGCATGACGTCGCCACGGAAGTGGCAGTACTCGAGAATCTCTTGACCGATCAATTGGCCTTCGCGATCGCAGTCGGTGGCAAGCCAGACGCGTCGAGCCGAGCGGAGCGCAGCCTTGATAGCCTGGAGCTTGCTCGCCTTGTTCCCGCCGGAAGCTGGCTTGGTTCCGAAGAAGCCCTCGGGACGCAACAGAACTGCCGTCCATTGCTTCCATGCAGGGTTCACCTCCTCCGGCTCACGCAGTGTGATCAGGTGCCCCTCGGCTGGTAGGATCGGGCCATAGCGGTTCCCGACAGCGGCGCGGACGTCCTTGGCTTGGCTGCTCTTCTCGGTGATGACGAGGTCGTTCGACATGGTGCGTCTTCTGGTTCCAGTCCGCGTGACGGGGCTACATGGCGACGATGAGGATCAGGAGTCCTGTTGGCGATCTGCCATGGCGAGGATTGTGTCCCATTCGATAGAACGAATCAAGAACTTATCGGTTGTGCTTCACCTTGCTGCCATGGGTGTCGGCGCCGGCCCTCCACCAAGCCATTCGTTTATCCCGCACTCCTATCCATCGCAGTGGCGAGGCACCTATGCAGTAAACGCCGGCGGTCGGGGATCTGCATGTTCTTGTATTGTTCCCATGAGTGCGATAGCCTCGGGCTATGCTCGAACCCCTCCTAAAACCCCTCCAGGAAGATGAGCTCGCCGCGATCCTTGCGGCCGCGATTCTGGACGGGAAAAGTGGTTTCATGTCGCGCTACGCGGAAGGCTACCTGGCAGGGGTGTGCGCTACGTATCTGGTGGATCGACTGGTACTGGCTGGCATAGTCGCCGTGCGCACTGCCCACTGGACTGCAGGCGACGACGGTGAGGCGGACGCTGTGGTTTTCGGCGCCGAATGCCGAGGCGTTCGAGGGGCCGGCGTTGACGACATGCATGACAATCGTTCACCTCGAGAGAATAAGGATCGATGATGTCCGGAATGCGTCAGAGTTTTCTCTGCGATGCCGTTGCGGCCGTGCAGGACGACAAGCTGTTCATCACCGTCTCCAAAATAAACGACGGGGTGGAGTTCGAGACCGGTCGGGGCGATGTGAAATATGGCTCGCCCCGCCGCGAGTGGACCCTCGAGTTAATCAAGTACGAGATCGCTCGAGCATTTGGCGCGCAGTCTGTCGAAATCTGTCCGCTGCCAGGGCAGGCGGCGGCGGTGGAGCGATGCGAGGCCACGACACCCGCCCGCGTGCCTGGGTCGGCGGCGGTGCGCCGGGCTGAAAGATTGAGCGCACGGAACCCCTGAACGACCCGGTGTTGGTCTGCCCGCCTATGGGAAGACCGGCGCCATGCCATCGATGACACCGGATTCTTGGCCCGCATGGCGCCGCTCGCATCGAGACGCGGGACGCTTGACGGTGTGACTGATTGAACCGACTGCGGGCGAGAGATCGCCCGCAATACTGAAGCCGCGTCCAGGATTTGCAACAAAGGCCGCAGGATCGGTCACCGCGACATTCAGGGTCGCGACCGCCGGGCCATCAAGGGGTGAAGGTGCGATATGGCGGCATTGATCGGTTTTCTTCGCAATACGCCAGCAGCGTCGCTGCGGGACTATTTCCAGCATAGCGGTATCTCGCTGGCGGTCCCTGTGAACTGGAATGCACCAGAACCTGACGTCGTACGCGCGCTGATGCAGGCCGTCGACGAGATGGACGATGCCACGCTGGCGCGTGTGGTGAACGACGCCGAGCGTGTCACGACCATGACGGACGAAGCAGGGCAGGCGGCACTCTACGCGGTCTCCACCGAGCACTACCTGCTTGACGACCAGGCAAATGGCCATGCGCGAGCGGTCTGGCTGTTCATCAACCATCCCGACAGCTTCCGGCACGCCGAAGAGGTCCGTTACGCCGATGACAAACGTTACGGTAGGATGTGGGACGCCTTCGTTGGCCAATCTGGCTGCCTCATTGCGCGCGACACTGCGGCCCTCTCTGCCTTCGAGCGCGCCATCGGCGATCGGTTCGGCAGCCGCAATGTCGAACTGGATATCTGTCATCGTTCGCGGCCTGCCACCGATGGCGCGGACGCCGCGCTCGTCCATATGGCAGTTTACCGTGAGGGGCGCACAGGCGACGTGCTGGAATTTGTCGATGGCCGGCTGGCGCGCCGGGCGCATAAACCGGTGATCGAAGTTGCGCTAACGTATGAACCGGCAACCGGTGTGATCGAGGTCGTGGCGGCCGCGCGTGAGACACGGGAGGAATTGGTGCGGCTGTTCGCCGAGCATCTGCTGGGCACCGCCTTCAACGGTGCGCGAGTTCCGCTGCGTCAATACACGCTCGATCAGCTGCAGCAACCGTTTGATTTCCCGACGGACGCCGAGGACAATATTGAGTCTGTTCGGGTCACCTCGTTACGGCTTGTGCCCATTGATACCCAAGCCGAGCGCGTGGTGCTGGAATGTATGCGCGGTGCGGAACGGACAATCTGGAAAATGGCCGAGGCGCGCCTGGCAGAGCAGGATGTGCAATTGATTGGCTATCGTGTTTCGCGGGTTCGCTTCACCATCAAGTTCCGCCCCGTGCCGGGTGTCCGCGGCGGCCGGACGCTTTCGGTCGCGATCTCCATGCCGCAAGGCTGTGATCTCAAGGACCGAACTGAGCACGAGCGGCTGATCGGGGAGAAATACCTGCGGCGGTGGCGTCTGCTGCGCGATGTCTGACGGCGTGCATCGGCTGGGTGCCGACACCGTCGCGCTTCTCCTGGAGTTGCTGGAACTCCGGGAGCCCATCCTGTCCGGTGCGGCCGCGGAGATGATGCCAGCCGCGGTGATCGACGGGTTGCTGGCAGCGCGTCTGCTGGTCGAACATGGACATGAGCTTGTGAGCGCCTCACTGGCTGACCATGACGATGTGCCGGTTTCGTTGATCCCATCTGCGGACGGGCGGGAACATGGCTATTTCAGTCCCGCCGTGGGTTGGGTTGCGGTCCCGAATGCGCGGCTGAAACTCTACCGGGTCGATATGGGCGCCGTGCTCCGCATGTTGGCGGCGCATCTGAATTTGCCGCGTGGCTGGTCACCAGAGCCAGTGGGCGCCGGGGCCGTTTGGGAACTCGGCGAGGCGCGTATCGGCAACCGAACGCTGCGCATCCCGATCTGGTTTGCGCGTCGCGCGTTTGACGCGGCCAATTGGCGCGGTGTGGCCGCCGCGGCGCGTGATCGCCCGCATGTCCGCCAGCGCGTGATTTTAACCAGCACGCGCAGCACTCGACTGTTGCAGTGGCCCATCGACGGCCACCTCGTTGTATCGCTGACCGACATTCTTGTCGCGCGGGATGTATTCGCCATCGATCCGAAGATTCTCGACGCTCGACTTGGAGGCGTCGCCCCGGTCGCCAATGACCGCCCCATCGTATTGTCGCGAGATGGCAGACAGTTGGTGATCAACGGCGGAGAGCCAATCCCATTCAGGTCGTCGGGTCAGATCGCGGCGATCCGCAAACTGGTGGCTGCCTACGACGCTGACAAGCGGCTTCGGGCGAGCGAGATTTCCGAGCACGGTTCGCTGGAGCGTTTTTTCGGCGCGAAGAAATGGAAACAGCTTGAACCGTACCTCATCACGCGCAGTGGCTTCTGGCGCTTTGAGCCATAGCTGAATTTCTGCCGATTCTTCTGCCGTTTCCTAGGGTCTGTTGAGGTTCACCGTGAATTGATGATGGCTCCTGCGAGATAGATCAACGCGGAGAAGCTTTGGTCTGTCTTGTCGGCCCGCATGGCGATCCTCTTGAACTCTTTAAGTTTACCAAAAAAATTCTCGATAAGGTGACGCCATTTGTAAATTTCGGCGTCAATAAGCAGCGGCTGTGCGCGGCGCGGGTGCTGCGAGATGACAATTTTTGCACCTCGTTCATGCAGGTCAGCAATGATGCTGTTGCTGTCGAAT
>CALQTN020000114.1 GCA_943333505.2 Asaia bogorensis | reverse complement strand
CATCCCGGCGGGCATCATCGAGGGGCCGCCGCCACTCAATCCGGCAATGCTGCCCTCGCGAAACCCTGCACCCCGACAGCAGGCTGTGCGTGCCAAGAGCAAGGCCGGGTCAATCGAGATTGCGCTGGCGAACGGCAGCCGCGTCACGAATGCAATTTCTGGGCGCGCCTCTGTCTTTCACGCCTCGGGCCGTTAGGCTATCTAGGCCGCATGGAGAGAACGTCGACTTCGATGGCACGCGACAATGCGCGCGGTGCCATGGCCATGCTCGGCGCCATCGCCCTGTTCATCGTCAACGATGCCATGATCAAGCTCGCGAGCGAGGGTTTGCCGGCCGCCCAGACTATCGGCGTGCGTGGCGTTTTCGCGACTACCTGGATCATCATCGCCGTCTTCTGGACCGGCCTGCGGCGCCAAGCCCATCATGCCCTAGAACGCCGTACTCTCGGTCGCGCCATGCTCGACGTTGCCAGCACATTTACCTACCTGATCGCCCTGTTTAACATGCCGATGGGTTTGGCCGTCGCGATCGGTCAGACCGCACCTCTGATGATGCTGATGCTCTCCGTTCTGTTCCTTGGCGAACATGTCCCATGGAGGCGCTGGGTCGCCATGCTCGTCGGTTTCGCGGCTGTTCTGCTGGTGGCGCGCCCCGGCTCCGTTGGCTTCACCTGGTGGGCCGGTCTCAGTCTTTTTGCCACGCTGTGCAATGCATTGCGCGATACCTATACCCGCGTCGTCCCCCAGCGTGTGCCGTCGCTGATCATCACGCTGGCCAGCGCGGTTGCGGTCACGCTGACGGGCACTGCGCTCACCGCGGTCGCAGGCTGGCGGCCCATGACATTCGAGCAATGGGGCCTGCTTTTCGGCGCTTCGATCTTCCTTGCCGGCGCCTACCACCTGATGATCGTGGCGATGCGCGTGGGCGAGGTTTCCTTTGTGGGCGGGTTCCGTTACGCCTCGCTACCTGCCGGCGCCCTGATCGCCTGGATTGTCTGGGGCCAGCTGCCCGATGGCCCGGCTATGATTGGCATGGCGATCATCGTCGCGACTGGCCTCTATCTGTTCCGCACCGGCCGACAGGCACATGCCGCTCCGCCTTCCGCGGGTCATCAGCCGCAGTAGCCACGCTTGGAGCCACCGACTGGCCGATGTCCGCGCTATCGTGTTCGGCGCGTGATGGCGGACGGCCATCGGCAATAGGACCGGCTGCAATCTCGTTGAAGCGCCAGCCTCCGTCTTCGAGCACCGCTTCCTGGACGGTCGCTTCCTGCCTCCGTGGGACGATCACATCGACGTGGCAAGGATCGATTTCGAGCAGCACGGCACTGCGGCCGGTCCGTTCGGCGGCTATCATTGTCGTGCCCGAGGCACCGGTTTCATGGTGGGGCGCAGATCGTTTCGCGCCCGCTGGTCGAAGTGCCAGACGTTCCCCTGGTCGCGGGCACCGCACCAGTAGTGCTGGCTGCCGGCCTTCCACTCTCAGAGCATCGCCTCGAACTGCTGGTGGTAATCGGCCGGGCCCAGCGCGAAGGTGTTCTTCGTCCAGATGATGGTGCTGAACCATTTGCCACCGGCGTCCTGCCAGGCGCGGTGCTGCGTCGGCCATTCCGACGGGGACATGCAGACATAGCTGGCGCCCTTGGTGACCGCGAGCGTGTTGGTCATCCTGCGCGCCTAGCCCACCACTTCCACATCCTCGAAAATGGAAACAACATCTTCTGCTTCAAGGCCAGCGCAAAATCCAACAAACGCGAAAGGACAAACCAGTGATTTGTTTCCAGAGCATCATCCAATCGGCTCGCCTATTCGATCGGATAAAGATGATCGTGAAAACAAAGGGCTAGAGCTTGTCCGATGATTTTATAAGACAAGGATCACGCTCTAACCGACCAAAAAAGGAAAATGCCCCATCAAGACGGGCCACTTCTCAGTGAAAATCTCAGGTCATACCTCGGCGAAAACCAACACGCCTGGGTTTGGCGGGTCCTGTTGGACGTTCGATGGCTCGGAGATTAGCTTGCCGGGCGGGATAATGACGGCTAGGGTTGCGGTTAGATTGGACGCAGGAGAGCCAGAATGGTCACGCGTAGGTCAAAAGGATTTGCCATCAACCGGCGGGCTGCCATCGTCGGGGCCGCGGCGCTGGGTGCCGCCGGAGTGCCCAAAGGCGCCCAGGCCGCGCGCAACAAGTTCGTAACGGCCAACAACAACCCCTATGACATCCTCGACCCGCACCAGGTCTTCGACATCGGCCGCATCGCGATCCGGTTGAACATGTACGATGCCCTCACCCGCTGGGTAGACAATCCGCCTACGCTGGAGATGTGGCTAGTCGAAGAGCCGATGATCACCAACGGCGGCAAGAGCTACACCTTCAAGCTGAAGCCCGGCATCACCTTCCACGACGGCAGCCCGATGACGTCCGAGGACGTCGTCTATTCGATGGAGCGCATCCTCGCCCTCAAGAAGGGCGCATACGGCCTTTTCAAGGACGTTGTTGCTCCCGGCAGCACCAAGGCGCTGGACGCGCGCACCGTGCAGTTCAACCTCACCACGCCTTTCGCCGTGTTCATGGCTGTGCTCTCCGAGATGTGGGTGGTCAACAGCAAGGTCGTCATGCGCAACGCCAAGGAAGGAGACTGGGCGGCCGACTGGCTGAGCCGCAACGAGGCCGGCGGCGGCGGCTACCAGCTTCGTCGCTTCGACCCGGCGATCGGTTTCCAGGCTGCCCGCTTCGAGAAGCATTTCGCCGGCTGGGGCAAGAACCGTATCGACGATGCCGAATTCCGCGTCTCGATGGAAACCGCCACCCGTGTGCTGGGCGTGATCAAGGGCGAATTCAACACCTGCGACGGCTACCTGCCGGCCGAGCAGATGGCGCGCATGAAAGCTTCCGGCAGCGTGAAGACGTGGGAGGCGGAGAGCATCCGCACTTTCTACTTCATCATCAACAACTGGAAGGCGCCGCTGAACGACGTGAACATGCGGCGCGCGCTGTCCTATTGCTTCGATTATGACGGCTTCAACAACAACATTCTGGGCGGCACGGTGGTACGCAACGCGGGGATCGTCCCCAACCCGATGTGGGGCGCGCCGAAGGACCTGAAGGGCTACACCTACGATATCGACAAGGCGAAGTATCATTTGGGGCTGGTGAAGGAGAAGATCCGTCCGCTGCAGATCGGCGCCATGGCCGGCTATCCGCAGTCGGAACAGGCGGCCCAGATGCTGCAGGCCGGCGCTGCTAAGGCCGGGATCGAGATCAATGTGGTCACCGAGCCGTACACCACCATCGCCCCGAAGCTCTCCGATCGAGAACGCGCGCACGACCTGGTGCCGCTGTGGCGCAGCGCCTACTTCGCCGACCCGCACAACTGGACCGGCTTCCTTTACAACTCCGGCAACTTCGATGCCGGCAACGTCAGCTACTACAAGAACCCCCGGGTGGACGAACTGTGCGACAAAGCTCTTGAGATCACCGACCAGGCGCAGCGCAAGACGATGTATGAGGAGGTGTCGCGCATTCTGGTGGACGAGGCTGCGGGCATCTTCATCAACAATACAAAATATCACGGGCCTTTCACCAAGAACGTGAAGTCCATTCGCTTTTGCCCGATCGGCGATGCGCAGGATCTGCGCTGGATCGAGATGGAGGCTTGATCCCTCGATGCGCCTGATCGCACTTGCGCTCAGGCGCATCCTGTGGATGCCGCCCACCCTACTTGGGCTGACGCTGATCGTCTTCACCATTTCCCACGTGATTCCCGCCGATCCGGCGCGGGTGATCGCAGGGGAAAACGCCTCATCAGCGCAGGTGGAGGCGCTGCGCCAGAAGTTTGGCCTCGATAAGCCACTGCCCGAGCAGTTCCTGCGCTACGTCGGCGATGTCGTCTCCGGCAAGATGGGCATCAGCCTCTACTCCCAGCGCCCGGTGGCTGATGACCTCGTCAGCCGCCTGCCTGCGACGTTCGAACTGGCCCTGGCGGCGATTTTTGTCGCCATCATCGTCGGCCTGCCGCTGGGTGTGGTCTCGGCGCTCTACCGCAATTCGCCGCTGGATCAGGCGATCCGGCTGATCACCATCGCCGGCCTCGCGATGGCCGCCTTCTGGCTGGCCATCCTGCTGCAGCTGCTGTTCAGCATGCATCTGGGCGTCACCCCGGTGCAGGGGCGCATCAACGGTTGGGGACCGGACCCAATCACCGGGTTCTACACCGTCGATGCCCTGCTGCGCGGCGATTGGGAGACCTTCGCCGAAGCCATGCGCTACCTTGCGCTGCCAACCTTCACTCTGGCGATCCCGGCGGCAGCCACCATTGTGCGCTTCACCCGCGCCGGTGTGCTGAACGTCATGTCCAGCAATTTCGTCTTCTACCAGGCCGCCATGGGCCTGCCCCGCCGGGTGGTGATCTGGAAATACATCCTGCGCAGCGCGCTCATCGGCACGGTCACCCAGGTCGGCTTGGTGTTCGGCAATCTGCTCGCCGGAGCGGTGGTGGTGGAGACGGTGTTCTCCTGGCCCGGGCTTGGCCTGTTCGCCTACAACTCGATCCTGCAGTCGGACTATAACGCCATCATGGGCTTCACCCTTTTCACAGGCAGCGTGTTCATCGGCGTCAATCTACTGGTGGATATCGTGCAGGCCACCCTGGACCCGCGCGGACGATGAGGTTCCTGCGTCGCCTGCTGCGGGACCGGGCGCTTGTTGCCGGCGTGGTCATCGTCAGCCTACTGGTGCTGGCGGCGGTCTTCGCCACCCCGCTATCCACCTTCCCTGGGCACGTCACCGGCTTCAACCCAGAGTTCCGGCTACGCCCGCCCGGCGAGACGTTCTTTCTCGGCACCGACCGAATGGGCGCGGACATCTACTCGCGCCTGCTGTTCGGCGCTCGGCTGACCATCCTGATCGCGGTGCTCGCCACTTCGGTCTCGGTGCTGATCGGCGTGCCGATGGGGCTAATCGCCGGCTATTACCGCGGCTGGGTCAGCGAACTGCTGATGCGGGTGTCGGACGTGTTTCTCGCCGTGCCGCAGATCGTGCTGGCCATCGCCATCGCGCAGACGCTGGGCCCGGCGATCCAGAACGTCATCCTGGCGCTCTCGCTCACCTACTGGCCGTTCTGGGCGCGGCTGGTCTATGCGGAGACGCGCAGCCAACGCAACGAAGTATATATCGAGGCGGCGATCGCCATGGGGGCCTCGCCGCTGCGGGTGACGGTGCTGCACATCCTGCCCAACATCGCCAGTTCGATCATCGTGCGAACCACCATCGGCATGGGCGGCACCATCCTTGCTGCCGCATCGCTCGGCTTCCTTGGGCTCGGCGCGCCACCGCCGACGCCGGAATGGGGCCGCATGATCGCCGAAAGCCGGGAATTCCTGCCACAGGCTTGGTGGTACGCGACGGCCCCGGGGATAGCGATCCTGCTGGTGGTGATGGGCTTCAATCTGCTCGGCGACGGGCTGCGCGACGTACTGGACCCGCGCATTCGCCGGGGTGGTGATGATGGCAAGTGATGCCGAATTCCTCGACGTGCGCGCGGTCTCGGTCTCCTTCGGCACCGATGCCGGCGCCGCGCGGGTGCTGGACCAGGTAAGCCTCTCGATGCGCCAGGGCGAGATCATGGGGCTTGTGGGTGAATCCGGCTGCGGCAAGACCACGCTTGCGCGCGCCATCCTCGGCGTGCTGCCGGGCAATGCCAGCATCGACAACGGCAGTCTGATCTTCGCTGGCGAGAACCTGTTCGACCTCGACCCCGCCGAAGCCAGCGAGCGCATCCGTGGCCGCGCCATCACCTTCATCCCGCAGGATCCCTACGGCAGCTTCAGCCCGCTGTTCACCGTTGGCGACCAGATCAACGAGTTGATGCGCTGGAAATCGCCAGACCGTGCACCCGGGGAGAGCGGCTATCCCCGCAGCCGCCGTCGCGCCGACGATGCGCGCACGCAGGCGATGTTGCGCGCGGTGCAACTGCCGGACCCGGAGCGGCTGCTGCGCAAGTTCCCGCACGAGCTGTCCGGCGGCCAGCGGCAGCGGGTCATGATCGCCATGGCGCTGCTGCCCGCGCCGCGCCTGGTCATCGCCGATGAGCCCACCACAGCGCTCGACGTGACCATTCAGGCGCAGATACTCAAACTGCTGCGCAACCTGGCGACGCAGACCGGCGCATCCGTGCTGTTCACCACCCATGACCTCGGCACGGCCTGGGAAATCTGTGACCGCATCACCGTCATGTACGCAGGGCAGGAGGCTGAGACCGCCGATGTGCGCCGCTTCTTCGGTCAGCCCGCACACCCCTACACCCGGCTGCTGCTGGACAGCCTGCCCACCCAGGGTTCAGCGCTGGCCGGCATTCCCGGCGAGGTGCCAAGCCCCTTCGCGCCGCCGCCCGGCTGCCGCTTCCACCCGCGCTGCCCGCGCGCCGACAGGCTGTGCAGCGCCAGCCACCCGGCGGCCACCAGCCCGGCCCCGGGCCACAGCGTGCGCTGCCACCATCCGCTCGCATATCCAACGGATGGCGCCGCGTGACCGGGACACCCATCCTGGAACTCGGCGATCTGGAAAAGCACTTTGCCATCCGCAACGATTTCGGCTGGCGAACCGGCTGGCTGCGCGCGCTGGATGGCGTTTCGCTGTCGGTTCGGCGCGGCGAGATTCTCGGCGTCGTTGGCGAATCCGGCTGCGGCAAATCCACCTTGGGCAAGACCATCGCCGGCATACACCCGTCCACAGCCGGCAGTGTGCGCTTTGAGGGCAACGAGATCGCCACCCTGTCCCCGAGCGCCGGCCGCGCGCTGCGCCGAAACCTGCAATACTGCTACCAGGACCCTGGCGCCTCGCTGGACCCGCGCTGGAAGATCGGCCGCGCGCTGGAGGAGCCGCTGGTGGTCCACACCAGCCTCTCCGCCACCGAGCGGGCGGCCAGGGTGGCCGAGGTGCTTGCCGCCGTCGGCCTGCCCGAACGTCATCTGGACCTCTATCCACACGAGATCAGCGGCGGCCAGCAGCGCCGCGTCGGTCTTGCACGGGTGCTGATGCTGCGCCCCAGCCTGATCATCCTCGACGAGCCGACATCGGGGCTGGACGTGTCGGTGCAGGCGACGGTGCTCAACCTGTTCGCCGCGCTGCGCGAGGCCTTCGACCTCACATACCTGTTCATCAGCCACGACCTTTCGGTGGTCCGCCTTTTCAGCCATCGCATCGCAGTTATGTATCTCGGGCGAATCGTCGAGATCGGCTCGACCGAGCAGGTGTTTCGCGATCCCCGCCACCCCTACACCCAATCTCTGTTGGCTGCGGTGCCGGAAATCGGCGGGCGCCGGGTGACCGAGACCTTTTGGCTTGAGGGCGAACCGCCCAGCCCCGGCAACCTGCCGCCAGGCTGCCGCTTCGCCCCCCGCTGCCCGCGCGCCGAGGCGCGCTGCAGGGCCGAAGACCCCGCCAACCGCAGATTCGACGGCGATCGGCTGGTTGCCTGCCATTACGCTGAAACCACAGGGAGTGTCGCATGACCAACAAACTTGCCATCGTCACCGGCGGCGCGCGCGGTATCGGCCGCGGCTGTGCCCACGCTCTTGCAGACAAGGGCTTCGACGTCGCCATCATTGATCTGCTGATGCCCGAGATGCAGCGCACCCAGGCAGAGATCGTCGCCATGGGGAGGCGCGCTGAAATCTACGAGGCGGACGTTGCCGACTTTGCCCGTGCTCAGGCTGTGGTGGCGCAAATCCATGCCACGTTCGGGCGCGTCGACTTCCTGCTGAACAACGCTGGCAAGGCGAACCCCAAGGGTATCCTGGAGATCACCGAGGACGAATTCGACCGCACCATCGCGATCAATCTGAAGAGCTGCTTCAACTACATCAAGGCAGTGGCACCGATCATGCTGGCGCAGGAGGAGGGCGGACGCATCGTCAGCATGTCCTCGCTCAACGCGCTCAGTGGCGGCGTCACCAGCGCGGTCAGCAAGCATTCCTATGCCGCAGCGAAGGCGGGCATCCTCGGTTTGACGCGGTCGCTCGCCAAGGAATTCGGCGCAAAGATCCTGATCAATGCGCTCTGCCCCGGCGTCATCAAGACCGAACTCGGCAACGCACTGACCCGTGCGCGCGAGCCCGAACTGGTCAAGGGCATCGCCCTGAACCGCCTCGGCAGCCCACAGGATGTGGCGCAGATGGTGGTTTTCCTGGCGTCGTCGGAACCGTGCTTCCTGACTGGGCAGCACTATGTCATCGATGGGTTCCAGTGGTCTTGCTGAGTGGGATCAAGGCAGGGAAGCACACGCCCTCTTTTGAAAAACCTTCCTGCCACTTGTCCCACTCAAACTTTCTAACCGCTGTTCGCCTTCGCATAGCGCACGACCTGCTCGTGAGTCGCGAACCACACGCTGCCCTTGGCCTTGGCGTAGCGTATCAGTTCCTCGATGATCCAATAGCGCGAGCGGTGGCCGATGATGTGCGGGTGCATTGTGATCTGGCACACGCCGCCGTCGTCCCAGGCGGCGTCGAGCACTCGGCGGAAGATGTCGAACACGCTCTCGGGCGGCGTGTAGGGCCGCAACGAGGCGAAGCGGTGCATGCCGAAATACACCGCGTCGTCGCGAACCCATTCGACCGGGAATTCGACGATGCCGGTCGGCTCGCCGTGCAGCAGCAGTTCGTAGCAATCGTCGTCGGCCATCAGAGAGCTGTCGTAGAGCAGGCCCATTTCCTTCTCGATGGCCAGCGTGTTCGGGCTGAAATCCCATGATGCCGTTCGCAGGCCGACCGAGCGCTTGCCGGTGATCTGCTCCAGCGTGTCGGCCGAACGCAGCATAAGGTCACGCTCTACGTCATAGGGCAGCACAGAGTTGAGTTCGTGGATCCAGCCGTGAATGCCGATCTCGTGCCCCTCAGCGACCAGGCCGCGCTGCTCGTCGGGATGCAGTAGGGCGGCAACAGCCGGCACATAAAACGTCGCCTTCACGTCGTGTCGGTTAAGGATGGCCCGTATGCGGGGCACGCCGACACGTGTGCCGAATTCTCCCCAGGCCAGGCGGCCGATCGACTTTCCACCGTCGCGCAGTTCGTTGGTCTCGTGGTCGGAGTCGAAAGACAGTGCCACTGCGCAGCGCGCGCCGCCTTCCCAGTGTGGCGGGTGGTAGCTGCGGCCCGCACGCACCTGTCCGACCAGGCGGCGCCATACCTCCTCTTTCCACTGCCAGGGTTCCTGGTTCTCGGGCTGGATTGGGGGCATCTGCATCTCCTCGCGCAGCAAGCGCGAATGCAAGCCTAGCATGGGCGATGGCAGTGTAAAACAGCGTGCAAAACTTTCCAGATTCCGGGGATCAACAGCACCCAATAGTTTCCACCCCGGCTCATGCGATCATCCAGCCTTTGTGCTGGAGAATCTGGGGTGTTGCTTATGGACATGATTGCCGAGATCCGGCGCCGTCATCTGATTAGCCAGGAGAGCATCAGCTCGATCGCGCGTGACCTGAAGTTGT
>CALQTN020000113.1 GCA_943333505.2 Asaia bogorensis | reverse complement strand
TGTTGATTTCCGTCGAGACGTGACCCGGGTTTTTCACTGAGAAGTGACCCGCCTTGAGGGGGGATTTCCCCCTATTGTGAGGTGTTTGGTCAAGTCATGATTTTGCCCTTTCTCGTTTGGTTGTTGCGGGGCTTGCCTTGAAGCGGAAGCTGTCGTTTCCGGTCTCCAGGATGTGGCAATGGTGCGTCAGCCTGTCGAGCAGGGCTGTGGTCATTTTGGCGTCGCCGCAGATTTCGGCCCATTCCGAGAAGCTGAGATTGGTGGTGATAACGATGCCGGTGCGCTCGTAGAGCTTGCTGAGGAGGTGGAACAGCAGAGCGCCGCCGGAGGCGCTGAACGGCAGGTAGCCAAGCTCATCGAGAACCACGAGGTCACAGCTGAGCAGCCGTTCGGCGATCTGGCCGACCTTGCCTTGGGCCTTCTCCAACTCCAACGCGTTGACGAGGTCGACGGTCGAGGTAAAGCGCACCTTCTTGCTGTGATGTTCAACGGCCTGCACGCCGATGGCCGTGGCGATGTGGGTCTTGCCGGTGCCGGGCCCGCCGATCAGCACCACGTTGTCGGCACCGCCGATGAAGTCGCCGCGGTGCAGCTGGCGGACCCAGGCCTCGTTGATCTCGCTGGCAGTAAAGTCAAAGCCCGCCAAATCCTTGTAGGCGGGGAAGCGGGCGGCTTTGATCTGGTAGGAGATTGAGCGCACCTCGCGTTCGGCGGTCTCTGCCTTCAGCAGCTGCGAGATGATGGGCACGGCGGCGTCCAAGGCAGGGGCGCCCTGTTCCATCAACTCACCGACCGCCTGGGCCATGCCATACATCTTCAGGCCGCGCAGCATGATGACGATGGCCGCACTGGCTGGATCATGGCGCATGTCGCACCTCCTTAGCTGTGCGCAGGGCGTCATACCGCTCGACATCGGCGCGTGGTTCTCGGTTCAATGTCAGGGCTTGCGGCGTGGTCACCGGCGCGGTCGTCGTTGGTTTGCCGTCAACCAGGCGGTGCAGCATGTTGAGGATGTGCGTCTTGCTGGGCGCGCTGCCGTCGAGTGCCAATTCGACGGCCGCCAGCACAGCCTGCTCGTCGTGTTGCAGGACGAGGGCGAGAATTTCCACCATCTCTCGGTCACCGTCAGGGTGCTTGAGCAGATGGGATTGCAGGCGGCGGAACGCCTCGGGCATGTCGGCGAACGGCGCGCCATTGCGCAAAGCACCCGGCTTGCGCTGGATTACCGCAAGATAGTGGTGCCAATCGTAGATGGTGCGCCCGGGCAAATGGTGGGATCGCTCAATGATCCTACGATGCTCGCAAAGGATCCGGCCTTCCGCCGCCACGACGATCCGTTCCGGATAGACACGCACACTGACCGGGCGGTTGGCGAACGATGCTGGCACACTGTAGCGGTTGCGTTCCAGATGGATCAGACAGGTTGGCGAGACCCGCTTGGTATGCTCGATGAAGCCGTCGAAGGGACGCTGCGGCGTCATCAGGCGGCCGCGCTCTTCCTCCCAAACTGCAGCGATGCTGCCAGGCAGCGTGCCGTGCGGCGTCTCGCGCCACAGGGCGATGCAGCGCGCTTCGAGCCAATCGTTGAGCGCGGCCAGGGTGGGGAAGGACGGTGCGAGCTGCCATAGCCGGTGCCTGGCATCCTGGACGTTCTTCTCGATCTGTCCCTTCTCCCAACCTGCTGCTGGATTGCAGAACTCCGCATCGAACAAATAATGGCTGACCATCGCCGAGAAGCGGGCGTTGACTTGGCGTTCCTTGCCAATACCCACCCGGTCCACGGCGGTCTTCATGTTGTCGTAGATGCCCCGCTGCGGCACGCCGCCCAGGACCCGGAAGGCGTGCTGGTGGGCGTCAAACAACATCTCGTGCGTCTGCAGCGGATAGGCGCGCAGAATGAAGGCGCGGCTGTGCGACAGCTTGAAGTGAGCTACCTGCAACTTGGTGCGCTCGCCCGCCAGGATCGCCCAATCCTCGCTCCAATCGAACTGGAAGGCATCACCGTGCTGAAAGGCCAACGGCACGAAGACGCCACGCCCAGTGGTTTGCTGCGCGACTTGTCGCTCTGCCTTCCACTCCCTCACGAAGGCGGCCACACGACCATAGGAACCATCGTAGCCCAGGGCTACGAGGTCGGCGTGCAATAGCTTGATGGTCCGCTTCTGTTTGCGCGACTTGCCGGACTCAACTCGCAGCCAGTACGAAAGCTTCTCGGCGAACGGATCGAGCTTGCTTGCCCGATCCGGGACTTTGAACTTCGGCTCGACGGTCTCGGCCCGAAGATATTTGCGGATCGTGTTCCGCGACAAACCGGTGCGCCGCGAAATCGCGCGGATTGAAACCTGATCCCGAAACGCCCAGCGCCGGATGACACTCAGCAACGCCATGTCGATCACTCCATGCCCCCCGCCGTTCGCAGCAGGGGAAGGTTCGAACATGGGTCAATTCTCAGTGGAAATTTTCACCCAAACCGGGTCACGTCTCGGCGGAAATCAACAGGCAGGTGCAGCAGAACGATGTTGTCCGGCATCACCAGCGCGCCACCGAGTTGGTGCCAGCCAGCACCGTCGGAGGTCCCTCTCTTTCGTCTCACCCACTTAAGCGACTGCGGGTCTGGGGGATCCAGCCCCCAGCGGTCCAGGGGCAGCGCCCCTGGCCTTCCTTACCCCTCAACGCACCGTATTGCGCGGCACGTCGCGGAAGGGGCGGTCGGAGTCGATGCTCGGCTCCCGCGGCATTTTCAGCACGCGTTCGGCGATGATGTTGCGTTGGATTTCATCGGTGCCGCCGGCGATGGAGGTGGCGGGGACTGAGACCAGGATTTCAGCGATGGTTCCGTTGTGTGGGCTGTCGGGGCCGGTGAGCAGGGCGTTGGCGCCGGACATGGTGGTGTGCAGGTGGGCGGCGGCGCGGGCGATGTGGCTGGCGGCGAGTTTGCCGAGGGAGCCTTCGGGGCCTTGCGGGCGGCCTTGTTCCTGGGCGGCGCGGGCGCGGCGGGCCGTCCATTCGGCTGATTTCGCCAAGGTGAGGAGCTTGGCGAGATCCTGGCGGATGACGGGGTCATCGATGGCACCGGTTTCGATGGCGCGCGGCATCAGCAGGTCAACGCGGCCGGCGCGCTGGGGGTACCACTTATAGGGTTCCATGACCGTCGCGATTTCGGCGCGCTCTTCCTGGTAGATGCGCTCCGGGCGGTCGGTTGCCTGCCCCCAGCTGCGCAGCCCGTCGGCGCCTCGGCGTTCGTGCATGAGGGTGGTGGTGGTGACTTCCCAGCCATCGCCGACATTGGCCACCAGCATTTCGGGTGGCACCAGCGCGTCGGTGATGAAGACCTGGTTGAAGGAGGCGTGGCCGTTCATCTGCCGCAGCGGCTGCACGGTGACACCGGGCTGCTTCATGTCGAGGATGAAGTAGGAGAGGCCCTTGTGCTTACGCTGGTCCCAGTCGGTGCGCGCAAGCAGCAGGCCCCAATCGGCCTTGTGGGCGGAAGTGGTCCAGACTTTCTGGCCGTTCACCACCCAGTGATTGCCGCGCATCTCGGCGCGGGTGACGGCGCCGGCGACGTCCGAGCCGCTGCCGGGTTCGCTGAACAGCTGGCACCAGGTGTCCTCGCCGGTCATGCTGCGGCGGAGGAACTTCTCCTTCTGCATGTCGCTGCCATGGGCGAGGATGGTGGCCGAGGCGAGCACGCGGATGCCGGCCTTAGCGACGCCGACGGCGCCAATGCGGATCATTTCCTCCTCGACGACTGGCACCAGGCCCACCGGCAGGTCGAGCCCATACCAGCGTTTCGGCCAGGTCGGCGCGCCCCAGCCGGAATCGATGAGGATGTTACGCCATTCGATCAGGCCGCGATTGGGGTCCCAGTTCGCTTCGAGCCAGGCGCGGCAGGCGGCGCGGACGGCGGATTCGGTGTGTTCCATGGTTTCCTCAGGCCGCCCAGTTGCGCATCATGATCTCGCGGTGGTGCTGCCCGTCACCGAACAGCACTTCGGAGCTTTTAGCGCGCTTGAACCAGAGATGGGTGTCGTTGTCCCAGGTGAAGCCGATGCCGCCATGGATCTGGATAGCGTGGATGGCGGTCTGCACGTAGGCATCGGCGGCGCCGGCTTTGGCGAGGGAGGCGACCGCTTCAGCATCTTCGTCGCCCTCGTCGATCGCAGCGGCGGCGAAGTAGGCGGCGGATTTGGCGAGCTCCACTTCCAGCAGCATTTCGGCCTGCTTGTGCTTCATCGACTGGAAGGAGGCGATAGTGCGGCCGAACTGCATGCGCATCATGGCGTAGGCCAGCGCATCCTCGCGCAGCCGCTCGGCGCCGCCGACCATTTCGTTGGCCAGCGCTGCGGCGGCCTCCATCATGGTGCGGCGATAGGGCGCGGCGGCGGCGCCTTCGGTGCCGATCAGTCGGGCGGGAACGGCGGCGAAGGTGAGGCGGGCGAGGCGGCGCGTCGGGTCCATCACCGGCAGGGGCGTGCGGGTGAGGCCGGCGGCGGCGGCGTCCACGGCGAAGAGCGAGAGCCCTGCCTCGCCGGTGCTGCCGGGGGCGCGGGCCAGTAACAGGATGAGATCGGCGGAGGCGCCGTCCATCACGAAGCTCTTATGGCCGTCGAGGCGGAACCCGTCGCCGGACGGCGTGGCGGTGAGCGTGGTCGCCGCCGCCTCCCAACTGCCGGAATCCTCGGCCGACGCCAGGGTGGCGATGGTGGCGCCGGTGGCGATACCGGGCAGCAGGGAAGCGCGATCGGCGTCGCTGCCACCGTGCAGAATGGCCCGGGCGGCCAGCGCGGTGGCGAGATAGGGGGCGGGAATAAGGGCACGGCCGAATTCCTCCAGCACGATGCACAGCTCGGCGAAACCGAAGCCATAGCCGCCATTTTCCTCGGGGATGGCGATGGCGCTAAGGCCGAGCGCGGTATCGAGCTGCCGCCAGCCCTCGCGCTCCCAACCGGTTGCCGACTCCATCAGGCGGCGCACCTCCTTGGTCGGCACGCGCTCGGCCAGCAGACGGCGGAGATTGCCGCGGAACTCGTCCTGCTCGGCGGAAAAACTGAACTTCATGGACGCTGCCTTCTGGCTGCTTGATCTCCGACAAAGTTTACACGAATAGGCCGTGCGGTCGAGGCGCAGCGATTGACAGGCTCGCCTTCACGCTCCGTCGGGGAAAGATGTCTTTCTGGCGCATCACCTGAGGGCCAATAGCCTCTCTCTCAGATGGCCCGTTGCGCTTTTCGAGCGGGAAATGTTGGCTGGAAAGATTGGCACGCTCAGCAGCGAGCGATGCCGGACTGGGGTCGAGTTGCCCCATTGATGTATTGCTGTGGCGGTTGCGATGGGGCGGCAAAAACGCCATTTCATATGCATGGACCATAGAAGCAAACCGATGTTGCCTTACCCTACAATACCGCCGGCCGCCTTTACCCTAGGCCTGGCGGGTTTGCTACCCTTTGCAGCCTGCGCAGCGGCTGCGCATGCCTTGACGCCCGGCCAGCAGGGCGTCGCGCTTCAGGCCCTTGCGGGCTATGGCGCGGTGATCTTGTCCTTCCTCGGCGGGGTGCGCTGGGGCTTGGTGATCCGAGGGCCTGCCGAAGGCGCGTTGTTTCCCCGCCTGCTCCTAAGCGTCGTGCCGTCGCTACTCTGCTGGGCGGCGCTGCTGCTGCCAACCCGGGCCGGGCTGGGGCTGCTGGCCCTGGGCTTCATTGCCATGCTGGTGTCCGACTGGCGCAGCACGGCGGCCCCCGCCTGGTACCGCCGGCTGCGGCTGCCGCTTTCCGCCGGGGCGGTATTGGCGCTGGTCGCAGGGCTACTGGTGTGATGGCCGATGCAATTGCGGTGGTGGGGGGCGCACGGGGCGGCAGCGGCGCGGCGATGTGCGAGGTGCTTTATGTCACCGCCGGCATCGCCCCGGTCGCCGGCGTGACGCCGCGCGAGGTCGAGCGCGAGTACCTGGCCGTGTATGTTGACGCGCTGGAATGGGTGGAGATGCCGAACACTCTAGGCATGGCGGTCTTCGCCGATGTCGGGCGCATGGCGTCCAAGCCCTATGCCGCTTCGGGCGGCTACATAAACCGGATGTCAGATTTCTGCGGTGGTTGTGCCTGCGACATCGAGCAGAAAACAGGCCCGCGAGCCGGTCCGTTCAACGACTTCTTTCGGGCGTTCCTGATCCGGCATTGCCCGCCATGAGACATGCCTAGCGGCGGCTGAGGCGTTTCTCGCGGCGGCCGGGTGGCGAGCGGTTGGCAAGCCACCAGGCAGCATCATATGATCGCCATGGCCACTCTCATCGCTCTCTTCGCCATGGCGCTGCTGCTGGGCGGCATGGTGTTTTTCTCGGCGGTTGTCGCGCCGCTGGTGTTCACGCGGCTCCCGGCGGAACATGCTGGCCGGTTCATCCGCGCGCTGTTCCCGTTCTACTATCTCTTCGTCCTGGTCAGCGCCACGCTCGGGACATGCGCCTTGGCCTGGGTCGACCCGACGGCGGCGGTTGTGCTGGCGGCGGTTGCCCTCATCACGCTCTGGCTGCGCCAAGGGCTAATGGTGCGGATCAACCGGCTCAGCGATGCGCTAAGGGCTGGCGAGACGGCCGCGCGGCGCGGGTTCGACCGCGCCCATCGACTTTCGGTGCTGATCAACATGGCGCAGCTCCTGGCGGCCGGGTGGTGTCTGGCAAGGCTGGGCTGACGCGCATGGCCGATCTACATGTATACTATGACGGCGGCTGCCCGGTCTGCTCGCGCGAGATTGCGCTTTATCGGTCGCGGCCCGGGGCGGAGCGCTTCGAGTGGGTGGACGTGAGTGCGCCCGGCGCGCAGTTGGGTTCAGGGTTGACGCCGCGCGCCGCGCTGGCTCGAATGCATGTCCGCACCCGCGATGGAGCGTTGCTTCAAGGAGCAGCGGCCTTCGCCGCGATGTGGCGGTTGATGCCTGGCTTCCGCTGGCTCGGCCGTCTCGTGGCTACGCCCCCCCTAGGAGTGCTGGCAGAAGCCGGCTATCGGCTGTTCCTGCTCGTTCGCCGTCTTTGGCGCTGAGCGACTGGCGCGTCACCTGCGGCAATCGTCTGCTTGCACGGTGTTCCAATCAACCGCGAAGCGGGAGGCCCCCCGATCGGCAGAACAGACCAAGGTTGACGAGTTTTAGGCCGCCCGCAGATAGGTCGTAGGCCGGATAGAACGGCGGAAGCTTAGTCGCGGGCGGGGATGATGGGTCCATATCAATACTGATAAAAGTCGATAATCAAATCGTACATCAGATCAATGGTTTGCGCTCGTGCCCGTCAATCCTTGTGCATTTTACAGATTAACCCCTACTCATGCTCGCCAGCACGGTTATGGCCGTTATTATTTTTAAATAAGTCAGGCTTCAACGAAGCTATAGTATAGGTTACTACTGCAACAAAATCTGCTGAGATTAATATTTCATGACCAATAATATTTTCCGGTATCATATCGTAAATTCCAATCGAAAGCAAAATAGAAACTTCCCACATGAAGCCAAGCGCCTGAAAGAAATAGTGTCTAATTGATATATCTGTAATGTGGCGAAGCGGACTGACATCAGAATTGAAAATATAATTTTACATGTAAACAATCAATCGTCGCATAGCATTTTTCTCCAGATTATGGCTCTTTTCGAGTCGAATTTAAAAAATATATTTTGGTTATATATCATGTGGATGTCAAGGACCAAATAGGTTTCAAGAAGATTGAGAGGCGCTGTGGGTATCGCTTCGTGGTGGCGGGCGATTGAGCCGCTAGGCCTCGCCTGCCAACAACCCAATCGAGGCAGCGAGCAAGGGTGGTTACGCCCCTCATCCGCCAAGGGCGGCGAGCGCCACCAACCTCTACGCTCACATCAAGAGGCCGGCGCCGTCGTGGCGATGACTGGCATCGCCGCGGGATTGGCCGGCGGCGAGACCGGGAAGCCCTTGATGCCGTTGACGAAGGCGACGGCGACACCAGCGGCGAGCCGGCTGACCGCATAGAGATCACCGAACACGAATGTCCGCGCGATTGAGAACTGCCCGATTACCGTTGCGACGCGATCCGAAACGCGCAATGGTTTTCGTTAAATTAGGTAAACGAGTTTCCAAAGGTCAACGCCCAGGGACCGAAGATTATCTGGTACGGCTGATAACGGAGCCCGAGGCGACAAGGTCGTTGAGTAGCGCCATGGTCGCCTGACCCGAACACACGAAGGGGTTGATTTCCGGCTTTTCGGAATATTTCAGAACCAGGGACACGTTGATGCTGTCGATATCCACCTGCCCCATCGTCCAATTGCTGAATTGGCGTTGAGACACCTCATCGAAGGCCAGAAGCTGGACTTCGCGGTGCCGATCATCCCGTGCGATGGTCAGGTAAAGTTGGTTCACCTCATCGCGCCCTCCCTCGATGATCTGAATGAAAATATTTTTCGTGAAGCAAAGCAGACCTGTCACGCCAAGCGGCGGATTATTTTTGCACGACTGTTGTAGAATGGAATCGAGCAAGCCAGAGTTAATGGGATTTACGACACGGCTGGCATACAGACAACGAACAAGCATTGGGGCCTCACGTGTTCGGTTTGATCAGGGACAGGAATTCACGACGAAGGGATGGATCCTTGAGAAAGGAACCTCGCATCACGCTGTTCGTCATTTTCGCGGCCGTATCTTTCACGCCACGCCAGTGCATACAAAAATGATCCGCCTCCATGACAACCGCCAGCCCGTCGGGTTTTACCATTTTCATGAGCAATTCTGTAATTTGCGTGATCGCTTCTTCCTGAATCTGCGGCCGGCTCATGATCCACTCGGCGAGCCGCGCATATTTCGATAGCCCGATCAGGTTTGAATGCTGATTCGGCATCACGCCAATCCAGAGGCGCCCCATGATAGGGCAAAAGTGGTGGCTGCATGCGCTGCGTACGGTTATCGGACCGACAATCATAAGCTCACTGAGGCTGGCCGCGTTCGGGAACTCGGTAACCGGCGGTGTTGGCACGTAGCGCCCGCGGAAAACCTCGTTCAGATACATCTTCGCAACGCGGCGCGCAGTGTCATGGGTGTTATGATCATTTTCAATATCGATCACCAGGCTCTCAAGCACCGCCGCCATCTTACCGGCGACCTCGTTCAGTAGTTCATCGGTTTCCTCGGGCCAGATAAACTCGGAAATGTTGTCGTTGGCGAAAAATCTGCGCTTAGCGCGCAGCAATCGCGCCCGGATACGTCGCGAGACGGGCAGGTTGGGATCGTCGCCGGGGTTATCAGTAGGATCATCCATCGTCATTCTCGGTTGTTCACAGGGACATTGTACCTCGACGCCACCCAGTCAAGGCGATCCTCTTGCGGTTAGAGCGTTGAGAGTTGTTCGTCATGGCTCGGCTCGACCGAGGCGAGCAGGATCGCGGCCATAGTTCAGGTGGTAATCCCTCCGGAATTTAGGGGGCTTCACGAGTAGAATTTTCTCGGCAAGATGCATGAGGAGATTTTGTATGAAGACGAGCCGATACAGTGACCCGCAGATCCTTTCGATCCTTCGTCAAGCCGAGGGGGGCATGCCTGTGCCGGA
>CALQTN020000112.1 GCA_943333505.2 Asaia bogorensis | reverse complement strand
TGACAAACCACCTTCAACGGCAGCGATAACCCGCGACCGAAGATCAACCGAGAGCGTCTTCCCCATTAATGCTGGCCTCCGCCCCAGCATCAACGGTGAATCACATCAAGCCCGCGTCGGGGAAGCCCCCATTCGACTCTGGATGAAAAAAACCTGCTCTAGGTATCCGCGAAACCGGGAGCAGCTCAGTTGTTGGAATTGGCATTACGCATTTAATACCATCGCGGGATCAAGCGGATAAATCGGCCGCCGCACGTTGCGGAAGGTGAGTTGGCCGTAGTCGGACGTGCACACGCCCACCCCCGCGCACTCCACGATTTCGCGAGCGAGCTTGCCGACGTCGGCGCGCCAGTGGACGCGGCTTTTGATGGCAATGAAGCGTTTGGTCGCAGGGTCAATGCCGAGAATGCGCATCATCTCTTGGGCCGTCGGTTCGATGTGCCGCGAGAGCAGCACGATCTGCACCCGGCCGGTGTCGAGCACCACGGTATTGCCCATGTACACCTGCAGCCCGGGCGTCAGGCCGCCAGTGGCGCGGTAGTAGCCAGCGGAGATGGTGCGAACCTTGCCGGCGACGCGGAGGGGGCGGCTGCCGGATTGCAGGGATGGCATTTCCAGCTTGGCGCCGATATCGAGCTCGACCTCCTGGCCGATGCCGGCGGAGGCGGCTTGTTTGACGGCGTCGGGGTCATAAATGCCGAAGAAGATGACGTCATCCAGTTCCTGACGGATGATTTCGCGCAGCACGTCGGTGGTGTCCATGGTGCCGCCGGAGGCGCAATTGTCGAAATGATCGAGCAGGACGACGCCCGGGCCTTCCTCGCCCAGCTTCTTGGCCCGCGCGACCGCTTCCTCCAGCGGTTCGATCTCGAAGGTGAAAGCCTCCCGTGCATTCCAGGCGAAGGCCAGCAACTCATCCGCCATCGCCCGCGCATCTTCCAGGTTGTTGTTCGTGACAACAACGGCGGACAGCCCGGCCATCGGCACGTCGGCATGCGGAAAACCGACGAACAGTGAGGCGGCGATCGCCCGCCCGCTGGCCTCCCAGGCCGCGCACATGGCCTGCAAATCCTTATTGGGGAACATGTGGGTGCCCTGGCTCATCACATGCGGCAGCATGGGCAGGTTGCCCCAGGCGGTGGTAGGCTTCGTCTTCCCCACGATCACATCAAGCAGCGCACGGGAGGCACGCATTGCGGTCTCCTTCATGTCGATATGCGGGTAGGTATGGTAGCCAGCGACGATATCGGCGTTCTCCACCATGTCGGCGAAGACGTTGGCGTGCATGTCGTAGGCGACGCAGATCGGCGTCTTGCGGTCGATGGCGCGAATGCGGCGCAGCAGTTCGCCCTCGCCGTCCTCGAAATTCTCCACCGCCATGGCGCCGTGCAGGTCGAGCATGATGCCGTCATAGCCGCCCTTGGCGACCTCATCGGTGATGAGCCCGCAGAACAACTCATAGGCCCCGGCATCGACGCGCCCGGAGGGTGGCGCGGAGGCGGTGACAGGCACGGTGATCGCGGCGCCGGCAGCTGCCGCCACGTCGAGATAGCCGCCCATACAGGTGCCGGTGTTGCGGTAGAAATCGATCGCCGCCTGTCCCTTAAGCAGCGTGGTGCCGTCCCGGCAGAAGCGTGCGAGTTTCGTGGGCACTGGCGAGAAAGTGTTGGTCTCGTGGGACATGGTGGCGAGCAGCAGGCGCATGGGTCTCTCCCCTTCGGGCGATGATAAGCCGGCATTACCTATATGCCCGGTCCATCCGTGCATATCCGCTCAACGATGACCACAGTTCCCGGCGGCGATCAACACCTGGGGGCCAGTGATCGCGCTGGTCGCCACGTAACAGGCGATCCGCTCGCCGTTTCGACATTAATCTCATGTCCTTGACCGACCTGCTGCGGTTGCGCGACCCCAGGGAGACGGTCTGGGTGCTGCCCGGGCTAAGCCAATTGGTTCCTGGTCATCGCGCATGGATATACTCGATATATCCCCCAAAGGGGCCGACTGGCACGCAAGCTCCACAAGCAGGCCAAACTTTAGTGACGATGGTTCACATTGACGGACACAACCTGTCTGCATCGCCAAGCTTTATGCCTTGATCATATCAGCAAAAAACGCCGAACCAGGCTTCGCACCAATAATATTAGAAAATACTTCAAAAATTTTTAATAATTATTATGTAACAGTGTCAAATAACTTCCATTTTTTCAATACTATTTCGGATATTTAATTGTAAGCGTCCGATGTTCTCTGTGTAACGACGCACGGGTTGTGCATCGGCACTTGAGCACGGTGGCGATCCTGCTTGCGTGCGACGTCGGCGCCTGACGCTATAGGGTGCAGGAAGGGGCTTCCTTGCCATTGCCCAGCACAACCCGTCTGAGCCGCGAGATTTGAAATTGCTCATATCGTCAGAAATACGTTATAATTCGGTCAACCATGCGATTTGCAGTGTTCATTCTGTGCGCTTTAGCCGGGCTGCTATCGCCCTCTGCGGAGGCGCGTAGCCCCGTTGTCACCCCGATATCGGTGTGCTTCATCCCTGCCGAACGGGACTGCTTCGCCCAAATCGTGGCCGCAATTGCCACCGCCCACCGCGAAATACGGGTTCAAGCCTACGGGTTCACCGCGCCCGACGTGATCGGCGCACTTGTGGCAGCCAAGCAGCGGGGGGTGGACGTGCAAATCGTGCTGGACAGGTCAGACGAACGCCAACGCAGTGACGCCGGGGCGGTTGCCATGGCGAGGGTCGGGGTTCCGGTATGGATCGACCGCCGCGCTGCGATTGCGCACAACAAAGTCATCATCATTGACGACCATCTGGTGATTAGTGGTTCCGCCAATTACACCCGTGCGGCCGGGAGCCGGAACGCTGAAAACGTTATGTTCACTTGGTCTCCAGAGGTGGCTGGATGGTTCCTGGAGAATTGGGCAAGCCGGCGCGCGGCGTCATCTCCTTATCTGCCTGGAGAGTGATGGCCGAGCCTGAACCTCATACGGCCTTGGCTATCGTCAGGCAGTTGCAATGCTGAGAAAGCTGACGGCAAGCAGTAACGGTTCGGACAATCCGCCGGTACGTGGCGACCAGCACGATCACTGGCCCTATGTGTTGATCGCCGCCGGGAACCATGGTTATCTTTTAGCCAAAATACCCGGCTGGACCGGGCATAAGGAAAATCACGAATGAAAATCGGCGTCTTCGCCACCTTCATGTCCCCCCTCGCAACCCCCGCGATGATCCGCGATTTCGGCCGCGCCGCCGAGGATGGCGAGCTCGATTCGATCTGGATGGGCGAGCACGTCATGCTGTTCGACAAGAACACCTACGGCTACCCCAGTTCCAAGGACGGCCGCATCCCCGTCCCCGAGGGCGGTGGCATGCTAGACCCGGTGGCGACCTTCGGCTTCCTCGCGGCCGCCACCACACGCCTGCGCCTCGGCACCGGCGTCGCCCTCGTCCCCCAGCGCAACCCGATCTACACCGCCAAGGAGATGACCACGCTCGACTGGCTGAGTGACGGGCGGATCGATTTCGGCATCGGCGTCGGCTGGAACAAGGAGGAGGTCGAAGCCACCGGCTACGCCTGGGAGGACCGCGGCGAGCGCTGCGACGAGTTCCTTACCGCCATGCGCCGCCTCTGGACCGAGCCGGTGGTGGATTTCCACGGCAAGTGGCTCAACTTCGAAACCGCGCGGATGGACCCGAAGCCGATCCAGAAGCCCCATCTGCCCATCATCGTCGGCGGCTACGCGCCCCCGGCCCTGCGCCGCGCGGTCGAATTCGGCGCCGGCTGGTACGGCTTCAGCCGCGACCCTGCGGGCGTGAAAGCCATGCTCGCCAAGCTCGACGCCGCTTTCGCCAAGGCCGGCCGCGCCCGCCCCGCCGATTTCCGCATCATCATCACCCCGCCCGGCGACATGCCCGTGGACGCCATGCAGGCCTATGCCGAGATCGGTGTCCACGAGATCGTGCCAAATCTTGGCAGCCAGCGGGCGGAGCGTGTTGGGCCGCGGCTCAAGGAAATCGCGGCGCTAAAGCGGGCGATGGGGTAGGAAGGAAGCGTCTGCTTCCTTCTTTTTAAAATCCTGCAGATCTAACCGCCGCAGCACCGGGCCTTCAACGCGGAGAGAGACGAGCAGCGTCACCACGCCCCCCGTCCACAAAACCATTGCTGAGTGTGATCGATACCCCAGGGTGCAGCGATACCGCAGAACAATGCAGTGCCACTGAAATAGCGAGAGCGCCGTGGCCCTCAAGGCGCGCTTTCCTGATGCTGACGCCCGGACTCAAAAAGGTCCTGCGCGGTTTGTTCTAGCCGTTCACGCCACGCCAGCGCGTCAAGCCAAGCTTCTGGGATCCCTGACAGACCATAGAGCGCACCTGCCAATTGGCCAGAGATCGCCGCGGTGGTGTCGGCGTCATCGCCGAGGTTGGCGGCGAGGAGGATGGCGGATCGAAAGTCGGTTGTGCGCGACACTGCCCATACCGCGGCCTGCAGGGAGCGGGCGACATAGCCCGAACCCTGGATGTGGTCGCGGTGCAGGCCGCGCCAGCCACCGTCAAGTTGGGTTGCAGCGCCGCCGGCCAGAATATCAGCGAGGCCCTGGCCCGCGATCGCATCGGCCAGCATCACGGCGAAGAGGCCCGAAGCGGCGAGGGTCGCAGGCGAACCATGCGTAATGCGGGTTTGCAGTTCCGCCACGCGCAGCATTTCCGCGCGGTTCGCCCAATGGCACACCGCAACCGGCGCCAGGCGCATAAGGGCGCCGTTGCCAGACGCCGATGCCGAGGTGGAACCTGCCAGTGGAGAGCGGTCCCGCTTGAACCGCATCAGGGCGGATCGGGTGGTATTGCCGATATCGAAGCAGGTTCCAGTGCACGAGTAGGTGCCGCGTTCGTACCAATCCTGGAAGCGCGTCATGAGGTCATGCGCATCAAGCGCCCGATCGTGCAGGAGGCTGTCGGCAAGGGCGAGCGCCATCGCGGTGTCGTCGGTCCATTGGCCGCGCTTGAGGCGATGCGGGCCGCCGTCGCGCATGTCGTCCAGGAGGGCGAAGCGTGGCTTGGGCTGGAACTCGATGGCGGCGCCAAGGGCATCTCCGACCGCGAGGCCGATCATGGTGCCGACGGCCCGGTCGCGCAGGTTGCCGGGGGATGTCGGGGGTTGTGGTAGCGGTGTGGGGCGCCCGGCCGCGACCCAGCGTTCCTGGGCGCGGGTTTCAACCGCGCCGGGCCGGACCGCGCGAACCTTGGCCATGGCATCGGCTGCGGGCACACCCGTTTCGACGAGCAGTCGCGCGGCGAGCATGCCGGCGCGGCCGAGACCACCGCGGCAATGGATTAGCACGCGGCCTCCGCAGGCCAGCACCGTCCGCAGTTTCGCCGAGTGTTCCGGCCAGACGGCTTCGAAAGCCGCATCGGGGACGTTGACGTCGACGATCGGCCAGTGGTGCCATTCCATATGGCGGAGGCGCACCTCGGCGCCGATATTGGCAATCGCGACCTTATCCAGTTCATGTGCCTCCATAAGAGTGACGACGATCGCCGCGTTCCAGGCTGCGATCCGGTCAAGGTCGGCGCCGAGGTCGCGGTCGTGATGGCCAGAGAAGGAGTCGGGCTGCTTCTTGCCGGGGGCAAAGGTGATCCCCATCATGCCACCGCCGGTGCGCATGGGCAGTTCGGCGATCAGCAGCGGGTTGTTGGTCGAGGTCAGGATCTGGAGGGGCATTGGATTGATCTCCGGTTGGTTGATGCCCCAGGCTAGTCCGGCCTAACCTTGGTGCTGCGCCTCGTCGGAATTGTCCGGCTTGACCGAACGGTGCCTGACGGAGATGCGCGATGGCCGAGCGATTTGTCGGGTTCTACTGGACCTTGCCGGTGAACTGGGCCGGGTTTCGCGATCTTCCCGTCGACGTGGCAGCCGCCGCAGAGGCCAGCCAGACGATCCGCTATCAGCGCGAGCGCGTGCGCCAATATGTGGCGGCTGAGCATGGTGAGCTTATCGACGAAATCGCTTTCATGGACGTGCGGACCGATCGAGCGACCGAGATCGTGGAAACAGAGTTGAAGCAACGGGCATCGAAGTATGCCGCTAAGGCGATATTGGTGTCGGTGGCATTCGACGAACATCACCGCTGGCGGCACAACCCCTACCTCGAGGCCGCGGCAGAATCGATCGGGATTGAGTTGCTCCCGCTTTCCCCCGATCCGATCGAACTCGACGGCCGCAGGTTTGATCCGATCGCCCATTTCATGAAGTGGCGCAGCCGTGACGAAGAGGAGAAGGATCGCCTGCGCTTCGCGGCCACTGACGGGCTGCGCCAGGCGCTGCAACAGATCCCGGCAAAGCGCGGACGCTGGGCGGAGATCGCGTCGGCCCTGAACGCAAAGGGCATCCGGTCGATACAAGGGAATGTCTGGACGGCGGAGGGGGTGCGAAAGCTGACGACCAGAATGGCCGCGCCGTGAAGTGGCATCCGGTCCGCATGCCGGGAACCACGCATGACTACGAGCCCTGGGCCTTCCACACTGCGACCAGTGGATTTTTGGAAGCCGGGTTCTGGAAGCAGAAAACCCGCCATTTTTTTGAGTTGACGGGCTCATTTGGTTACGGGAGCAGGATTTGAAGCGGTGACCTTCAGGTTATGGGTGCCTGGAGCCAAACTACGCAGAACCCCCCTTCCCTGCTAATTTTTAATCTATTTCAATAGCTTATCGCAGGAACCTTGGCTTCTGACTCACAAGGGGCTTCCCCGACGCGTCGTTGATGTGGCTCAAACTGGCATGCATTGAAGGCTCGCCCATGGCCCGCGCAATCGCGCTTCGTTCTGACTTCACTGGCCCTGACCTGCACCGCCAGGCCCGCAGCAACAAGGATGCGTCGCAGGCCCGCCGGCTTCTGGCGCTGGCGATGATCTATGATGGTGGCACCCGCAGCGAGGCAGCGCCGCTTGGCAGCGTCACGTTGCAGATTGTTCGGGACTGGGTGGTGGGGTTAAACGCCGAGGGTCCCGA
The DNA here is from genome assembly GCA_943333505.2 of Asaia bogorensis. Taxonomy (GTDB): domain Bacteria; phylum Pseudomonadota; class Alphaproteobacteria; order Acetobacterales; family Acetobacteraceae; genus CAITOL01. The sequence goes on along the minus strand of CALQTN020000112.1, from coordinate 2,592 downwards.
GCGGCTGCGTGACCGCAAATCCGCCGATCCGACACCGCTTCTGACCGACGCCCATCGCGCGGCCCTGCTGGAGATCATCGACCGCGACCCGATACCGGCCATCCATGGGGTGGTGGGTTGGCGGTTACGCGACCTCGGGCAATGGCTGTTCGACGCATTCCAGGTCTCGGTCTCGCCGCAAACGCTCAGCCGCACCTTGCGCGGCATGGGTCTTCGCAAACTCTCCGCTCGGCCGAAGCATCCCGCCCAGGCCGCCACTAATCGCCCCACTACCGCAGCGCCCACCGCCTGCCGCACTCGACACACAGCCCACCGCCGCATGCAGCCCGAGGCTCACGATGTTGGTGGCCGTCCCGCGGTCAAACCCCGCCCCATCGGCTAACGCGTTACCGAGCGCCCCTTTTGATGTTACCAACCTCGAAGAACGCCACCGCCGTGCCAGCCCCGAGCAGTGTGCCCCGGAGCGTGCCGGTGTTGACCGCCCCACCGACAGCGCGGCCGAGCGGGCGGAGATGTGGTAGTCGGATTACGCGGGGCGAGCATTGACCATAGCCTTCGTGGCTTCGGGCCTATCCGTGCTACTGGACTGCCCATGGAGACCAAACCGCCAATCCCGCTTGCCGTCCTCGTCGGCATCCAGACACAAGACGTCGACGACATTGCGCATGAAGCCAGCCTTGAGGAGTTGGGGCGTCTGGTGAAGACGCTTGGCTATGAGGTTTTCGGAACAGTGTCGCAGAAGCGCGAGGGCACCGGGGCTGCGTCACTGCTGGGCAGTGGCAAACTCGCCGAGCTGGCGGCGCTGACCGGTGGCGCCGGTGAGGTCGGCCCTAAGGCGCTACAGCCGAAGTCCAAGGCACGGCAACGGTTTGAAGGTGCCGCCGCGACAATCGACCCCGTCGAGCCCAGTTCTGCTGAGACAGGTTTGGGCGTCCCCCGTAAGCCCGAATACGTAATCGTCGATCACGAGCTGTCACCCAGCCAGATCCGCAACCTTGAACGCGCCACCGGCGCCCAGGTGCTCGACCGCACCGGCGTCATTGTCGAGATCTTCCACCGCCACGCCAACACCCGCGAGGCAAAGCTGCAGGTGGAGATGGCGCGACTGAAATACGTGGCACCCCGCATGCGGGAGTCCTCGGCGGGTGGTGGGCGGCAGCAAGGCCCAGGCGCCGGCGAAAGCACTCTGGATCTCGATCGCCGCAAGATCCGTGACCGGCTCTCTGAGCTGAAGGACCAGCTGGAGGCGGTGCAGCGCGACAGCGATCAGCGCCGCTCCGCCCGGCGCGACCAACTGCGGGTGGCGCTGGTCGGCTACACCAATGCGGGTAAATCTTCGTTGATGCGGGCGCTGACCGGGAGCCAGGTGTTGGTGGAGGACAAACTGTTCGCCACTCTCGACACCACCGTGCGCACCCTGCAGCCGGAGACAAGGCCGCGCGTGCTGGTCTCCGACACGGTCGGCTTTATCAAGCAGTTGCCGCACGACCTGGTCGCCTCGTTCCGATCGACCTTGGCAGAAGCGCTGGAGGCCTCGCTGCTGCTGTACGTGGTCGATGCATCGGATCCGACCTATGAGGCGCAACTGGAAGTCAGCCGCAGCGTGCTGCGTGAGATCGGGGCGGATGCGGTGCCGTCGCGGCTGGTGCTGAACAAGCTCGACCGGGTGGATGAAGCCGGCCGCGCGGCGCTGATGGAGAAGCATCCGGATGCGATCCTGCTCTCGGCCCATGCGCCCGAGGACGTGAGCGCGTTGCGCGACACCATCATCGCGTTCTTCGAGGCAGGGATGGTGGAGGATGTGCTGGTGTTGCCCTATGCGAAACAAGGGCTGATTGGCGAGGTGTATGAAAGCGCGCGGGTCTTGTCGGAAGAGTACGACGAGACTGGCCGCGTGCTGAAGGTGCGCGGCCTGCCTGGCGCCATCGCGCGGCTGCGGCGGAGCCTTGCGGCGCACTGAGCATTCAAAGATGCGACCGTGGCGACCGTGCCTGCAAAGTCCTGGTTCTGACCGCTGCCAGCAATGGCAAGAAATTGATCGGAGATAGCAATATGATGCAGTTCAACCATGTCGCGCATCGGGTCGACAGCCGGTATTTCGAAACCGTTTCTGCCATGATGCAGACGCAACTTGGCTTCGTTGAACTACGCCGGACCGAGCGCTCGATCTGGCTGAGGCAGCCGGGGACGAACGTCGACCTACAACTTAGTCGAAGTGAAACCGCCCAGCGTGACGACGACAAACGGCGATCACAAATTGCCTTTCTGAGCGATACGCCGCAGTTGGATCTGGAGAAACTCGCCGCCTGGGCTGAGACCGCAGGTATGGCAGCGTCGGTCGGCAGCTACTCGGATCGAGAGTTTTTCCTGGATGTCCCGGAGGCATTTGTGGACTTTGTGATCGAGGCAATGCTGCCCGAACTGGCTGACTATGGCGTGGTCGTTTAGGGTCTGTTGAGATTGAGGGTTCCGGCGCGGCTTGGAGTGTGATTCAAGCTTTGTATGGAACGCTTTATATTGACTGATGCCCAGTGGGCGAAGATGGAACCGCACTGCCTGGGCAAGCCCACGGACCCAGGACGCAGCGGTGGC
>CALQTN020000111.1 GCA_943333505.2 Asaia bogorensis | reverse complement strand
TCTCAAACCGCATCTTCCAGTCCTACGACGACATTGTCGACCACTGCTGCCAAGCCTGGAACAAACTTACCGATCAGCCATGGCGCATCATGACAATCGGATTGAGGGACTGGGCACATCGGTACTAGGCTGTGGGAATTGGTATAAGTGGTGTAGTTGGCGAAGAAATTCGCCGTATCGAGCGTGCCTATACCGGCCGTATCGGCATTCAGATTGGTCGCCGCATCCCAGGCCGAAATATGCGGCTTGAGGTAAACCGCCAAACCCTGCGCCTTTGCAGCGGCGATGGCGCTGGCCAGCTCGGTCAAATCAGGATGGCCGCCGGCCGCGTCGGTAATCGCGCGGAATTCCCCGGCGAGCGACACGTTGACAGTATAGTCGAAGATGACGGTATTGGCGCCCGCCGCCTTGGCATCGGTAACCGCAGACAAAATCCAGTCGTGATGGGTCAGCCAGGATTTGTCCCCCAGCAGGACGTTGAAGGCGCGAAAATCGAACGTTTCATATGCCATGTTGGGTTCTTGTTTTTATACTGTACCTGCTATTTGCCTTGTTCTGGCGATGCGCAAGACCTACCCGCCCGGCAAGAACGTCCCTGCAAACGTACGCTCATCGGTGCGCGGCACGATGCTGATCCCCCTGCGCGCCGCCCAGGTCGTTGCCTGGAAATGCAGCGGGATGATCGCACCCTGGTCGACCGCGAGATGCGCCGCCCGCCGCAGCAGATCCAACCGCTGCGGATCATCGACCGTGGTCAGCGCCTTGGCCACCAGCGCATCGACATTGGGGTCGCAGAAATGGCTCCAGTTGAACAATCCACCACCAGTTTCGGGTTTTGAACAGGCAATGATCGCGCGGAGGGTGGAACTGCTTTCCCCGGTTTGCGCGCCATAGCCGATCAGCCCGATGCTGAACTCGCTCTTGGCGCCACGCGCGGCGTAACTTGCCATCGGCATGGTATCGACGGCTGCGGTAATCCCGATGCGGCTGAACATCTGCGCGACCGCCTGGGCGATCTTGTCGTCGTTGACAAAACGATTATTCGGCGCGTGCACGGTCAGCGCGAAGCCGTCCGGGTAGCCCGCCTCAGCCAGCAGTTTCTTCGCCGCATCGATATCGTTGGGCGGGATTTTCAGGGTCGGATCGTTGCCGAACAGGCTTTCCGGCACCAGATTATTGGTCGGATAACCCAGCCCTGCCATCACCCGCGTGCTGATCGCCTCGCGGTTGATCGCCATCGACAGCGCGCGCCGCACCCGGGCATCGGTCAGCGGGTTCTTCGCGAGCTTCTTGCCGTCTTTGCCGCTGACAAAAGGCGTATCGTCACGTCCGGAATCGACGAACAGATAGATCATCCGCCCCGAGATTTTCTGCCCGAACACCAGCTTGGGATTGGCCCTGACCTGCTCAAGATCGGGCGTCGGCACACCTTCGATACCGTCGACATCGCCCGACAGCAGGCTCGCGAGCCGTGCGGCATTGTTGGGGATGAAGCGCAATGTCGCATTGTCCCACGGCGCACGCTTGCCGTCATAGGTGTCGCTGCGGGTGACCTGGACTTTCTCGTCGCGCGCATAGGCCACAAATTTATATGGCCCGGTGCCAACCACGCCCTTGCCCGAGGAAAACGCCTCGGTCGCCACACCTTCGGCGGCTTTGCGGCTCATCATAAAGACCGCGCTGAGGTCGGACACCAGCAGCGGATAGGGCGTGGCAGTGGTCAACCGTACGGTTTCGCCATCGATCACGGTCTTGCCGGTGATGGCGCGGGTAAAGATCACGTAGCCGGCGGGCGAATTAACCAGCGAAGGCGGCCGGTTCAGCGAGTAGACCACGTCGTCGGCGGTGAACTTGCTGCCATCCGAAAATTTGGCCGTCGGCCGCAGCTTGAATTCCCAGGTCAGGTCATCGACCAACCGCCACGATGCGGCCAGGCCAGGCCCGATACGGCTATCACCATCCATCGCCACCAGCGGCTCAAAAATATTCGCCGCGACATTGGCATTGGCGCCGAGATTATGGAATTGCGGATCGAGCGAGGTCGGCGACGACGACAGCGCCATCGTAAGATCGGCGGCCGTTGCCGCACCCGTCCAAAGGACTGCGGCGGCGATGGCAATGCGCATGGACATGGTCAGGGTCCTTGGTTGAGGTACCGCGATCCTCCTCCCAGCCGGGGCAGAGTGTCAAAGACAACAGATGTCAAAAGCGGGCACTGTCAAAAATGGGCACTGTCAAAAACCGGCAATTGACGGCACAAGGCGGCTCGGGTTGCATGCGGCCCGGAGCAAATTGAAGGGAATCTGGCACCATGGGGATCATCCGCAACGCGATCGAGGAGCTCGAGGACAGCCCCATCGTAGAAGTGTGGCGCATGGGCTTCGACTATCCCGATACCGTCGGGATGTATGCTGGCGAACCCGACGTCCCGACGCCGGCCTTCATCTGCGACGCGGCCGCCAAGGCGCTGGCCGATGGTAAAACCTTTTACACTCCCAATCGTGGCATCCCGGAGATGCTGACCGCCCTGGCCGAATACAATAAAATGGTCTATGGCGTTGATATTCCAGAAAACCGTATCGCCCTGACAGCCTCTGGCATGAGCGGGGTTGCGCTGATCGCCCAGGCCACAGTGCAAAAGGGCGACAACGTCATCGCCATCACCCCAAGCTGGCCCAATATCATGCGCGCCATGCAGGTCCAGGGCGCCGAGATCCGCGAAGTCGCGATGACGGCAGGCAATGCCGGCTGGACCCTCGACCTCGAAGCCGTGTTCGCCGCCTGCGATGGCGACACAAGGGTGATTTACCTGGCCACCCCGGGTAACCCAACCGGCTGGATGATCGAGCGCGAACAGGCCCAGCAACTGCTCGACTTCGCCCGCGCCAAAAACATCGCGATCATCTCGGACGAGGTTTACCACCGCACCGTCTATGACCGGAACGCGGCTTTCAGCTTCCTCGAGATCATCACCCCGACCGACCCGGTATTCGTGGTCAACAGTTTCTCCAAAGCCTGGGCGATGACCGGCTGGCGGCTCGGCTGGGTGATCTACCCCGAAGGCTGCCAGCCGGCCTTCGAAAAGCTGATCCAGTTCAATACCTCTGGCGCGCCGGAATTCTCCCAGCACGGCGCCATCGCCGCCTTGCGCCACGGCGAAGATTTTGTGAAATATTTTGCCGCCCGCTGTGGCGAAGGCCGCGCGTTGGTCAATGACCGGCTCGGCCGGATGCCTCGGGTGCGCAACATCCCCAACACGGGTGCGTTCTACGCGATGTTCGAGGTTGAGGGCGTGACCGACACCCTCGCCTTCTGCAAGCGTGCAGTGTCTGAAGCCGGTGTCGGCATGGCGCCAGGCATGTCCTTCGGCAAAGGCTCCGAACGCTATGTGCGTCTGTGCTACGCCAAAAGCACCGCGTTGCTGACCACCGCGATGGATCGCCTCGAAGCCTTCGTCGCGACCTACAAGGAAGCCTGACCCATGCAGGCCGGCGTCAGCATCGAAACGCCGGCCTCCTGGGTGGTGGCCTTTGCCTGTCTGGCGATTCTGTCGGTGACCTATGGCGCCCCGCTGGTGATTGTGGTGGCGCTGAAGCCGATCGCCGCCGATCTCGATGTGCCGCGCTCAGTGCCCGCCTTGGCATCGGCGTTGGCGAGTTTCGGCACTGGTCTCGGCGGCATGCCGCTCGGCTGGCTCGCGGAACGTTTCGGGGTACGGCGGACCACGATTTTCGGCGGTTTGATGGCGGCGGCGGGTTTAATGGTGGCAACCACTGGCGGTGAGTGGGGACTCTACGTTGGCTACGGCCTGCTGCTCGGCTTTCTCGGCAATGGCGCGATGAACGCCCCGCTGATGACCTATGTCAGCCGCTGGTTCGACCGTCGCCGTGGCACCGCGCTGGCCTTGATCACCAGCGGGCAATACGTCGCCGGCGCGATCTGGCCGACCTTGTTTGAAATCGGCACCGCCAATTACGGCTGGCGTGCGACCTCGATTGCCTTCGGCGTCGTGGAAATAGTGGTGATCGTGCCGCTCGCGTTCATATTCCTGCGGTCACCGCCAGCCCAACCGCTGGCCGGCAGCCTCGGCGCCGGGCCGCTGGTCGGTGCCCGCATCCTTGGCCTGTCGCCCAACATCGTGATGATCCTGCTGTCACTGGCGATTTTCCTGTGCTGCGTGCCGATGGCACAGCCCAGCGTGCATCTGGTCAGTTTCTGCACCGATCTCGGGTTCAGCCCGTCGCACGGGGCTGCGATGCTGTCGGTGCTGCTCGGCTGCGCCTTCATCAGCCGCCAGTTCTGGGGCTGGGTCGGCGATAAGATCGGCGGGCTGTGGTCGATCCTGCTCGGCTCGGCATGTCAGGCGGTGACCCTCGCGCTATTCCTTACCACCCAGGACGAAATCGGCCTGTTTGCCATTTCCGCCGCTTTCGGCCTCGGCTTCGCGGGTATCGTGCCGAACTATATCGTGACCCTGCGGGAGCTGTTCCCGGCGAGCGAGGCTGGCTGGCGGGTGCCTATCGTGGTGTTCGGCGGCCTGCTCGGCATGGCGACCGGCGGCTGGATGGGCGGCGCGGTCTATGACGCGTTTGGATCGTACGCGCCATCCTTCGCCATTGGGGTCGGAAGCAATCTGCTCAACCTCGGCGTGATCGGCTTCCTTCTGCTGCGCCAGCCGCGGCGGCGTCCGGTCATGTTGGTGCAGGCATGAGCTTCGAGATCCCCAAACCGCTGCAACAGGTCAGCAACGATCTCGGTTCGCTTGGCGTCTTTCTCATCATGCGTTGGATCGTCGGGCTGAAGGGCGCGATCCTGGCGACGGTTCTGTATGTGGTCATCGACCTGATCCGCCGCATGGTGATCAAGGAAAAGGTTACCCGCATCTTCTGGATCATCAGCCTGACGACGATCGGCTTCGGCACCGTCGACCTGATGGTGGATGATCCGTTTCTGTTGAAGTTCGAGGCGGTGCTGACCAATCTGATCACCGCTTTCGTCTTCGCGTCCACCGTATCCGGCACGCCACTCGCGCTCGAAATCGCTCGCACCTGGCAGACCGCAGAAATCCCGGACCGGGCCGACACGCGCCAGTTCTTCCGGATGATGACCTGGGTCTGGGTGGGCTATTTCGTTGTAAAGGCCAGCGTCTACCTGTGGACGGCGATTGCGTTCGATACCACCATGGCAATGGTCGTGCGGGTGCCGCTCGGCACTGGCAGCCTGATCGTGATGATATTGTTCAGCATGCAGGGCAAGCGCTGGTTTGCGCTGATGAAGCGCTACGGGTGGCTGCCGGCTTCCTAGAGCGCGCACCAGAGTCTTGTTTTCAAGATCATCTAACCCAGCCGTCGCCGATACAACGCCACCAATCGTTCCCAGTGCCGTTCCGCCGCCGTGGTGTCGTAACACCAGCGTTGCGGAAACGCGAAGCCGTGATGGACGCCCGGGTAGATCTCCAACTCCCCCGGATTATTCGCCTGGGCGAACATCCCACGCAACTCGGCCACCATGTCCGGCGGGGCAAGTTCATCATGCTCGGCGCAGGCGATGTAAAGCTCACCTTGCGCCTTGCCCAAAGTAAGATGCGGGCTTTCCACGTTGGTGCTGACCAGCCAGGTGCCGTAGAAGCTCGCGGCGGCCGCGATCCGGTCCGGGAAGCGGGCGGCGGCGGCCAACGCGTAGGGGCCGGACATGCAATAGCCATGCACCCCGACCGGGCCCGGCGTCACCGTTTTTTGCGTATCCAGCCACGCCAGCATCGCCGCAATGTCATCCATCACTGGCGGGATGGTCATCTTGGTACGGATGGCGCGCATCCTGAGCCGCTCGGGATGGTCTTTCAGCACGTTGGCATCAAACATCGGGTTGCCGCCGGCGCGGTAATAAAGATTGGGCAACACCACAACATAGCCGCATGATGCCATCCGCCGCGCCATATCGCGCAGTTCCTCGCGGATGCCGGGCGCGTCCATCAGCAGCAGCACCGCCGGGTGCGGCCCGCCGCGTTCGGGGCGGCTCACAAAGCACGGCATCGCGCAGTCCTGGGTCGGGATATCCAGGGTGAAATCGATCATGGCCGCCGCGCCAGTGCGAGGCCGATGCCCGCGCCGATCAGCAGCCCTCCGGTCAGGCGGTTGCGCAACCGGCCCCGCATGGCCAGCACCATCCGTGCGCGCCCGGCAGCGATTGCCCAGACGCTGTCGAGCCCGATGCCGATCACCAGGAAGGTCACTGACAATAAGGCGACCTGGCCCCCGATATTGCCAGACAGGTCAATGAATTGCGGAAAAAACGCGCCGTAGAACAGCAAGGTCTTGGGATTGGTCGCGCCGACCAGAAACCCACGCAGGAAAATTGCCCGTGCCGAGCGTGGCTGCGGCGCAACCTTGGTCAGGTCATCGGCCGCCGCGCGCCACGCCGCCACCCCGACCCACAGCAGATAGGCGACGCCCGCCCAACGCAGCACGTCGAACCAGGCGGCCAGTGTCGTCATGATCGCGGTCATGCCCAGCGTGGTCAGCAGCAACTGCAGCATCAGGGCCGAACCGGTGCCGGCCACCGTCAGCAGGCCGAGCCGGGTGCCGTAGGCAATCGAATTGGCCACGATCAACGACACGTTCGGCCCTGGAATAAGGATCAGCACCACCGTCGCGGCGCAGAACGCCAGATACAGCGCAAGTGACATCATCCCAATAATCCCCGTTTGGCAAGGTTGCGCATCAAGGCGCCAGCCCCGAAGGTCCAAGCCTCACACTGATCGGTTGGCCGCACCCGATTGACCAGCCGGCCCAGCTTGGGCGTCGCAATCGTCACAATATCGCCAGTGCGATGGGTGAAGCCCTGGCCCGGCGCACCGCGATCCTGCACTGGGGCGAACATCGTGCCGCAATACAGCACCGCCCCATCCGGAAACCGATGATGCGCGTTGAGCATTTGTCCGGCGAGGTCCTCCAGATCGCGGCTGATTTTCGCCATCGAGGACGCACCTTCGAGGCGGAAATTATCCTCGCCCGCGACCGTCAGTGAGATCACCGCATTGCGCACATCATCGATCCCGAAGCTCGTATCGAAAAACCGCACGAACGGGCCGACCGACGCCGAGGCGTTATTATCCTTGGCCTTGCCCAGCAGCAGCGCCGACCTGCCCTCGACATCGCGCAAATTAACATCATTGCCCAGCGTCGCGCCGACAATGGCGCCGCCGCTGTTGACCACCAGCACGACTTCTGGCTCAGGATTATTCCATGACGATCCCGGATGCACCCCGGCATCCATGCCGGTCCCGATCGCGGCCATTGGCTGGGCCTTAGTGAAAATCTCCGCATCCGGCCCGATGCCGACCTCGAGATACTGGCTCCAGGCGCCGGCCTTGATCAACGCCGCCTTCAACGCCATCGCCTGGCCGGACCCAGGCTTGAGGGTGGAAAGATCATTGCCGATCAACCGTTCGACCTCGGCACGGAGGCCGGCCGCCACGTCCGAATTGCCACGCGCGCGTTCCTCGATCACCCGTTCCAGCATGGAATTGGCGAAGGTGACGCCCGCGGCCTTGATCGCCTGCAGATCAATCGGTGCGAGCAGCCAAGGCAGGCCAGGATCGCGATGATCGATCGGGGTGTTGGCAAGGATATGCGCCAAAGCCCCAAGGTTCTCACCGCTGGCGGCACGCAGACTGGTCGCCGGATCTTGTGCCTCGGCCAGATCGCGCATGGTGGGGAAGTGCAGACTGATATCGAAAACGCCATCATCGCGGATCGCCACCACCGATGGCCCGGCGCAGTCTGGCCGCCACACCCGCCCGGCAAGCGCGCCGATCGTGCCATCATCGGGAAGGGCAGGGGCGACGGCGGTCAGCAAGCGCGACATTGAGTTTTCCTTGAGGGGCCTATCCGGGTGGACAGCCTTTTTCGTAGATCGCAGAATTACCGTCATGCTCGCAAACTTCAACCCGCTCGAGCCAAACCCGGCCCAGGGTTTCGGTGAGGACGAACTCGTTGACATGATCAAAGGTCTGGCGGGCAATCGCCTCGCAGCCAACGGCAGGCAGGATGCGAACGTCCATCAGGTCAAGCGTTGCCAGGCGTTCGAACTCGGCGCGATGCGGATCGTCGTGCGAAACCAGCACAGTATGGTCGAACATGTCGTGCAGCCACGCGCGCACCGGCTTGAGGCCGCCGAAGTCGAAGCACCAGTTATGGTTGTCCAGCGTTCTCGTCGCAAAAACAAAATGGAACGCCAGCGCATAGCCATGCATCAGCCGGCAATGTGAATGGCGCGCCCGCCATTGGCGAAAGCAGCACGACAGGCCTTCATTGTGGTCATAGGTTTTGGTCGACCGATAAATCCCGACCATCGGCGCGTTCACGCGTCACCGCCGCGTTCCAAAATCTGACACTCCTGGAGGAATTCAGATTTCAGCGTGGCATCGGTTTTCAGCACCCCATAATAGGCTGTGCTGACCATCCGCGCCCGATGCGGCGCCATAACGCCGCGGTGGGTCTTACACATATGTACCGCGCTGATCCGCACCGCGAGCCCCCGCGGTTTGGTGGCGTCGAGCAGATATTGGCCGATCTGCTTGACCAGCTCCTCCTGGATCTGAAAGCGACTGGAAAAATGATGGACGATCCGATCGTATTTCGACAAGCCGATAATCTGCCCATCGGACGCCGGCACAATGCCGATAATCGCCGAGCCGTAGATCGGCATCAAATGATGCGCGCAGGTTGAGCGGACATCGATCGGACCGGTGACGATCAGCCCGTCAAATTCCTCGACATTGTCGAAGTCGGTTATCTTTGGCGGCGCGGTGAAACGCCCGGCCAGCAATTCCTCGACATACATTTTCGCCGCCCGCCGTGGCGTGTCGCGGGTGTTATGGTCGCGGCGATGGTCGATGTGCAGAATATCGAACAACTCGACGAATTTTTGCGCCGCAGCATCGATCATTGCTGACTGCTCGCTTGCGCTGAGCGGTTGGTCAACTGCCTGATTGCCGCCAACCGCCACTCGCGGTAACGAAATGTTAATATCCATCATATACAATTCTTGTGCAATTAATTTTCCCTGTCGACTTTCAAACGAAGTAACTAGCGGTTCCAAGTGCGTATGCCAAGTGATCTTGCGGGCAAAGCAAGATTGGGCTAAAAATTGTTTCAAATTTGTCCAAAGCCCCCAAATTAAGATGTCAAAATATAAATGTGGACCTCAAAATATATGTCTCACGCGGTGGTCGGCCAGCAAACCGCGCTTGAAGTGACCGGGCGAGATGCTTAGTGTGTTCGTGATTTATGGATCATTGCGTCCCCACCCGATCGCAGCGACGGCAAGCTCCAAAGCCTAAGAAAAACCATGAAAGGTTTGACCTGATGAAGGATTTTTGCCAGACGCCCCGTGACATTTCACGCCGTGCGTTTGTCGGGTTGGTCGGCGTACTGGCGGTCGCCGGTGTAAGCACCGCCCACGCGGCCGGTCTTGCTACCCCGCAGGGCAAAGTCGTGCTCTCGGTTTCCGGTTCGATCAAGCAAACCAACAAAGACGGCGTGGCGGAATTGGATATGGACATGCTGGAGGCGATCGGCGCTGCGTCGTTCATAACCGGCACGCCGTGGTATAATACCCCGGTTACCTTCAGCGGCGTGCCGATGGCCAAGCTGCTGGATGCGTTGGGAGCGACCGGGACGACCGT
>CALQTN020000110.1 GCA_943333505.2 Asaia bogorensis | reverse complement strand
TGGCGTCACCTTATCGAGAACTTCTTTGGTAAACTTAAAGAGTTCAAGAGGATCGCCATGCGGGCCGACAAGACAGACCAAAGCTTCTCCGCGTTGATCTATCTCGCAGGAGCCATCATCAATTCACGATGAACCTCAACAGACCCTAGATCAGGCCAACTTCCCGCGCCTTGATCTGCATTGCCAAATACCGCGAATAAAGCCGGCACTGGGCAAACGATCCGCCAGTGAACCAAAGCCCGGTTTGCGCCGTCGGCATCCACATATTGCTGAGTTCCTGCGCGTCATCAAAGCCCCAGACCTTGCCGACCCGCGCCGCAACGTTCGCGCCGAACAGGCTGGTGGTCAAATGGTCCGGCCCCTTGTAGCCGGTCGCCAATACCGCGAGTTCGCCGGGCAAAATCCGGCCATCCTTCATTGCCACCCCGTCGGCGGTAAAGCTTGCAATGTCGTGATACTGGATTAACCCGATCTGGCCCTGCACCAGCAGTTCAGAACAGCCAACATTGAAATAATAACCTCCGCCACGGGTGCGGTATTTCAGTGGCCAGCCTGTGCCATCCTCGCCAAATTCAAGCCGGAAACCGATTTTCTCCAAGCCTTCGAGCAAAGGCGCATCCATGGCGCGCGCCTGGGCGGTCAGTATCTTGTGCGCCTGTTTCAGGATTGGCAGCGGAAAGGATGTGTTGATCAGGTCGCGATCGGCCAGTGTCGGGCCACTGCCGTAATAAACCCCGTCATAAAGCTGGGCGCTGGGTTCGACATTGACCACGAGTGTCGGGCTGCGCTGCACCATGGTGACAAGGGCGCCATTCCCGTGCAGTTCCTGGGCGATGTCATGCGCGCTGGTGCCGGTGCCAAAGACGAAGACATGGCGGTTGCGCCAGGTTTCGGGCGCGCCGAAGCGACTCGAATGCACCACCGTGCCAGCGAAACGATCAATGGTGGGAATATCCGGCAGGTTCGGCGTGCCGCTGACCGATGTTGCCATGACGATATGGCGTGGGTGCAGAATGCGCGTCGTGCCATCGGACATACGCAACCGTGCAGTCCAGCGTTTGGCGGCGGCGTCGTACTCCGCGCCCTCGAAACTGGTGCTGGTCCAGAAATCGATTTCCATCGCCTCGACATAGAATTCCAGCCAGTTGGCGATCTTGTCTTTGGGAATGTAGTGCGGCCAGGTCTTGGGGAATGGCAGATAAGGCAGATGGTTGCTGTAGACCTGGTTGTGCAGCTTCAAGCCATGATAGCGCAGCCGCCAGTTATCGCCGACCCGCGCCATCCGGTCGACCACCAGCGCCGACACCCCCAATGCACCAAGCGATGCCGCCGCCGTCAGCCCGGCATGGCCACCGCCAACGACCAGCACCGCAGGGTCACGGCCATCATAAACCCGCGCCACGTTTCGCTTGTCGAGCCAGTTGGGGCCGCCGAAATCACGTTCGAACGCGGGCTCCTCACGCGCGAGGCGCATGGTTTCCTCATCATACCCGATCAGGCTGTCAAGCGCGGTCAACAACGTCCAGGCACTGGGTGTATCGCAGTCTGCATTGGCGCGTTTCAGCCGCAGGATGCCTGCACAGATGCCGGTTTTGGTTTCAAACCGCAGAATCGCTTCGACGGTTTCCTCTCCGGCGCGGGCGACAAAACGCGGCGGAAAGCGATCGGGATCAACAGTGAAGTTGCGCGCGCCAGCTTCGGCCAGTGCGGCGGGCAGCGTTGCGGTTACCGCGTCGCGCCCGCTGCTGGTGGTAATCCGCCAGGTTAGCGCAAGCACATCCCGCCAATGCCCGTCCGGATCGAACAGCGCCCCGATGCTTGCCGGGTCGGACGCGGCGTTGAGGCTGCTGAGCCATCGTGTGACGATCTGGCTGGCACTCGGGGTGGCAACTTGCAACATTGCGACTTGCATCCTGTTTTACGTTCAGACGACATCAAGCTAGCGGTTGGCTGGCCCAAGCCGCAACTCGGGCCCAGCCATTACAGCCCCGCGACAATCCGCCCGACCCGGCGAATGCTGGCGAGGACCTGCTCCTGCGGCAGGCCCGGCCATGCCATGCGGAAGCGGAACTCGGTGGCGCCGAATTCATCGCGATAGCGCTGCAATTCGTCGCGCACGAACGCTTCATCGCCGACCACGAAGCGATCCTGGGCGAAGGCATTGAAGGCCGCCTCGCCCTGTGATGGGTCGAAATCGCTCCAGCCGAAGCCGGCATAATGCTGATACTTGGCCGCAATCGGGCCCATTGCCATCGCTGTTGCCGTCTTCATATCAGGTCCGCAGAAACACTCGCGTGCGACCTGGCGCGGATAGGTCAGCGATTTGCCGCGGGCGACGCGGGTTTCATGGAACATACCCCACCAGCGCCGCAGATCGTCGCGGCTCATGGATCCGGCATTGACCCATGAGTCGCCAATTTCGGCCGCCCGTTTCACCCCGTCATCAACCGCGCTGCCAACCCAGAGCGGAATGCCGTTCGGGTTCTTGGGACGCAGGCTGAGCCCGACATCGTCGAGATGGATGTATTTGCCGTGAAACGTCACCCGGTCTTCGGTCCATAGCCGCCGCATCACCTCGATATACTCACGGAAGCGTGGCACCCGCGATTTGCGTTCGACCCCGAAGGCCTGGAATTCGGCATCACGGTAGCCAAGGCCGACGCCGAGGGTGAATTTTCCATCCGTCAGATGGTCCAGGGTTGCGGCTTCTTCCGCCAGTAACACCGGGTTCAGCATCGGCAGCAAGATGACGCCGGTGCCGAGTTCCATCCCCGGCGCTATCCCGGCCAGCAAGCCGAGGACGGGCGATGTCGCCAATTGGCGCTTCTTCGGTCCGACCACGAAATGCTGCGGCAACCAGAGCGATGCAAAACCGGCATCGCGCGCGGTTTTCACCTGTTCGATCATATTGGGGATATGGCGATTATCATCGCCATCGGCATCCCATTCCAGGGTCACAAAAAGTCCGAGCTTCATGGCAGGTCGCCTACAAGGTCTTGATGGTGGTGCCGCCATCGACTGGCAGGACCTGGCCGGTGATGAATTCGCTTTCGTCGGACAGCAGAAAGCACACCGCGCGCGCGATGTCATCGACCGTGCCAAGCCGCGCCATCGGCGTATCCGCAATCCGGCTGGCATCGCGGTCGGCGTTGCGCAGTCGCATCGTGCCTTCAGTCGGCACCGCGGACGGCGCGATTGCGTTGACCCTGATGCCGCGCCCACCGAGATCGACCGCCGCCGCCCGGGTGATCCCCATCACCCCCGCCTTGATACCGCTATAGACGATTGTGTTGGGGGCCGAGCGCATCCCGGCAATCGAGGCGATGTTGACGATCGCGCCTTTGGTCATCACCTCAGCCGCGGCCTGGATACCCCAGACCACCGCTTCGAACCCGATAGCCAGCATGCGCGACATGGTCGCCGGCGCGATTTCCGCCACGGTCTGATAGCGCACCCAGGCGGCGTTGTTGACCAACCCGTCGAGCCGGCCGGCATGATCGTGCAGCGCTTTGACCGCCGCGCGCATCCCGTCCCGGGTGGCCACGTCCTGCACAACGCCGACCGCCTGCCCGCCCAGGCCTGCGACCGCCGCCAGCGCCTCATCAACGAAATTCTGCCGCAGGTCATTCAGCCCGACCGTTGCGCCCAGGCTCAGCAAGCGCTTGGTGGTCGCCAGACCAATGCCATGCCCGGCGCCGGTCACAAGAAACGCGCGCCCGGCGAGCGGGCGGTATCCGGTTGTGTCAGCCATAGTGGTTTCCTCGTGTTGGAATGGGCTTAGAGCGTGATGACCGCTGATAGGCGCGGTCATCACGCTCTAACTCTTTGTTTGGTCGCGTGATTCAGACCTTCGTGTGCTTCCACCTACGGTCATCACGCTCTAGCGGCCCTTGAATACCGGCTTGCGCTTCTCGAGAAACGCCGTTCGTGCCTCGAGCGCGTCTTCGGTGCCCGAAAGTTCCATCGTGTAGTTCTGCTCGAACCGATACGCATCGCGCGGCGGCATCAGTTCGACCATGTTGGCCGAGAGCTTGGCGTATTTGAGTCCAAGCGGGGCCTTGCCGGCGATTTCCTCGGCCAGCGCCATCGCGGTTGGCAGCAGCTCAGCCTGGGTGGTGACCGCCTCAATAATCGAACGGCGATAAAGCTCGGCGGCCGACAGGCGTAATCCGGTAAACAGCATTCGCCGCATCGTCGAGCGGCCAAACAGGGTATTCAGCATCGCTGCCCCGCCGGCGAGCCCGACATTGATTTCCGGCATCCCGAAGCTGGCTTCCTCGGCGGCAAAATAAATATCGCACGCCGCCATCAGGCCAACGCCTGCACCGAGTGCGATACCGTTGACTGCGGCAATCACCGGCTTGGAACACTCGCGGATGGAATTGCCGGTCTCCCGCGTGATGCGGTTATGGGCGTGATAGGCACCGCGCTTGGACCGGTCGGGCCGGTCTTTGAGGTCGGCGCCAGCACAAAAGGTTTTCCCGGCCCCGGTCAGCACCGCAACCCTGATGTCGTCGCGCTCAGAAATCTCATCGAAGGCGGCAATCAACTGGTCGCGCATCGCGCGGTTGAAGGCGTTGACGGGCGGTTGGTCGATGGTCACCAGCGCGATGTGGCGATCAACCTCAAACCGTATGACGGTCATGTTTTGGGCTCCCTGGTGTCACCGCTGTTGGTGGCGCGGCGAATATGGGCGGAGCGTAACAGCCGGCTCGGATGGCATACAAGGCCGGCACAAGCACCTCTGGACAGGCGAGCGGCTCTGGCCTAATTGAGAATGCGTCGCAATAACGTAAAGCTGCGGCATTGATTCGGTATCTTGGAGCTGATCATGAAGTCCTTCGCCCTCTCCCTGGCCAGCGCGCTGCTTTCCGGGGTCCTGCTGACCATCGCCCCCGAGTACGCCGCCGCGCAAGCGCGCGCTCCCTTGGTGGTCTATAACGCCCAGCATGTCAGCCTGACCAAGGCCTGGGTTGAAGGCTTTACCCGCGAAACCGGGATTGCGGTTACCTTACGCAACGGCAGCGATACCGAACTTGGCAATCAGATCGTCCAGGAGGGCGCGGCATCCCCGGCTGATGTGTTCCTGACCGAGAACTCGCCAGCGATTGCGCTGGTTGCGCGCGCCGGGCTGTTTGCCGCCTTGCCGACCGATACCCTGGCCCAGGTGCCGGCCGGGTTCCGACCTGCAAACGGCCATTGGGTCGGCATTGCCGCACGCAGCACAGTGTTTGCCTATAACAAGACCAAACTTACCGCAGCGCAATTGCCGAAATCCCTGCTCGACCTTGCCGACCCCAGCTGGAAAGGTCGCTGGGCCGCCTCGCCGTCGGGGGCTGACTTTCAGGCGATCGTGAGCGCGCTGCTGGAAACCAAGGGGGCGCCAGTGACTGCGGCGTGGCTCAGCGCGATGAAAGCCAACGCCACCGCCATTCGCGGCAATGGCGCGGCGATGAAGGCAGTTAATGCCGGAGAGTTCGATGGCGCTGTGATCTATCATTATTATTGGTTCGGTGATCAGGCCAAGACCGGGGAAAACAGCAACCACATTGGACTGCATTATTTCCGTGGGCAGGACCCGGGCGCGTTTGTCAGCATCTCGGGTGCCGGCGTGCTCGCCAGCTCACGGCGGGCGGTGCAGGCGCAAGCCTTGGTGAAATGGATCGCGGGCCCGGGTGGGCAAACCATTTTGCGCAGCGGTGACTCGTTCGAATATGCCGTCGGCGTGGGTGCGGCATCGCATCCGTCGCTGGTGCCGCTCGCCGACTTGCAGGCCCCGCTGGTCGAGCCATCGCAGCTGAACAGCGCCAAGGTGGCCGAAATGATGATCGCGGCCGGCTTGCTGTAAAGGCGGAAGGCGCGCAAATCAGGGTGATGAATGGCTTGACGCGCATGATGGCAGCGGTGGCGGCGCTGATCTCGATCGCCGCCCTGGTGCCGCTCGGCTTTGTCGGCTGGGTGGGGCTGCATTCTGGCTGGCAGATGGTTGCCACGCTGATCCTGCGGCCACGGGTCGGGGAATTGCTGGTCAACACGGCTTTGTTGACCGTCGTAACGGTGCCGATTTGCGCGGTGCTGTCGATTGCGCTTGCCTGGCTCACCGAGCGCAGCAATCTGCCCGGCGCGCGGCTTTGGGCATGGCTGTCGGTTGCACCGCTGGCGGTTCCGGCGTTTGTGCACAGCTATGCCTGGGTGACTGTGGTTCCAGGGTTGCATGGGCTGGGGGCGGCGGTGCTGGTGTCGGTGCTGGCCTATTTCCCGTTTATCTATCTGCCGGTCGCAGCGTCGCTGCGGCGGCTCGATCCGGCATTGGAGGACAACGCTGCGGCACTCGGCCTGGCGCCCTGGCAGGTGTTCCGCCGGGTTGTGCTGCCGCAACTTCGCCTGGCACTCTGCGGCGGGGCGCTGCTGGTGGGGCTGCATTTGCTCGCTGAATACGGGCTGTTCGTGATGATCCGATTTGATACCTTCACCACCGCCATCATCGACCAATTCCAATCCGGATATAGCGGCCCGGCCGCCAATATGCTGGCGATGGTGCTGGTGGTTTGCTGCCTCGCGTTGCTTGCCGCCGATGCGGCTGCGCGCGGCACAACACGCTATGCCCGCTTGGGTTCTGGGGCCGCCCGGACGCGGCCGCGCACGGCACTCGGGTCCGCGCTGCTGCCATGTCTGCTGGTTCCGGTCATCACCGCCGGGCTGACGCTGGGGGTTCCGCTGGCCACACTCGGACGCTGGCTCGCAATCGGTGGTGCGGGGATTTGGAAGCTCGACGAAATCGGCGGTGCCTTGGGCCAAACCCTGGTTCTGGCGGTCGCGGGTGGGGCGTTGACGGTTGCCGCTGCCATCCCGATGGCGTTCGTATCGGTGCGCGCACCCGGATTAATCCAACGGATTCTGGAAGCCAGCAACTATATCGCCGGCTCGCTCCCTGGGGTTGTCGTGGCGTTGGCTCTGGTCTTTATCACCGTCCGGGTGGCGCTGCCGCTCTATCAGACCCCGGTCACCGTTATCGCCGCCTATGTGCTGCTGTTCCTGCCGCGCGCCCTGCTCAGCCTGCGCGCCAGCATCGCCCAAGCCCCGGTTGAGCTGGAACACGCCGCCGCCAGCCTTGGTCGCACCCCGCTCGGCGCATTATGGGCGGTGACCATCCGGCTGGCCGCCCCCGGGGCTGCTGCCGGCATGGCGCTGGTCGCGCTCGGCATCACCAATGAGCTGACGGCGACCCAGCTTCTGGCACCGACCGGCACCCAGACCCTCGCCACCGCGTTCTGGGCCTATAGCAATGAGATCGACTACGCCGCCGCGGCACCGTATGCGGTGTTGATGATCCTGTTCGCCCTGCCACTCACCTGGCAACTCCACACCCAATCCCTGCGTGCGGCGGGACGATGAGCTTCCTGTCGATCAGCCATGTCTCCAAGCGCTTTGGCGCGGTTGAGGCGCTGCACGATGTCTCGCTCACCATGCCCAAGGGCGGGCGGCTGGCGATCCTCGGGCCATCTGGGTCCGGCAAAACCACATTGCTGCGGATCATCGCCGGATTTGAGGCGCCGGAAACCGGAAGTGTGATGCTGGATGGCGAGGTTCTGGTCGGTGCAAACCAGCATGTCCCGAGCCATCGGCGCCAGATTGGCATCGTCATGCAGGACGGGGCGCTGTTCCCGCATGTGTCGGTCGCCGAGAATGTCGGCTTTGGCCTGGTCCGCGGCCTGGCCGGGCGCGCATCGCGGATCAAGGAATTACTGGAGATGGTCGGGCTAGATCCGGCCCTGGGCGTTCGATCGCCCGACGCCCTGTCCGGCGGCCAGCAGCAGCGGGTGGCGCTGGCGCGGGCAATGGCCAGGGCACCAAGATTGATGCTGCTGGATGAGCCGTTTTCAGCGCTCGACACCGCCTTGCGGGACACCACGCGCAAGGCGGTGTCGAGCTTGCTGCAGGCCGCCGGCATTACCACCATCCTGGTCACCCACGACCAGAGCGAGGCGCTATCGTTTGCCGATCAGGTCGCGGTGATGGGCGACGGGCATTTGCTGCAGATCGGCACGCCGCAAGGACTGTACCGCCACCCTGCGAGCAAGCTGGTCGCCAGCGCGCTGGGCGAGGCAATCATCCTGCCCGCCCGCATAGAAGGTGGCCTGGCGCATTGCGCACTCGGCGCCTTGGCGATCAACGATCCAACCCCACGCGATGCCGCAGAGATTCTTCTGCGGCCTGAGCAGATCGTCTTGACCCAAATAGAGACTGGTGCGGGCGGGACGGTTATCGATTGCGATTTTTCGGGTGCGTTCTGCGTCATCACCCTGCGTATCGACGGCGAGGTGACAATGCGCTTGCGTCAGTCCAGCCTGGACGCCCCGACCGAGGGCAGCAGGGTTGGCATCCAGTTGCGCGGTGCGGCGCATGTTTTCAGTGCCCTGCCCCGGCGTTAGAGCATGGTGACCGCGCCCTTGCCAGTTCGTGCGGGTCGCAGGCTTCCCGGATAGACAGATGGACAGTTCATCTCGTAACTGTCACTGACGATGCCAGGATGTTATTCGGAGACCAAACATGACCGAAAAGCGACCGGTGACGGCACAGTATTTCCCTGGCATTTTCGACACGGCCGACATCGAACAGGCAAAGGCGATCATTCTGACGGAGGAAGGACCTGATGCCGGTACTGATGTGCGCTGGGAGCAGGAAACCCCCTATGTCCTGGACCTGATCCGCTCCCGGGTCCCGATCCAGCCAGACACGCTGGTGCTCGACTACGGCTGTGGTGTTGGGCGCATGGCGCGGGCGCTGATCGAGGCAACCGGGTGCAAGGTGATTGGGGTTGATATCAGCCCAAACATGCGGCGACTGGCGATCGACTATGTCGGGTCCGATCGCTTTTTTGTCGCATCACCGGACCAATTGGACATGCTGGTTGCGGCTGGGTTGCGGGTGAACGCCGCCATCGCGATCTGGGTGTTGCAACATTGCTTCGCGCCACAGCAAGACATCACGCGTATCGGGTCAGCTCTCGAAGCCGATGGCCAGGTATTTGTTCTCAACATGCCGAAGCGTGCCGTGCCGGCGGTGATTGAGCAGGGCGCATTCATGTGGGTCCATGACGAAATCGATGTGGCAGGCCTGCTGCGGGGTAGGTTCCGCGCTGTGGCCGACGGTGCGCCCGACCCTGGGGCTACCCCCAACATGGCCGACGCGGGCGCTTATTGGATGCATATGATCCAACGGGCCGCCTAGGCCCGCAGGCGATTTGTCAACCGCGTGGAGCGCGGATTTCCCGGATCTCTCCCGATCGATTTCGATCACCGCCTGAAGCTTGAATTGCACAGGGCCGGCATCGCCTATCAGCCCGGCCCCCGCGCTGTAACAGCCGAATGCAGCCCGCTCCGCATCCGGCCGCCAGCCAAGCCGTCAGGCCGCGAGCCTGCCGGCTTGGCCTTCAGTGTCCAGATACCGGGCAAGGGTGGTGCCGTGTACCGTCAACCGCAGCATCGTGGCGCTGCCGTAGCCGGCGAACATCATATCCGGCAGTTGGCACATCCCATTCGTCCAGCGCGCGGTTCGCGGCCCTTCCTGGGGATGCAATCCGGTCCGCAAGGCCTGATGGTAAGCGTCTGGTCTTCACCGTGTAGCGAAGCATGCGAAACTCGGCGATTTTGCTGATCTCTGGAACGCCTCTCTGGACTCCAGAAGGAGGTATGTTTGACGGAAGTAGACATTCTGGCACCTTCGGATCGGCGTCGGATATGGA
>CALQTN020000109.1 GCA_943333505.2 Asaia bogorensis | reverse complement strand
CGCACAGGCCAAGGCGCTGACGAGTGCGGATCTGGCCGCGTTCAGCACGGCCAAGATTGTGGCGATCACCACCGCCGATGTGGCGGCGTTGACCACCGGCCAAATCGCGGCACTGACCACGGCACAGGCTGCGGCATTGACCACGGCGCAGATCGTGGCGCTGCCGATCGCGAGCATTGCCGCCCTGACCACGGCGGATGTTGCAGCGTTGACCACGGCACAGATCGTGGCGATCACCACAGCGGGGATCGGGGCTTTGACTGCTCCGCAATTCATGGGCCTTACCACGGCGCAAGTCGCGGCCATGACCACGATCCAGATCCCGGCGATCACCAAATTGGACCTGGCCGCGATGACGACAGCTGATCTGGTGGCGCTCACCACCACGCAGTTGCTGGCGCTGACTACGGCGCAAATTCCTGCTTTGACGACCGTTCAGATGGCCGCTTTGCCAACGGCTTCAATCGCTGGGTTTAGTACATCGCAGATATCTGCATTTACGACAGCACAGATTGCCAGCCTGAATTCCGCGCAAAGCGCGGCGTTGTTCCACTGATGCTGCCGCGTTAACTGTTTCGCCATAGCTGATCGGCCATTCTTGGTCGGTCAGACTATTGGGGGGCAGCCGTGCCGACATCGATGACCTGGATTGAAAGCTATCTTGCGAACGGATCAGCTGCGACGCCTTCTGCGGGAATGGCAGGGCTTGCCGAAATCGACTTCATGACCCTGCTGCAGGCAATTGAAAAAGTCGGACCATCCCGTAATCGGGACGCAACGATCGGGGTCTACAAGGCCTGGATTGGCCTGCATGGTGGTGATATCGCGCTATTGCCGATGGCGTGGATGAACCTTGGCGTGGAACTTGGATTGAACGGCGATCGCGCCGGCGCGCAGATCTGCTACCGCAACGCCCTGCTGATCAGGCCGGATTTCTACCATGCGGCGACCAATCTCGGTCTGATGCAGGAAGCCGATGGGGAGGTATCGGCCGCCCTCGCCACCTGGAATGGCGCACTGCAATCTGACGAGGCCCGGATAGCGTTGCTCAATCAGCGCGGCCGTCTGCTCGAACAATCCGGCCAACTGGAAGCGGCCGAGCGGGTATTGTTTGCCAGTCTGTGCACAACCGCGCTGCAACCCGATGTCATTCAGCATTGGGTGCATTTGCGCCAGCGCCTCTGCCTGTGGCCGGTTTTGGGCGACGGGGTTCCTGGCCTGGACCCGGCTGAGATTGCGTGTCATGTCGGCCCACTCGCCGCATTGGCGTTGTTCGACGACGTCAACGCGCAGCGACGGGCGGCGGGAACCTGGATCGCGCGAAAGTTGCCCAAGGCACCCGTGCGGCTCGCCCCGGCAGCCGGCTATCGCCATCCGCGTTTGCGGCTTGGCTATCTGTCGTCTGATTTCTGCAGCCACGCGATGAGCTACCTGATCGCTGAAATGCTCGAGCGGCATGATCGGTCCAGCTTTGAGGTATTTGGCTATTGTTCCAGCCGCGACGATGGCAGCGATATTAGGGCGCGGGTGATCGCGGCGTTCGACCATTACCGCCCGATCGGCGCCATGTCCGATGAGGACGCAGCACGGCGGATCGCCGATGATGAAATCGACATTCTGATCGACCTGAACGGCCTGACTTTGGGCGCGAGGCTGGCGATTCTACGCTGGCGGCCAGCCCCCGTGCAGATGACCTATCTTGGCTATATCGGGCCGGTGCCACTGGATGAACTCGACTACATCATCTGCGACCATCAGGTGATCCCGCCCGATCAGTGCGCCGCGTATGCGCCGAAGCCCTTGGCCTTGCAGGGGGTTTTTCAGGCCAATGACAGTGCCCGACCGCGCCCGGCGATCATGTCGCGCGCTGATGCCGGCCTGCCGGCAGATGGTTTCGTGTTTTGCTGCTTTTCCAACACCTATAAAATGACCGCGGAGATGGTCGAGGCCTGGATGCGCATTCTTGATGGCGTCGCTGGCAGCGTCTTGTGGTTAGCGCGCGACAATGCGACGGCGGCGGACAATATTCGCGCTATGGCGGTACGATGTGGCGTGGCGCCGGAGCGGATCATTTTCTCCGATCGAGTGGCCCCGGGCGCCTATTTGGCGCGATTGGGCGCGGCAGATCTATTCCTCGATACGGCGCCCTATAACGCCGGGACCATCGCGTCCGATGCCTTGCGCATGGGATTGCCAGTTCTGACTTTGCGCGGACACAGCTTTGCCGGACGCATGGCGGCAAGCTTGCTTACCGTGATGGGGGCGGATGATTGCATCGCCGAAGATCGGGACACCTATGTCGCCACCGCGATCCGACTTGGAACTGACGCAGTTTCCCATGCGGCACTTCGTGCCATGATCGGCGGCGACGCCTGGGCACGAAGCCTGGGCAACACGGCATTGTTTTTACGCGGTTTTGAGGACACTCTGCTAAGCGTAGCAGTGCGTGGGGGGGAGGTCGTTCGCGCGGCCTGAATCGTTCTTGATTTGTTCTGCGGCGCCGCCTAATCTAACGGCATGAACGACGCAGATCCTTTGCGCATCCCCGACGACGCGGAAATCGTCCGCATCCTTGCCGCGGCCATTCGTGACGGTGGCGGCGGTGCGATGACGCGGGTGGCCGATGCCTATCTCGCCGGGGTGTGTGCGGAACATATTGCCAATCGGCTGGCGCTTGCTGGAGTGGTGTGCCTTGTGCGTCTGCCCCAGGCGACATCGCGACAATGATATGGCAGGCTGGGCCCACTTTATTTGGGGAAACGATCCATGCGTCTGAAAATTCTGACAGAATCCGAAATGAACGACGCGCAGAAGGCCGTTGTCGAAGCCACGGTGAAAGGTAAGCGCGGCCGGGTGCCGCCACCGGCGCTCGCCTGGCTACACTCGCCCGAATATGCCGTCCGCGCCCAGGCGGTTGGCGAGTTTATCCGCTATGACACCATCTTTGGCCCGGCGCTGGTAGAAATCGCCATTCTGGTCACCGCACGCTACTGGACGTCGCATTACGAATGGTTTGCCCATCGCCGCCTGGCTGAGGTCGCAGGGTTGGATGCCGCCATTATCGATGCCATCCGCGACCGGCGCGATCCGTCGATTGCCGATCCGAAGGCGCGGGTGATCTATGACTACGCCAAGACCTTGCATGAAACCAAAACCATCCCGCAAGACCTGCATGACCGGATGGTGGCATTGTGGGGTGCGCGCGGGGCGGTGGAATGTGTCGGTACTTGCGGATATTATGGCATGGTTTCGATGACCTTGAACGGGTTCGATGTCGGCCTGCCGGACGGGGCAGTATCAGAACTCAAGTAGAAGACAGCAGCTTCTTTCCTTGAAAACAAAGAAGCAAAAAAACTTTACCCATCGTCGCTGTTGGATCGGGCTTGCGGAGAGCCCACGACAACAAGGGAGGATAAGTTTTTTTGCTTCTTTGTTTTCACAAAAAGAACTGCTCGCGTTGCCTTAACAGGAGCAAAAAATGACCGAAGCCTGCATCGTCGGCTGGGCGCACACACCGTTCGGCAAGCTCGTGGAACCCGATGTCGAGGCGCTGATCGCCCGTGTCGCGCGTGCCGCAATTGATGACGCCGGGGTTGCCCCGGCCGAAATTGACGGCGTCTTCGTTGGGCTGTTCAATAACGGCTTCTCGAAGCAGGATTTTCCGTCCTCGATGGTACTGCAATCAGTGCCGGAACTGCGGTTCACCCGCGCGACCAGGTACGAGAACGCCTGCGCATCAGGCTCGGCCGCGGTGCATGGCGCGCGCGACTTTATCGCTGCCGGGCGCGGGCGGATTGCGCTGGTGATCGGCGCGGAAAAAATGACCGCGACGCCAGGCGCGCAGGTCGGCGATATTCTTTTGTCGGCGAGCTATCGGCGCGAGGAAGGCGATATCCCGGCGGGTTTTGCCGGGGTTTTCGGACGCATAGCTGAGCGCTATTTCCAGAAATACGGCGACCAGTCGGACGCTTTGGCAGCGATTGCGGCCAAGAACCACAAAAACGGCGTGTCCAACCCTTATGCCCAGATGCGCAAGGATTTGGGCTATGATTTCTGCCGCACGCTCAGCGACAAGAACCCCTATGTTGCGCCGCCGTTGAAGCGCACTGATTGCTCGCTGGTGTCGGACGGGGCGGCTGCCATGATCCTGGCGGATGAAGATACTGCGCGCGCCCTTGGCAAAGCGGTTCGGTTTCGTGCCGCGGTTCAGGTCAATGATTTCCTGCCGCTCTCGCGCCGCGACCCGACGGCCTTTGAAGGCGCGGCGGTGGCTTGGCAGCGCGCGCTGACGCAGGCGGAGATGGGTCTCGAAGACCTGTCCTTCGTCGAAAGCCATGACTGCTTCACGATTGCGGAACTGTTAGAATACGAGGCAATGGGCTTGACCGCGCCCGGACAAGGCGCGCGCGCGGTGTTGGAGGGCTGGACCCACAAGGATGGCCGCCTGCCGATCAATCCATCCGGCGGCTTGAAAGCCAAAGGTCATCCGATCGGTGCGACAGGGGTATCGATGCACGTGATCGCGGCAATGCAACTGACCGGACAGGCCGGGGAGATGCAATTGCCGCGAGCGGAGCGGGCGGGGGTGTTCAATATGGGTGGGGCTGCGGTGGCAAATTATGTTTCGATTTTGGAAGCGTTGAAGTAGGGTATGCGCAATCACCCCGACCCTCGTCCGCAGGGAGAGGGTCGGGGTGACGGCTTTCGTACGGGGTCAGGCGGCCGACCCGCTCGCCCACCCTTCCGCCTTCGCCCGGGCCGACCAGCCCGCCACAATCCCGGCGGCTTCGCGATAATGCTTGGCATTGTCCTCGGCGTCCTCGGTCCGCACCGTCATTTCCAGCCGATGGCCGGATGGGTCGCCGAAATAGACTGACTGGCAGAACCCGTGATTGACCGGTCCGACCACCGCGACCCCGTCCGCCCGCATCCGCTCAACCGAGGCCATCATGGTCGGCATGTCGGCGACTTCGAGCGCGAGATGCTGTGCCCAGGCCGCGCCAGTGGTGTCTGCCTGCATCGGTTTGGCGAGCGGCACTTCGAAAAAGGCGATGAAGCTGCCATCGGCGAGCGCGAAGAAAATATGGATGTGCGGCGCGTAAACCCCCGATGACGGCAGTTTCTCCGCGGTCAGCGCGTGGACCAGTTCGAGCCCGAGATACTTGGTGTAAAAATCAACGGTCTCAGCCGCGTTGCTGCAGCGATAGGCGGCGTGGTGCAGTTTTTGTAGCAACATTTTCAGTCCTCCCAGGTTTGTTCAGGTCGTGAGCAGGTTTTTACGGATGCTCCAGTCACGGAGCGCCGCGAGGCATTCGGCCATGCGTTCGGGCTGGCCCAAATAATAATGCGAGGCACCCTCGATGTGGACAAATTCCTTGTCTTGGGTCGCAAGTGCGGCGCGGATCGTCGGGTTATGCGAGGCTGGGACAGCATCATCGGCGCCGTTTTCGATTTGCAGCACCGGGGTGCGCCGGATCAGCGCCGCATTGGCCGGGCCTTTGGCTTGCGACCGGTCATAGCTCCACTGCGACAGCCAAGACCGCAACGAGGTATAGCGGGCGAGACCGGCCGGCGCGACATTGGCGCTGCGTGGATCGCCGAGATAGCAGCGGCCTTCGGGGCGGTCATTGGGATCGATGGTTTTGTCGAGCCAGCGCACGTCGCACATGGTGCGGTGAACGACGAAAGCACGCTCTATTTCAGGGGCTTTGAGGCGGCCGAGCATGTCATCGCACCAGGCGGTGATGCGACGGGAGCGGGCGATCTGGCCGGCGCGAAAACGGGCGACGAAGTCCTGGTCATAAGGCGGCAGGAATTTCGTATCTGGCGCATAAATGTCGAGATCCGGATCGCGGTGGTCAGGGTTGGCCTCGTCGACGACCGATGGGTCGAGCCATTCGGTCAGGGTTTCGGCGCGCGACAAATGGGCGGCGATAAAGATCACCCCGTCGGCCGGGATAAGCCCGGCTTCGACCAGATCGACCGGATCGCCGGCGGGGGTGGTGCGGATGGTCGGGTTTTCCGCCTGGGCCTGGTAGAACAGCGACAGCGCGCCGCCGCCGGACCAACCGACCAGAATGATTTTCTCGTAGCCACGGGCGCGGCCGTCGCGAACCCAGGCGCCCATGTCGATGGCGACTTTTTCCATGATCAGCGCAGTGTCGTTCTTGGGATAGCGGCTCGCGGCACACAGCACGTGCAGGCCGCTGGCGACAACCGTCATCGGCATCGGCAAAAGCTGCAAGGTGCCGGCCGGGTGCATGAAAATATAGAGGGTTTTCGATGGGGTGTTGCGCGGCAGCAAGTATTGGCCTTCGAGCGCTATCTGGCCGGACGACGCTGCAAAACCATAGGTTTCCGCGAATTTTGCGGTGTCGACAAAGCGGACGATGGCGGGAATGCGATCCCATTCGACAGCCATATGTTTCTCTCCCTGCTGCCCGGACTGGCCAGACACGGCCTTTGGATGCAAGTCTATCTCATTGCCGGCGCTTGTCGCCGAAAAAAGATGTCAGAAGGGCCCGCGCCATGATTACCATCATCAACCCGATGCAGGCTCTGCATGACCCGGATGCGACCGGCCCCATGCCAAACGGACGTCCTTACCTGGACGTGACGGCCCGATTTGAAACGCTGCTGGCGACCATCAACCAGCTTGGCCATTCGGTGGTGTCCGCCCCCGATCATGGCATCGCGCCAATCGAAGCGGTGCACGATGCCGGTTACCTCGCTTTTCTGCGTACAGCCTTTGACCGCTTCAGCGAAAATCCCCAGGCCGGTCCGATCTTGTGGGCCTGGGCTTATGCGGTGCGGCAAATGAATCGCAAACCAGACGATGTCATGGGCCAGGCCGGGTACTATCTGACCGGCGCATCATCGCCGATTGTTGCAGGAACCTGGACAGCATCGGTGGGCTCGGCCCATGTCGCGGTCGAAGCATCTACCCGGGTGCTGGCTGGGGCGGCTGAGGCCTACGCGCTGTGCCGTCCGTCTGGCCATCACGCCTATGCCGACCTCGCCGGCGGATTTTGTTATCTCAACAACGCGGCCATCGCGGCGCGTTATCTGCAAAAGGCCGGACGCAAGCCGGCAATCCTCGATATCGACGTGCATCATGGCAACGGCACGCAGGGAATTTTTTATCGCGACGCCGGCGTGTTTTTCTGTTCGGTGCATGAAAACCCGTCAGTCGCCTATCCCTGGTATGCCGGCTACGCAGATGAAACCGGGGAAGGGGCGGGGGTTGGCACCAACCTCAATTTACCGCTCGCATCAGGCAGCGGCAACGCCGAATGGACGGCCGCGATCGACAAGGGACTGGCAGCGATTGGCCGCTTTGGCGCTGATGTGCTGGTGATTTCGCTTGGGTTTGATGCCCAGGCTGGCGATCCGACGGCCAGCCTCCGGGTTGACGCCGATGGGTTCCGTGCGGCAGGACGAGCCATCGGCCGGGCTGGCTTGCCGACCGTTCTGGTGCAGGAGGGTGGTTACCTCGTCGCCCATCTCGGTCTGCATCTGGCCGCGTTTCTCGATGGATTTCTGGGAGCGCGCGCAGCACGTTAGGCGGACCTTAAGCATACAGGCTTATGTCTGGCTCATCTGCCGGGTCGCCGTGTTGTGCGCGCCGGCGCATAGGACGGAACACACATGGCCGGCAAGAAAGGTCGCGAAGGCGGCATCACGATCATCAGGCGGGAGGAAATCGTCGAGGACGGCCATCATGGCGGTGCCTGGAAGGTAGCCTACGCCGATTTCGTGACGGCGATGATGGCGTTCTTTCTGCTGATGTGGCTGTTGAATGCCACCACCGAAGACCAGCGTAATGGCATTGCGGATTTTTTCACTCCGTCCAATGCCATGTCGCGGTCGCTGTCTGGCAATGGCAGACCGTTCGCAGGACGGTCGCCATTCGAGGATGGGTTGATGGTATCCGATCGCGGGGCGCCAACGGTCAATGCCGGCAAGCTCCGTCCAACCCCGGAAGAAGACGATCCCGACGCCGATCCACTGCCTGTATCGACCCCGCCCGCCGCTGCGGCCGCCAATATCGAAGGGCCGGATGGTGGTGCCGGCGGCCTGTCGGCCAAGGCGGGTGGGGTTCGGGGTGCCCAGGCCGGCAAGCTCAGCGCCGGCGGTAGTGCGGCCGAGGCCGCCAAGGTGCAGTCCCAGGTGGTTGGGCCGGCGGCGTTTCTGGCCAATGCTGGCGCAGGTGGCGCAAATCCCCATCGCCCAGCTGCGGCCATTGATGAAGCTGCGCTGCGTGCTGAAATTGAACGCCGCGAGGCGAAGGCATTTCAACAGGCCACCCAGTCAATCTGGGCGGCGCTGCGGAGCGATCCGCGCCTGGCCGAAATCGCCGATCAGCTTTCCATCGACGAAACACCTGACGGCCTGCGTATTCAGCTCCACGACGAAGACAAGCGGCCGATGTTCGCCTCCGGTTCAGCCGTCATCCTCGAACGTGCCAAATTACTGCTGCAAAGCGTTGTGCCGATCCTGAACCGGTTGCCCGAGGGGATTTCGATTTCTGGCCATACCGACGCGACCCCGTTCAAAGGCAGCGACAAAACGAATTGGGAATTGTCGTCCGAGCGTGCCAACGCGACACGGCGGCTGATGATCGAAACCGGCATGGTCGAGGCACGCTTCCGGAGTGTCACCGGCAATTCCGACCGCGATCCGTTACTGCCAGCTGACCCGTTCGCCGCCGTCAATCGACGGATTGCGATTACCGTGCTGCGGACTGTCAAACCAATTTGGGTTAACCCTTCGGCGGCCAAGAACACCCCGAAATGAACCAATCCACGTACCTGAGAGGAGCCGCATCATGCTGATGATTGGCGGAATGGTTCTTCTGTTCTTTTGTGTGTTTGGCGCCTACATCACCGCCGGCGGCGCAATGGAACCGTTACTGGCGGCGATGCCGCTGGAACTTTGGACCATCATGGGGGCGGCGATTAGTACGTTTCTGATGTCAAGCTCGATGCATGACGTCAAGAAAACCTGCGCCGCGATGGCCAAGATGTTCAAAGGAGCGCGGTATCGCAAGTCCGATTATGTCGAACTGCTCAGCCTACTGTATTTTTTCGTCAGGCTCGCCAGTACCAAGGGCGCAATGGCGTTGGAAGCCCATATCGAAATGCCGGACGAGAGCGCCGCGTTCCAGAAATTTCCCAAGTTGTTAAAAAATCATCATGTTAGAGATATGATATGCGACTATATGCGCATGTTCGGGATGAATGCCGACGACCCCAATCAGATTGAGGATTTGATGGGTCGCGAGTTGAAGAAAACCCTGCACGAGGAACTGCATCCGTCGCACGCGCTGCGAAGCATGGCCGATGCTTTACCAGCGCTCGGGATCGTCGCCGCCGTGCTGGGCATTATCAAGACGATGTCCCATATCAATGAGCCTCCCTCAGTGCTCGGGGCAATGATTGGTGGGGCACTGGTGGGCACGTTCCTTGGCGTGCTTTTGGCCTACGGCCTGGCCGGGCCGTTCGCCGCCCGGATCAAAGCTGTGGTCGAGGAGGAAAGCAAGTTCCTCGATGTGGTCAAAGCAGTGCTGGTCGCCCATCTGCATGGCAACGCACCGCAGGTCAGTGTCGAAACTGGGCGGAAAATGGTTCCCACCCAATATATGCCGAGCTTCGCCGAGCTTGAAGAGGTGATGCAGAATCTCAAGATCAGTTGAACCAGCTAGAAAGTTAGCCGGATCAGCTGATTTCAACCGCCGCCTGGGAGCCAAGGAGGATTTCCGCCAGGCGCAGCCTGTCGATACGGGTAGCGATGCTGTCACTCCGCCGGGGGCGGAACTTTTCCATGCTTGCCCGCAGCGCAATGTCGTAGCTTGCAGCACCGCCGATCCGTCGCGCTGCCTGCTCGAACCGGCGCAATGCGAGGGCGTCCCGTTCAAAACCGGAACGTGTCAACGACTTTGATACAGCCGGGTTCGGAATTTAAGCTCGGTTACGAGCGTTGATTGAGCTTCGAGGTGCTGTGCGAGTCCGGCAGCGCTTGGTGTTGGCCAGGGCCATTCGAGGATCGGCGCGTCGTCGTGCGGGGGG
>CALQTN020000108.1 GCA_943333505.2 Asaia bogorensis | reverse complement strand
GCGAAAGGATCAACGCATCCTTCTGCGGATCGGTCAGGCTGCTGAGGTTGGGCGCGAGGGACATCCGAACGTTGAATCGAAAGAGCCGTGACCGTGTAAATAGCTAACTTGAGGCGAGGCGCCAGGGCGGGGGGTGAGCAGTTACGTTCCGAGTGCTGCCACTATGCGGGGAATGTGTGTCAATGACCTCAAATTAACAACGTTTTTTTCTTTTTGTTCACAAAAAGAAGACGCTTCCGTTTGATATCGACCGTCCACCGCCGCGCCACCTTCGGTCATGGCAGGGCTGATTGCAAAGGTTTAGCCCCATCATCGGGGCCATAAAATCCAGTCCGCGCGCTCTCGATCTCAATCCGCGCAGCGCCGCTTGCACCGATCGGCAACAGCGCGTCACCGTCGGTCCAGCGCCAGGTCTGATCGCCAATCTGTTGCAGCGGATGCCAGCCGTAGCTCAACCGCTTGTCATCGGCGGCGATGATCTGCACCCCATCCCCCGTCGTCACCGTGACATTTTCAATCGTCACCCCCAGTTCACGTTCATCGCAGTCGCTCAGCCCGAGTGTGGCGCTTGGCCGGTCATAGTAATGCGATACGCGAGAGATAACCCGTACCGGACCGTCGATTGCCGGCAGGTCAAAAACGTACCGCCCCTCGGTATGCGCGCTCGGCATCACCGCGCGCCCAGCCACACTCAAATGCAGCAGCGGCTCCAAAACAGTCTCCAGCTCGGCCGGGGACAAGCGGATGGCGCGCAGTGCCAACCCGAGCCGCCGCCGATCCTGGTTCAGTCCGATGCTTACCGGGCTGAACGAGGTGGGGATGTGAAAGCTCAACCCCACCGTGCCGTTCACGCGCGCAAGGTCCCCAACACGCAGCCGCAGCACAAAAGGGCGCTGGTCGTTCAGCTCATAGGTGCCGAGGTCCCTTTCGCCATCGGCCAAGGTGAAACGCTGGGTTTGCCCCGGGGTCGGCACGAAAGCCTTCATGAACAATTCAATAATCTGATCGGCGGCCGGCGCGTGGCCGACAAACAAATCCACCGTGGCCAACGTGCCATCGGACCAAACCCCGTGCGGTTCCGGCTTTGCCCACCCAGTCACCAGGCGCAAACTGCCGGGGAGCGCCGCGTTAAGATGGATCAGATGCGTCGCCGGCAAGGGTTGCGGGCGAGAAATCAGCCCATGTGCGTCAAGCTCGGCATGGGTCGGAAAGCTCGCCAGCATCATCGCGTGGTCAACCACCGGAAGCGCCATCGGCGACACCCTAAGGGCTTCATGCAGGGTTTCGGCGCGGATAATCCGGTAGCGGTCAGTGGCCAGGTAATAGTCGTTGAACTTGAGCTCGTCCTCGCCCATCAGCGGCCGGTGCCAGACAGCGGGAATGCCTAGCGCCTCGGCAACGATCAGCCCGTGCAGCGAACTTGATATCACCAAATTGGCCCGTAGCATCCTGGCCACCATTTCGAAAAATGGCGTATCAACCGAAACAATCTGCGCCACATGCGCCGGGTAGAGCAGCCGCATTACGGCATCGTCGCGGAAATGCGGGATCAGGATAAAATCGGTCGGCGGGTTGCCGACATGGGCCCGAAGCGCCGCGATCTCGGGGGCGAAAACATGCGGCAACAGGCAGGCCGGATCGAACATGGCCTTGACCTGACTGACGTCATAGCCGCGCCGGCGCAGGAATTCATAGGAAATCGGGCCGCGAGTCGCCTTGACATGAAGCTGCCGCGGGGCGTGCTGCATATGGGGCCGTTTGCCATTCACGCCGGTGCCCTAGATCATATCGCCCTCGCCGGCGATCTGGATCAGCGATCCAAGGCTCATCAGCTTGGGACCAACCGTTTCGTTGATTAACTTCATGCCGATCAGGCGGCGAAGCAGATGCGGCACCAGCATGTCGCCGAAATTGCCATGGACAAACTCACCGCCGGCAATTGCCGTCGCGCGCCGCGGCGAACGCGGCCCCAGCAGCCCGGGCAACCACCAGAACCCACGCAGCGATGCATTATCCGCATCTGTCGGGGAATGTTCGTCCCCGTTCTCGGCGGCGAGCGGGCGGAACGGTTCGCGACGATACCGCACGGCCGGGACCAGGCTGTCATTCAGGGTTGCCCATGTCACCCGACGCAGTGCCGCGTAACGTTCATTCACGCCATAGGATACGATCAGGCCGGCTTCATCGGCTGCCACCCCGTCGGGATACAGCGCCTCCTGCACCCGGTCATCCAGCCGCGGCAAATGCGGCCGCATCTGTTCCGTCGGCAGCAATTCCATCACCGGTCGCGGCGAATACATCAACGGCCCAAAGGGCGGATGTTCGGCCAAAACAACAATGGCGCCAACGTAACACAGCGCCTCAAACCCCGGTAGTTGCGGATCGGGGGGACCGCGAAAGCTGGAATGGGCGACGATCAGCAGCCTGCCATCATGCATCATCGGTGTCGCCCCACCTCGAAGCTCACCGTAGCTGGCCTCATAGGGCCAGGCATCCCAGTGATGAACAAACCCGTCCGTGCACAGCACATGGTCTGGGTTGGACAGGTCGGCGCGCAAGATCGTCAGCGGCGCTAGCGCGTAGATGACATAAACATCGCCGCCGCTTTCGAAGAACATCCAGTTCTTCTCGATCGGCCGTCTGCCACCGGTTCGAATAACCGGCCGGGCCGGCGCGATCGGGCATAACGTCGCAGGATCAATTTCCACCAGATAAATCTGGTTTGGCCGTGGGGTCCCACTGTTGAAATGCATGAATAGCCGGCCGCCAAGCACAACCAGACGCGGATCGGCGGGGCGGCGACGCAGGTCGGGATCGGCGGTCGCGGCATCGGCGTAGCTGAGCATCTCGGACGCCACGACGACACTGCCCGCCACCACCGACCAGTCTTTGGCCAGCCGGCATAGCGCGATATGGCGGGCACCATCGGGCAGCACCACACGATACGCCATGATCAACCCGGCCCCGACCATGCCGTCAGGCACCTGAAGGATGGCCGGGTTGAATACATGGATGGCGGCGCCCGCAGCGCCTTCGATCCAGGCTGTGGGGGTCAGCTCGGCTTCCGTGAAATGCTTGAGCAGCATTCCATCCTCAACTCCCTATGTCCGACGGCAAGTTGGTTGAGACAGTCGTCTACCTGTTTAAAGCAGGTTAGCCGATCTGGAGCCAGTCCATCTGCCGCAAAACAAGCGGCATGTTTCGGCTGACTAAACCACCCCAGCCACATAGCCATCGCGCTGCGGATCGGCGCCGCCGTCCAACTGCCCGTCCCAGAAGCTGATCCCGTGTACCCCGGCAAACGGGAAGGTCGCGGCGCTGCGGTTGACCTCGTAACCCATCGCTTCCAACGCCGTCTGCGTCGCGCGCGGGATGCGGTTGCCGATGTCGATCGCATCCGTGGTCGCCGAAAAGCGCGGCGCCATCACCGCTTCCTGCATTCCCATGCCGAAATCGAGCAAATTCAACAGCGCCTGCGCGACCGCCACGCCAATCCACGCCCCACCCGGTGCCCCCAAGGTCGCCACCGGCCTGCCGCCTTCAAACACCAAAGTCGGCGTCATCGAGGAAAACCGCCGCTTGCTCGGCGCGATCGAACCTGCCCGGCCCGGCCGAGGATCGTACCAGTTCATCGCCCCATTGAGCATGAAGCCGGCGCCGGGCGGGATCACCCCCGACGGCACCCCGAGCGTATGGGTGACCGACACCACCATGCCCCCCCGATCGACACAGGAAATTGTCGTCGTGCCCTTGCTGTCCGAGATTGTCCGGGTCAGCGCGGTTTTCTCGCCGCGCCTGATCCGCGCCGCACAGTCATCGGCGTATCCATCCGACAGCAGATGCGCCAATGGCGGGACCACAAAATCCGGATCACCGATATGTTCATCCTTGTCGCGCCCGGCAATCTTCATCGCTTCGGACACCACCCGGATATACTCCGCGCTGTTATGGCCAAGCGCCACCAGATCGAAGCGTTCCAGGATACGCAGCATTTCGGCAACCATGATGCCGCCGGCTGGCGGCGCTGGCAGGGCAAGCTGGCGGCCGCGATAGGTGATCCATAGCGGCGCGCCCGGCCGCGGGGTGAAGCCGGCAAGATCGGCCGCCGATAGCAGCCCGCCATTGGCTTTCATATCGGCGACGATATTGGCGGCGATGGCGCCGGTGTAGAAGCTCTCGGCCCCATCCCGGGCGATGGTGGCAAGGGTCGCGGCCAGCGCGGGGTTTTGCACCGTATCGCCGAGCCGTTTCGGGGTCCCGTCCGCCCGGCAATACAATGCCGCACCTTCCGCTGTATGGCGCAGTTTCTGCAGATAGGGCCGCCGGCCATAAACCGCCTCGTCGGTGCCGAACACCCCCGCAACATGTGGCCGCACGATCCAGCCATCGCGGGCAAAACCGATCGCCCCCTCGAACAGATCGCCCCACGGCTTGCTGCCGTAGCGCGCATGGGCAAGCGCAAATGTCCGCAAAATCCCCGGTGTGGTGACTGCGCGATGGCCAAGCTCATTGGCGGCATTGCGCACCCGGTAGCCATAACCATCGCTGCACTCGCCCTCGAATTCGTCGGCCCACATCTCGGGCGTGCAGGCGGCCGGGCAGGTCGAAAGCCCGTCGATTACCTCGTGCCGCCCGGTTGCGGGATCGCTGATATGGATCACCCCAAGCCCGCCAATGCCGCACATCAGCGGATCAACCACGCCCTGGGTAAAGGCGGTGGCCAGCACCGCATCGATGGCATTGCCGCCGGCCGCCAACATCGCCGCGCCGACTTCGACGGCTTCCGGTTGGGGGGCGACGATCATTGCGCGTGGCGCCGGAATGGTGCGGGTCGGGCGGGGCATTGGCCGGGGCTCCTGATTGGGACTTTCCGATGTTGGGGCACAAGCGACGTATCGCCAAATCGGGAACCAGCCACCAGGCCCCGGGTTATTGGCATTGGAGCAGGTGGTTTCGATCTATGTCGCGCCACATGGTTCGCATTTCCGCCCAACCCCTTACCGCGCCGGATGATGTCAGCGCTCATCCGGCGCGATCGATGACCCGAGCTATGCTGCGCGGACTTCGCTCAAGAACGCTCCGATATGCGCCTTGAGCGTTTCCCCATTGAGACCAAGGGCGCGGGCCCGCTGCCCGGCTTTGCCCGCTGCCCGGCTTTGGTGGACCATCATCCGTTCGGCGAACAATCAAGGCGGCATCATTGCGCCGTCAGGCGTCGCATTTTCCGCCGATGGTTATATGATCCAGCAAAATTGACCGGAAGGACCGACCCGATGCCCCATAATGATGATGAAATCCTGGCCGCACTGCGCGGAACCGCCCCGCTCGGCACAGACATCGATGGCTGGTTGTCGCGTCAGGCTGCCCTCGGCGACCGCAAATTGCATGCCGCCGTCAAAGGCGGGGTCGAAATCCTGCGTGACCGCGCCGGCGTGCCGCATATTTTCGCCGACCACACCGCCGACCTCTATTTCGGTCTCGGCTTCGCGATGGCCGAAGACCGCTTGTGGCAGATGGACCGTCTGCGCCGCCGCGCGCTCGGCCGCCAAGCCGAAATCCTCGGCGCCGCGTATGTCGATGCCGATATCGCCCATCTGACGGTTGGCCTCGATGAGATTTGCACGCGGGAGGTCGATCTCATCGACCCGGCGACCAGGTCGATCGTCGACGCCTTCGTCGCCGGCATCAACGCCGGCACCGCCGCGATGGGCCCTGCATTGCCGGTCGAGTTCCGCATGCTCAATTACACCCCCGAAGCCTTTACCGTGCGCGACGTGATCGCCATCGCCCGCGGCTTCTGGTGGTCGCTGAACGGCCGCATTGATCGGTTGATTGCCGCCGAAGCGTCCCGGCTACTGCCCGAACATTTGCAGACCGCCTATCTGACCCCTGAAGCCTCGGAAAATCTGGTGCTGGCCGACCCGACGCCGAACAACCATCCTGCCGGCACCGATGACGCCACCGGCAGCAATAACTGGGCGATCTCGGGCAAGCGTGCCGCCGATGGATTTCCCTTCATCGCCGGCGACCCGCACCAGCCTTTCTGGGTTCCGGCAAGCTGGTATGAATTCGCCCTGCACGGTCCGGATGATAACGCCGCCGGCTGCGGACATCCCGGCATCCCCGGCTTCTGGTACGGCAGCAACGGGGTGGCGGCCTGGAGCCTGACCAACAACATGGCCTCGACCCGGGATTTGTATCGCGAGGAGGTCAACCCCACCAATCCGTCCCAATACCGCGACGGCGCCGCGTGGAAAAACTTCGCCACCCGGACGGTCGAGATCAACGTGCGCGGCGAAGCGCCCCGCCAGCTTGTCATCCGGTCAACCGATCATGGACCGGTGATCAACGCCCTGGTCCCGGCGCTCAATCTTGCCGGCGATCCGCCGATGTCGCTGCGCTGGGTCGGGATGGAGCATCTCGACGATCTGCGGGCGATCCTCGGACTGGGCCGGGTCAAGACCTGGGACGGGTTCCGCACGGTCCTGCGGGATTGGTCGGTCGCGGTTTTCAACTACATCTATGCCGACCGTAACGGCCATATCGGCTACCAGATGGCCGGCCGTATCCCGATCCGCGGCCGCATCTGGCCCGGCGTCCGCGATGCCAATAATCCTGACGACCAATGGCAGGGCTACATTCCGTTCGAGGGCCTGCCGCATCGATACGATCCCGCCAGCGGTACCGTTGCCAGCGCCAATCAGCGTATTGTTGGGCCTGACTTCAAATATCCGATCTACGGCGCGTACTCCCAGGGCCATCGCGGCGTCCGCCTCGCCGAGGTGTTCGACGCGTCACCGCGCATGGACCTCAGCGCCAATATCGCGTTGCAGAACGACGTCAAGAACAGCCGCGCCGAACGCTGTGTGCCGCATATTCTGGCCGGGCTGGGCGATGCCCCGGCGGGCCGGATCGTGGCGAATATCCTGACCGGCTGGGACTACACCTACCGGACCGACACCGCCGCGCCGACAGTCTTTGAAAGCTTCATGGCGCTGTGGAACCGCCATGTCCTGGCCACCCATCTGCCGCCGCATTTGCTGGGACTGACCCAGCAGCAAACCGGTCTGTGCACCAGCGTCCTGGACAGCACGGTGCCGAATTTCTTCGCTGATGGCCTCGGCGCCAACATTGTCGAAATCGCTGGCCAATGCGCCGCAACTCTCACCGATCGTCTCGGCGCCGATCCAGCTGCCTGGCTATGGGGCCTGGTGCATATCGCCCATTGGCGCCACCCGCTCTCCAACCCGGCCAACAGCGCCGCCTTCGATGTCGGGCCGGCTTCGGTCGATGGCGGATCGCACACCATCCGCAATACCGGCGGGGAAATGCCGCCGCACACCGCAACATCGGGCGCGGAATACCGCATCATCGTCAATTTCGCGACGCCGGACAGTTTCCATGCAGTGCAAAACATCGGCAATTCCGGCGTCCCAGGCAGCCCGCATTATCGCGACCAACTCGCGCCCTGGATCGCTGGCACCTATCACACGGTTCATCTGACCCGTGCCGGGGTCGCGGCCGATCTCGCGACGACGACCATCATTCTGCCGGCTGGCTGAACACCGCGACGGAGCACGACCATGAGTTTCCCATTGCCGATCGCCACCCCCGATCAACTCGGGCTCGACGGGGCCCGCCTCGATCGCATGTGCGCGGTCATCGCAGGCCATGTCGAACAGGACCTGCATCCTGGCGCGCAGCTTGCGGTGGCCCGCCACGGCAAGCTCGCCTTGTTCCGCAGCTTTGGCCGCGCCCGCACCCTGCCCCACGCCGTGCCCGCGACCGATGACACGCTGTTCCTGCTCTATTCCAACACCAAGGTGGTCACCGCCTGCGCGATGTGGACGTTGGTGGAGGATGGCGCGATCCGCTATGGCGACCGGATCGCCGATCACCTCAAAGGCTTCGAAAAGCACCGCAAGGGCGACATCACCCTAATCCAGTTGCTGACCCACCAGGCTGGCTTCCCGTCGGCGGTGGTCCCGCCAGAGGCTTGGGCCGACCATGATCATCTGCGCCATGTGGTGTGCGATTTCGTGCCGGAATGGCCCGCAGGCACACGACTGCAATACCACCCGAGCGCCGCCCATTGGGTGGCTGCGGCGGTGATCGAGGCGCTGACCGGACAGGATTTCCGCAGCTATATTAACAAGAAAGTCATCGGCCCACTCGGGCTCGGGCATGAATTGTTCGTCGGACTGCCGCCCCAGCAGCATGCCCGCGCGGCCGACATGCACGAACCCGATGCGGCTGGCGGCATGCGCAACAAACTGCCGGAGTGCAGCGCTGCGCACCGCGAAGCCGGAGTCCCGGGCGGCGGCGGTTACGCCACGGCGCGCGCCATGGCGGCATTCTACCAAATGCTGGCACAACGTGGCCGGTTGGGCGATGTGCGGATCGTGTCGCCGCGCACAATCCAGTACGTCACGCAGAACTTCACCGGCGAACGGCTCGATCTCGCCAGCGGCATGCCAATGCATCGTGGCCTCGGCCCCTATGTCCGCGGTACCACCGAAACCGTACGCGGCATGGGCAGCCTGGCGCACCCCGCCACCTTCGGCCATGGCGGGGCAGGATCGTCCTATTGCTGGGCCGACCCCGACTCAGGCGTCTCGCTCAGCTTCGTCAGCAATGGCCGCCTGGCGGAAGACGCCCATGACCTGCGCATGGACGTGATCAGCAACATGACCCATGCCGCGATTATTGCATGAGATCTGCTAACTGAGCCGTATCGGGCGCAACCCGTCCAACCTTCGGGGCCTGGAAGCGACGTGACGGATTGCGCGCTGGCACCCGTAAAATGAGCGGGCTAATCGTGCCGCACCGTATGTGAGCGTGGCCGGCGTCCGGCAATGGAGGTACCGGGTTTGCCGTATCGCACCTGACGCGGCAGCCAAAATATGCTTCGAAGATTGAAAACGCTTGGCGTCCCGTAGGGGATTCGAACCCCTGTTAGCGCCGTGAGAGGGCGCCGTCCTAGGCCTCTAGACGAACGGGACAATTCGCAAGCCAGGGCGCGGTTTCTAGGCCCTTCCCTGCCGGACGGCAAGGGGCAAACACAGGTTATTCTGATCGTGGGCTGGTCAGGTCAGCACGCTGCGCGTGCCAGGACTGTATCAGCGCGGCCACTGCCAGCCCAAGTGGGATCACGCACCAGACTGACCGCAGATAAGCCAACCCCATCGCACCGGCCCAACACCCGGTCACCAGCATACCAATGAAAAAACTGCCGCCGGAGGGCGATAATACGGCGGGATCGCCGCGCTTGCGACGCTGCGGAGACCATAGCGCACGCAAAATTGCGACGGCGACCGCGCACCCCATCGCCGGGAGGTAGACCACAGAAAGCGCCGGATAGCACACCAG
Organism: Asaia bogorensis; assembly: GCA_943333505.2. Lineage (GTDB taxonomy): Bacteria > Pseudomonadota > Alphaproteobacteria > Acetobacterales > Acetobacteraceae > CAITOL01. The sequence continues at coordinate 889 of CALQTN020000108.1, read as the reverse complement.
CAGCAACAGCGTCGGCAGCGCGAAAAACGCCCCCGTTGCCAAGGCGGAGGCACAGAACTTGGCCCAGACGAGATCCGATTGGGCGACGGGGCTCGCTGGTATCCAGCCCACCACCAAATCATGGCCGATCAGTGACGCTGCGATGTAGTGCGCGGTCTGGGGTGCCGCCAACAGCAATCCACCGGCCACGACCGCCAATGTGGCAGTATCGATCGCATCATCCTGCCAAAGCATTGCCGCCAGCGGGATGAAATACACCAATTGCAACCCGATCTGCGCGAGCGCGCCGGGATTGCGGACCAACAAGCGCAATTCCTTGCGCAGAATACCGCGGTGCCCGCCGCGAAAGCTGATCGGCGTCCGCCGTACATCGGCCGCACCTGCGCGCGGGGTGCGGGCGGTAACGCCGATCACGAACCAGCGCTCCCACAAGGCGGCCACCGCCATCAAGGCCGCCAGCCCCAGGCCGAAGAGCGGAACCAACGGCCATGGCTCGCCCAGCGCCGTTCGGGCAATCCACCATATGCCCACGGGTGCATCCGTATCCGGCCTGAAAGCGGCCAGAATGACGGCGCTCATTTCAGGTGAGACACTGATGTAAAGACACCAGGACATCGAGACTGCGGCGAACACCAGGGCGGAAAGCGCCGCACCGATCATGCGCGCCCGCTGCAGCCCGAACCACACCGACATCATGATGCAGAAAGCCGCCGCGCCAGCCGTCAGCAGCAGCGCAAGCGCTAAGAGTCCGTCCGGTAGGTTCATTTAGGATTACAAAGCCTTCTCAGCATCATGCGGATTGATGCCAATTTGAGGAACGCCGTCGCCATTCTGGTGAGGTTCTCGAAGTCCTTGGCCAATCGCCGGCACCGGTTTAGCCAGGCCAGTG
>CALQTN020000107.1 GCA_943333505.2 Asaia bogorensis | reverse complement strand
GCGCGACGCAGCGGGCTGGATGTTCGACGTGCCAACCGGTGCGGTTGGCGTGAGGCTGATGTCACGCGCCAGTGTGCCGGCGCTGGGCGGGCTGAATGCGGACGAACGCCTTCTCGGCATTTGCATCGAGCGGCTGATCATCGTCGATGGCGGGATTACCCTGACGATGGAGCCAGGGCATCCGGCCTTGGGGGCCGGGATGCATGACCCGGAAGTGCTGCGAACCGCGCGCTGGACGAATGGGATCTGCCAACTGCCGGACCTGATATTCGCCGGCTATGCCGGCGACATGGTGCTGCGGTTGACGGTACACGGCACCACCCTGGCCCGGTATCTGGACGCTGACAGCGCACCCAGCAGGATCGCGGTCTGACCGGCTGGGCGTGGCCGGCACCTACGCCATCGGACACGGCGACTTAACGCCAGGAGCGCTATCGCCTGATCGTTCGTTGAAGCCCGTCACCGTGCCGCACCGCCAACCTGTCAGTCGCCAATCTCGACCAGAATATCGCCGCCCTCAATCCGCACCGGAAAGCATTTCAGGTCTTCCTCAATCGGCGCGCCCAAGCCTTTGCCGGTGCAGACATCGAACTGGCCGGCATGCAGCGGGCACTCAATTGTCGTGCCTTCCATCCAGCCATCGGTCAGCAGAGCGAACGCATGGGTGCAGATATTATCGGTGCAGAACACCCGCCCATCATCCAAGTGATAGATCGCCAGGTTGAGGTCACCGACCGTCACACCCAAAGCAGATCCGGCGGCAATCTCGTCAATCGCTGCCACCCGCACCCAATTTCCCGTCAACGCCATGCTCCGCCCCTCACTATGTCACTATCGCCATGGCATACCAGATGGTCTCCAGCCTGTCGCGTGATCCGTTGTCGCAACTGTGGTGAATTGGGTTATACTGCAAGCCTGCGTCACAAGATGCACCGTGGGGATTGCATGTCATCAGCCTCAATGTCCGCCGCCCGCCCGACCATTGTCGTGCCGCTCCGGCCAGCATCCGTTTGCTCAAAATGCGAACAAAGATCGATAAGTGTTTGCAACTCTATCCCGGATGAGGATCTTCATCGCCTCGCCACCGTTGCGACAACATCTGCGATCCCCGCCGGGCACGGCATCGTCGAGGAAGGCGAAAAGGCCGATCATTTCTACAATATCACCGCAGGCACTGCCCGCCTGTTCAAATCCATGCCCGATGGCCGCCGCCAGATTACCGGATTCGCCGGGCCCGGCACCTTCCTCGGCCTCGCCGTGAGCGATAATTTCGGCTTCGGCGCCGAAGCACTGGAACCGATGCGGGTCTGCCGTTTCAGCCGCGTCGGGCTGGGACGGCTGATGGAGGACATCGCCGGCATCGAACACCGCCTGCTGCAGATCGCCAGCACCGAACTGGTGCTGGCCCACGAACATATGCTGCTGCTCGGACGCAAAACCGCCCGTGAACGGCTCGCGAGCTTCCTGCTGGCACGCGGCGCGATGTCGAGTTCATGCGCCATGGCACCCGCCTTCAGCCAGCACCGCGTTGTTGCCCTGCCAATGTCGCGCTCCGACATCGCCGACTATCTCGGCCTGACCATCGAAACCGTGAGCCGCACGCTGACCCGGCTAAAGGCCGATCGGCTCATCGCCCTCCCCGACGCCCATTCGGTTGACCTGCTCGATCCGGCACGCTTGAAGGTGATCGCCGACGGCGATTTCTGACCAATTAGGATATATCCATGACGCTTCACGGAAAAACCGCACTCGTCACCGGCTCGACAAGCGGGATCGGCCTGGCCATCGCCCGCTGCCTGGCGGCGGAGGGTGCCAATCTGGTGTTAAACGGCTTTGGCGATGCGGCCGTGATTGCCGCCCAGCAGGCCGACCTCGCCAAGACCTTCGGGGTGGCGGTGACGTACGCGCCAGCCGATATCAGCGATGCCGACCAGATCACCGCCATGGTGGCCCAGGCGCAATCCGACCATGGCGGCGTGGATATTCTGGTCAATAATGCCGGCATTCAGTTTGTCGCCCCGATCGAAAGCTTCCCGGCCGTCCAATGGAACCGGGTGATCGCCATCAATCTGACTGGCGCTTTCCTGGCGATGCAGGCGGCTATTCCGGGGATGAAATCCCGCGGCTGGGGGCGGATCATCAATATTGCCTCGGCGCACGGACTGGTGGCGAGCGCGGAAAAATCGGCCTACGTCGCCGCCAAGCACGGCTTGATCGGGTTGACCAAGACGGCGGGGATCGAACTTGCCAATGTCGGGGTAACCTGCAATGCGATTTGCCCGGGCTGGGTGCTGACACCCCTTGTCCAGGCGCAGCTCGACGCGCGGGCCACCCGCGAAGGGATTACCGCCGACCAGGCGGCCGCGCTGTTTCTGGCGGAAAAGCAGCCAATGCATCGCTTTACCGCGCCCGAGCAAATCGGCGCGACGGCGGTATTCTTGTGCTCGGACGGTGCGGCGACGATCACCGGCGCCGCGTTAAGCGTCGATGGCGGATGGGTAAGCCAATAGCCAATAATTGGGGTGGCATAGACCTGCTCCGCGGTTCATGCTGACCTGATGGCTCCCACCGACAAACCGGCGATTATCCAGGTTGGCACTGGCGCGGATGGCACGCGGACCTATCTGGTCGACGTGTCGCCCGAAGCGTTGCCGATCGTCCGGCGCCGCGATCTGGAAAATGCCTGGGAACGGGCGCGGGCAGCGGCCCTGGCGGAACATTGGGGCGGGCCCCGCCTGTTCCGCTTCCGTCGCCCGGATGGCGGCTGGACTGATCTGGCGCTCGCCGATAGCGACGCCTGCTGCTGGGCCTCGGCGATCGACCGCATTGTCGGCATGGACACCAGCTATGGTCTCGCGCTGTGCCTGCGGCTGCTGGCCCTGGTTGATCTGCTGGCGGTGGCACCCTGGGCCCGTGACCACGTGGTGCTGAAGCGCGATGGCGCCAGCCTCGATCCCAGCCTGCTCGCCGCCGCCGCACGCCTGCCGTTGACACGCGACGCCCGTTTCGACCAGACCCGCTTTACGGAGGCCTTGCGCCACCTCAGCCTGCCCGCGCCACCCGGCGCTGCCACGGGAGCTTCATCTTGATTTATTCGCCCGCGCGTCTGCTGGTACTGTTGCCGCTTCTACTGGCTGGCTGCGCCCAGAATGAGTTACGGTCAATGGCCACCCCCGCCCAGTTCGCCGCCTGCCGCGCGCGCGCCGATGCGGCGTATGAACGGCAGAACCGCGCCGATCTGTTCCGCGCCGACGCGGTCGCAGGCAATCGCGACGCGCCGTTCAGCGGTTCAGGTGTGATCGGCACCGGCAGCGAAACCCTGGCGAACCGCTTTGCGCGTGAGAAACTGATCGACCGCTGCCTGGCCGGTAATCAGGCACGCAGCGACAGCGTCGATCCGCTCGACCAGAAATCCGCCAAGCCCACGCAACCCTGAACTGGATCGCGCGTGGCCAGTCTGTCGACGATTACCCGGGTCCTGTCCTATCGCAACACGCAGATCTTCTACGGCGGCAGTTTCGCGTGCTGGACCGGCTGGTGGGTGCAGCGCATCGCGGTTGACTGGCTCGCCTGGGAACTGACCCATTCGACCGCCTGGGTCGGCATCATCGCCTTCTGCAGCCTGGCGCCATCGGTGCTGATCTCGCCTTTCGCCGGCGCCATCGTCGATCGGGTCGATCGGGTCCACCTGACGGTCGTGACCCAATGGATCACCGTTGCCCATGCGCTGATCCTGGCAGGCCTCACCTATCGCGGGCTGATCCAGATCGAGATCATCGCCGCCCTCGAAGTCGTGCTCGGCGTGTCATCGACTTTCGCCCAGCCGGCACGGCAGTCGCTGGTGCCGGGAATGGTGCCACGGTCCGAGCTGCCTGGGGCGGTCGCGCTCAACTCGCTCACCTTCAACCTGTCGCGCTCGGTGGGCCCCGGTATCGGCGGCATCATCGTCTATAACTGGGGCGTTGAACCGGCGATGCTGTTCAATGCGGCGACTTATCTGTTCGCCAGCCTGACCATGCTGCAGCTCAAACTCGCGCCTGAACATCGCCGCGGCCATGCCCCCACCGCCAGCGTGCTGGCCGAGGCGATTGAGGGGGTGAACTACGTCGTCCGCCATCCCGGCATGGGGCCGCTGGTTCTGTTTGCCTTCATGGTCGGCGCCTTTGCCAGGCCGGTTTCCGAAACCCTCGCCCCGTATGTCGATCTGCTGTTCCACCAGGGCGCGGCCGGGCTTGCGACGCTTGCCAGCGTCGGCGGCATCACCGCCCTCGCCGGCGGCACCCTGCTGGCGATGCGTGGCGGGGTGCGCGGCATGACACGGATCACCCTGGTGGCCGGATTTGTGATCATCCTGGCGACCATCCTGTTCATATCGACCGGCTCGTTCGCGGTGGCGATTTTCTGCTCGGCGGTTTGGGGGGTGGCGGGCACCATCCACGGCATCGCGGCGCAGACACTGTTGCAGACCTCCACCTCCGGCCAGATGCTTGGGCGGGTGCTGAGCCTGTGGGGCATGATCGGCCGCGCCGCCCCGGCGCTCGGGGCCCTCGCCTACGGCAAATGCGCGGAGTATTTCGGCCTGCAACCACCAGTGTTGGTCGGCTGCGCGCTCGGCCTGGTCGGATGCCTGCTGGTTGCCCGCCGCCTGAAGGTGATCGAGCGCTCGCTGGAACGATAATGCCGGGCTTCAATTTGCCAGGCCTTGCCGGTAGAAGGGGTGTCACCGCAACCAGGGGATTCCCGCAATGAGCAAGATTATCCGCACCGAGCCCAACAAGATCTTGGCTAAAGCCGTCGAATATCATGGCTTTGTCTACCTTCAGGGCTGCACCGCCTCGGATACCAGCCAGGACATCAAGGGCCAGACCAAGCAGGTACTCGACAGCATCGATGCCATTCTGGAAACCCACGGCACTGACAAGACCCGCGTTCTGCAGGCGCAGATCTGGGTGAAAGACATTCGCGACCGTGACGCGATGAACGAAATCTGGTCAGCCTGGCTGCCGAAAGATGGCGCTCCGGCCCGCGCCTGCGTTGAAGCCAACATGGCCGATCCGCGCCTGCTGGTCGAAATCATGGTCACCGCCTGCAAGTAGCACTTCGTTAGAGTGTGATGGCCGCGCCTATCAGCGGTCATCACACGCGAGCATCGGCGCGTATGTGACGAGAATCGCAGTGATATTTTCGCCACATACGCACGATATTTTTACCACAAATCGATCACACAATATTTCATAGGATTACATTCTCGGTTCAGAGAGTTATCCACAGGGTCGGATTGCACAAATTGCACGCCTGACGTGCATTGCCCTCCTTCTTGGGTTGCAGCGGCGCAACCCGGTTGATACCCAAGTTCCATGCTCAGACACCGTGATGAGACTCCATCTGCTCTGCACCCGAACCAGGGGACTGCACTGCGCGAAATTCGCCGCAGCGGTCGATGGGCAACGATGGGGCTGATGGCATTGGCCATCGCTGCAATGTGCGTCCATCCAAGTTACGCGGCCACCTCGAATGTGGATGCCGCAAGCCAGAAAAAAACCATCACCACCAGCGCGCCGGCAAAAAAGTCAGTGGCCGTTGCGACCAAGCCGGCTGCCGTGCAATCCGGCGCAACTCTGCCCCGGCTCCAGGCGGTCAATGCCGGCATGGCCTCGTCCCTGAACCAGCTTAAATCCACCCGCAACATGACCACCGCCCAACGCGCGGCCAATCTGCGCGTCGTCGCCCGCTCACAATCGCGCGGCTATGGCATTAGCTGCGTGCCGTATGCCCGCAACGTGACCGGCATGGCAGTGTCGGGCAATGCCTGGCAATGGTGGAACTCGTCCGCCGGAACATATGAACGCGGCGCCCGCCCCGAAGCTGGCAGCGTGCTGAACTTCCAGTCGACTGGGCGGATGCGGCTCGGCCACGTCGCTGTGGTGTCCCGGGTCGTGAACAAGCGCGAAATCGAAATCGACCACGCCAACTGGGCCGGCGGCGGCATCGCCCGTGGCGTTGCCGTCATCGATGTGTCGGACGCCAATGACTGGACCTCGGTCCGGGTCAGCCTCGGCGGCACCGGCAGCTTTGGCAGCGTCTACCCGACCTATGGCTTCATTTATAATCGTGGCGACCGTGGCGTGATGATCGCCAATACGCCCGATCGCGCCCCAGCCGCGCCACCAATCGTCCAGGTCGCCGAAGCGCCCGCACCACGCGTGGCGCGGACTTATTCCGACCTATCGAATGGCGGCGGGCGCTAGATTATCATTCATTCAATCGGCTTCGATTGGACGGATAAAGATGATCGTCAAAACCAGATCCTAGAGCGTGATGACCGTGGGTGGAATCACACGGAGGTCTGAATCACGCGACCAAACAAAGAGTTAGAGCGTGATGACCGTGGGTGGAATCACACGGAGGTCTGGCCACGCGACCAAACAAAGAGTGAGTGCATGGTGACCGCGCCTATCAGCGGCCACCATGCACTAAAGCCCAACCCGTATTACCCTGGCCGCGCGACCAAAGGCGGGGTTACATCGTCTGGGATCGGACAGACATACGGCATTTCAGCGGTTCGCGCCGCCAAATCGGCTTTGGCACGTGCGATCAGCCCTGGATCTCCGATCGCCTCGACCGCGGTTGCCGCCATCACCTTGGCAACATGGACCATGCCCTTCTTCGCCAGCGGCGACTTGCCTTGCGCGGTCAACTGCCAGGAATGGAACGGCGTGCCGATCGCAATCGTTGCGCCATCGGCCTGCACCAACGGCACTTTCCAGCTAACATCGCCAACATCGGTGCTCCCCAGCATCGCCTCCCCGATCAGCCCAAGCGGCGAAATCGCATCGGCCAGCGGCTGATCCTGGCGCGGCTTCAACCCGGCACGGAGATATTGCGACCTGATATCCGCCGGCGTCAGCGTGGCACGGATTTTCTCAGCAAACGCCCGATCATCAGCGTCAAACCCCGGCGGCCCCAGACGCAAAAACTGATCCTGCATCGCCTGTTCCAATGGCGCATTGCCCATCAAGTTGGATACCGCACTGATCACCTCGATCTCGACCGTGGTTTCTGTCATCAGCGCCGCGCCATCGGCGACCTTGCGCACCCGTGCGACCAGCGCCTGCATTTCCGCCAGATCGCGGGCGCGCACCGCATAGCGCACGCGGGCTTTCGCCTGGACCACGTTGGGCGCCACCCCGCCGCCATCCAGCATCGCATAATGGATGCGCGCGTCGGACGGCATATGCTCGCGCATATAATTCACCCCGACATTCATCAACTCCACTGCATCCAGCGCCGACCGCCCAAGATGGGGTGCCGCCGCCGCATGGCTTGCGCGGCCATGAAACGTAAAATCGAGCCGCGTATTGGCCAGTGACCGCGCGTCATTCACCCCGGCAAACGGCATCGGATGCCAGGTGATCGCGATATCGACGTCATCAAACGCGCCGGCGCGCACCATGAACGCCTTCGCCGCCCCACCTTCCTCAGCCGGGCAGCCATAATAGCGCACGCGCCCGGCAATGCCGTTTTCGGCAAGCCAGTCCTTCACCGCGGTCGCCGCCAGCAACGCCGCCGAGCCCAATAGATTATGCCCGCAGCCATGCCCCATGCCATCACCCGGCAAAGGCGTATGCTCGGTGGCACCAGCCTCCTGGCTCAATCCTGGCAAGGCATCGTATTCGCCAAGAATGGCGATCACCGGCCCGCCCTCGCCCGCTTCCCCCATCACCGCCGTCGGGATGCCGGCGAGCGATTCCGTGATGCGAAAGCCCTGGCGTTCCAGTTCGGCGGTGTGTTCGGCGACCGAGCGGAATTCGGTGTAGGCGATTTCCGGCATGTCGAAGATACGATCGCTCAGCGCCTCGAACGCCTCGCGCTTGGCATCGACCAGTTGCCAGATTTGTTCTGAATTTTGCATGACGTGTTCCTGTGGAGAAGGCCAGATGTTCTTTTTATGAACAAAAGAACTTTTTAAAATCCGCTTGGCGTGAAACCTCTCCAAGGTCCCACGCCAACGGCAACAAAGTCGGAAGTTTTTTTGCTTCTATGTTTTATTGCTGAGCTGGCGGAAACGGAAACTGCGCCAAATATGTCTGATACTCCGGCTCCACATCGATCTGCATCGTCGCCAGAAACCGCACCACCGCGCAATAGAACGCAATCGTCAGCACCAGATCGGTCAGATGTTCATTCGACAGAAACCCTTGCAGCGCCGCAAAGCTTTCCGCCGAGGCCGCGCCGTCAACCGTCATCTCGCGCGCGGCCCGTATGACCGCACGGCTATGCGCGTCGAGCGTGTTGGCTTTGCCATCGGTATCATCGATCAGCGCCTGGATATCGGCGTCGCTCACTCCGAAATCATGCCCGATCTTGACGTGGTGCGACCATTCATACGGCGAGCGGGCGAGCCAGCCGACCTGGAGGATCGCCAGTTCCCGCAACCTTCCGTCAAGCGTGCTCTTATTGCGGATATAGCCGCCCAGGCCAGAAAACGCGCGCGCGCCGCCGGGGCTGTGGGTCATCAGCCGGAACAATGCGATGTCGCGCGCCAGCAGATGCTTGTGCTCGTCCGGCAGATCGGCCTGGGTCAGGTAGGGTAGCCGCGCCATGATGTTTCTCCGGTTGGTTGATAGATCATCGTTGGTTCAACCGGCTTCGATTGGACGGATAAAGATGATCGTGAAAACAAGACTCTAGAGCGTGTCCGCTGATTCGGCTTCAACGGCTCACGCGCTCGGAGCATTGTGCCGGCATATGGCGGATCGGGCGAGACCCAGGCATAGCTGGCGGCGACATTATTTGCCGAGGCAACCGCAATGGCCCACCCCACCCTGATCGACGCTGTCCTGCCTTCCTTCGGCGAACCGACCGTGCAACCCGTCATTCCGCCGGCGACGTATCATGCCCGCATGGCAGCCGCCTTGGAAACTGCACGCCGGGCCGGGCACGATGCCCTGGTGGTCTATGGCGACCGCGAGCACGCCGCAAATGTCAGCTACCTCACCGGGTACGACCCGCGCTTTGAAGAAACCCTGCTGATCGCCGTGCCCGGAAAGCGGCCCAGCCTGCTGCTCGGCAATGAAGGCTGGGGCTATGCCGAAACCGCCGCCGGCGATTTTGACCGGCTGCTATGCCAGAGCTTTTCATTGCCGGGTCAGCCGCGCGGCCAGCAGAAATCTCTGGCGGCCCTGCTCGGCGATGCCGGCCTCGTCCCCGGCATGCGCATCGGTGCGGTCGGCTGGAAGGTCTTCGATGCCGGCGATCCGGGATCGGACGATAGCTGGCTCGACCTGCCCGACTTCATTGCCGGTCATTTGCGAGCCATTGGCCCGACCCGCAACGCAACCTTGCTGTTCATCGATCCGGCATCCGGCCTGCGTGCGATCAACGACTGTGACCAGCTGGCGAGCTTCGAATTTGCCGCCACCTATGCCTCGCAAGCCATCCGCAACGTGATTTTCGGCCTGCGGCCGGGGATGACCGAACTCGAAGCCGCCAGGCTAATGGCCCTGCCCGGCCTGCCGTTAAGCTGCCATCCCATGCTGTCCACCGGGCCGCGCGCCGCTTTCGGCCTGCCCAGCCCGTCAGCCCAAACCATCGACCCAGGCGCGCCGATCACCATGGCCTGCGGCATCCAGGGCGGCCTGAGCGCGCGCGCCGGCTTCGTGGTCGCCAATGCCGGCGAATTGCCGCCTGATATCCAGGATTATGTCGAAAAACTCGTCGCGCCCTATTTCGCCGCCGTGGTCGAATGGTACGAAACCATCGGCATCGGTGTCAACGGCGGGACACTACACGCCATCATCGCCCGCCATCTCGGCGATAAATTCTTCGGCGTCGGGCTCAACCCCGGGCACCTTATTCACATCGACGAATGGATGCACTCACCGATCTTTCCCGCAAGCGATATCGCGCTGAAATCGGGCATGGCCATCCAGGTCGATGTCATCCCCGCCACCCATTCACCGTGGTTCACCACCAATATCGAGGATGGCATCGCGCTCGCCGACGCCGATTTGCGCGCCGTGTTCGCCCTGCGGTACCCCGAGGCCTGGGCGCGGATCACCGCGCGCCGGGCCTTCATGCAGGAGAGTCTCGGCATCCGGCTGCGCCCGGAAGTCCTGCCATTCAGCAACATGCCAGCCTATCTGCCGCCGTTTTTTCTCAGCCCCAACCGCGTTTTGGCGATGCGTTAGAGCGTGATGACCGTAAGTGGAATCACACACAGGTCTGAATCACGCGACCAAACAAAGAGTTAGAGCGTGATGACCGCGCCTATCAGCGGTCATCACGCTCTAGGGTTTGTTGAGATTGAGGGTTCCGGCGCGGCTTGGAGTGTGATTCAAGCTTTGTATGGAACGCTTTATATTGACTGATGCCCAGTGGGCGAAGATGGAACCGCACTGCCTGGGCAAGCCCACGGACCCAGGACGCAGCGGTGGCGATAACCG
>CALQTN020000106.1 GCA_943333505.2 Asaia bogorensis | reverse complement strand
TCGGGCAAGCTCGAACTTGCCAAAGCGTTCCGATACACCATCACACGGCGCGAGGCCCTGACGCGCTTCGTCACCGACGGACGGCTGGAGGCGGACAACAACGTGGCCGAGAATGCGAACGCGTTCACGAGATCGAATATCACCACCGCAACCGCATCCGCGAATGGGTGATGCGGCACGACCGAAACCATCCGGCGGCGAACCCGAAAATCCCGATCAGCCTCCGCGCGATGCCTGCCGTTTTCTGACCATCAACCCAAGGGGAACCCCCATGAACCACGTTATGACACAGCCGCCCGTCGGCATCGGCCACAACAGCCAGGACTTCGACCTGGCAGAATTCCTCAACCCCGAGCGCCTGCTTGGGCATCTGCAATTCACGTACGCGGACCGCGAAACCCGCGCCACGGACCTGCGCTCCGGCTATGATCGCTTTGCCGCCAAAACCGCCGATGGGATCGCGGACGACGAGACCCAGGCCAAGGCGGGCGATTTCGTCAAGCAGTTGACCCAGGCGATTTCCGACATCGATCGCACCCGTGAGGACGTCAAAGCCCCGGTGCTGGCGGCGACCCGCGTGATCGACGGCTATTTCAAGCGGCAGATGGTCGATCCACTCGAGGCCATCAAGCGGTCGGTAGCAACCGCGATGAACGTCTATCTGAACAAGAAGCAGGCCGAAATCCGCGTCCAACGAGAGGCCGAGGCGCGGCGCCAGCAAGAAGAAGCTACCCGGCTCGCTGCCCTGGCAGAGCGGGATGACAGCGACCAAGCCACCGACCGCGCAATCGCAGCCGAGCAGGCGGCCATGGACGCGACGGCCGCCGCACAAGCGCCGGTTATCCGCAACGAGGTCAAGGTCCGCTCAGACCTCGGCACGACGGTCGGCACCCGGACCAAGCGCGTCGGCAAGGTGATCGACCTCATGGAGCTGATCAAAGCCGTCGCCGCCGGCAAGGCGCCGTCCAATCTGTTGATGCCGAATAAGGCGATCATCGACGCGATGGCCCGCGACAGGAGCCAGACCGATCTGCCCGGCCTGGTATTCGAGAACGAAACGACCGTCGCGATCCGCTGATCGACCGGCGATCCCCACAAAACCCAGGAGCCACCATGTCCGACCACGCAGCCAGCAACATCGCCTCAATGCCGTCCCGCGCCGCGGCAAAACCGTTGAAAGAATGCCAGAACCTCGAGGAAGCGTTCGGCAACGCCGAGTTCATGCGGCGCATTCAGCAATCGGTGCCGCGCCACCTCTCGCCCGACCGGATGCTGCGGACCTTCGTGCAGGCGATCAGCAAGACGCCGGCCCTCCTGCAATGCAACATGCGCTCGGTTCTCGGGGCGATGCTAACCTGCTCGCAGGTTGGCCTGGAGCCGAATACCCCGCTCGGCCACGCCTACCTGATCCCGTTCAAGGGGCGGGCGAAGGTCGGAGATCGATGGGTCGATCAATACGAGGTGCAGTTGATTTTCGGCTATCAGGGCCTGCTTGAGCTTTCCTATCGCTCGAAGATGTTGACCTCGGTACACGCCGACGTGGTTTGGCCCGGCAATGATTTTTCGTTCGAATACGGCTCGAACGCCCACCTGAAACACATCCCGCGCGGTCGGCACCCAAACGCGACGGCGCCGGAATATGCCTACATGCACGCCCAGCTTGCCGACGGTCAGGCGTTCGAGGTGCTGCCCTGGGATGCCGTGATGGAAATCCGCAATAGCTCGCAGGGCTTCCGGGCCGCCGCCGCCGCCAGGAACAAGGCCGAGGCAGACGGCAAGCCGCTGCCCAAAAGCTGGACCGAGGCCCCATGGGTGCGCCACGAGATCGCCATGGCGCGCAAGACCGCCTTCCGGTCCGGCTCGAAATGGCTGCCCCGCTCAGTCGAGCTTGCGTCGGCAATCGCGCTGGACGAGGCCCAGGATCGCGGGCGCATCGATTTCGGCTCGGCCTTTGAGGGTCCGACCATCGACGGGAAATCGGATTACCTGACCGGCGCGGTCGATGGCATCGATGACAACGGCGAGGCGTTCGGAACACGCGACCAGAGCGCCGGGAACGAACCGGCGACGCCGCAAGCCACGGCAAGACCGAAACCCGAACCCGAGCGCGAAAAAGCCAAACCGCAGGCGGTAGAATTCGACGGCTACCTGACCGATGAATTCGGGGAACCTGCCGAAAACTACGGCAATGGCGGGCACTTCACCGACCCGGTTGCATGGGCCAAGGCGCTTGAGCAGCTCGCGGGCGCGACGGCCAACATCAACGGCCTGATAGAAATGAACGCCGATGCCATCGCCGATGCCGAGTCAGCGTCCGGTGCCGTGGCTGCTTATGTCAGCCGGGTCATGGCTGGGAAGGGGACACCGGCGGCGGGCACTCAGATCGCCGTCCCAACCAAAAACGGGCGGCCCGACCTCGCGGCCTGGCTAACCCTCTGCCGGGAGGCTTTCGCGGCCGCAGACGCGGAGACACTCGATGCAATCTGGCGGCAGGTCGATGCCCTCTCTGCCAAGCTCCCGCAAGCCACCCGTGCGGCAATCGCCAAAACCTATGCCAACCGCAAGGACGCGCTCGGAATGTCACAGGCGCCGGCAGGTCAGGAAGCCAGTCAGGCCCCGGCCATCGAGGTCGCCGAGGATGGGGATCGGCCCGACCCGTTCGAAGCCATCGCCTCGGAATTGATCGACCAGATCCACGAGACCGGGAACAGCCATGAAATGGAAGCCCTGCGGCGGAATGCGGCGGTCGCGTCCCAGCTTCGCCGCCTGGAGGCCGAGGCCCCGGCGCTCGCTGATCGCGTCAAAGCCGCGGTCACCAGACACAGCCAGTCATGGGGACAACCGACCCAGGACTGACCCCGAAATTCGCCGGCAACGGCGGATCGTCAGGCTCCCCGTAGCGACGGAAACAATACGGCGCGGCGACACCTGCTCAGTGGTGCGACAGCCGGAGAGACGGCAACAAATTCGGAGGCGAAATCCATGACATGCACCCGCCGCGACGATGTCCTGCTGCGCCTGCTGGCCGATCACGAGGCCGGCAATCTCACGCCATCCCGCGACCTCCCGATGCCGTACCGGATAACCCTCTGGCACGCCGGCCTCACCGCCTGGGGCGGCGTCGGACCGAAGTCCAGTGGCTACACGTTGACCCCCGACGGACTGGCCGAGGCGCGATTGATCCGGCAGGCCGGGGCGCTCGCGGAGCTGTCCACGATGGCCGGGCAGATGGGCGGGGTCGCAGCATGATCCGGTTCGGGTCAGTATGCAGCGGCATAGGCGCACCCGAGGCGGAATGGTGACATGACGAGCATCCAACCGCGAGGAATGTCGATCGACACGGCGGCCGCATATGTCGGGCTTTCGGCCTCGGCCATCCGCAGCGCCGTGGCTCGGGGCGAATTCCCTGCCCCGGTAAGGCTGTTGGGCCGCCGTCTGGTGTTCTACCGCGATCATATCGACACATGGCTCGACAAAAAGGCCGGGTTTGTTGCTGCGGTAAATTCATGGGATGATGTGTGATCGACGAAAAGCCGTTGCCGTGCCCCCCATCCGCCTGAAACATATCGACCGCTACACCGATCGACATGGCCGCGAGAGGCTATATCTCCGCGTGCCAGGGGCCGCGCGAGTGCCTTTGCCGGGCAAGCAGGGGTCGCCCGAGTTCATGGTGGCGTACAACGCCGCGATAGCCGGCGCTGCGCCTGCACCCGCCCCGGCTTCAAGGGTAGCCGCCGGGACGATCGAGGCGCTGGTATCCGCCTACTACCGGAGCGCCGAGTTCAAGACCCTGGCCGATTCCACAAAATCCAGCTATCGGAATATCTTAAATAAGTTCCGGTCGGAGCATGGCGAGCGATTGTTCACCGAAATGCAGCCGGCGCACGTGCGGCGGCTGGTGGCGGCCAAGTCCGACACGCCGGCTGCGGCGAACGCCCTGCTGGTCAAGCTGCGCATCATTCTGCGTTTCGCCATGGCGGAGGGTTGGCTTGACGTAGACCCCACCTTGGCGGTCAAGAAACTGAAATCGAGCGGCGGCGGATTTACACCTTGGACAGAGGAACAGATCACCGCCTACGAAACCCGGTGGCCGATCGGCACACCGCAACGGCTCGCCTTCGCGCTGTTACTCTACACCGGCCAGCGCGGGCGCTCGGATGTGACTCGCATGGGTCGTCAGCACATCCAAACCGGGCGCCTGCTAGTGATCCAGCAGAAAACGAAAGCCCGCCTCGCGATCCCGATCCACCCGCGTTTGCGCGAAGTGCTCGACACCGTGCCGCCTGCAAACCTCACGTTTCTGGTCACACAAGCCGGCGCACCCTTCACAGGGCCGGGGTTCGGGAACTGGTTTGCCGATCAGGTCGCCGCGGCCGGGGTTGAGGGAGTCGCCGCTCACGGGCTGCGCAAGGCGGCCGGTCGGAGGATGGCGGAGGCCGGATGCACCCCCCACCAGATCGCCGCAATCCTCGGGCACAAGACGCTAAAAGAGGTCGAAAGGTATACCGCCTCCGCAGACCAAATTGTGCATGCGGATGCCGCAATTCTAAAGCTGAATTCCCTAACCGGAGTCAAAGGTTAGGGAATTTATGGTCTAAGATGTTGATTTAATTAGGTTATTTTCAGTGGGTGGAGGTCCGGGCCGGAATCGAACCGGCATACGAGGATTTGCAGTCCTCTACATCACCACTCTGCCACCGGACCAACCAGGCAACTTACACGTGTGGGGTGAAGCGGCGCTTATCGGTTGCATGCCGGACGCGGTCAAGTCCCATGCGCACATGCCCCGCATCGCGGCCTCACGCGGGCCGTGCGGTTTTTGAATGCTTTGCGCGAGCGGCGCGGCCTCTCTATAAGGACTCCCACGCGGACGGACCATTTCCAGGGTCACGCGTCAGGGAACTGCGCTGCGGCGCGGAGGATGATGATGGACCAGGCCGTGCTCGATTTCTCTATTGCCCGCACCATGATGGTCGATGGGCAGATCCGTCCCAACAAGGTCACCGACCCACGCATCATTGCCGCGATGCGCAACGTGCCGCGCGAACGCTTCCTGCCGCCGAAACTGGCGCCGCTCGCCTATGTCGACATCGAGGTTGAACTCGCGGGCGGACGCGTGATGGCCCAACCGATGGTGACCGCGCGGCTGTTGCAGTTGGCCGAGTTGCGCGAGGGGGAGCGGGTTTTGGTGATCGGCGCCGGGAACGGCTACACCGCCGCCTTGCTGGCCGCGTGCGGCGTGACGGTTGTCGCACTTGACGACAAGGTTGGTATATCGATCCCCGGCGTTACCTGGGCCACAGGTCCGCTTGGCGCCGGTTGGGCTGCCGGTGGTCCCTATGATCTGATCCTGCTTGACGGCGCGGTGGCGGAATTCCCTGCCGCCCTCGCCGCCCAGTTGGCACCCAACGGCCGGCTGGTCGGGGTGCGGGTCAGCGGCGGCATCGGCAGGGCGATGCGGGGCATGGCAGTTGACGGCAGCTTGCGCATGGTCCCGATGTTCGACTGCAACGCATCGATGCTCCCGGGCCTCGCCCATGTCGCCGGCTTTGTCTTCTAATGTGTTTCAGTGGTGGGCAGCCGAGATTTGTGACACCATATGAAGACCTTGGTTTGATCGGCCGCTCGAACCTGACCCTATTGAGGATTTCTGCATGACCAGGATGAGCCTGCGCGCCACATTATTGATGACACTTCCGATCCTCGGCCTGTCCGGTGCGGTGAACGCGCGGACCCTGCAGGAAGCGCTTGCCATCACCTATGCCAGCAACCCGGCGCTTCAGGCCCAGCGCGCCCTGCTGCGCGCCACGGATGAAGCCGTGCCCGCAGCCTTGGCCGGATGGCGGCCAACCGTTACCGTCAGCGCTAATGCCGGCTACACCGACAGCCAAACCATCGTGCGCGCTAATGGCGTTGATACCGTTAATGGCGGCCGGGCCAATGCCGGCAATCGTGGCACCAACAGCGAAACCCTCACCGTTACCCAGCCGCTGTTTCGCGGCGGCGCCACGCGCGCTGGGACCAACAAGGCGGAAAACCAGGTGATGGCGCAGCGCGCGACTTTGCTGGGCGCTGAACAAACCGCCTTCCAGACCACGGTGAACGCCTATGTCCAGGTCATCCAAACCCAACGCACCCTGGAACTGAACACCAACAATGAACGCGTTCTAACCCGCCAGCTCGAAGCAACCAATGACCGTTTCCGCGTCGGTGAAATCACCCGCACCGACGTCGCCCAGGCGGAAGCAGCCCTCGCCGCCGCCAAAGCGCTTCGCCAGACTGCGGTCGGTAATCTGGAAACCGCGCGCTCGGCCTATCGCCAGGTCGTGGGTGAACTCCCGCAGAACCTGATCGAGCCGCAGCCGCTCAAGCTGCCACAGGCAACCATGGATCTTGCACGGGAGGTCGCTGAGAAAAACAATCCCACCGTGGTTGCGGCCCTTTTCGGCGACGCTGCGGCTAAGGACAATATCGATCAGCAATATTCTCGCCTGATGCCGACCTTGAGCCTGCAAGGCAGCTATGGCCGCACCCAGGATGTCACCGCCAAAAATACGACTGTCCGCTCGAACCAGATCCTGCTGGTGGCGACGATGCCGATCTTCCAGGGCGGCATTGAATATGCCGCCATCCGGCAGGCAGTGCAGCAGCAGCAGCAGTCGCGCAAAGTGCTCGAAGACGCCCGCCGCACTGCGGTCCAGCAATTGACCACGGCATGGCAAACCTACCTCGCCACCAAGGAAACCATCACCAGCACCCGCCAGCAGATCCGCTCGAACGAAATCGCCCTCGAAGGCGTCCAGCGCGAAGCCATTGTCGGCAGCCGCACCACGCTGGACGTACTGAATGCGGAACAGACCTTGCTCAATTCACGGACCTCGCTGGTCAATAACCTCGCCGCCTTGGTGACCGCCTCCTACCAGATCGCGGGCGCCGCGGGCCGCTTGACCGCGCGCGACCTCAACCTGTCCGTGCCGCTCTACGACGAAACTGCCTATTATAAGGCCGTCAAGAACCGCTGGGTCGGCACGGGCGATTACGCCACCGACGAGCCCGGCCGTTGATCCCGACGATGCCCGCACGATGAGCGGCTCTCAGTCCCCCAAAACCGACCTGCTGGGCCAGCCTGCGACCGATCCGTCGATGGAGGACATTCTCGCATCGATCCGTCGGATTTTGAATGAGGACGATGCGCCCAAGCCAGACGCCGATAACGTGCTCCAGCTTGATGTCGGCATGCTGGTCGAAGATCAGCCCCAGGCCTCCGCAGAATCCCCCCCCCCCCCGAGCCAGACGCGGAGCCCGTTGCAATGACCGCTGCCGAACCGCCAGCGCACGTCGCACCGGCATTTGTCCCAGAGCCGGCATTTGTCCCAGAACCCGCGCAAATCCCGGTAATCGCCATGCCTGCTGCAGCAACGCCGGATGAGGCAGAGGCAACCGGCGAGTCGGTGGGCGCGCTACTCCGCCGCCTGGTGACCGAACGCGAGCGCATCGCCGTCCATCGTGGCGGCCCGACGATTGAAGACATGGTGCGCGAGGAAATTCGGCCATTGCTGCAATCCTGGCTCGACGCCAATCTTCCGGCGCTGGTGGAACGCCAAGTACGGGTTGAAATCGAACGGGTCGTCGGGCGCGCCCTGCCCTGATCCTGCGATTTCGTTTCCTTTTCCTGAGAATTTTCCCATGTTGAACAAATCGCATACGCCTGCCGAAACCGAAGCCCGGCTCTATGCCGAGTGGGAGGGTTCAGGTGCGTTCGCTGCAGCCCCCGAGGGCAATGCAGTCCCGTACACCATCATGATCCCTCCGCCGAATGTCACCGGCAGCCTGCATATGGGCCATGCGCTGACCTTCACCGTGCAGGACACGCTGACCCGCTGGCGCCGCATGCAGGGCCGCGACGCGCTGTGGCAGCCCGGCACTGACCATGCCGGCATTGCCACCCAAATGGTGGTTGAACGCCTGCTGGCCGATGGAGGCATCACCCGCCAGGCGCTGGGCCGCGAGAAATTCCTTGAACGCGTCTGGCAATGGAAGGCTGAATCCGGCAGCACCATCACCCGCCAGCTGCGCCGCCTCGGCGCTTCGCTCGACTGGCCGCGTGAACGCTTCACCATGGACGATGGCTTGTCCGAAGCCGTGCGCGAAGTCTTCGTCACACTTTACAACCAGGGCCTGATCTACCGCGATCGCCGCCTGGTCAACTGGGACCCGCAATTCCAATCGGCAATCTCGGACCTCGAGGTCGAGAACCGCGAGATGCGCGGCAGCCTGTGGTACATCACCTACCCGATTGACGGCATGGCCGACCGCTTCATCACGGTCGCTACCACCCGACCTGAAACCATGCTCGGCGATACCGCAGTCGCGGTGAACCCCGAAGATGACCGTTTCGCCGATCTGGTCGGCCGTTTTGCCATCCTGCCGCTCACCGGACGTCGTATCCCGATCATCGCCGACGAATATTCCGACCCGTCCAAAGGCACCGGTGCGGTAAAGATTACCCCCGCGCACGACTTCAACGATTTCGCCGTCGGCCAGCGCCATCAGCTTGCGATGCCGTCCATCCTCGACAAATCGGCAAAAATTACCCTCGCAGAAATTGACGCCGATCTCGTAGCGATTGACGGTCTCGCCGACCCCAGCTTTGTCCGCAGCCTCGCCGGCCTCGATCGTTTCGCAGCCCGCAAGGCAATCGTGTCAGAGCTCGAAAATCTCGGCCGGCTCGATAAGATCGAACCGCACGTCAATCAGGTCCCGCATGGCGACCGCTCCGGCGTGCCGATCGAACCGCTGCTGACCCTGCAATGGTATTGCAACGCCGAAGTGCTCGCCAAGCCGGCGATCGAGGCGGTCGAGCAAGGCCGCACCAAGTTCGTCCCCCAGCAATGGGAAAACACCTTCTTCGCCTGGATGCGCGACATCCAGCCCTGGTGCATCAGCCGCCAACTCTGGTGGGGCCATCGCATCCCGGCCTTCTACGGCCCGGACGGCCACGTCATTGTCGCCAAAACCGCGGCCGAGGCGCAAATCCTCGGCGACGCCCATTACGGCAAGCCCACGGTCCTGACCCAGGACGACGACGTGCTCGACACCTGGTTCAGCTCCGCCTTATGGCCGTTCTCCACCCTCGGCTGGCCAACCCAGACCCGCGAACTCGCCCGCTACTACCCCGGCGACACGCTGGTCACAGGCTTTGACATCATCTTCTTCTGGGTCGCCCGGATGATGATGATGGGCATTCATTTCATGGGCGATGTGCCGTTCAAGACCGTCTATATCCACGGCCTGGTACGCGACGAACGCGGCCAGAAGATGAGCAAGTCGAAAGGCAACGTCATCGATCCGCTGGCGTTGATCGACGATTTCGGTGCTGATGCGTTGCGCTTTGCTATCTGTTCGCTGACCGGCCCCGGCCGCGACGTCGCACTCGGCAAATCCCGCGTCGAATCCTATCGCAGCTTTGTCACCAAGCTGTGGAACGCGGCGCGCTTCTGCGAAATGAACGGGGTCAAACCCAACCCGGACTTCCGGCCTGAAAATGCCACCTTGCCGCTCAGCCGCTGGATCCTCGCCGAAGCATCAGACGCGATCGCCAGCGCCGACACCGCGCTCGAAGCCTACCGCTTCGACGACTATGCCGGCGCCGGCTACAAATTCACCTGGCGCACCTTCTGCGACTGGTTCCTCGAATTCGCCAAGCCCGCGCTTTTCAATGCCGAAACCAAAGAATTGGCCACCACGCACGAGGCCGCAGAACTTCGCGATGTCGCGGGCCACGTGCTCGGCCTGATCTTACGCATGCTGCATCCCGCAATCCCCTATGTCACCGAAGAACTCTGGCACCAGTTTGGCTACGGCGAAGAAGGCAGCCTGATCCGCACCGCCTGGCCGACACAGTTCAGTGTCCCTGGCGCCGATGCCGCGCGCGCCGAAGTCGACTGGGTGGTTCGCCTGATTTCCGAAATTCGCACCGTACGCTCGGAAATGAACATCGCCCCCTCGACCCGCACGCCCATCCTCCTGAAAGACGCCACTGCGACCGACCTCGCCCGCGCCCAGGGCTGGATCGAGCCCATCGCTCGCATGGCGCGTGCGACGACCGTTGAAGCCCTGGTCGGCGAAATTCCTAACGGCGCCGCGCAGATCCTGCTCGACAACATCACCATCCTGCTGCCGCTCGCCGGCCTGATCGACCTCGCTGCTGAGCGGACCCGCCTCGACCGAGATCGCGCCAAAGCCATCGACGATGCCGACAAAATCCGCAAGAAACTCGACAACGCCGATTTCGTCAGCCGCGCCAAGCCGGAAGTGGTCGAAGAAAATCGCGATCGGCTTGCGGCGGCCGAGGCCGAGATTTCGCGTTTGACCGCGGCTATGGCTCGGGTGGCAGGCTAGGGTCTGTTGAGATTGAGGGTTCCGGCGCGGCTTGGAGTGTGATTCAAGCTTTGTATGGAACGCTTTATATTGACTGATGCCCAGTGGGCGAAGATGGAACCGCACTGCCTGGGCAAGCCCACGGACCCAGGACGCAGCGGTGG
>CALQTN020000105.1 GCA_943333505.2 Asaia bogorensis | reverse complement strand
GGATTCCGCAGCGAATGGGGTGCAGAGGCCTATGCTGCCTTCAGGTCGATGGGAAGCACAGCGAAACTCACCGGACGATCCGTGCTCGATGCGACCCGAAATGCGTTATTCGGATACCCGTTGGTCGGGGTGGGGTGAGCAGTTACCCGCGAGCAACGCGACGGCGTATTACTCAATCAATGGGGGGATAACCTCATTGATCGGTGCCAACCAGTCCAGCACCGGTGACTATGCAGATTTCGCCAGCCTGTCGGGCTGCCCGCAATATGTGCAGGACGCGTTTGCCTGCGCCAATCAAATCGCCGATATCAGCCGTACATCGCCGGAAGGTGTTCTATTGCAGGCGGTTGGCTGGGACTTTTATGCCGAGGCGTCGGTCCCTGAACCGGCCACCCTGACCATCCTCGGCCTCGGTCTGGCCGCGCTCCCGATGGTCCGCCGTCGCCGCCGCGCCTGACTAAGCCTTGCGCTGAACCGGCAGCGCGCGCAGTCTCTTCCAATCAAATTCGCCACGATTGAGGGAGCGACCATGTCCGCCACTGCACCGAAAAACCCCGCCATGAACGGGGCGGAAAGCCTTGTTCACACGCTGCTTGCCAGCGGCGTGGACACCTGCTTCGCCAATCCCGGTACGTCCGAAATGCATTTTGTCGCCGCCTTGGACCGGGTTCCGGGCATGCGCTGCGTGCTCGGCCTGTTCGAAGGCGTGGTGACCGGGGCGGCGGATGGCTATGCCCGCATTGCCGGCAAGCCGGCGGCGACGTTGCTGCATTGTGGCCCGGGGCTCGCCAATGGTCTTGCCAACCTCCATAACGGCCGGCGCGCCAACACCATGATGGTCAATTGTGTTGGCGATCAGGCAACCTATCACCGCCCGCTCGATGCCCCGCTGACCGCAGATACCGAAGGCCTGGCGCGCAGTGTTTCTGGCTGGGTGCGTACTGCCAGCAAAGCTGCCAATGTCGGCGCCGATGCGGCTGTCGCCGCGCAGGCGGCCCAAACCTCGCCCGGGCAGATCGCCACGTTAATTCTGCCGTCGGATACATGCTGGGACGAAGGTGGCGTGGTCGGTGCACCGTTGCCGATCCCCAAAGCCGCGATTGTCGATGGTCACGTGGTGCGCAATGCCGCCGCCGCCCTGCGCAACGGCAAAAAGACGCTGATGCTGCTGGGAAATGGCGCGCTCCGCGCAGGTCCGCTCGCCGATGCCACCAGGATTGCCGCCGCCCATGGCGCGATGTTGCTGGCGCAAGGCTCGAACGGACGTGTTGAACGCGGCGCCGGCCGCCACCAAATCGGCCGCATCCCCTATCCGGTCGATCAGGCGGTCGATCTGCTGAAGGATATCGAGCAGGTCATCCTGATCGGCGCCATCAAACCGGTGATCTTCTTCGCCTATCCCAACAAGCCCGGCACCCCGGTGCCCGCGAATGCCGTGGTCCACATCCTGACCCGCCCGGACCACGACCAGGCCCAGGCGCTGGCGGCACTGGCCGAAGAACTCGGCCAGCCCAAGGCAATCCCGGTCCCGACCTATCAGGGCGGTGAGCTTGGACGTGGCAAGATCACCAGTGAGGCGTTTGCCGCATCCCTGGTGGTGCTGCTGCCGGAAAACGCTATCGTCGCCGATGAAAGCGTCACCTTCGGCCGCTCGATCTGGCCGGTGACTATGAATGCCCGCGCGCATGACTGGCTCACGGTGACAGGCGGCGCGATCGGTGGCGGCATCCCGATGGCGACGGGTTGCGCGGTGGCCGCCCCGCATCGCCGGGTGGTCAATCTCGAAGCGGATGGATCGTCGCTTTATACCATCCAGGGCCTCTGGACCCAGGCGCGCGAGAAGCTCGATGTGACCACGGTGATCTTCTCCAACCGGAAGTATCAGATCCTGTTGGGCGAACTTGCAAATGTTGGCGCCAATCCGGGCCGCACCGCATTGGATATGATGGACCTTGGCAATCCGGATATGGATTTCGTCAAGATTGCGAACGGGTTTGGGGTGGATGCGGCACGGGCAGATACGATGGAGCAGTTTAACGACCTGTTTGCCCAGTCGTTGAACCGCAAGGGTCCTTATCTTATTGAGCTTATGACCTAAGTAACGGAAAGGAAGGTCTTCTTCGTTTCAAAACAAAGAAGCAAAAAAACCTCCGACTCTGTCGCCGTTGGCGTGAGACCTCACCGCAGTCCCACGCCAACGGAAACAAAGTATTAAAAAGTTTTTTTGGTTCTTTTTGTTCACAAAAAGAGCTGCTTCCTTCCTTTCGTGATGGTCAACCCAATGCCCCGCGCCCCCGTCGAAAAATCCCACCACATCAACTTCTGGTACATCACCGCCGCGATGTTCGCGGTACTGATGTTCCAGAGTTTCTATCAGGCGAGCACCAAGCCCGGGCCGATCCCGTATAGTCGGTTCCAGTCCTTGCTTGCTGGCGACCGGATTGCCGAGATCAACATCACCGCTAATCTGATCACCGGCACACTGAAGACCGCCGAACCGGACGGGCTGAAGGAATTCGTCACCACGCGGGTCGATCCCGATCTGGCGGCAAGCCTCGACAAGCATGGCGTGACCTATACCGGGGTGATCACCAGCACCTGGCTGCGTGACATCCTGTCCTGGATCGTGCCGGTGGCGATGTTTGCCGGAATCTGGTTTTTTATTATCCGCGGCATGGGGCAGGGCGGGATTGGTGGAGGG
Organism: Asaia bogorensis; assembly: GCA_943333505.2. Taxonomy (GTDB): domain Bacteria; phylum Pseudomonadota; class Alphaproteobacteria; order Acetobacterales; family Acetobacteraceae; genus CAITOL01. The sequence goes on along the minus strand of CALQTN020000105.1, from coordinate 8,051 downwards.
CTGATGTCGATCGGCAAAAGTCGCGCCAAGATTTATGTCGATACTGACACCAAGGTTACTTTCGCCGATGTCGCGGGAGTGGACGAAGCCAAAGCTGAACTGGTCGAGATCGTCAATTTCCTCAAGGATCCGAAATCCTACGGCCGGCTTGGCGGGCGCTCCCCCAAGGGTGTGCTGCTGATCGGCCCGCCCGGCACTGGCAAGACCTTGCTGGCCCGCGCGGTCGCAGGTGAAGCCAGCGTGCCGTTCTTTTCCATCACCGGGTCCGAATTTGTCGAAATGTTCGTGGGCGTCGGTGCGGCAAGGGTGCGCGATTTGTTCACCCAGGCGCGCGAACATGCGCCGGCGATTATCTTCATCGATGAACTCGACTCGCTCGGCCGTGCCCGCGGCAGTGTGGGGTTTTCCGGCGGTAATGACGAGAAGGAGCAAACCCTTAATCAATTGCTCGCCGAACTCGATGGTTTCGATGCTGGCAGCGGCCTGGTGCTCCTCGCGGCCACCAATCGGCCGGAAATTCTCGATCCTGCGCTGCTTCGGGCCGGCCGCTTCGATCGTCAGGTGCTGGTTGATCGGCCAGACCGGGCAGGGCGTGAGCAGATCCTCGCGCTGCATTTGAAGAAGGCCAAACTTGGCGCCGATGTCGAACCCGGTCAGATTGCGGCCCTGACCCCCGGCTTTACCGGTGCTGACCTCGCCAATCTGGTGAACGAGGCAACCTTGCTGGCCACGCGGCGCAACGCCGACGCTGTGGCAATGGATGATTTCAACAATGCGGTCGAACGGATCGTGGCCGGCCTAGAAAAGCGCAACAGGTTGATCAACCCAATGGAACGCCGGATTGTGGCCTATCACGAACTTGGCCACGCCTTTGTCGGGCTTGCCTTGCCGGGCACCGATGTGGTCCACAAAGTCTCGATCATTCCGCATGGCGTTGGTGCTTTGGGTTACACTATCCAGCGCCCGACCGAAGATCGCTATCTGATGACGCGCGGCGAACTCGCATGCAAGATGGCTGCGTTGCTGGGCGGACGGGCTGCCGAGATGGTGGTCTTTGATGAGGTCTCTACCGGTGCGGCCGATGATCTCGCCCGAGTGACCGACATTGCACGCGCCATGGTGATGCAATACGGAATGTCGGACGCATTGGGTAACGTGTCCTATGATCGCGACCGGACGCCGTTCCTGCAGCCCGAGATGAAAATGCCGCTGGAACGCAGCTACGGCGATCGCACCGCCGATGCGGTGGATGCCGCGGTGCGCGCGCTCATCGATGGTGCCCTTGCGCGGGCGGTGGCGATATTGCGAGCCAATCGGGCTGGGCTGGATCGCGCGGCCACAGCGTTGCTGGCAACAGAAACGCTGAACCGGGACGAGATCGAGGCGCTGCGCCAGAAGATCGTGAAACCGGATGGGGCTTCCGGGGCGCCTTAACTGGTCAACTACAAAAAATGCCTGGGTCAAATTGTGACCCAGGCACCGTCCTGCCGGGCGCTGGCCAGAATGGCGAATAGGGCGCTAGCGGTGTCGATGGATTCCGCCTCGGTGGCGCCATTCCATTCGCTGGCACCCAACCGGATCATCCGGGCAAAGCTTTCGCTTTCCGCGCGGAAGCCATCGCCGCCTGCCAATTCCTCGGTTTCGAATGGTACGGTGCCGGGCACCCCGCGCTTGATCCGCAACGATAGTTTCCCGCTCTCAGGAGCATGGTTGCTGTAACCGGTTTCGATCACCCCGCCATCGCCGATTACCACTGCATGGCGGTGCATGGCGGTGGCCATGCTGCAGGTGATTTGCGCGATCGCGCCGCCCTCGAATTCGATGGTTGCGGCCACCGTCTGGTCGACGCCGCTTTGCGTCCATTTTGCTGTCGCCATCGCCCGGATCGGCCGCCTGCCCATCGCCAGCCGCACGAAGCTCATCGCATAGGTGCCGGCATCAAGCAGGCCACCACCGGCGCGGGCAGGATCAAGGCGGATATTTGCCGGATTGCCGAGCGGTGCGCCGTCTGAGGTAACCAACCGGAAGCCGAAAGCGGCTGTTACCAACTGCACTTTGCCGATTGCGCCTTCCGCCAGCAGCGCACGTACCCGCAAGGTCTGCGGCTGCGACATATAGGGATAGGCCTCCACCACATGAACCCCATATTGCCGCCCGGCATCGAACATCGCCCTTGCTTCGTCTACGCCCACAGACAAGGGTTTTTCGCACAACACATGCTTGCCGGCGGCGGCGGCTTTGATCGTCCACTCGGCATGCAGATCGTTCGGCAGCGGATTATAGATCGCGTCGATCTCAGGGTCGGCAAGCAACGCTTCGTAAGACCCGTGGGAGCGCGGGATGCCCATCTCGGCGGCAAAGGCGGCTGCTTTGTCGCCACTGCGGCTGGCAACCGCCGAAACCGTCGCGTAGTCCGATCCGGCAAGGCCGCGGATCAATGAGCGGGCGATATTCGCAGCCCCCAGTACGCCATATCGAACGGGTAGAAAATCAGTCATGGCAGTGCCTCTCTCATTGGTTAGCCCCAGCATGTGCGTGCGTATCGCGTTGGACAAGGTCGCAGCATGATCCGTGCATGGCCCTTATCGTCGGGCTATCGTAGTCTGCCAGTTATGGACAGCAAAAACGGCGCCTAACCCCCATGACCCGCATCACCCAATCTTTAGCAATCATTTTCGATGTTGACGGGGTCATCCTCGACTCGCCGCACGAAGCGGCATGGCGTGCGGCCTTGGTGTCGTTCGCCGATCCCGCCCGGTTCACCAGCGCATTCTACCAGCGCGTCGTGGCTGGCAAACCGCGCCTCGATGGCGCGATTGCGGCACTTGCGGCACTCGGCGTGCCTTACGCCGCAGCACGCGCCTTGGACTACGCGGCCCGCAAACAGGCATTGATGCAGGATCTTATCGATGCGGGTTCGTTCACCGTCTACCCCGACGCCCTCCGTGCCGTGCATCGGCTGCAGGGGGTGGGGTATCTGCTCGCCGTCGCGTCTTCATCGAAAAACGCCAACGTCATGCTCGGCAAGATCGCGGCCGGCCCAGGCCGCAATCTGCGCGAGATGTTCACCGTCAATATCTGTGGCCGGGACCTGCCACGCGGCAAGCCCGATCCGGCAATCTTTCTGCTTGCCGCGGCCGAGGCGGGCCTCGACCCGGCTTCCTGCCTAGTGGTGGAAGATGCGCCCGCCGGCATTCTGGCCGCCAAGGCTGGTGGCATGGCAGCCCTCGGGATCGCCCGCCATGACGACGCCGCCCCGCTGCGCCTGGCCGGTGCTGATCTGGTGGTGGCCGATTTGGACGGATTAGCCGATGATATCGTTCCGGCGATCATCGCGGCCGCACAAGGAGAGGGTAAACATGCAGACCGTGTTTGAGCCGAACATCGATCCCGCCTGGCGCCTGGACGTCGTGGGCTACGATCCATCGCGAGAAAGCGATGTCGAGGCCCGCCTCGCGGTCGGCAATGGCTTGCTTGGGGTGCGGGCCGCCCGTTCGGTGGGGCGCAGCCCGATGTGGCTGTCCTGGACCCATAACATGGCCGCGACATCCTGGCCGCGCACCTATGTTGCCGGCCTGTTTGACACGCCCGACATCGAACCCCCGGTGCCGGTGCTGATGCCGGCGGCCGACTGGCTGCGCGTCCATATCCGCCTCAACGACATGCCCGTGCAACTCCGTGCAGCCAACCTGCTGACCCAGCGCCGCAGTCTCGACATGCGGCGTGGCGCATTGCTGGAAGATATCCTGCTCACCATTGGCCCAGGCCTGGTGGTGCGGATTTCCACCCTGCGGATCGCCTCGCAATCGCAACGGGCAATCGGCTTGCAACTGGTGCGCCTGCAAATTGAAACCCCGGGGACCGCCGTGCGGCTGGAGGCCAGTTTTGATCAGGCGCTGATGGGTCTGGACATGGAGCAATTGACCGCCGATCTCGGCGTCTGGGCGACGTGGCAATCGGGCAAGCGTCTCGCGATGGCAGGTGCTGCGGGTCTGACGGTGGCTCATGAAAGCATTGCGCCTTCGCATCAGGATCACCTGCAATGGGTGTGGAACTGCACCGGCGGCCCGACCCAGGACGTGTTTCTCTGGCGTCTCGCCGCGGTCGCGCGCAGTGATCGCCGCCAGGACGATCCGGGTCCAGCCGCACAAACTGCGCTGGCCTTGGCGCAGGAGCGGGGTTGGTCGGAAATCCTCACCGCCCACGAAGCCGCCTGGGCGGACCGGTGGGAGGCCGCCGATATCCGTATCGAAGGCGATCCTGTCGCCCAGCAGGCCCTGCGCTTTGCCATTTACCATCTGATCAGCGCCGCCAATCCGCATGACGACCATGTCTCGATCGGTGCGCGTGGCCTGACCGGAGACAGCTACCTCGGCCATGTTTTTTGGGACACCGAGATCTACGCCCTGCCGTTCTACGTCGCAGCCTGGCCGGACGCAGCGCGCAGCCTGCTGATGTATCGTTACCGCACCATATCCGGGGCACGCGCCAAGGCCGCCGCAATGGGCTTTCGTGGCGCAATGTATGCCTGGGAATCGGCCGATAGCGGCGAAGAAACCACCCCCGACTTCATCAACGGCGCCGATGGCAAGCCGATTGCGGTGCTGACCGGCAAGCAGGAACAGCACATCACCGCCTGCGTCGCCTACGCGGTCTGGCACTACTGGCGCCACAGCGGCGATGATGGCTTTCTCCACGCCGCCGGCGCCGAGATCCTGCTGGAAACTGCGCGCTTCTGGGCCAGTCGCATCACCCTTGAAGCCGATGGGCGCGGCCATATCCGTGGCGTGATCGGCCCCGACGAATATCACGAAACCGTTGACGACAACGCCTTCACCAACCAGCTGGCGCGCTGGAATATCCTGCGTGGTTTGGAAATCGCCAGCCTCCTTGCCGATGTCTGGCAATTGCACTGGGAACCGCTGGCAATGCGGCTGGGCCTGGAGCCGATCGAGCTCGCCGCCTGGCAACACGCCGCCGACAGCCTGGTCACCGGGATAGACCCCGCCAGCGGCCTGATCGAACAATTCGCCGGCTTCCACGGGCTGGAAGATATCGACCTCGCACCCTACGCCGCGCGCCAGGTGCCGATGGATGTCGTGCTCGGCCGCAGCCGCATCCAGCAGTCCCAAATCGCCAAACAGGCCGATGTCGTGGCATTGCTCGGTCTGCTCCCGGAAGAGCATTCCCCCGCAGTGCAGGCGTTGAACTTCGCCCATTACGAACCACGCTGCGGCCATGGCAGCTCGCTCAGCCGGGTCATGCATGCCCTGGTCGCGGCACGGTTGGGCAATGTTGAACTGGCCCTGCGCTATTTCCACGAAAGTGCCGCGATCGATCTGTCCGACGGCGCCGGCGGTAGTGCCGGCGGCGTGCATATCGCCACCCTGGGCGGGCTGTGGCAGGTCGTCGTGCGCGGCTTCGCCGGCATCGCCAATGGCGACAACGCCCTGATCATCGCGCCAAACCTGCCGGCATCCTGGCAAAGCCTCGAATTCCTGCTGCGCTGGCAACGGCGCTGCGTGCGGGTGCGGCTGAGCCATACCGCACCGAAGCTGGTGGTGACGTTGGTCGATGGTGCGCCACTGCAGGTGGAAATCGCTGGCACGCGATACGATTTGCGTTTTGGGGCGCCGGTGGAAGGGTAAGGAAGGGTCTTCTTTGTTTGAAAACAAAGAAGCAAAAAAACTTCCCAACTTCTGTCCGTCGTCGCACCGGCCGTCGTACGTCATTGCGCGCCCCTGCGAAGCAATCCATCTTTCTTTATTAATTGCTAAATCGCAACGACTAGAACGCAAAAATACCCCGGCCTTAACCCTCTAAAATTTCATAATCCGGCATCACCACAGCGACCCCAGCCGGAATCAACCCAGCCGCCGCTACCCGCACCACCTTCGGCCGCACCAACCGTATCACGTCCGGCACCGCATCCGGCGTCAACATCCGCAACAACGGTCGCAAAATCCGCCCCGCCTCCGGCACCGCCGCCAAAAATGCCACACACTCCGCCTCGCCCAACGCATGCTGCAACTGGCTCGCATATGCCGAAACATCATGCCCAAGCCGGTGCCGCAGCCAGCCCGGAATAGTCGGAAACCGAAGCTGAGGCACAACGCCCGCCGCCCTGGCCCGCACCACCTGACGCAACCGCGGCGCTGGCAACGTCCCCGCCCGCCACAGCGCCACCAGCCGCTCCAACCGGCTCCGCATCCGAGCAACCCGCCCCCACACCGCCACCAGCAGCACTGTCAAACGCCGGTCACGTGCTGCCCCCGCCGCTATCACGGCCTGCAGGTCGGTGAGGATGGAGGAAAATAAATTCATGTTATTAAGTTATACATAGTGACATAAAATGTCAAGAAAATTTCCCTTCCTCGCCGTCTAAGTGCTGGCCGTGATGGGCGGCGGCGCGGTCAGCCATGCATCCATCGATTGTCGTCGTCGCGCCCTGCGGCGCCACGCGGGAGGCGGTGCGCCGACCTGTTGATCGACGAAGGCGCTGTGACCCGCACGATAGTAAACACCATGTGCCAACACCAAGCGACCTGTCCGTGGCCCCCACATCCCAACACCAACAAACCATCAAAAAGTTTTTTTGGTTCTTTTTGCCCACAAAAAGAACACCTTGCCTTCCCCTCCCAGACCTCCTCTAAACTCCCCCCAAACCCAGGAGGGACCCCAAATGCGCATCCACAACCTCTACGAAGACGAAAACGGCATTTCCCATTTCCGCGACCTCGACATCCCCTGGGAATCCAGCGGCCCCGGCGGCCATGTTTCCGCCCGTCTCCCCGCCCACGGCATTATTTTCCGCCAGACCAAGGCGACTTACGACCTCGATTGGCACCCCGCCCCGCGCCGCCAGTACATCATCAACCTTGATGCTGGCGTGAAGATCACCGCGTCCGACGGCGAATCCCGCATCATCGGCGCCGGCGAGGTCATTCTGGTCGAAGACACCACCGGCAAAGGCCATCTCAGCCAGTCCGTCAACGGCCAGCTCCGCCACTCGATTTTCGTGCCGATCGAGGAGTAACGGCATGTCCGATCATCCCCCAGCACGCCCGGCCTCCACCATTCTCTTGCTCCGCAACGGCCCAACCGGGCTTGAGGTGCTGATGGTGGAACGCAACGTCGCCTCTGAATTCGCCAGTGGCGCGTTGGTCTTCCCGGGCGGCCGGGTGGATGACGGCGATATGTCCCCCGACCTGCACAAGCATTGCCGCCGTGCACCAGACGAGGACACGCTCACCACCGGCCTCCGCGTCGCCGGGGTGCGCGAAACCTGGGAGGAAGCGCGCATGTTGCTCGCCCGCCCGATCGGCACCGAGCATCTTTTAACCGCCGAAGAACTCGAAGCCCTCGAAACCCGCATCGCCGCCCGCATCGGCCGCGCGCCGGATTTCACCGACCTTGCAACATCAGGCGAGATCGAGCTTGCCACTGACCAGATGGTGCGCTTTTCCCACTGGATCACCCCGGCCGGCCGCCCCAAGCGTTACGACACCCATTTCTTCCTTGCCCCGATGCCGACCGACCAGAAGCCCCAGGGCGACGGCCACGAAACCGTCCACACCATCTGGATTTCCCCGGATGACGCGATCGCCGGCGGGCAAAGCAAGCGCTTCACTGTGGTTTTCGCCACCAGGCTCAATCTCGGCCAGTTGGCGCAGGATACCAACGTCGCCACTGCCATGGCGCGCGCCGCCGCGTCCACCATCGTCACCGTCTGCCCGGAAATGCTGAAGATCGAAGGCCGCCGCATCCTGCGCCTGCCGCTCGAGGCCGGTTATGGCGGCCCAGACTTCGACGCCGACGATATTCCGATCCCCTAGCAGGCTGCTGAAAAACTCCTTGCTCCGACGCGTGCGTATGGGATTCGATCTCTCATCAGATTGACAAACGCAAGGCAGCGAAGATGCGCGGTTTTGACCAACGACGGGACGGACTATTCAGCTACGTTCGGCCTGAGAGCCGCATCCCCAAGAGCCACCCGTTGCGTGTGATACGCACGCTTGCGGACGCGGCGCTGGTGGCCCTGGATGACCAGT
>CALQTN020000104.1 GCA_943333505.2 Asaia bogorensis | reverse complement strand
GATCGCATCACCCACCACTGCGACATCCTGGAAACCGGCAACGATTCCTTCCGCTTCAAACAGCGGAAAAAACAACCGAAAGCAGGCTGAAAAAGTGGAAACTTTTGGACGCTGTTACCTGGAAACTATTCAACGCTGTTTGACAGCCCAGCATCACCATCGTGCTGACGACCCTCCCGTCAGCCTGCTCGACGATTGACTGCGCGACCGGCCAGACCCGACGCTGTCGTAACGCCGCACCGGGGCCGTCGCGCGGCAGGGTTTATCCGTTGGTCATTGAACCGACACAGCCCTGTCATCGAATGCGGCTAGGGAAGCTCCATCATTGATGGGTTTCCTACCATGTGCGGACGGCCAATTACTATTTCGAGCGCAACCCGAATTCATCGACGTAACCAGGCACTGACCGGCTGCGCGCCTTGCTCAGGACGGCGGTGATGCCGGTGATGTGGCTGTCCGGCCACGTCCAATGGAACACGTTCCCCACGGTCGACGGCATTCCGACTTCACCATGCAATCGCTAACCGAGAGCTTTACCGCCTGTCCCGAGCCCACTGCCGCCTGGGCGCTGCTGGAACTCCATGACGCCATCGGCCTTCGCCTATTCGGCCGCGATCCCTTCGCCATCTGCCTTGACGCCGCTGGATCGCGCCGCTGCCCCATTCCACAGCCTCGTCGGCAGCGGCGCGCGCCATCCCACGCCGGTCACCTGAACGGAGACGACAAAGATGAATGACAGTCAGATATTGGGCATCGGCCTCTCGATCCCCTGCGAGCACCCGAAATACGCCGATCTCGGCGGGCATATCGACGCCGCCTACGCCGCCGGCTTGGGCTTCGTCGAACTTCCACTGCACAAGTTCGATGTCGTCACCGGCGCACGCATCCTGCAGCCCCGCCTGGCCGAGATCGCTGGCATCGTCGCGGGCCGGCCGAACACGCTGCATGGCCATCTCGGCATCAACCTGATGGAAGACCCGCATCTGCTGCCGCTGCATATCGACGTGCTCAAGGCGAATATCGAGATCGCCCATGCACTCGGATCAGTTCACCTGGTGATCCATTCCGGTTTTGCCCGGCCGCAGCAGGGTGCCGCGCTGGAGCATGCATATGAGCGCCAGCGCGAGGCGCTCGCGAGCGTTGCTGGCCTCGCCCGTGATGCCGGAACGGTGATCTGCGTCGAGAATATTTTCACCTACGACCACGGCCGGCACACCGCTTTGCCGTCGCGCCTCGCCGCCGAACTGGCTTTGATCGATCATCCCGCGATCCGCGCCACCTTCGACTTCAGCCACGGCTACATCAACTGCGGCCTGCATGGCGTGGACTTCGTGGAGGAAGCCAAGGCGCTCGCCCCTTTCGCCAAGCACTTGCACATCCATGACAGCTTCGGCCGGCCGAAGGATTTCTGGACCTACTCGTTGACGGAGGACATCGCCTTCGGCGCCGGCGACCTGCATCTGCCGCTCGGCTGGGGCGACCTGCCGTGGGACCGTATCGCCGCCGAGGCACGCTTTCCGGTCGGCGTGGTTGCCGACATCGAATTGCAGGCACGTTTCTGGTCGGAACTGCCCGAGACCATTCGCCGTACGAGTGATTTCGCCACCCAGCTGCGCGGCCCGGCGGCCTGAGGACGGACATGCGGATCATCCAGATATCGGACACCCATCTGTCCGCGACCCACGCGCATTTCGCCGCCAACACCGCGGCGTTCCGCGCATGGCTCGCGGCGCAACAGGCGGACCTGATCGTCCATACCGGCGACCTCGCGATGGACGGTGCCGCCGATCCTGCCGACCTCGCGATGGCCGCCGCCTGGAATTCGGGTTTCGACATTCCCATACTCAGTGTTCCCGGTAATCACGACGTCGGCGACGTGGCCACCATCCGGCCGGATCAGGCGGTGGATGACGACCGGCTGGCCGCCTGGCGGGCGCATCTCGGTGCCGACCGGTGGTCGGTCGATCGCGACGGCTGGCGGTTGATCGGGTTGAACGCGATGCTGCTCGGCACCGGCCACGCCGAGGAGGAGGCGCAGTTCGACTGGCTCGCGCAGGCCCTGGTCGGCGCCGGGCCGATAGCGCTGTTCCTGCACAAACCGCTGTTCATCGACGCGCCCGACGAAGGGCCGCGTGGCTATTGGACTGTGACGCCCGAACCCCGCCGGCGCCTGCTTGGCCTGCTCGCCGGCAGCCGGGTGCGGCTGATCGGCAGTGGTCATCTGCACATTCATCGGCACTTGCATGTGGACGGGATCGACCATGTCTGGGGGCCCGCCGCCTCGTTCGTGTGCGGCGACAGCCAGGAGGACCTCGGCGGTGCCCGTCGCCTCGGCGCGGTGGTCCATACGTTCGGTGCCGACCGGGTCGAGAGCCACTTCGTTCGACCGGTTGGCCTCGAAGACCTGACGATCGAGCCGGTGCAGCGCATCATCTATCCGCGTCCCACCGATTCAAGTCCTGGCACGGGCGCATGACGACGCCAGCGATCCATCTGAAGGGCATCGGCAAGTCGTTCGGCGAAACGCGTGTGCTGGAGGGGATCGACCTCGCCGCCGCGCCAGGCGAGTTCATTGCGCTGGTCGGCCCGTCCGGCTGCGGGAAATCGACGCTGCTGCGCATCGCCGCCGGGCTGGAGGCGCCCGATAGCGGCATTGTGCTGCTCGATGGCCGGGACGTTACCTCGGCGCGGGCGGCCGATCGGGACATGGCGATGGTGTTCCAGTCCTACGCGCTCTACCCGCATCTGACGACGCGGCAGAACATGGCATTGCCGCTGGTGATGCGCCGGCTCAGCGGGCCGGAACGGCTGCCATTCGCCGGGCTGCTCGCCTCCGTGCGCTCCAAGATCGCGGCGATCGGCGGCGAGGTAGTGGCGGCGGCGGAGATGCTGAAGATCGCGCCACTGCTCGATCGCAAGCCCGCACAGATGTCGGGCGGGCAGCGCCAGCGCGTCGCCCTCGGCCGCGCACTGGTGCGCCACCCCCGTGCCTTCCTGATGGACGAGCCGCTGTCCAACCTCGATGCCGCCCTTCGCGTGCACATGCGCAGCGAGATCGTCGACCTGCATCGCCGCGCCGGCGTGGTGACGCTTTATGTCACCCACGACCAGGAGGAAGCCCTGGGGATGGCCGACCGCATCGCGGTGATGCTGGCCGGGCGCATTCTCCAGGTTGCAACGCCGGACACGATCTATCGCGATCCGGCCCATATCGATGTCGCCACCTTCATCGGTAGCCCGCGCATCAACCTGTTGCCCGCCCACGTGACGGCGGCCGGCCGTGCGCAGGTGCACGGTCATGCCATGGCAGAGCGGATCGCCGCCATTCCCGGCGCCGAAATTCGTCTCGGCATCCGCCCAGAGCATCTTCGTCTCGATACCGATCCGGGTCCGTGGCGGTTGCCGGTGCGCCTGGAGCGGGTGGAGTTCCTCGGCGCGGAGGCGCTGGTGCATTGCCGTGCGGAGGGAGTCGGCGATCTGCTGATTTCGCGTATGGCGCCGGAGGCCGCGGAACGTTTGCGCCATCATGCCGTTCTCCACGCGGGCGCGGCGAACGGGGCGCTGCTTGCGTTCGATGCGAGTGGCGCGCGGGTCGCCCGGGTTGCGGTGACCGCGCAAGAGCCTGCACATGCCGGGTAGCGCGCACGCGGCGGCAGCGGCCATCGAGACGCGCGCCGCCTGGCGCCTCGCCGGGCCGACTGCGGTGCTGATGTTGCTGCTCCTGGTGTTGCCGACCCTGGCGGTGCTTGTGCTGTCGCTGACTGACGCCGAGCTGGGGGTGCCCGAGATCAACTTTCTCGGGCTCGACGCCTATGCGGATCTGCTGACCGACCGCAGCTTCCGCGGCGCGCTGCGCAACACCGCCGTCTATGTCGTGCTGGTTGCCCCGGCCGCGATCCTGCTCGGCCTCGGCCTGGCGCTGCTGATCGAGGCCGAGGCGGGCGGGCGCACCTTCTTCCGTTCCGTCTACTTCCTGCCGGTGGTCTCGCTGATCGTTGCGATGGCGAGCGTCTGGCAGTATCTGATGCACCCGAGCTTCGGACCGATCAACATCGTGCTGCGGATGCTCGGTTTCGCCGGGGTCAACTGGCTTGGCTCCAGCGACAACGTGCTGGTGGCGCTCGCCCTGATCGGCATCTGGCAGGCGCTCGGCTTCAACATGGTGCTGTTCCTCGCTGGCCTCACCGCGATCGACCGGACGCTCTATGCGGCCGCCGAAATGGATGGTGTGCGATCGGCGTGGGATCGGTTTCGTATCGTCACCTGGCCGATGCTCGGCCCGACGACGCTCTTCGTCACCACCATCTCCGTCATTAACGCGGTCAAGGTCTTCGAGACCGTGGCGACGATGACCCAGGGTGGGCCGGCCAAGGCGTCCGAAACGCTGCTCTGGGTGATCTACCATGAGGGCTTCGTCTACCTGCATATCGGCACCGCCTCGGCGATGGCGGTCGTGTTCATCGCCTTGCTGCTGCTCCTGCTGGTCATCCAGACGCGGGTGCTGGACAAAAAGGTACATTACGGATGACGCGCGCGCTTCACCTGATCGTGCTCTCTGCCGGCGCCGGGATCGTGCTGTTCCCGTTCATCTTCATGATCTCGACGTCGTTCAAGGAGCAGTCAGAAGTGTTCTCCGCCGGCCTCGCGCTGGTGCCGACGAACTGGGCGGCGCTGGAGAACTACACCAAGGCCTTCACCCGCATCCCGATGGGCGGTATCCTGCTGAACGGCGCCATCGTTTGCGCCGCTATCGTGGTGTTCCAGGTGGTGTTCGCGCTGCCCGCCGCCTACGCGCTCGCCAAGCTGCGGTTCCGTGGGCGGGAAGTGCTGTTCGCGCTGGTGCTGCTCGGCCTGCTCGTGCCGATCCACGCCATCTCGATCCCGCTCTACGCCGCCGCGCGCACGCTCGGCCTGCTCAACACGCTGGCGGTGCTGATTATTCCGTTCACGCTGTCTGTGTTCGCGATTTTCCTGTTCCGCCAGTTCATCAAGGCGATCCCGGACGACCTCATCCTCGCCGCCCGCAGCGACGGATTGTCAGAGAGCGCGATCGTTTGGCGCATCATCCTGCCGAACGCCTGGCCGGCCGCCTCGGCCTTCGCGATCTTCTCGGTGGTCGCCCACTGGAACGATCTCTACTGGCCGCTGATCGCCATCTCCAAAACCCATCTCGCGACGCCACCGCTCGGCCTGCTGTTCTTCCGCGCAGCCGAGGTGGGGGACGACTACGGCGCGTTGATGGCGGCGACCGTGGTGATCACCGCGCCGCTTGTCTTGTTTTTCCTGTTTGCCCAGCGCCTGTTCATCGAAGGTATGACGATGACCGGGCTCAAGGGCTGATCACTTTCCCCAAGGAGACTTGCCCATGAAACGACGTCTTGTGATCGCCAGCGCCCTGCTCGCGTCGCTCGCTCTGCCCGCCGCGGCGCAGACCACCGAAATCATCGTCCACTACCCGATGCCCGGCTTCTTCAAATCGGTGATGGATCAGATTTCCGGTGAATACACGCGCCTGCACCCGGAGGTGAAAATCACCTTCACCAGCCCCTCGCCGACCTATGAGGACGGGCTGCAACTGATGTTGCGCCAAGCCGGCACCGCGGAGATGCCCGATGTCAGCTTCATCGGCCTCAATCGTCTGCGCGTCCTGGCCGAGCGCAATATCGGCATCGACCTGATGTCGTTCATCAAGACCGATGCCAATTTTGCCAATGAAGGGTTCTCCGAGGGCCTGCTCAACCTGGCCCGCTTCGGTGGCAAGCAGATGGGCCTAGCCTTCGCCACCTCGAACCCGATTTTCTATTACAATGCCGATCTCGTCCGCAAAGCCGGCGGGGATCCGGAGAACATGCCGAAAAACTGGGACGACGCGTTGAAGCTCGCGGCGAAGATCAACGCCCTCGGCGATGGCGTCACCGGCATGTCGTATCGCTGGCAGGGCGACGACTGGATGTACTCCGCCCTGTTGTTCGGCCATGGCGGCAGCATGCTGTCGCCCGACGAAAAGAAGGTCGCCTTCAACGGCCCCGAGGGCCTCGGCGCCGTTCGCCTGCTCGACCGGATGGTGAAGGAAGGCAAGATGCCTGCGTTCACCTCGGATGCCGCCGTGCAGGGCTTCACCGCCGGCAAGATCGGTCTGTTCTACTGGACCACCGGTGGGCTGCGCTCAATCATCAACGGCGTGGGCAGCAAGTTCGAACTGCGCACGACGGCCATGCCGGTGATCGATGCGCAGAAGGGCCGCCTACCGACCGGTGGCAATGCCGCAGTGATGTTCACCACCGACGCGAAGAAGCAGCAGGCCGTCTACCAGTTCCTGAAATTTGCCGCCGGCCCTTACGGCGCCTCGGTGGTGGTGCCCGGCACCGGTTATGTGCCGAATAACGAACTGGCGCCCAGGGATGACCGCTACCTCGGCAAGTTCTACGCCGCGAACCCGCTGTTCCGGGCTGGGCTGAACCAGATGAACATCATGATCCCATGGTATTCGTTCCCCGGTAATAATGGCGTCAAGGTCACGCAGACAATGGTGGATAATCTCGCGCTGCTGGTCGAGCAGAAGGCCACGCCGGAAGACACGCTGAAGACGATGGCAGCCGAAGTACAGAAGCTGCTGCCACGCTGATCCCGCCCACTCCGCCGGCCGGCATCGCGGCCTTACCCGCGCGCGATGCCGGCCCCAATCGTCATCCCATCGAAATCCGATTGTCTCCGACCTGTAACCCAGTGCCGGTAAATGTCTTGCCCACGGCGACGTCGGAACGTCGTGCAGCACAGGGGATCAGGCTCAATGACCAAACCATGGATCGCCGCCACCGCGGCGGCGTTTGCTTTCGTGCTCGGCGCGGCACCTATTGCCCAGGCCCAGTCACGCATCAAGTTCGAACTCTGGCAGGGCCTGACCGGCGATCTTGGTGAGCGCGTCAACGATGTGTGCAAGCGCTTCAACGATTCGCAGAAGGAATTCGAGATCGTTTGCGTCTCCCAGGGTAGCTATGATGAAGCGGTGCAGAACTCTATTGCCGCCTTCCGCGCCAAGAAGCATCCGACCATTGTGCAAGTCTTCGACGCCGGTACCGCTGACTTGATGCTATCGAACGCCTTTTATCCAGCGACCAAGCTAATGGCTGATAACGGATATAAGATCGACTGGGCAAACTACTTCCCGGGCGTTTCCAATTATTATGCCACGTCCAAGGGGGAACTTTACTCCTTTCCTTTCAATTCATCTACCGCGATTTTTTATTGGAACAAGGACGCCTTTGCCAAGATCGGCAAGACTGCTGGTCCGCAAACCTGGGAAGAGGTCGAGACCATTTCCCGCGACCTCAAGAAGGCTGGCTATGACTGCGCGTTCGCCTTCGAATACGACACTTGGCAGATGATGGAACAATTCTCCGCCATCCACGGTCAACCGATTGCCACCCGCGCCAACGGCTATGAAGGCCTCGACGCCGAGTTGGTGTTCAACAAGACCAAGTTCGTGGACTATGTGAAATTCCTGAAGAAAGGCCATGCCGAGGGCATCTTCAAGATCAAGGTCAAGGAAACCGGCGCCACTATCGCCGAAGCCTTCTCCAGCGGCGAATGCCAGATGACGATGATGTCGGTTGCCAGCCATGGCTCGGTCGCCAAGACCGCGAAAGCCGGGATGAACTGGGATGTGGCGATGCTGCCGGTATTCGCCGGCACCAAGCGCACCAACTCATTGGTCGGCGGCGCCTCGCTATGGGCATTGTCGGGCAAGTCGGCTGATGAATATCGTGGCGCGGCCGCGTTCTTTGCCTTCATTGCCAAGCCGGAATCGGAAGAGTTCTGGTCGACAGTCACCGGCTATATTCCGGTGACCAAGACCGGGTTCCAATACATGACCGACAAGGGCTTCTACGCAAACGCACCCTACAAGGGCCGCGAGGTTGCCCTCGCCTCACTTACCGCGTCCGATGTCACGCCGCTGTCGCGCGGTATCCGGCTCGGCGGCTTCCTGCAAATCCGCAAGGAAGGCCGGGACGCCCTGCAGTCGATCTTCAACAACCAGATGACGGTCGAGGCAGGCCTCAACCAGGCGGTGGAGCGTGGCAACGCCATTCTGCGACGGTTCGAGAAGACCTATGCCGGCAAGCAACTGCCCTAAGGGACTTCTGGCCGGGGGGGGCTTGCTCCCCCGGCCGGAGCAAATCAGATGGAAAACCGCGCATATTTTAAAACAGTCTGGCTTGGTGGATTGCTGTTGCTACCGCAGCTGCTGCTGGTCCTGACGTTCTTCTACTGGCCGGCCGGGGCCGCGCTGTTCTGGGCCTTCACCCTTGAACAGCCCTGGGGCGGTGGTAACGCGTTTGTCGGCTTCGATAACTTCGAGGCGGTGTTTAGCGATAGTTTCTACTGGGCATCGGTTGCCCGCAGCATCATCTTCGCGTTGGCGGCCGCTGGCCTTGGCATGGCAATGGCCCTGGTGCTGGCATTGTTCTGCGACCGCCAATTGCGCGGCTACGCCTATTACCGCACCGCGCTGGTCTGGCCCTATGCGGTGGCGGCACCGGCAGCGGCGGTGGCGTTTCGCTACGTGTTCGCGCCCGAGGTTGGGGTGTTTTCCGCGCTCAACCAGATTTATCCGGATTTCTGGAACCCAGCGAACAACGGTACTCATGCGATGATAATGATCATCATCGCGTATTCCTGGAAATACATTGCCTATAACTTCATCTTCTTTCTCGCCGGCCTGCAGGCCATCCCGCGCAGCCTGATCGAAGCCGGCGCAATGGACGGCGCGGGGGTGCTGCGGCGGATGCGCGATCTGCAACTGCCACTGCTGGCGCCGACATTTTTCTTTCTGCTGGTGATCAACCTGACCGACAGCTTCGTCGATAGTTTCGGCATCATCGACATCACTACCGAGGGCGGGCCATCCAAGGCCACGACCCTGATGGTCTATAAAATCTATTTCGATGGCTTCAAGGGTCTCGATTACTCGGGGGCTGCCGCGCAATCGATCGTGCTGATGCTGATGGTGGTGGCGCTCACCGTCGTGCAGTTCCGCTATATCGAACGTCGCATTCATTACAAGTAGGCACCATGGTCGAACGCACGCCGCTGCTCAATATCGTCACCCATCTGATCCTGCTGTTCGGCCTGGCCATCGCGTTCCTGCCAATGTGGCTGGTGTTCGTGGCGTCCACCCTGACCATCCAGGAAATCAACAGCCCGCCGATCAGCCTGCTGCCGGGGACTCACTTGTGGGACAATCTGTCCGAGGCCTGGCAGCGCGCGGGGCTGGGCACCAAACTGCTCAACAGTCTGTTCGTCGCCGTCGCGGTCGCCGCTGGGAAAATCCTGATCGCCTCGCTGACCGCGTTTGCCATCGTGTTTTTTCGTTTCCCCGGCCGGATGCTGGTGTTCTGGATGATTTTCGCCACCCTGATGCTGCCGCTGGAAGTGCGCATCGTACCGACCTTTGCGGTCGCGGCCAATGCGCTTGCACCCTTGCAGGCTTTGCTCGACGTGACGGGACTTTCGTGGCTGTTGCGGATGGCGACCGGGATCCAGCTCGCGCTCGAATGGAACCTGCTGAATTCCTATGCCGGGCTGATCCTGCCGCTGGTGGCGACCGCGACCGGCACCTTCCTGTTTCGCCAGTTCTACATGACCATCCCGAACGAGATCGTGGAGGCTGCCCGGATGGACGGCGCGCGACCCTTGCGCTTCCTGCGCGACATGCTGATCCCATTGTCGCGCACCAACATGGCGGCGTTGTTCACCATCATGTTTATCTATGCCTGGAACCAGTATCTATGGCCGATCCTGGTCACTACTGACCGGCTCCATTACGGCACTGCGGTAATGGAGCTCAAGCGATTGATCCCGACGGCATCATCGACCGGGGGCGGGACGCCGGACTGGAACGTCGCCATGGCGGGCTGCCTGATCGTGATGCTTCCGCCGCTGATCGTGGTGGCGCTGATGCAGCGCTACTTCGTGCGCGGGTTGATTGGCGTCGACAAATAATACCTGCGTTTTCCGGAGAATCCCATGTCAGACATTGCCATCCGCGCCGTGCGCAAAAGCTACGGCAAAACCGAGGTCGTGCACGGTGTCGATCTCGCGATTAGCGACGGCGAGTTTCTGGTCATTCTTGGCCCGTCGGGCTGCGGCAAATCGACATTGCTGCGCATGATCGCGGGACTGGAGGAAATCAGTGGCGGCGAAATCCTGATCGACAGCCAGGTGGTCAACAAGCTCGAACCGCGTGAGCGCGGCTGTGCGATGGTGTTCCAGAACTACGCGCTTTATCCGCACATGTCGGTCGGCGATAACATCGGCTACGCGTTGAAAGTTGCTGGCATCGGCAAAGTGCCGCGCCTGGCGCGGATCGCCGAAGTTGCCGAAACGGTGGGGCTCACCCCCTATCTCGACCGGCGACCGGGCCAGCTTTCCGGCGGGCAGCGCCAGCGAGTGGCAATGGCGCGCGCGATGATCCGCGAGCCAAAGGTGTTTCTGTTCGACGAACCGCTTTCCAACCTCGACGCCAAGTTACGTGTTCAGATGCGCATCGAGATCCGCCGCCTGCATCGCAGGCTTGCCACAACCTCGGTTTTTGTCACTCACGACCAGATCGAGGCAATGACGCTCGCCGAACGGCTGGTGGTGATGAACGCCGGCACGATCGAGCAAGTCGGCACCCCAAGCGAGGTCTATCACCGCCCCGCCACCCGCTTCGTCGGCGGCTTCATCGGCGCGCCGGCGATGAACTTTATGACAGGCACCGTGACCGCGCCTGCCATTGTCACCCTGGCATCGGGCCGGACGCTCACGTAGTCCAACACCTCGGTCACGTCCTCGCCCAGGCGCGCCATGCCTTTCCCGCAATCGGGGCAGGTGCAGGCACCATCACCGGGCGGCTGATGGGTGACGTCCTGCCGCGGCAGATGCTCCGGCAACGGCTTGCGCTTCGGTTTG
>CALQTN020000103.1 GCA_943333505.2 Asaia bogorensis | reverse complement strand
GCGTCACCTTATCGAGAACTTTTTTGGTAAACTTAAAGAGTTCAAGAGGATCGCCATGCGGGCCGACAAGACAGACCAAAGCTTCTCCGCGTTGATCTATCTCGCAGGAGCCATCATCAATTCACGGTGAACCTCAACAGACCCTAGAGCGTGATCCCTTGAAGTTGAATCAGCAGCCAGGCTCGGACTGAGTTCGGCAATGCTTGCGAACCGTCGGACGAGACAATTTCAGGTCACGCGCGATTGAGCTGATGCTCTCCTGGCTAATCAGATGACGGCGCCGGATCTCGGCAATCATGTCCATAAGCAACACCCCAGATTCTCCAGCACAAAGGCCGGATGATCGCATGAGCCGGGGTGGCAACTATTGGACGCTGTTTACCCTCGGAATCTGGAAAGTTTTGCATGCTGTTTTACACGTCATGACACTGCCGCCCGTCGGCATATCTTGCGTGCGTACTCTCATTTTGCCTGTTCGGCTGACGGCGCTCGGAATCCTGTATATCGAGATATGCGTCATCCGATCGGCTCGCCATTTCGATCGGATACAGACGATCGTGAAAAACAGCGTCCTCGGCCTGTCAGCCGATTTAACCCGAATGGTTTACGCTCAAGTTTCTTCCCACTCCTGGTGCGCTACCCGCCGGATCCTCAGCGTCGCCGACGGGTAGGGTCCAGCGCTTGGCGTAGGGCTTCACCCAAAGTGTTGAAGGCCAGCGCAGTAAGCAGGATGGCTATTCCGGGCGCATACATCTGTTCAGGCGCCAGTTCCATGTAGTTGTAAGCCCGCGCCAGCATGCCGCCCCAACTCGGCTGGGGCGGCTGCACGCCCAGTCCGAGGAACGACAGGCTTGCCTCGGCCAGCAATGCGACTGCCAGCAGCAGCGTCACCTGCACGATCACTGGCTGGATCGCATTCGGCGCCACGTGCTTTAGGAGAATACGCCACAGCCCCGCCCCGAAGCAGCGCGACGCGTCGACGTAAAGTTCATGCTTCACCACCAGCGTCTGTGCCCGCATCAGCCGCGCGAGCCCCGGTGAGAACACAATCCCCAGCGCGATCATCGCGTTGGTCAGTCCGATGCCCAGTGCCCCGGTCACCCCGATCGCCAGCACGATACCGGGGAAGGACAGCAGCGTGTCGATCACCCGGCAGATAACGTCGTCCACCCACCCGCCGATGAACCCTGCCAAAAGCCCCACCGGCACCCCGATCGCTGTTGCTACCGACACCGCCAAGAAGCTCGCGAACAGTGTGGCTGGTGCGCCATGGATCAGCCGGCTCAGCACGTCGCGACCGAGATCGTCGGTACCCATCCAGTGCTGCCAGCTTGGCTCGGCCAGCGTGTTGCTGAGGTTTTGCGCCGTCGGCGGAAACGGCGCGATCAGTGGTGCTAGAACCGCGAGTAGGAACAGCGCCACCAGAAAGAACAGCGCGGCCACGGCGGCCAGATTCCCCCCGAGCCAGTCGCGCAATCGCGTCATTTCAGCGCCACCCTCGGATCGACCACGGTGTAGAGCAAATCGATGATCAGATTGATGCAGATCACCAGGATCACCATGATGAAGACCACTCCCTGAACGACCGGGAAATCCTTCACGATCGCCGCCCGCACCACCATGCTGCCCATGCCGGGAATGGCGAATACCGCCTCGATCACGACTGCCCCACCCAGCAGCCGGCTGATCAGCAGGCCGATCACCGTCAACAAGGTCACCGCCACGTTCTTCAGCCCGTGCTTCCACAATATCGCAGCGGGCGACAGGCCCTTGGCGTAGAGTGTCCGCACATATTGCGATGACAGAACTTCGATCAGTGCGCTGCGCAGCTGGCGGACCACCTCGGCAATCCCGCCGGCGGCCAGCGCGATCGAGGGCAGCACCGCATGCCAGAGCGCCGCCTGTGGATCGGCGGCCAGCCGCACCGCCCCGGTCGCCGGAAACCATCCCCAGGACAGCGCCAAAGTCGCCACCAGGATCATCGCCAGCCAGAAATTCGGTAACGCGACCCCGAAGCTGGAAATGCTTGTCACCGCCACGTCCACCCGTGAACCAACATGCGTCGCTGCCAGGATGCCGAGCGGCACGCCGATCGACAGCGATACCAGCAGCGCCCCGCACACCAGCAGCATGGTGGTCGGGAAACGGTGCAGGATCTGGTCCAGCACCGGTTCGTTCGACTGGAATGACCGCGACAGGTCCAGGTGCACCGCGTTCCACAGCCAGCGCCCGTACTGCACCAGGAATGGGTCATCGAGCCCATAGGCTGCGCGGATCTGCGCCACCCGCTCTTCTGTCGCGTATTCGCCTGCCAGCGTCGCGGCGAGGTCGCCGGGTACCAGCTTCAGCAGCCCGAACACGACAAACGTTGCCAGCACGATGACCGGCACGATCTGCACCAACCGGCGTCCAACCAGACGCAGTCGCGGGCTATTGGCCAGCATGCGCGTCAGCTCTCCAGCCAGACATCCTCAAATTTAGGCTTGCCCAGCAAATTGGGCCGATAGCCCTTCACCTTCTGGCTGAACGCATCCATCTCCGGGCGGAACAGCAGAGGGAGGTGCAGGGCGTTTTCCGTTACGATCTTCTGCAGACGGCGGAACGCCTCTTTGCGCACGGCGATGTCGGGCGATGTGCGGGTTGCAAGCAGCGCCTCGGTCAGCCCCGGCGCCCCTTCGCCTCGCCCGGCGTTGAAGTAGCTACCGACCCCGAATAGCAACTGATACGTCAGGCTCGGATCAGGCCGCCCGGTCCACGGGGCCAGCAGGATGTCGCCCTTCTTTTCGGCGAAAAACGCGCTGGGGGTCGGTGGCCCGGTATAGCGCTCCCAGCGCAACCGGATGCCAGCCCGGCGCATCTGCTCGATCAGTACTTCCTGCTGCTGCACCTGCAACTGCTCGGCATAGCCGATGCCCAGAATATCCAGCCCGTTCGGATGCCCCGCCTCGGCAAGCAGCTTGCGGGCGCGGTCGGGGTCGTAGGTGTAATGGCTCGCATATTCGGTTGCGCACGCCCAGTGGGTGCGCGGCAGCACCAGAGAACTCGTCTCGGCGATGCCGCCATGCGTCGCCTTGTTGAATTCCTCGCGGTCGACGGCGTAATTCAGCGCCAGGCGCGCTTTCACATTGTCCAACGGCGCGCGTCCAAAATGGATATAGGCTTGGACCGATAGCAACGACGGCCCGATCGCCGAATTCAGGTTGCGCGCCCGATCGATCAGCGCCTTCTGTTGTGGTACCAGATAGTACACGAAATCATTCTGCCCGGCGGTCACCGAGCGGAGACCGGTCGGCAGTTCCGGGATGATTTGGAACACCATCCCGTCCGGAAGTGGCCGGTCCGGCTTCCAGTAGTGCTCGTTGCGCACCATCACCACGCGCTCGTTATCCGCCCAGGACACGAACTTCATTGCCCCCGCGCCGACCGGCCGGCGGTCGTAGTCGCGGCCGTGTTCCTCCATCGCCTTGGGCGACGACATCATGCCGGCGCGGTCCGACAGGATCAGCGGCAATGCGGAGTCGGGTTGTTTCAGCTTCAGTGTCACCGTCTGCCCTGCGGCGGTGATGTCAGCCACCGTTGCCAGGTCCGACTTCACGTTCGAGCGCTCGTTGGTCATCGCCCGCAACAGGTTGTAGCGCACCGCCGCGCCGTCGCATTTCGTGCCGTCGTGGAATGTCACCCCGTCGCGGATCGTCATTACCAGCGTCGTGCTGTCCGGATATTCCCACTTCTCCGCGATGCCTGGTTTGGCGGTCAGCGTGGTGTAGTCCCATTCCACCAGCGTGTCGTACAATGGATACAGGATCACGTGGTCGCTGCCCGAGTTGCCGGTCTGCGGGTCGAGGCTGGATGGATTGCTTTGCGCTGACAGCCGCAGAGTGCCGCCGCGCCTTGGCGTCCCCTGGGCCATCGCTTCCCCGGCACCGGTGATTGCCGCTCCGGTAAGAGCGAGGAAGCTGCGCCGGTCGATCCGGCCGCTGGCATGGATGGTGGGCGGGTTCATGTAACTGCCTCCTGGTTTCTCTCGCGGGTGAGGAAATGGCCGGTCACGTCGCCAGCAAAGTGGCACGCCACGAACCGGCCTGGTGCGGCCTCGCGCCAGGCCGGTTCGGTGCTGGTGCAGATTGCCTGCGCGTGCGGGCAGCGGGTGCGAAACCGGCAGCCGCTGGGTGGATTGGTCGGGCTGGGTATCTCGCCCTGCAGGATGATCCGCTTGTCGCGCCGCATTGACGACGGTAGCGGGATTGGCTCGGCGGACAGCAGTGCCTGCGTATAGGGATGCAGTGGGCGCTCGGTGAGATCTTCCGCCGGCCCCAATTCCATGAAGCGGCCGAGATACATCACCGCGATGCGCGAACTGACATGGCTGACCACGCCGAGGTCATGGGTGATGAACAAATAGGTCAGGCCGAATTCGCGCTGTAATTCGGCAAAAAGGTTCAGGATGTCCGCCCGGATCGACACGTCCAGCGCCGCCACCACCTCGTCGCAGACGATCAGCCGTGGCCGCACCGTCAGCACCCGGGCAATATTGATGCGCTGCTTTTGGCCGCCTGAGAGTTCGTGCGGATAGCGCATCGCGAAATCCGGCCGCAGCCCCACCCGCTCCAGCATCGCCATCGCGATGGCATCACGTTCCGCCTTGGTCCCGGCGCCAATGATGTCGAGAGGCTCACGGATCGCCGCGATGATCGACATGCGCGGGTTGAGCGCGGCGTTCGGGTCCTGGAAAATGATTTGGAAGGCCCGCCGGCGCAGACGCAGATCGGCCGCTGACAGCGTGTAAGGATCGGTCCCGCCATGCAGCACCCGTCCCTCGGTGGGCTTCAACAGGCATACCACCGCCCGGCCCAATGTCGATTTGCCCGAACCCGATTCGCCGATGATCCCAAACGTCTCGCCCGGCATGACCGAGAAGCTCACCCCATCCACCGCCTTAACCGTCTCGCGCCGGTCCTGGGTCGCGAAGCGGACCCGGAGATCCTCCACGGTAACGATGGGTTGAGGGATATCCTGCGTGCTCATGCCGCGGCCTCACGATCAGTCAACGCGCCCGGTAGCACCAGGTCTGCATGTCGCCAGCATCGCACGCGCTGCCCATCTGTTGCCTCGATCGCCTGGGGGCCGGCACATGCTGCCTGGCGATGCGCACAGCGCTCGGCGAAGCGGCACCCGGTCGGCATCTCGCGCAGGTTCGGCACCCGCCCTGCTATCGAAGGCAGCACCGACCCGCGCGCCGACAGACGCGGCAGCGAGCGCAACAGCCCCGAGGTATAGGGGTGGCGCGGTCGGATCAACGCGCTGTCGACTGGCGCATCTTCGACCACCTCGCCGGCATACATCGTCAGCATCCGGGTGCAGGTTTCAGCGATGACCCCAAGGTCGTGGGTGATGAACAACAGCGCGGTGCCCTTGCGTCCCGACAATTCCAGCAGCAGATCGATGATCTGTGCCTGGATTGTCACATCAAGCGCTGTTGTCGGCTCGTCGGCAATCAGCAGCCGCGGCTCGCAGACCAAGGCTATCGCGATCATCGCGCGCTGCCGCATTCCGCCCGAGAGTTGGTACGGATAGCTGTCATGGACCCGCGCCGGGCTCGCGATGCCGACGCTTGCCAGCGCGTCGATCGCCCGTTCCCGGGCCTGGCGCTTATCGCCGCCAAAATGGGTGCGGATGGTTTCGCCGATCTGTTGGCCGATGGTGAATACCGGGTCCAGCGCGCTCATCGGTTCCTGGAAGATCATGCTGATCTTTCGTCCGCGCACATGGCGCATTCGCGACAACGGCATGCCCACGAGGTTCTCGCCCTCGAACATCGCCTCGCCCGTCACCTCGGTGGTTGTCGCTGGCAGCAGCCCGAGCAGTGCCAGTCCGGTGATTGTCTTGCCGCAGCCGCTCTCGCCGACAATGCCCACGCGTTCGCCAGGCTGAACAGTGAAACTCACATCGCGCGTGGCTTCCACCTGGCTGCGCCCCGACAGGAACGAAATGCCTAGTCCACGCACACTCAGCAACGGTGCATCGCTCACCGCGCGCACCTGCAGCGTCTCGCATGACTAAGCCAACGGGCTTCTGTTATCTGCCCACAGCGTAGGACGTCCGTTCCTTGCGGAAGCATTTTAATTTCTTCTCGGGGGCGTTGGGGGAAAGCCGGAGCGGCACTCCCTCCCTGGATCGACGTTACCAACCATTCATCCGCGATGGCAACCAGATAGTCAGCAATAGCGGTGCTGCGCTTCCCTCAGGTCCCGCAGAATGTTTGGTAGTCGCCCTGGCCACCTGGTGCCGGTTGCGCGTAGCGGGGAGGCGTCGGTTCGTCATAGGGGCGGGACAGCACGGCGAGAAGGGCTTCGAAAGGCGCAAGATCGGCGCGCTCGACGGCAGCGGTCAGCGCTTCCTCGACCAAGTGATTGCGTGGGATCACGGCGGGGTTTGCCGCCATCATTGCGCTGTGACGTATCGTGTCAGCCATTGGGTCGGCGGTGAGCCTGGCATGCCAGCGCCCCAGCCAATCCGCGAGCGCGGGCGTGTCGCCCAAATGGCCCCGCAATGGGGCTTCATGGCCGATCGCCGCGTCGGCCATGCTGCGAAAGGTCAGAGTGAAATCCGCTTTGGCATCGCCCATCAGCGTCAGCAAATCCTGCACCAGGGCTTGGTCGTCCGCATCTGGCTTGGCCAGGCCCAACTTGCGAGCGAAGCCAGCAATCCAAGTATCTGTGAAACGCTCCCCAAAGCCCGCCAGCACGTCTTGGGCGATCTCGACGGCTTTGGTGTCATCTTCGGCGAGCAACGGAAGCAGAGCTTCGGCCAGGCGGGTCAGGTTCCACTGGGCAATGAAGGGCTGATTGCCAAACCGGTAGCGTCCGGCATGGTCAATGCTGCTGAAGACGGTGTTGGGATCGTAGATGTCCATGAAGGCACAGGGGCCGTAATCGATGGTCTCCCCGGCGATTGAGCAGTTATCGGTGTTCATAACGCCGTGGATGAAGCCGACCATCATCCAATTGGCGATCAGGTCAGCTTGGCGGATGACAACGGCCGCCAACAGGCCGCGCGCGTCGCCGGCTTCCGGATAGTGGCGTGCGTTTGCGTAGGACACCAGGGTGCGGAGCGCGTCGGTATCGCGGCGGGCTGCAAAATACTGGAAAGTGCCGACGCGCAGGTGGCTGCTGGCGATCCGGGTCAGCACTGCGCCGGGCAGGCGTGCGTCGCGCACCACCATCTCGCCGGTCGCGACAGCCGCCAATGCGCGGGTGGTCGGTATCCCAAGCGCATGCATCGCTTCGCTGATCAGGTATTCCCGAAGCACTGGACCTATCGCTGCACGGCCATCGCCGCCGCGTGACCACGGTGTCCGCCCGCTGCCCTTTAGCTGCAGGTCAACCAGAGAGCCATCGCGACCGGGAAACTCGCCCAGCAGCAACGCCCGGCCATCGCCGAGTTGCGGGTTGAAATGGCCAAATTGATGCCCTGCATAGGCCTGCGCGATCGGTTCCGCGCCAGCGGGAAGATGATTGCCAGCCAGAACTTGCACACCGCTATGGCTGGCGAGACTTGCCCGGTCGAGCCCGAGTTCATCCGCCAATGCTCCATTCAGTCGCAACAGACGGGGTGATCTGACTGGAGTCGGGGCGGTTCGCGCAAAAAGACGGTCGGGCAGACGCGCGTAGGTATTTTGGAAAGGGATGCTTACGGTCATAGGAACGGTATCGCCACCCTTGCGAGATGGCGCAAGCCCAGCGGTTCTCTGGTTAGGTGTGCAGCATCTTGGATAACGAAACTTCACTCCTGGCCCAGCCCCAGCGGGTGCGGCCCTGCTTCGTCACGCGGAACAGCGGGCCGAGCCGTAATACCGATGCGGGCACTGCGTTGGTAAACCCAGCGGCCAGAATACCGCGCCGTGAGGCGGCGTTGTCGGCCCGGCAATATATTCCAACCATTCTGGCGCCATCGGCAAAGCACCGCTCCACCGCGATAGCGAGCAACTGGCGATAGAGGCCGCGGTTTCGCGCGGTCGGCATGGTCTCGAAATCGAACAGATACCCAATACCGGGATTGACCTGGAGATGCAGGTCGGATTCCCAGTCAAGCCGCAGGGCGTGATCGGCAAGGGCGATCCAGCCCCAGGCCAGCAATTCGCCGTCCGCAGCATTGGCGTGCACAATTCTGTGCCCGGCATCAAGGCGCGCCTTGATGATAGCAATCTTCAGGCCCGATTGCCCTGCGATAGCAGCCGCCAATCCATCGCTGTTTCGGCCGGCCCTTGCAATGCTGACCCGGGGGGCATTGGCGGGCGGCCTAGTCGGCGGCACCAAGCCCGTATGAACAAATGCCAGGATGTCGCGCCGAACGAGGTGGCGGCGCGCGGCCCAATATGCGCGCCGTACAGGCATCCACTTCGGATCGCGCGCGTTCGCCATTTCGCGCGGCGATATCTTGGCATTCTTTGCGAACGATGCATCCATAAGGACAAAGTTAACATTTTGTGAAACGCCAACCTAGTATCGAAATGTTACCCCTGGTCTCAGAAGCTAACCTGCCGGATCAATACCCCGTGAGTGCCGCATAACGGTCGCGATGAAATGCCGCATCGCCGAACATCGCCTGGGCCACCCGGGCGCGCTTCATGAAGAAGCCGATTTCATGCTCGTCGGTCATGCCAATGCCACCATGCATCTGCACGCCCTCATTGCCGGTGAGGTAAGCGGTATCGGACGCCTTGGCCTTGGCGAGGCTTGCCAACAGGCTGGCATCATTGGCGTTTTCGTCAAGCGCTGCGAGAGCTGCCGTCACTGCCGAGCGCGTCACCTCCACCTCGCAGAACATCTGGGCGGCGCGATGCTTCAGCGCCTGGAACGATCCGATCGCCACGCCGAACTGCTTGCGGTCTTTTAGATACTGCACCGTGCGTTCGAACGCTTCGGCCGAACTGCCAAGCATTTCGGATGCAAGGCCGGCGCGGGCGCGGTCGAGCACCGCTTCCAGCGGGTCGGCGCCACCATCGATGCGACCCAGCACAGCGTCGGCGGCAACTTGGACACCGGTCAACGTCACTCGCGCGGCGTTGCGGCTGTCGATCATCGAACTGCGGGTGATCGTAACGCCGGCCGCATCGGCCGGCAGCATGAACAGGGTGATGCCGTTGCGATCATTCTGGCCGCCGGACGTCCGCGCCACCACGATTAACTGGTTGGCAACATGGCCGTCGATCACGAAACGCTTGGCACCATCAAGCACGAAGCCGTCGCCGTCGCGTTTGGCGGTGGTGGCGATCCGGTTCGGGTTGTGATGCGCGCCTTCTTCCAAGGCGAGGGCGAAAATACTGTCACCGCTGACCAGACCGGGGAAGTATTTCTGCTTCTGGGCTTCGCTGCCGGCGAGATCGATGGCGGATGCGGCAATCAGCGCGGTCGACAGCAACGGAGTGGCAGCCAGAGTCCGCCCGGCGGCTTCCAGCACCTGTCCCAAGCCGACCATGCCGAATTCCGAGCCGCCATGGGCTTCGGGGACCAGGAACCCGGTCCAGCCGAGATCGGCCATTTCACGCCATAGCGGACGGGAAAAACCATCCGCGTCCTTGCTGTCGCGCAGCTTGCGCAGCATCAGGATCGGCGATTTGTCGGCAAAGAATTCAAGCGCGCTGTCACGCACCAGCTGCGCTTCGGAATTGAGCACGAGGGCCATGGTGGGGTTTCCTAATCCGGCAGGCCAAGCACGCGCTTGGCAATGATGTTGAGCTGCACTTCAGACGTGCCACCTTCGATGGTGTTAGCCTTGGACCGCAGCCACTCGCGGGTGTTGCGCAAATGGTTGGGGTCGTATTCGTCACCCTCCCAGCCGAGCATCTGATCACCGCCGGCAGCCAGCATGGCCTCGTAACGGGTCTTGTTCAGCTCGGTTGCGTAATACTTGAACATCGCCGACATCGGGCCGGGCGGTTGACCGGCCTCGGCCGCTTCGGCAGCGCGCCGTCGGGTGAGCTGGAAGGCATGGGTGTTCATCAGCTGTACGCTGATTTGATTACGCAACGCCGGGTCCGCGATCTTGCCATCGACTTCGCCGACCGCGTCCTTGGCGATCACATAAACCGGCTTGTCGGCGGTGGGCGCGCCGGGGGCACCGATGCCGCCGATGCCCTTACGTTCGTGTTCGAGCAGGCGCTTGGCGATCGTCCAGCCCTTGTTGTTTTCACCCACCAGATTGCCGGCCGGCACCCGGACATTTTCCAGAAAGGTTTCGCAGAACACCGAGTAGCCCGAGATCAGGGTGATCGGCCGGGCGCGTACGCCCTCCCACGCCATGTCGATCAGCAGGAAGCTGATGCCTTCATGCTTTTTCGCTGCTGGATCGGTGCGCACCAGACAGAATATTTTGTCGGACAGATGGGCGTTGCTGGTCCAGATCTTATGGCCATTGACCAGATAATGGTCGCCCTGCAGCACCGCCCTTGTTTGCAGCCCGGCGAGATCGGACCCGGCGCCTGGTTCAGAATAGCCCTGGCACCAGCGGATTTCGCCTTTGATGATGGCGGGCAAATGCTCCTGGCGCTGCGCCTCAGTGCCATATTCGAGCAGTACCGGCCCGAGCATGGATATCCCCATCCCGCTCAGCGGGGACCGGCACCCGACGGCCCGCATTTCTTCCTCGAGGACCATTGCCTGGTCTTTATCTAGGCCACCACCGCCATATTCGGTCGGCCAGGTCGGGGTGGTCCAGCCTTTGGTGGCCATGCGATCGAGCCAGATCTTGGTCTCGGGGTTCTTATACTCCGCGCGCAGGCCACCTGAACTGCCTTCGTCGGTTGGCATCGGGGTACGCATGCTGGCAGGGCAATTTGCCTCCAGCCAGGTGCGGGTTTCCGCGCGAAAAATATCCAGTGCCGCCATTTCAGCCTCCAACTCTTCCGCGTTAGCGAACCACTGTCGGGGAGGGAAGGCAAGGGGGAACGGCGGTCTTGCCAGGGGAATCGGGTGAACTTTTCATTCGGCGATCAAGCTGACGAGGAAGTCGTCGTCCCATGCTGCCAGCTTACGCCTCAGGCGCAAGGAGTCCTTGGTTGCAGCTTTTCGTAGCAGGTTATGCGCCATGTGCTTGATGGTGGTGAAG
>CALQTN020000102.1 GCA_943333505.2 Asaia bogorensis | reverse complement strand
TCCATATCCGACGCCGATCCGAAGGTGCCAGAATGTCTACTTCCGTCAAACATACCTCCTTCTGGAGTCCAGAGAGGCGTTCCAGAGATCAGCAAAATCGCCGAGTTTCGCATGCTTCGCTACACGGTGAAGACCAGACGCTTACCATCCAGTCGCACTTCCTCCGCCAAGATTGTCTAATTTTTTAATGTATTAGACAATCATTCACCGGGGAGTTGGAACACGAAGAGTGATCCAACCCCGTGAGGCAAAGTGGAATCCATTTTTTATCTCCGCCACACCCGAAATTGGGTTTCCTGCAATATTGGCGGGTTGTTCCGCAAAAACTGCGAGCCCTCGTCGGCAAGGGAACGATCACCGCCACCCTCGAATCGAAGATTCTTGACCACACTGCGTTGATCCGTTGGGTCGAGAACGACCGGAACGCTCAACGACCGTTGGACGACGCTCGGCGTAAGCTTGGGGGACAGATCTCAGGGTGATGACGCGTTACCGCCCGAGCCGGTCTTCATCGACATCAGGAAATGGGTGATCGCCTTCTCTGCCTGGAAAGATCGGGAAATCTGTCGGCAGAGCGTTCGGCTCTACAGTCTTGCCGGTGACGATGACGATCGTGATCTGCTGACTGCTTTCAAAATTGATATCGAAGGCGTTCAAGATAGCTTGTCTGCTATGATGAAGATGAATGCCGTGCCCGACTTCGATCAGCGGCTGGTCGAAGCGTTGGGCATCTTTGGCATGAGCGTCCCAACCAATCATCTCAACATGAATGCGCTGCGGCGGTTGTTCAGAGATACCTGGATCGGGGTCATCAAGATCGTTCAAGCGTTGGTTGAAGCGGTCGGCGGCGCAGCGCCGACCCCTGACGACCCCGCTGAACAGGTGCGCCCGATGAACTGCCAGCATAAAGCCGTCACATCCACCGCATCAGATGGCCCCAAGGTGTCCGAACTGATTGAGGGATACCTTCGCTGTTGCAACCCCGAGGAGGACTATGCGAGCAAGCAGAGGATGTATGCCTGACGCCTCCACGAGAGCTTGGGAGGTGATCGTCACGTAGCTGGCATCGCCAAACGCGAAATGATCAGGTTCCTTGATGAGATATCCCGTTTGCCTGCCCGCCTGTCACCGGTCGAGCAGCGAGCTAACCTGCAAGAGGCGATCCTCAAGGCTTACACCAATACCCACAACCTAGTACCGATGTGCCCAGTCCCCAATCCGATTGTCATGATGCGCCACTGCTGCTCGGTGAGCTTATTCCAAGATTGGCAGCAGTGGTCGACAATCTTGTCGTATGACCGAAAGATCCGGTTGGACAGCCAGTTATCGCGCATGAACTGTCAGACATTCTCCATCACGTTGAGGTCCGGGTACTTCGGTGGCAGCGGCAGCAGAGTAATGTTGGCTGGCACGTTCAGGTCGCATGACAAGTGCCATCCGGCCTGATCGAGCAGAAGCACGGCATGTCGGCCCGGACTGATTATTGCGGCGACTTCGGCCAAATCCAGGCTCATCGCCCGAGTGTCGCAGTATGGCAGCGCCAGCGCCGCGCCCAGCGCGGGCGATCTTGTTCTTCTGGCCTATTCTCGCTTCATCGGCGAACCTGATTTCCAGCCCGTCAAGGCCGCAGCCCTGGTCCTTGACAATGCCTTCCAGCGTCGCGACGACGTTTTTTTCAATGCCTCGATGGCGCCCTTAGCCTGGTCGTGATACTTCGTCCGGGCGGATAGCTTGCGTTGCAGCTATCGGGCCGTGGTCGATGATCTCCAGCAGGGCAGCCCGATGGGCGTCGGTCACAAGTGGCTTCGGACATGCGGATTTGCGGTCATACACCCCCTCGCGACCCTCGGCATTGAACCGCACCATCCAGTCCCGAATAATCTGCAACGTAACGCTGCCAGCAGCGCCGTCTCGCTGCGGGTGCCACCGTTATAGATGACAGCCAGCGCCAGAAGGCGGCGGGCCTGCGACGCATCCTTGCTGCCGCGGGCCATGGGCGAGCCCCCAATGCTCGCCAGTTTGAATCACATCAACGCCGCGTCGGAGAATCCCCCTTGTGGGTCAGCAGCCAGGGAGG
Organism: Asaia bogorensis; assembly: GCA_943333505.2. GTDB lineage: Bacteria > Pseudomonadota > Alphaproteobacteria > Acetobacterales > Acetobacteraceae > CAITOL01. The sequence continues at coordinate 9,156 of CALQTN020000102.1, read as the reverse complement.
TTGCCATAAATCGCCAGTGCCCCGCCCTCTCACATCGACGCTCGGGGCAGACGGACGCTGAATTCCGCGCCGTCGTTCTTGTTCGCGACGTCGATCGTGCCGCCCATCTCCGTCACTATGCCAAATACCAGGGCCAACCCCAGGCCGGTGCCCTCGCCGACCGATTTGGTGCTGAAGAACGGCTCGAACACTCTTGCCTGCACTTCGGGCGGAATACCGCCAGCTCGGTCGCTGACACGCAGCACGACGTCGTTGCCGTCGACTGACCCTGTAACCCGGATATGGCGTCGAACCGTCGCCGGCTTGTCGAGATAGGCATCGGCCGCGTTGGCAAGGAGATTGATCAGGATCTGTTGCATCGAGATTTCCCCACCCATGACCGAAGGCAGATCTGCCGGAATATCCGCGACCACCTCGACCCCAGCAAGCTTACTGCCGGCAATTTCGAGGGCCGGCCTGACCATCGTAGCCCAGGAAACCGGCCCAGCCCGCCGGTCCGAACCGCGCGCGAAAATACGCATATGCTCGATCAGTCGTCCGGCACGATTTGCAAGGCTGCTGACCCGCTCCAGCCTTTCGTTCACATACCTAAGATCCGGCGCGTCACGCCCCAACATCATGCGCGCGTTCTCGCTGGCGAAGGCGATGCTCGCAAGCGGCTGGTTGAGTTCATGGGCAATGCCGGTCGCCATCTCACCAAGGGTAACAAGGGTTGCGGTTTTTTGGAGCGTCAACTGTTGCGTACGGTCGCGCGTGACGTCCGAGATATAGCCAACGGCCAGCACGCCGTCCTGGTAAATGCTGCTGACCCGCACTGAATTGCGCAGCCACATTGTGCTTCCATCGGGCGTGATGACCGGGTGGTCGGCACTTGTGACCGTATCTACGATGCCAGCCTGCATATCCGCGATCGTCTCTGGGGCCTGGAGCAGCCGCGCCAGGCGCACGGGGGCAGCGTCAGTTCCCGGAACGTCCGGCATGATACGGGACAGTTCCCCGAAGATGTCCACGACCTCGACTCGCCCAGGCACGACCCTGGCGCGGTACAAAACACCGGGCCCAAGTAAGGCAACCGCCCGCAAGTTTTCCTCGGCCTCGCGTCGGGCCACCACAGCGACCTCGAGGCGAAGCCGGTCCTCTTCCATCTGAAAGGCAAGTCCAACCTCGTCACTAAGGCGCTGGAACAACTGCAATTCCCGCGGCCCGAACGCGTTTGGTAACGAAGAATAGATCGCGAGCACGCTGATCACCCGGTCGTTCAGCACACATGGCATGGTCACGATGGATGCAATCCCATTGGCCAGTGCCGATTCGCGCCACGGCGCAAACGCGGCATTCGTGGCGATGTCCTCCGTAATTTGCGGCAAACCCTCGCGCACCGCCCGGCCGATGGGGCCACGTCCGTCGAGTTGGTCTTCCGACCAACTGAGGGTCAAGCCACCGAGATAAGCGCCCGCTGTGCCGGCATGGGCAATAATCCTAACCGGCGCGGTTGGCTCCTTGTCGGGAATGGCAACATACGCAAGCGGATAGATGGCCTGCACCGTGATGCTTTCGCACACTTTGGCCGCGAGTTCCTTTTGAGAATGGGGCCGCAGCAACTCGGCGAGGGACTGCGAATACGCCGCCAGTGCCCAATTCTGCCGCTCCAGTTCGGCCGTCGCCTCATGCTCGGCGGTTATATTGGATAAAAATCCAACCAGTTCCATGGTGCCATCATCGAGGGATTCCACGCGAAACGTCTCCCGCAACCACCCCTTTATCGTTGGCCCATAGATTTGCAGATCTAGCGTCCCGATCCCGTCCTTCCAGTCCCGCCGGAGGATATCCTTCCGCCGCTCGAAGTCTGACGGTGACACGAAATTGCGCAGAAACTCGGATTGCATCGCCTGTTCGACCGAGATGCCAAAAAGCCTGGTCACGCTCGGGGAAATGAATGTCGGGATGGCATTACCGCCGGGCTTAAGGATCCCGCGATAAAATACACCGGGCATCACATCCATAATGCGCTGCACTTGACGCCGGGACGCCTCGAGTTCAGCAGCTTGTGCGCGGGCCTCGGTAACATCGCGAAGAACGGTGATGATTTGCGGACCCGCCAAATCCCCGGATCCGGCGACAATACGCGAAGTCGCCTCGACCAATACCGACCCACCATCAGGTCGTGGATACCGAACTTCGAATGCGGCGGCGGCCGGCTTCCCCTCTGCGGCATCTTTGAGCCTTTGGTCGAGCAATGTCTGAGAGGATATATCGGTCAGCGATCCCAGCGGGCCGCCGAGCATCCGGTCCCTGGGCCGGCCGGCGATCGTTGCCGCCTGGCCATTCACGTATGCCACGCGGTAGAGGCCCTCGGCGTCCGGTTCATGCACAACCACCCCATCGGGCATGGCGTCCATAATCGCACGCGACCAGCGATCGTTCTCGGCCACAATGTCAGCACGCAACTTATGGTCCGCCGCCCGGCCAACCACCAGGAGGAGGCTGGCGCCGATGATGCCGTAGCCGATGATCGAAAGGTATAAAATCCAGGCGCTGCGCCCAAGCACCAACTGCAATCCCGCAGTGGCGTTCTGCTGGTCAGCCACGGACAGCCCCACGACCAGGGTCAGCGGGAAACCTGGAATGCGTTGTCCCGCCATAAACCGGCTAACCCCGTCGATTGGCATGGCCATATTATGCAATGCAGTCTGCTTGGCGCTGCCGGAAAGCGCCATGCCGATAACTTGCGGGAATATTTCGCCGATGTTCTGCATGTTACTCTGCATCAGCACCAGGCCGTCGTCCCGCAGCAGCGTGACCACGCCACCATTGCCCAGCAGGCTGCCCTGGCCGACGCGCGCCAGCATCGACACCCGCAGCGACAGCACGATCACCGCCCGCAATGCGCCGTCCTGGGTTCGCAGGGCACGGGCATACTGGACCGTCTGCTGACCGCTGACCCGGCCGATCACTGGCCGTCCGATAAAGGTCAAAAGTTGGGGATCTGCCAGAAAGGCGCGGAAATGCTCGCGGTCGCTGAGATCGATGTTGGAGGACCAGTCAAGATTGCTCCAAAGCGCGCGGCCTGACGGACCGATTGCGGCAATCTGAGCGATGTCCGGCCCAATTTTCTCGGATTTCGGTGCAAGATAGGCCCGCAATCTGGCGGCCGTTGCCACATCGCCGTCCAGCATCGCTTCAGTGAGGCCAATGGCAATATCTTGCACCACGCTGTCCTGCAGCAGTGTCGCCACCAGAATATCGACCATTGCCTTGGTGGTCGCCTTGGCCTGGTCGATCGCCCGGCGTTCCACCATATCGTTATAGTCCTGCGCAATATGGCCCGCACGCCAGCCGGCGAGGGCCAGCAGCCCGATCGACAGCAGCACGATCAGAGCCAGCATCGCGGTGCGCATCCGCCAGCGCGGCGACAGCCAACTCCGGTACAAATTTTGGAGCCAGGCGATCAAATCGAACGCTCCTCAGCCCGCAGACGCGGCACAATAATGCTGGCAGTGGTCCCCTTGCCCGGTGCTGACACAATGTCCAACCGCCCGCCCAGCCGTACCGCTTCGTCAGAGGCCAGCGCCAGCCCAAGCCCCATTCCGGCGCCCTTGCGACTGAGCGACATGTCCAATTGGCGGAACGGCAATTGCGCGATCCGGATTTCATCCGCCGTCATGCCGGGCCCCTCGTCGCGGACGCTGAAGGCGACCTGATCATCCGCATCAGCCGTTGCGGCCAAGACGATGGATTGTCCCGGCGGGGAAGCGGCGATGGCATTGGCAACCAAGCGACCAAGCGCCCGCACCATGGTCTGCAAGTCGGTGCGCACAACGCCTGCGGTATCCGGTTGGGAAACCAATGCCACGCCCAGCGTCCGCGCTGCAGGTGCGTGCAAAATCTGCACCGTGGCGATAATACGATCCAGCGGGGTGTCCTGCCATGACAGGGCGCCCAGGTCCGGCGGCGCAAGGAACGCGATCAAATCGTCGGAGATGATTTTTAGGCGCTTGCCGGCATCTTTAACGCTTCGGAGATATTGTTGAAATTGCTCGGGCGGAATGGAATGTTGTTCTGAAAGAATATCGGGTAACGCCATCAGCGGGACCAACGGCGTGCGCAGCTCGTGATACAGGATATGGGCAAGCTCCGGTGGCGTTTCCTCGGACCGCCACGACTGCGAACCTGAATTTTCCAGGCGCTTTTGCAACGCGGCATAGTCCGCCCGCAAATTCGCCAACTCAGCCTCACGCGCGATACAATCAGCGCGGCGCGCGGATGCCTTGGCGTGGGCACGCCGCACAACGTCCGCGACATCGACGGGGACCATCGGCTTGCGCAGAAAGTCGAACACGCCCGCACGGACGGCTCGGGTTGCCAATTCCATGTCGCCATGTCCGGTCATCACGACAGCCTCGATCGCATCGGCTTCACTGCGACTGGCAAGAATCCGTTCGGCGAACGACAATCCGTCTTCACCGGCCATCCGTATGTCGGTCAGCACCACAGTTATTTCGGGTGTGTCGGACAGTATCTCGGCTGCCTGTGCGGCGCTATCGGCCACCAGGCTGGTAATGTCATGCCAAGTCAGGAACTCCTGGAGCTCCTGACGGAGTTCCGGTTCATCATCGACAATCAGGATTTTCAGCGACGTCGTCATCTTTTCTTTCCCAGTTAAATCTGTTTTCTCAAACTAAAGTTAGTGCGGATGCCTTGGTCCAAACCGGCAAAATCACTTCGAATAGCGCGCCATCATTTTCATTCCTGGCCGTTAGTGTTCCACCAAATTGGTTGATTAACCCAAAGCTCACGGCCAGACCGAGGCCGGTTCCATTCTGCGGGCCCTTGGTCGTATGAAATGGCTGGAAGATGCGGGCTGCGTCATCGGGCGGGAAGCCACCAGCGTTGTCACGAACGGTTAACGAAACGAAACCACCCTGCAGAGCGGTCGCGCCGATTTCAATCCAGCGTGGGGAACCGTCAGGACGGGCTGTGCCAACATGGGCATCCAACGCATTGGCGAGCAGCTTGACCAGCACCTGCTCAAGCGCCTCGGGCGTGGCTCTCACCATTGGAAGGTCGTCCTCCAGGGCAAGCCTGAGATCGATATCTACCGCCACGAGCTTGCTTGCCATGGCCGCGCACGCTGCGTGCACCACAGAAGACGCGCTGGTTGCTTCAGGATGATGGGGTTCGACGCTCGCAAATTGGCGCATGTCGCGGATGATATTGCCTGCGCGGATAGCAAGGCTTGCGATCTTCTCGAATTTAGCCTGCGCGCCCGCGATCCCGCTGGCGCCGCGGCCAAGGATTATCAGACCATTTTCAGCCGCCATGCTGATCGCCGCGAGGGGCTGGTTGAGTTCGTGCGACAGTCCTCCTGCCATTTCGCCGAGGCGGGTCAGGCGCGCGGTATTTTCGCCGATCTGTTCAGCGGCGATCAATCTGCTGACATCGGTATAGTAGCCCGCCACCTCGAGCGAGCGGTCTGCTTTTGACACAACGACGCAGGAATCGCGGATCCAGCGGGCGCTGCCATCAGCAAGCTTGAGATGGTAGATCGCGGTGGATTGCCCGATGGTCTTCAATGTTTGTAGAACATGGGCACGCACACCGATCGCATCCTCGACAAACAGCGCGCCTACGGGATCGGCTTGGTTCATCGCCCCTTGGTCAAGTATTGCGGCGAGGCGACCCAATCCAACCGGGAACCGGACCGCAATCTCCCCGTCCGGCGAAACAGCGGCGCGATAAAGGGTGCCAGGGCCAGTTCGGACAAGGAGTTCAATGTCCTGGCGTAATACCGATAGCTCGGCTTCGTCGCGCAAACGCTGGGTTACGTCGCGCGCAATCCAGAAATAACCTATGGCAGGCCCTGAGCGGTCGCTTATCGTTCCAGCAGATACCAGGGGTATCTTCGTAATTTCCACTTCAATGGTTACGTCGTTGCCAACCAACAGCGTAAACCGGGGAAGACTTCTCCCGACTTCCAGGGCGTTCAACTTATTTTCTAGGGTAACGCGTGATTTTTCGGTCTGACCGGTCATGATCCGCGTGCCAACCAGCTCGCTAGGAAATTTTCCGGCTATTCGAGAAACGGCGCGATTGGCGAAAATATAATGAAATTGATCATCGAGAAACCCTATCATATCACCGGCGCCATCGAACAAAGTCTGGATAAATATCAGTCTTTGTTCCGCTTCTATCCTTTGAATATGAGAAATTTTTGATCGAGACCAATAGTACAAAGTTGCCGAAACACCGAAAAACACAAATAAAAATATAAACCCCAGATAAGCGCTCTCCGCGAAAATGAGTTGCTGCCTGCGTTGGCCGGGTGCCATCGCCACGGCCTCGTCAAGGCCGGTCCCGATCAGCAAATCGCTGCCTTCAATCGGCGTAAAGGTCAGAATTCGGCGAACACCATCGAGCGGCGAGGTGGCGGTGAATGTGATCGTTTTACCCAGGAGGACGGGGGCAATGCCATATGCTTCCAGGTCGAGCCGGGTATCGATCGCAAAAGGAACATTGCTCTCGATCACCTGACCGTCGGTGCGCACTAAAATCAGATAGTCGATCCCGGTCTGGTTTCTGTCAGTCGATCGCTGCGCAAAACTGGACCCGTCCAGTGAGATAATAATCACACCCTGCAATTGCCCCGCCGCATCACGACTGGCGGACGCAAATTGGATGGTTTTCTTGCCTGAAAGCCGGCCGATGACAGGCTTGCCAATAAAGCGATCCAGGCCGCGCACCGCGATCGCCTGAAAATGTTCGCGGTCTCGCAGGTCGATTATCGGTTGTTGGTTCCCTGTTAGGGTTCGTTCGTACATGAAACCATCGGGGTTAATGATGGCTGTCTGCACAATTTCTGGCATCAATTTCCGGATCGCGAGTTCGGACGCATCGACCAGCTGCTGGGCTGCCTTTTGCTCGCCGGCGAACGAGAGCGTCAGGCTTGAATGCTGAAGGCTCGCAAGCCAGTCGATCCGGGCGACCTGCGCCTGCCAGCGCACCTTGGCGATCGCGACCTGGGTAGCCATTGCTTCGGCGGCCTGCGCCGAGGCAATGGCGAAGCTCTCGTTCATACGGGTTAAGGTTGATAATCCTAAAACAACCATCAGCACGGCGGCAGCCGCGACGACGATTGCTTGAGAACGCAGATATTCCCGACGAACTGGCCCTGGTTGAAATTTCATGTCGCATACCCCGGCTGGGGAGCCTGCAGCGCTGGGCACGTGCATGCGCGTAAAAACACAATCATCTGGCTGTCGGCGACCGTCGCCACGAAGATGACCAAGCCGGCCCGACCAAACGCTGCACATAATTCCAGGCGCATGGGTGCTTCGTCACCTACCACCAAGGCGACGGGGGCGACCAGATTGGCTTGGTCGGGAGTTTCGCCATGTGACCAGTCATGTTGTGGTAAAGTCCCAAGAACCGAGGGTTCCATTCTAATTTACTCCGATGGTGCCACGATTTACGGACTGAGCGCGACATTTCGTATTCTACAAATGCATACCTAGTCCAAAAAAAAATTAATTTCAAAGTCCGTCTTGGATATACGACAAGCAGATCTTACTTCATAAAATCACCAAGGTAAGTGCCTTATAACATAACCACTTCCTCACGACCAAAATTTTGCTAAGCTGCTTTGGCAGATTCGCACACCAACGCGACTTGAATCAGGAGTACTAAGATGTCCATGCCGTATCATTTAGAGATGAGCAACGTGCCTTGACATCTAGCACTAGGTTGCTGATGGTCGAGGATGATGAAGCTTTCGCATCAGAGCTTTCCACCTTCCTGGAATCGTTCGAGTTTGAGGTTACGGTTGCGAAATCCGTCGATGATATGTGGCTACGCCTCGGCTCGGGCAATTTCAGGCTGATCATCCTGGACCAGTTTCTCAGCGGACAAAATGCACTCACTAGCGTTGCGTCCCTGGTAGAACGCTTCGGTGTGCCCGTGGTGATGTTAACCAACAACGCCGACGCCATTGATCGCATCATGGGCTTGGAATTGGGCGCGGACGACTTCATCCATAAAATGCGACCGCCGCGCGAAATTCTAGCCCGCATCAGGGCGGTGCTCCGTCGGGCTGAGAAGGTCGTCGCCTTGCCCGCTCTTGGCTCTTGGCGGGTCGATCATAAGGCACGATCCATCGTCACCCCCCGCGGCGCTGCCTTGGATCTTACCGCCCAGCAATACGACACGCTGCTTTTTCTCGCAGCACGACATGGCAGGCTCGTCTCGCGGGATGATATATCGCTTGCCATTTTCCAGCGTCGTTTCGGCGGGGGGGAGGATCGGGCTGTTGACAATCTCGTTTCTCGCTTGCGGACGAATTTGGAGCGCCACCTGGACGGTGCCGAAGCCATTCAGTCGATTCGTGGCCAGGGATATGTTTTTACCGGCTTTGTTCTTGTCGATAGCGAAACCAATTTTCCGCTTGTCGATCCCGCCAAGCCTGGCGCGCCCATGACCGAGCCCTGAACGGCGCATCGCAGATGCCGGCGCGCGGTTGGGCAGATTTCGTCGCCCCGCCTGCCCGCTTGTCTTGGCTGCCACAATTGCCGGCTGTCGAGGCTGCTGGGTATCGCCCATACCAACAATTGATCCTGCAACGGCAGCCCGATTGCGACAAGGGTATCGATAGTTCGGAAAGCGCATGACGACCCAAGCCTTTCAGTTTTCCGAGATATTCAAGTTTATCTCAAACAACCAATTTTTGTCATAAGCCGCATTGGCAGATTAACGTACAATAACAAATCAACTCTTTACTGACTTAATTCCGCAAGAAAGCATCAAGTACCGCAAGATTGGCGGAAGATGTATTTTAGATAAATACACTTTTTCCATAATTAAGAGAACGTTCCACAACACCTTCGTCAATTCGACCCACCCTGAAATATCCGACTTGGCATTCTGCCTTCTACATGACCTCTTCCACCCGCCGCGTTCGAGCGTTGGCTTGATTCGATTTCAATTTCAACGATTCCCAGACGGTTTCGACATCATCGGCGTAACTGCTCACCCCACCCCGACCAACGGGTATCCGAATAACGCATTTCGGGTCGCATCGAGCACGGATCGTCCGGTGAGTTTCGCTGTGCTTCCCATCGACCTGAAGGCAGCATAGGCCTCTGCACCCCATTCGCTGCGGAATCC
>CALQTN020000101.1 GCA_943333505.2 Asaia bogorensis | reverse complement strand
GCCGCCACCACCGTGCCGGCCGCGGTGCGGAAGCTCCGCTGCGCCGCCTACACGCGGAAATCGAGCGAGGAAGGGCTCGACATGGAGTTCAACTCGCTCGATGCGCAGCGCGAGTCCTGCGAGGCGTACATCACCAGCCAACGGGCCGAAGGCTGGGTCCTGGTCCGCGACCGCTACGACGACGGCGGCGTATCCGGCGGCACGCTGGAACGGCCCGCGCTCAAGCGCCTGATTGCCGACATCGAGGAAGGATTGATTGATTGCGTAGTCGTTTATAAAATTGATCGCCTCAGCCGCGCCCTGATGGATTTCTCGAAACTGGTGGACGTGTTCGACGCCAACCAGGTGACGTTTGTGTCGGTGACGCAATCGTTCAACACTACCACGTCCATGGGCCGGCTGACACTCAACATATTGCTATCATTTGCCCAATTCGAACGAGAGGTCATCGGCGAGCGTATCCGCGACAAGTTCGCGGCGTCCCGGAAGCGGGGTATGTGGATGGGGGGCAGCCCGCCGCTCGGCTACGACGTGCGGGATCGCAAGCTCGTGGTGAACGAAACTGAAGCGGTGCTGGTGCGGCACATTTTCCAGGGGTTCGTCGAGTTGGAGTCAGCGACGAAGCTCACCCGGCAGCTTCACGCCGCGGGCGCCACCACGAAACGGGGGAAGCCGCTTAACAAGGTCGACGTCTACCGCATTCTCAACAACCGGGTGTATCTCGGCGACGCCGTGCATAAGGGCACGCCCTATCCCGGCGAGCACGATGCCATCCTTCCCCAGGCGACCTGGGACGCAGCGCACGCCATTATTCAGGTCAACCCGCGGGTGCGCGTCAACCGCTCGCGCAACACCACCGAACCCCTGCTGCGCGGCTTGATATTCGACAGCGACGGCCGCGCCATGTCGCCGAGCCACTCGCGCGGACGGCGCGGGCAGATATACAGGTATTACATCAGCCAAGCCGTGCTGAAAGGCGGCGGGCCGGAGCGGCCAGAGATCGCGCGGCTGCCGGCAGGCGACATCGAGGCTGCGGTGGTCGCCCAGGTGCGCGCGTTGCTGCGCCAGCCCGAGATCGTGGTCGGCACCTGGCGGACAGCGCGCACGGCGGCGTCGGACGTTACCGAGCACGAGGTGCTGCGGGCGCTGGAGCGGATCGAACCCTTGTGGGACGAGTTGTTCCATTCCGAGCGGGCGCGGATCGTCCGGCTGCTGGTGGACCGGGTCGACGTGCGCGCCGACGGCGCCGCGGTGCGACTGCGGCTCGACGGGCTGGGCAGTCTGGTACGCGACCTTGAGGCGCGAAACCCCGGCGCCGAGAGGGCGGCAGCATGAGCGCCGACGGTCACACCTTGACGGTGCTCATCCCGCTGGCGGTGAAGCCGCGCGGCGGGCGGAAAGCGATCATCACGCCCGGCGTGCTGGACGTGGAACCGCGGCACGACATCACGCTGATCAAGGCGGTAGCACGGGCGTTCCGCTGGCAGCGCATGCTGGAGACCGGGCGGTTCGCGACGATCACCGAGTTGGCAGCGGCGGAGAAGATCAACGCCTCCTACGTCTCTCGCATACTGCGCCTGGCGCTGCTGGCGCCGGAGGTTGTGGAGGCGATCCTGGACGGGCGGCAGCCGGAGGGGATGACATTGCCGGGGTTGTTGGTGGGGTTGTTCACCCGGCCGATATCCAGGACAGGGATGGCGGTGTGTTGGTGATCTCGACGCTGTTTGGGATGTATCCCTTCCTGCACAAGCTGTTTGTTGATGGTGGCTACCAGGGACCACAGTTTGCGTCCGCTTTAGCGGCGGTGATGCCGCAACTTTCGGTCGAAATCGTGAAATGGTCCGATCAGGCGAAAGGATTTGTCGTCATCCCAAGGCGGTGGGGGGTTGAGCGGACACTGGCCTGGCTAAACCGGTGCCGGCGACTGGCCAAGGACTTCGAGAACCTCACCAGAATGGCGACGGCGTTCCTCAAATTGGCATCAATCCGCATGATGCTGAGAAGGTTTTGTAATCCTAAATGAACCTACCGGACGGACTCTCAGGATTCCATGATCCGTGGCTTTTTAAACCCAACTTCGCGGATCACTTTACAAATCTGCAGATTGCCCGCGGCGTAAAACTCCGCGTGCCCGCGCTCCATAGCCTTCACATGGTCGGGTTGTGTGCGCCATGCTTCGAGGGCTTCTTCTGACTCAAACCGATAAATGCTCACCGTCTCACCGTCGGCGGCAGTGTATTTTTTGACGGACTGAAATCCTGGCATCGCGCTCACGATTTTGTACATCTGCCCAAGAAGTTTGTTGTACTCATCCATCGACGCGTCTTCACGCATTTCCAAATCGCCAAGAATTATGATTTCATTGATCATCAGGGGTTTCCTAAAACGATTTGAACTTGAGGCGTCTTCTGGGCTTCACCGCGACGCTAAAGCTGATCCAACCTGGATTCCCCGGATGACCAGCCCATCTGGCCATCCTGAACCGACATTTCCCATAGGGCCCATCCGAACATCTTGGGTGAACGATAACCCCGGTTCCTGGCGGCTCGCAAGCCCGGTGGTCCGGTGGTCGCGCTGTTCGCGACGTAACCAGCGATTTATTCGTCGTTTCGACGCGGATCTCGAACTCGAAGCCGACATCAACACACACGTCTCCTACCGGTGGCCCGCCTGACCGATCATGCCACCATCCCTATCGGACCGTCGGCAACCGCCGCAACGCCGCGATGGTATTGAGGAAATCATGCCGATGATATCCACTTTAATTTGACCTTTTTTTGTAATAATATATAACCTATACGACTATTTATACCAACGCCCTTGGCTTCTGACTCACGAAGGGGATTCCCCGACGCGTCGGTAATGTGATTCAACCTGGCGAGCATTGGAGGCTCGCCCATGGCCCGCGCAATCGCGCTTCGATCTGACTTCACTGGCCCTGATCTTCGCCGCCTGGCCCGTGGCAGCAAGGATGCGTCGCAGGCTCGTCGGCTTCTTGCGATGGCTGTCATTTACGACGGCGGCACCCGCAGCGAGGCGGCACTGCTTGGGAGCGTCACGTTGCAGATTGTTCGGGACTGGGTGGTGCGGTTCAACGCCAAGGGTCCCGAGGGGCTGTGTGACCGCAAATCCGAAGGTCCGACGCCTCTTCTGTCTGACCGACGCATCGGGCTGCCCTGCTGGAGATCATCGACCGCGGCCCGATACCGGCCATCCATGGGGTGGTGCGCCGGCGGTTGAGCGCTCGCGCATGCGACTATTTGTGCCCCGTGCCAAACGACGAAAAAAAGCCGTCGAACTCATCAGGCGGTCATCAGGTTTATGCGATTGAAAACAATAGAATTTTTGCTCCGTACTAAATCCCGCCAGTCCACAGGTCCGGAGAGAAACCGCCGTCGGAGAGCGATTTTCGGCCTCACAGCCGTCGAGCCGGTCAACAGGTCCCCTCTGAAAACCGCGGGAAACCTGCGCCTCACGGCCTTACCGGCATGGCCGGAGAGTGGGATTCGAAAGTAAATTGGCGGAGGGGATGGGATTCGAACCCACGGTAGGCTTTAACACCTACAACGATTTAGCAAACCGTCGCCTTCAGCCACTCGGCCACCCCTCCGCCGGAAGAAGCAAGCCATACACGACGTTTGCAACCCTGCTTCTAGTGATGGCCGGTGGCCGCGTCAAATGCCGTAGCGCGGGTCAGCTCAGCGTGACGTCGAACCCGCGTTTGGTGGCCGGGCGGGCCATCATGGTTTCGTACCAGCGCTTCACATTGGGGAAATCGGCGAGGTCAACCTGGTGGCGTTCGTGGCGCCATGCCCAGCCGAGAATGGCGAAATCGGCGATCGAAATTGCACCGGCGAAGAATTCGACCTCGGCGAGGCGGCGGTCGGCGACGCCGTAGAGGCGGCGGGTTTCTTTGGTGTAGCGTTCCAGGCCGTAGCGGCGATCAGCCTCGTTTTCGAGGGCGATGAAATGATGCACCTGGCCGGGCATCGGGCCGAAGCCGGCCATCTGCCACATCAGCCATTCCAGCACCGGGACTTGCGCGCGGATATCGGCGGGCCAGAACTTGCCGGTTTTCTGGCCGAGATAAATCAGGATGGCGCCTGACTCGAAGACGCTGATCGGTTGGCCACCCGGGCCATCGGGATCGACGATCGCCGGGATGCGGTTATTGGGGCTGATTTTGAGGAAATCGGGCTGGAATTGCTCGCCCTTGCCGATATTGACCGGATGGACATTATAGGGCAGCGCCATTTCTTCGAGGGCGGCGCTGATCTTGCGGCCGTTGGGGGTGTTCCAGGTCCAGAGCTCGATGGTCATCAAAATTCTCCTGTGGTCAGCGACGGGGAAGACCCGCGACAAGGGCGGCGAAGCGGGCAGCAGTGTCGGTATTGTAGACCTGATAGCGCGGGATGGCGAAAACCGGCGCATTGGCCAGCACCGGGGCCGACCCGAGCGCGAAGGCGCCAGTGAAGCCGACACGGGCGGCGGCGGCTTCGAGCGTGCGATCATGGATGCCATAGGGCCAGGCGAGGAACGGCACCGCGCCGACACGGTCCCGCAGCGCATCACGCGCGCCGCCGAGTTCGCGATCGACAAAGGCCGCGTAATCCGCAGGGGTGCGCCGCGCGCGCTCATCATTGAAATTGGGATGGGTTTGGCTGTGGGCCTGGATATCGACCAGACCGGAGGCGCGCATGTCGTCAATCTGCGCCCAGCTGAGGTAAGCGCCGCCCTGCCCGATCGCGGGGGGATTGATGAACAACGTGATCGGGTAGCCAAGCCTGCGGATGACCGGAAACATCTCGGTATAGACGCTGCGCCAACCATCGTCGGCGGCGATGGCGACGGATTTTTCCGGCACCGCCGCGCCGCCGGTCAGGGCCGCGACGATGGCCGACAGGCGCACCACGGCGATGTCATGGGTGCGCAACCATTCCATCTGCGCGATGAAGACACTGGTTTGCACGACGGTTGCAGCACCGGCGAAGTGTTTGTCGAAACGATGATAGGTCAGCACCGAAACCGGCTGGGCGGCAGCGGGCCAGGCTAGCAAAAGCACAAAGGCGAGCGCCCTCACCCGAGTTTGCTTTTCACCGCGTCATTCACCAGCGCTGGGTTGCCCTTGCCGGCCATTGCTTTCATCACCTGGCCAACGAAGAAGCCGAAGAGTTTGTCTTTGCCGGCGCGGTATTCGGCGGCCTTGTCGGGGTTGGCGGCGATCACGGCATCGACGGCGGCATCGATTGCCGAGGTATCGACGACCTGCCGCAAGCCGCGGGCCTCGACAATCGCGTCGGGTGCTGCGCCGGTTTCGACCATTTCGTCGAAGACCTGCTTGGCAATCTTGCCGTTGATGGTTTTGTCACCGATCAGGTCGAGCAAGGCGCCGAGGCCGGCAGCGGTGACAGGACTTGCTTCGATCGGTAGCGACTTGCGGTTCAGCGCGCCGAACAGATCGCCGGTGACCCAGTTGGCAGCGAGCTTGGCATCGCGCCCGGCTGCTACGGTTTCGAAATAGCTGGCAGTTGATTGTTCCGCCACCAGCACCCCGGCATCATAGGGCGACAGGCCGAAATCGCTGATGAAGCGCGCCCTTTTGGCGTCTGGCAGTTCGGGCAAGTCAGCGCGCAGCGTTTCTACCCAGACCGGGTCGAGCACCAAAGGCAGCAGATCCGGATCGGGAAAATACCTGTAATCATGGGCATCTTCCTTGCTGCGCATCGGCCGCGTGGTGCCGCGGGCGCTGTCGAACAGGCGGGTTTCCTGCACCACCTCGCCGCCATCTTCCCAGACCTTGATCTGGCGCAGGGCTTCCGCTTCGACCGCCTGCATCACAAAACGGATCGAGTTCACGTTCTTGATTTCGCAGCGCGTCCGATAAGGCTCGCCGGCTTTGCGGACCGACACATTCACGTCTGCGCGTAACGATCCTTCTTCCATGTTGCCGTCGCAGGTGCCGAGATAGCGCAGGATCGAGCGCAGTTTGCGGACATAGGCGCCGGCTTCTTCCGGGCTGCGGATATCGGGTTCGCTGACGATTTCCATCAGCGCGACGCCCGATCGGTTGAGATCGACGAAGGTCTTGGTCGGGTGCTGGTCGTGTAACGACTTTCCGGCATCCTGTTCGAGATGGAGGCGTGTTACCCCGATCTGGCGGGTGCTGCCATCGGCGAGTTCGATCTCGATGACCCCCTTGCCGACGATCGGGTGCTCGAACTGGCTGATCTGGTAGCCGGACGGCAGATCGGCATAGAAATAATTCTTGCGATCGAAACGGCTGTGCAGATGGATTTCGGCGTTCAGGCCAAGCCCGGTGCGCACCGCCTGGGCCACGCATTCGCCGTTCAGCACCGGCAACATGCCGGGGAAGGCCGCATCGACCAGACTGACCTGGCTATTGGGTGCTGCCCCGAACGCGGTGGCAGCACCTGAGAACAGTTTCGCGTTGCTGATCACCTGGGCGTGGACTTCGAGGCCGACCACGACTTCCCACGTCCCTGTGTTGCCTTCGATTGTGTATGCCATGGCCTAGCCCCCTGCCCGCACGGATGGCCGGGCGACAAAGCCGGCGGCATCCTCGATCGCCTGGGCGACGGCGAAAACGGTTTCTTCGTCGAACGGGCGGCCGAGCACCTGCAAGCCGAGCGGCAGGCCTTGCGCGTCGAGCCCAGCCGGGACCGACATGCCGGGGATGCCGGCCATGTTGGCTGGTACAGTGAAGACGTCGTTGAAATACATCTTGATCGGGTCGTCGAGCCGGTCGCCGAGACCGAACGCTGCCGACGGCGCGGTCGGGGTGACCAGCGCATCGACACGCGCAAACACGTCGGTGAAATCCTTCAGGATC
Organism: Asaia bogorensis; assembly: GCA_943333505.2. GTDB lineage: Bacteria > Pseudomonadota > Alphaproteobacteria > Acetobacterales > Acetobacteraceae > CAITOL01. The sequence goes on along the minus strand of CALQTN020000101.1, from coordinate 4,456 downwards.
AGGCTGCGGATTTTCTGGGCGCGGATGTAATAGGCATCGTAATAGCCCGCCGAAAGTACATAGGTCCCGATCATGATACGACGTTGCACTTCCGCGCCAAACCCGTCAGCACGGGTGTTTTCGTAAAGCGCGGTGAGGTCTGCGCCATCGCTGCGGGCGCCGAACCGCACACCATCGTAGCGGGCAAGGTTGGACGATGCCTCGGCGGGGGCGACGATGTAGTAGGTTGCCAGGCCGTATTTGGTGTGCGGCAAGGAGACATCGACGATTTCAGCGCCGGCATCACGGAGCCAGCCGAGGCCTTGTTGCCAGATCGCCTCAATTTCCGGCGGCATGTCGTCCGATCGGTATTCGCGCGGGACGCCGATGCGCAACCCTTTCACGCCACGGCGGCAGGCGGCGGCGAAATCGGGGACGGCGATGTTGGCGGAGGTGGAATCCTTCGGGTCGTAACCGGCCATCGAGCCGAGCAGGATGGCGCAGTCCTCGACATTGCGGGCCACCGGGCCGGCCTGATCGAGCGAGGAGGCAAACGCCACCACACCCCAGCGTGAACACCGCCCATAGGTCGGCTTGATGCCGGCAATGCCGCAGAAACTGGCGGGCTGGCGGATTGAGCCACCGGTATCAGTCGCCGTCGCGCCGAGCGCCATGCCGGCGGCGACGGCTGCGGCCGAGCCACCGGATGATCCGCCAGGCACCAAGGGTCGGTTATCGCCAATGCGGCTCCACGGGTTGATCACCGGGCCATAGGCCGAGGTCGCGTTGGATGATCCCATGGCAAATTCGTCCATGTTGGCCTTGCCGAGGAACACTGCCCCATCGCGCAGCAAATTGGCGGTGACGGTGCTTTCATACGGCGGCACGAACGGCGACAGGATGCGGCTGCCGGCGGTGGTGCGCACGCCGCTGGTGCAGAACAGGTCCTTGATGGCGAGCGGGATGCCAGTCAACGCGCCGTGATCGCCCGCGGCGAGTGCGGTGTCGGCCGCCGCCGCCTGTGCCAAAGCGCGATCAGCGGTGACGGTGATAAACGCATTCAGTTGCGGGTTCAGCGCACCGATCGCGCCGAGGAAATGCTGGGTGAGTTCGGTCGATGAGACGGTGCGGGCGCGCAACGCAGCGCGGGCGGACGCCAGGGTGAAATCGGAGATCATGTTATTCAACCACTTTCGGCACCGCGTAAAACGGACCTTCCCGATCTGGCGCGTTGGACAGCACCCGTTCGGCATCGCCGCCGTCATTGACCACATCCGCACGCCAGGCGAGCGTCATCTGCGCGGCACCGGTCAGCGGCGTCACGCCGTCGATATCAACCTCATTCAACTGCTCAATCCAGCCCAGGATCGCATTCAGCTCCCCAGCCAGTTGCGGCAAGGTGTCGTCGGCGACCCTGAGGCGGGCGAGTTTGGCGATGCGGCGTACCGCCGCAGGATCGAGCGACATGGTCTTCCTTGCAGGATTGGGATAGGGGACAAGCATAGAACTCGCAGCATGGCGGTTCAACCTAGGGGGGAATAAAGATGCTGGCAGTGGTGTGTGAAGCGTTTGGTGGACCGGATGTGTTGCGGGTGCGGGAACTGCCCGATCCGGCGCCGCCGGGTGCGGGTGAAGTCCAGGTGCGGCTCGAAGCCCGTGGCGTGCAGATGGTCGATGTGCTGATGCTTGCTGGGACCTACCAGACCCGGCCGGAGCCGCCCTTCATCCCCGGTGGGGAGGCTGCTGGCACGGTGGTGGCACTCGGGCCGGATGTCACTGGCTTTGCGGTTGGCGACAAGGTGATCTGCCGGCCAAAGCCGGGATCGTTCTGCACCCTGGCCAATTGCGCTGTGGATGGGTGCGACCCAATACCCGCCGGATTCTCGATGGAAGAAGCCGCCGTTTTCAAAAGCGCCTACCACACCGCCTACCACGCGCTGCTGCAAAAGGGCCGTTTGAAGGCTGGCGAATGGGTGCTGATCCATGGCGCGGCCGGCGGCATCGGCATCGCGGCGATCCAGGTCGCCAAGCTGTTCGGCGCCCGGGTGATCGCCACCGCCGGCACCGAGGCCAAGCGCGCGGCCTGCCTGGAAGAAGGTGCCGATCACGTGATTGACTACACCAAGGGCTTCCGCGACGAGGTCAAGGCGCTGACCGGCGGCAAGGGTGTCGATATCGTTTATGACCCGATCGGATCAACCGTGTTCGACGAAAGCATGCGCTGCCTCAACTGGGGTGCGCGGCTGCTGATCCTGGGCTTCCTGGGCGGCGGGCCGGCTTTGGCGAAAACCAACCATCTGCTGATCAAGGGCGCAGAAGCCATCGGGGTGCGCGTCGGCGGGGTGCAGGACTTCCAGCCGGAACTGGCGGCGGCCAATATCAAGGCGCTGCTGAAATTGGCTGGTGAGGGCAAGCTGCGGCCACGGATCTCGCACCGGTTTCCGTTGGTGGAGGCGGAACAGGCCCTTATGGCGGTGATTAATCGCGAGGTGATTGGGAAGGCGGTTCTGGTCGGGTAGAAGACGGGAAGCGCGTTCTTTTTGTGAACAAAAAGACCTTTTTGCGCCTGTGTTGCCGTTGGCTTGGGACTGCGGTTAGGTCCCGAGCCGACGGTAGCAGAGCAGAGGGCTTGCTTATCTCACGCGTCGCCGCCTGACTGCGACCGCCAGACCCACCAGGGCCACCGCGGTGAGCGGCGCGGAGCCGGGCTCGGGCACGTTGAGCACCGACAACAGCCACGCCCGATTGGCATAGACCGAGCTATCGCCGGCGATCTGTCCGAAGCTGCTGTTGGGCGTGCAGTTGCTTGTGGTGCACGCGATGAAATCATGCACGCCGACAAGTTCCCAGGCGCTGCCAACCTGAAGCAAGGACCCACCGCCCGAATCACCGGGGGCGACAAGCACCTCAGTCGCACCGACCGCGCCGCCGCCGAACGCGTTAAAGGCTGATGTGCCGAATTTGTCGAAATCGGAGGCGTAGACTGAGGGTACCTCGGTGTAGGTGCCATCATAGACGTTGCGGCCGTAGCGCAGCACCCCGAAGCTGCCACCGACATAGCCGGTCGCACCCACGCCCGTGTTGCCGTAGCCGGCCATCACCACGGTTGCGCCGACCTGGCTGTTCGAGGTGTTGAGCGCGTAGCCGGTGATCGTGGTGACCTGTGCCGCAAGCTTGATCAAGGCGAGGTCGCCGCCATCGAAGAGATTGCCGGTCCATGTCGGATCGATGAAATATTCCACCGCCGTCAGGTTCAAGCCGACATTGGCGAAGTTGAGGGCGATGCTGGTGGCCGACAGCGTGGCCGTAGCCCCCGTCAGGCAATGCGCGGCCGTCAGAACGTAGCGCCCGCCCGCGACCAGGCTTCCGGTGCAGCCCCCGGTGGTGGCGTTGCTCAGCGAGACGATCAGTGCTGCCTCACCGTTCAGGAAGCTCTGCCCGGCGCCGAGCCCGGCGGACTGGGCCGACGCATCCTGGAACACGATGGCCTGTGAAGGATGGCTCGCGAGCAGAGCAACGACCAGTATCATCGCGCAGCGGATTGCGGAACGGCTGTTATACTGTGGCATGATGCAACATCCAAACTGGGACAGCCCATGGCGCAACGCTGGCACCGGGTCAACCCTACGCGCTCCGACAGCGCCCCGGCTAGGGGGGGAAGGGAAGCGTGTTCTTTTTGTGAACAAAAAGAACCAAAAAAAACTTTTTGCTACTTTGTTGCCGTTAGCTTGGGACTGCGCTGCGGTCCCGAGCCAACGGCAACAGAGCGGATGTCTTTTTTCGTTTTTTATAAAAACTAATTTTTTAGGAGATCCTGAGCTGTTCCGAAAACGAGGAACAACGACCTTCGACCTGGGTCGCGGCATCAGGGCGTGCCTGATACCGATCACACCATGCATTATCCGTAGGTTAGCAATGTGCCGTTGTTGCCGTCGTTGGAAACATACAGCAGGCCCGGATTGATCGCGCCGTACGTCGATACCGCGAAAGACTGGCTGTCGCTGGCGAGGGTGAGAACACCGCCCGACGCCGAACCGGCAAAGCTGGCCAACACACCGGACGGGATCAAATCGATGACATTGATATGCATGCCGCTGGAGAGGCCGTTGATGAGATCGCCGGAAAAATCGGCAATGGTGCCCTTGAGCGTGTCGATGCCGGCGCTGCCCATGACATAGGCGGATGATGGATGGACCAGAAACACGTTCGACGACCCGGCGACAAGAAAGGTTGATCCAATTCCGGCAGAGTCGGTGCCGTTGCTGCCTATGTTGGTGATCGCGGAGGTCACACCGGCGGCGATGTTATTGGAATCGCCGAAGTCGAGGGCCAATGTATTCGCACCGGAATATATACTGTTGAATATTCCGGAAATGGCGATCGTGTTGTTGGCGCCGGCCCCGACAAGATTGCCGACCCCGGATATCAGCACCACCGAGTTATCGCCGACGGTGGTCTGGCTATTATTCCCGGCCAG
>CALQTN020000100.1 GCA_943333505.2 Asaia bogorensis | reverse complement strand
TGCTCAACTTGCTCACCAACGAAACCATGCCGAAATTGGCGGCCGATTATGTCCAGGTTGCCCATCGGTCGGGAACTTTTCTGCTCGACCTGATTTCGGGCATTCTGGATTTCTCGCAGATCGAGGCTGGACGGATGGTGCTCGATGAGCAGGTCTTCGATTTGCGGGTACTGACTGAAGACGTCGTCGCCATGCTGTCGAGCACGGCGCAGGCAAAAAATATCGCCATCAAACGCGATCTCGGCAATCGATTGGGATGGGATTGACCATCGCACGCATCCTGTGAATTTGATGGGCGGGGAGATGGTGGTGCAAAGCACTGTCGGCGTCGGGTCGGTGTTCAGCTTCACTTTACCGCTTCAATTGGCCAGCGGTAAGAATATCCAGTTGAAAACATAATCTTCGCGTCGCGCCGGCGCGGTGTGATGGGCCACCAGGTCAAGGCCCGCCACACGCCGCAACACGCCGCCAACCAGCGCAAAAGCTTCGTAGCCATGGGCGCAGATCGTCGCCAGCATGTCTGCGATCGGCAGCTTGGCGTGTTTTTCCTCGATTTCGACCACCAGATTGGGCCGGCAGCGCGCCAAGGTCGCCCCAGCCCCGGCGAGCACCGCGAGTTCGAAGCCTTCAACGTCGATCTTGATGAACCCGACATTATCGAAACCGTAGTCATCGAGCCGGCGTGCGTTGATCATCACGCTGCCGTAAGCGCCGTCGCCAACCTTAACGGTGCTGAGCGAGGCACCCTGGTTGGAGTAGTTGCCGCCCTGATTGCGCGGCACCCGGAGTTCGGCGGTGCCGGTGTGGTCTGACAGCGCCACTTTATGAACCTCGACGCCCGGACCCGCGCCGCGCGCCAGAATGCGGAAAATCTTCGGATTAGGTTCAAAGGCGTGGACCGTTCTGCAACGCCGGCGCAGCACTTCGGACCACACGCCCTTATTGGCCCCGGCATCGATCGCGACCGATCCGGCCGGCACCAGAAAGGGCAGGAAAGCCAACTCGCGTTCGCCCCGGCGCAGGGCGCGGGCGGTTTCATAGCGAATATGCCAGCGCGGCGGCACAATCCATCCCCGGATTTGTTCTTCGAGGGTCGATGGCGGTTCCCAGGACATCGCTAAAGCGTCTTCAGCGCGGCGCAGATCGTGGCGACCTCGGCATCGGTAAGCTCCGGGTAAATTGGCAGGCTCAGCACCTCAGACGCGGCGGTCTCGCTGGCCCGACATCCCGCCGGACCCAGCGCTACGCGCCCCTTATAAGCCGGCTGCAGGTGCACCGGCTGCGGGTAATGGACACCACTGCCAATGCCGGCCTCGCGCAATTTGGCCTGCACATCGGCGCGGTTGGACAGCCGCAGCACATATTGGTGAAACACATGGGTGCCGCCAGCACGCCGCGCCGGGGCCAAAGCGGGCAGGGCGGCGTCGAAGGCCGCCGCAATGGCCTGACGACGCCCGTTGCCGGCATCAAGATGCGGCAGCTTCACCCGCAAGATCGCCGCCTGTATTTCGTCCAGGCGCGAATTCACTCCGGCAAGGTCGGAAATATAATGTTGCCGCCAGCCATATTGGCGCAGCGCCGCCATCTCGGTCGCGTGATGCTGGCTGTTGGTTGCAACAATCCCGCCATCGCCCAGCGCGCCGAGATTCTTGGTTGGATAGAGGCTGAACGTACCGATCGCCCCCATCGTCCCGAGCCGTTTGCCATGCAGGCTCGCACCATGGGCCTGGGCGCAATCCTCGATCAGGGCGACGCCGTGCCGGGCGCAAAGCGGCAGAAGCACGTCAAGATCGGCAGCCTGCCCATAGAGATGCACCGCAATTACCGCCCGGATGGGCGGCAGGCCGACAGGTGGATGGGCAAGCATTTCGCCAAGCTCGACCGGGTCGATCGTGTAGTGGACCGGGTCAATGTCGATCAGCAGCGGAGTCGCGCCAACCATCTCAATCGCTGCAACCGTCGCAACCGCAGTATGCGATACCGTCGCCACCGTGCTGCCCGGCCCAATGCCTAGCGCGCGCAACGCCAGGCAAAGCGCATCTGTGCCGTTGGCACAGCCAACCGCGTGCCCCGCGCCGAGCCAGGCCGCAAACTCAGCCTCGAACGCGCGACCTTCGGCGCCGAGAATATACCAGCCAGAATTCAGCGCGCGGGCGACCGCTGCATCGATTTCAGGCTTGAGCGCGCGGTAGCCAGCGCCGGGATTGGCTTGCGGGATCATCGGGCGAAACCTTTCACAAATAAGCGGCAAGCCGGGTGCGGTACCAATCCAGTGAGCGGGCGATCCCGTCTTCGAGCCCGACCTGAGGTGCCCAGCCAGTGGCGCCACGAAACGCCCGATCATCGGCGTGGTAGCTGCCAATGTCGATCGACTTACGGTCAGCCGGAAATTCGCGTGTGGTGAAATGGGCGCCCGGTCCGGCGACCCGGCAGGTGATCTCGGCGATCTCGCGCAACGACGCCGGCGGCGGGCCGCCAATGTTGTAAGTCTGCCCGAAACACGCCGGCGTGCTTGCCGCCAGCAAAAACGCTTCGGTCACATCGTCAACATATGCCATGTCGCGCAACTGATCGCCGCCCCATACCTCGAACGGACGTCCCTCCAGCACGCATTTGATCCAGATGCCGAGAAATGTTTGCCGCGCATCGCGAATGCGTAAGCGCGGCCCGTAGCAATTGGTCAGCCGGAGCGACACCACCGGCCGGCCCACCGTGCGGTTCTCAATCATCCAATACTGCTCGCCGGCGAACTTGGATACGCCGTTGGCGTCGGGCGGTCGCACCGGATGGCGTTCATCGACTGGGAGATAATCCGGCGTGCCATAAAATTGTCGGGTCGAGGCATGCACGACCACCGCATCGGGCGCTGCTTCCCGTGCGGCGGCGATCAGCCGCACCTGGGCCACCGCGTTGACCGCAATATCTGCCAAGGGATCGCGCTGGCCGCCCATATGGCTGGTCTGCGCTGCGAGGTTGAAAATGACCTCACGCCCCTCACACAGATTGCGCAGGTCATAGTCACGAATATCGGCGTGCACGAGGTCGACGTCCGCGCCTTCAAGATTGGCCGGATTGGCGCCACCGCCAAACAGGAACCCATCCAATGCAGTCACCTTGGCACCGCGCGCGGCCAGCGCATGGCAAAGATTGGCGCCAAGAAATCCGGCGCCGCCTGTGACCAAAACCCTGCGTCCTGCCCAATTCATCGATGCGTCCTTTTGCCGAGGATGGTATGTGCCTGAAATTGGGCAGAAATACGCCATGGACATTCATGGGACGAAAGCGCTCGGGCGCTCCCTGGACGCCAAACCCGAAGGAAGAAAGTCGGGACTAAAGCAAGAGGGGGCTGAGCGACTGGTTATAACCAGCAGCTCAGCCCCCGTTCATGCGTCCCGGCTACTCTTAACGGCCGCGGTCCGGGGCGGAGCCCCTCGCCATGCGGCCTTACCGCCCCGCCAACGGCACGTAGTCGCGCGATGTGGCGCCGGTATACACCTGCCGCGGGCGCCCGATGCGTTGGCTGGGGTCTTCGATCAGTTCTTTCCACTGGCTGATCCAGCCGGTGGTGCGGGCGACGGCAAACAGCACGGTGAACATGCTGGTTGGGAAGCCCATCGCCTTGAGGATGATGCCCGAATAGAAATCGACGTTCGGGTAAAGTTTGCGTTCGACGAAGTAGGGATCGCTGAGGGCGATCTTTTCCAGCTCAATGGCCAGATCGAGCATCGGATCGCCCTTGATGCCGAGTTCTTTCAGCACGGCGTGGCAGGTTGCCTGCATGATGACGGCGCGTGGGTCGAAGTTCTTGTAGACGCGATGTCCGAAGCCCATCAGACGGGCGTGGTTGTTCTTGTCCTTCACCATTTCGAGGAAGGGCTTCACGTTTTCGACCGTGCCAATTTCGGCGAGCATTTTCAGCACCGCTTCATTGGCGCCGCCATGGGCCGGGCCCCACAGGCTGGCAATGCCGGCCGCGATACAGGCAAACGGATTGGCGCCGGTCGAGCCCGACAGGCGGACGGTGGCGGTCGATGCGTTCTGTTCGTGATCCGCATGCAGGATGAAGATCAGGTCCATCGCGCGGGCCAGCACCGGGTTCACATGGTACGGCTCGGCCGGCACGGCGTTCATCATATAAAGGAAGTTTTCAGCGTAGCCGAGATCATTGCGCGGATACATGAACGGCTGGCCGATGGAGTATTTATAGGCCCAGGCCGCAATGGTCGGCACTTTGGCGATCAGCCGGAAGGCCGAGATGCGGCGATGTTCGGCGTCGTTGATATCCAGGCTGTCATGGTAGAATGCGCTCAGCGCGCCGACCACGCCGCACATGATCGCCATCGGATGTGCGTCCCGACGGAAACCATCATAGAATCGGCGCAGTTGCTCATGCAGCATGGTGTGCTTCATGACGCCGTCTTCGAACTCTTTCTTCTCCGCCGCATTGGGCAGCTCGCCGTTCAGCAGCAGATGGGCGACTTCGAGAAAGCTCGACTTTTCCGCGAGTTGCTGGATCGGGTAGCCACGATGCAGCAGGATGCCTTCATCACCATCGATATAGGTGATCCGGCTGTCGCAAGACGCGGTGCCACCGTAGCCGGGGTCGTAGGTGAAAATCCCCAGCTCGTTGTAAAGCTTACGGATATCAAGCACATCCGGCCCGACGGTGCCGGAAATCAGCGGTATTTTGATCGACTTGTTTGTCCCGTCGAGGCTGATGGTGACGGTGCCACCGCCTGTATGTCCCGTGCCGCTCATGATGCTTCCCTTTATCCGACGACGCCTGCGGGCGCCGACCCTGTTGCTATTAAAATCCACATAAGGTTGCCAAAACGTCGCCCCGCTATGGCATGCCCCGCGTGATGCGGGCCGTGCGATAGCGGCGCGTGCCTCGACTTGGGACAAAACCTACGGCGGAGTGTCGTCGGGCGCAACCTTCGCGTGTGCAGCATTATGCGCGTCGGTCAGGGTTTGCTGGGTTCGGTCGGCTGCCAAAGCCCGAGCCCGCGTTGCCTGGCTTGCGATTCCGCCGTCACCAAGGCGCCTGCGGCCGGACTTGCGGCCGCCCATCCGGTCGACACCATCGCCTGCCCGAGGTCAAGTCCACCCGCGTCGCATTGTGCCTGGGCGAAGCCGCGGCGGTCGCGGCCATCGATCTGGCAGGACACCGCCCGACCGCGCACCAGATTGGCGAGCGCGCGGCTCGCCGCTTCGCCGCAATCGAATTGCTGACCAGCCGCGTCTTGGCAGGGCCTCCCGCGCATCGGTGCGGTGATGCCTTGCAGTCGGATCAGCGTATCGCGCAGGCGGAGTGTGTTGCCGTCGATCACCACGACCTGCGGCGACTCGGCAGAAATCGTCGTGGCAATGCCGCTCGCGCGGCCGAACAGGTCCGCCGGCAGGGCAACCATCAACATCGCCGCGAAGCTTGCCAGGCCAAGCCCGGCGGCTACGAGGCGGCCTGTGAAGTATTCTCCAAAACGACTTGATTCTGAACGAAAAATTCGACGAGGACGGTGAAGCGCCACAAGCGCCTCCTGCGATGGAAAGCTGCTGAAGCCTTCAACTACCTCGTCGTGAATGCGCCTGCAATCGCCTAAATCGATCCCGCGTGCGATTCGCTACAAATCGAGTCGCTACTTGGCTTGCGGGCCAGATGTCATGGCGCGACCTGCCGCATCCAGCCGGTGATGCGCCGCACTGTCGACCCTTCGATGTTGAGAAAGCCATGCGGACCAAACGGGCTGCACGGCCCATCCCGGTGCGGTGATTGGGCGGAAATCACCAGGATATCCTTGCGCGCAGCGCCGGTCAGGGCTGCGACGATTTTCGCGGCATCGCCGGGTGGCGCGATCCGGCAGTTATCGGCGTCATGATTGACAATTAGCGTGGGCACCAGAACTTTCTCAGGATGGGCGTCGAAAATCGTCTCACCAGCCCCGCTGACACGCGTCACAGTGCTGGTGAGCACCAATCCGGCGATCCGCCCCGGCGGCAGGCTGGCGGCGAGGTTCATCGCACCGATCGACCCTTGGCTGGTGCCAACCAGAAATATCGGCACCGCGCCGGCCAGCACCCGCAGGCGGGCGAGAATTCCGGCCTGGATTTCGGCGAATTCCGGCTCGCTGCGGTGGCCCAGCAGCGACACATTGGCGGCCACATCGGGCAGTGCGACGGCAAAGGTCTCAGATCGCCACAAATCGCGGCTGCGGACCAGGAAATTATCGTCGCGGTTGATGAAACCGGCGACACCGATCCCGACCACCCCGTTGCCCCCTGGGAATAGCAGCACCGCGCCCACCGGTCGGTTAGGCAGCAGGAACAGCACCCGCCGCGGAACGCCGTCCGGCCCATCGACCAGTTCCACCACTTGCCGGCTGAGTTGGCCATGGGCCGGCGGCGTAAGCCATGCGCACAGCAAGCCGAGCACAACAGCTGCAATACCGCGCATGACTGCCTAGCCGACGATCAGCGTTGTACCGTCAACCCCGACGACCCTCAACTCCTCCCCGACCGTCGCTGGCGGCACCCCGCGTGCGAGCCGGGCCGTCCAGTCCGTATCGCCAACCCGCACCCGGATGTCATGGGTGCCGGCAGCGATCACCCGCGCGCTGCGATTGAGCAGGCCGGCTTCCTGGGTGTTCAAGCTCGCCTGGCGGCGGGCAGGCCGGATGCGCACCCCGATGCCGAGCGCGATGGCCGCCAGCAGCGCGAAGGCAAGCACCTGCCAGGCGAACGCCATGTCCTGCCACTGCAGCAGCGCCCCGGTGCCAAGTGCGGCAATCCCCAGCCACATCATGAACACGCCCGGGATCAACACCTCGGCGACCAGCAGCGCCATCCCAGCCACCAGCCAGATCACCGGTGCTGTCATGTGCGCGGCACCGATGTGGCAATGCCCGCAGTTGGCGGTGCCCGCAGCAACTCCATCGCCTGGGCAATGCCGCCTGCCATGGCGCTGGCTTCCATCGGCACGACAACCAGCCGGCTCGAGGGCGATGCCGCCATCGCGCCAAAGGCTTTGACGTATTCCTGGGCGATGAAGTAGCGCAACGCCGCTTCCCCGCCATCGCGCGCCGCCTGGGCGACAACGTTGGTTGCCATCGCTTCCGCGGTTGCCAGCCGTTCGCGGGCCTCGGCATCGCGATTGGCAGCCTGCTGGCGGCCCTCGGCGGCCAGGATCAGGCTCTGCTTGGCGCCCTCGGCCCGCGCGATCGCGGCTTCGCGTTCGCCGTCCGCCTTGGTCACCAACGCCCGCCGCTCACGCTCGGCGGTCATCTGCAAATTCATCGCCTTGATGAGGTTTTCCGGTGGCTCGATGCGGCGGATTTCCACCCGGTGAACCTTCACGCCCCACGGCGTTGTCGCGCCATCGATGACCGTCAGGAGTTGCGAGTTGATCCGTTCGCGCGACGACAAGGCGGCATCAAGCGCCATTTCGCCGATCACCGCGCGGATGTTGGTCATCGCCAGCGTCGATAGCGCCTGGTTCAGATTGGCGACCTGATAGGCGGCCTTGGACGCTTCGAGGATGCGGTAGTAGATGACGCCATCAACCGCGACGGTCGCGTTGTCGCCGGTGATGACGCTTTGCTCGGGGATGTCGAGCACGGTTTCCTGCACGTTGATGCGCCGGCCGACCCGATCGATGAACGGCAGCAGGAAGCTCATTCCAGGTTGCAGCTCGCGCGTGTACGCGCCGAAGCGTTCCACCGTCCAGACCTGGCCCTGCGGCACGGTCTTCACGCCCGCGAACATGGTGACCACGATCAGCACCAGCAACAAAACCCACACAAGGAAAAAAGCGCTCGGCATGGTCGTGTCCGTTCCTGTTATTATGTCCCAACTATAGCATTTCACCAGATGACTGGCGAGCGCGGCGGTTATCGGCCCAATATGCCCTATGGCGCATCCCGACACTTGGCTTCGTCCGCGCCCCGAGGGGCTCTATTGCGACCCTGGTGGGTTCTTTATCGATCCGGTCCGCGCGGTTGACCGCGCTATCATCACCCATGCCCACTCCGACCATGCCCGCGCGGGCCATGCCGCGGTGCTGACCCGGCCGGAAACCGCCGCCCTGATGCAGGCCCGGCTCGGCAAGGGACGCACGGCCTATCAAACCCTGAACTGGGGGCAGGCATTGCGGCTTGGCGACGTGACCGTCTGGCTGCAGCCGGCCGGCCACGTGCTCGGAAGTGGCCAGGTGGCGATCGAGTATCGCGGCCAGCGCGTGGTGGTCAGCGGTGATTATAAGCGCCAGCCCGATCGGAGTTGCGCGGGGTTCGTACCCATTGCCTGCGATCTATTCATCACCGAGGCGACCTTTGGGCTGCCGATTTTCCGCATGCCCGATCCGGCCGCTGAAATTGCCAAATTCACCGAAAGCCGCGCGCTGTTCCCTGGCCGCACCCATGTCATTGGCTGCTATTCGCTCGGTAAGACCCAGCGGCTGATCTGTCTGCTGCGCGATGCGGGTTGGGATGGGCCGATCTATCTGCAGCGTGCGCTGATGGCGATGTCAGCGATCTATCAGGATTTCGGCATCGGTCTTGGGGTGCTGCACCCGCTTGAAACGGCTTCGGTGGCCGAGTTGGCCGGGGCGATTGTGCTTGCACCGCCCAACATCCAGGGCGCTGACTGGGCCGGACGGCTCACCGATCCGGTCGCCTGCCTCGCCTCGGGCTGGATGCTGGGCGGCAAGCGTGCCCTTCAATCCGGCGCCGAACTGCCTTTGGCGATTTCTGATCATGCGGATTGGAATGGGCTGTTGCAAACGATTGCGGAGGTGGGAGCGCCTGAGGTCTGGGTCACCCATGGCAGGGAGGCGGCGTTGATCCATGCCCTCGGCACATGCGGGGTCAAGGGTCGTGCGCTGCGCCTGGTCAGCTATCAGGATCTCGGATGATCGCGCTTGCCCGCCTGTTGTTCCGGCTGCGCCATTGCCCAACTCTGGGTCATCGTCAGGCGATCCTGGCGCGCCACCGCGTCGATGTGTCGTCGGCGGCACTGGCGCTGTTGGACGGCACCCGCAAGCTGCGCGGGGTTGGGATTGGTGTGCTGCGCGAGCTTGCCGCAAGCCGGACCGATCCGGTGCTGTTTGCCGCGTCGCTGGAATTTCTCGGCGACTACACCGAAACCCTGGCGCTGCTGTGGCCCGCCCAAGCCGACAATGCCAAAGCCCCGACGGTTGCGGAGATCATTGCCGGCCTCGCCAGCACCGCCAAGCCCGATTTGCCGAGCCTGATCGCCGGATGGCTGGATGCCTGCGACGGTCCCACCCGGCATGTGTTGCTGCTGCTTCTCACCGGCCGGCTCCGCCCGCAGCCCGATCTCTTCGCCGTCCCGCCCGATGTTGGCACCGGTGCCGGGCGGATTGATGCCATGCTGGTCTATGCGCAAGCGGTGCGTATCGGGCTCGCGCGGCAATACAGCTTCGCGGTCTGGTCCGATGCCATGACGCTGGTGCCGATCGCCAAGATCACCGTCGCCTCGGCGGTTGATCGCTTGCGGTTCGACGCCTGGATTGCCGACAATACGATTGCCAGGTTCGGACCTGTGCTGGAAGTCGCACCTGGGCTGGTGGCCGAACTTGCCTTTGATACGGTAATGGCCTCGGCCCGGCACAAGGCCGGGCTGGTGCTGCGCGGGGCGCGGGTGGTTGGGGTGCGTGATGGCGTGATCGCGGGGCGGTTGCGGGTTTTGACAGAGAAGGGTTTGGTCGTTTCGTGCCCAGCCAGCGGGACGTGACTGCCCAGATTCTCCCGAGGCAGATCATCATGCGTTCAATCAGCTGCGCTGGGACGGATAAAGATGATCGTGAAAACAAGACTCTAACATGTGTCTGCTGCTTCCACCTCAGCGGATCACGGTTTACTCTTTGTTCGGTCGCGTGGCCAGATCTTCGTGTGATTCCACCTACGGTCATCGCGCTCTAAAACTCTGGCGCCGACGCGGTGGAAACCATTTTTTTCGATACTTAGCTGTGATTGAGAAGCTTTTGTACCTCCTAGCTGGGCAATTACGGCGAAATTTACCAAATCTTCGCCAGTCGCGCGCCATATGCGCCGCCCTGCATGTGTCGGGGGGAAGGGGATGTAGCGATGAAGCGGATCGATGGACTTGTGTCTCGGGTGAGCCTGTATGTACAGATCGGGCTTTTGGCTGCGGTTGGGTTCGTCGGCGTCGCCGTGCTGGCCAGCCTATTTCTCCACTCCGATCGCATCACCGCGCAGTCGCTCGACCGGACCGCGCTCGCGACCGCGATTTACGAGCACGCTGCCACGTTCGATCGTGCTTTGCTCGTGGCCAATAAGGCGGAAAAGAACTTTGTCGCTACCGGCAACCCGGCCGAAACGACCAGCCACACCACCGCGATGGCGGCGTCGATCGCGGCGCTGGCGGATTTGCAGGCCGCTGCCGAGGGCGGTGACGACGCCACGCTGCGTGACGTTGCCAACCAAGCCGACCTATTCCGCCCGACGGTGCGGGACTACGCCACCTCGTTCAACGAAATTGTATCGCTTACCGAGGACGCGGGTGCCAACGAGTCGCTCGGCCTGCAAGGCAAGTTGCGCAAATCCGTTCATGCGGCCGAGGCAATGCTGAATGATTTCGATGAACCCCGACTGCTGGCCTGGCAGTTGATGCTGCGCCGGCATGAAAAAGACTTTCTGATGCGCGGAACTGCGGCGTATCGCGACGCATTCGAAAAGAGCTACGCCGCGTTCATTGCGGCCGTGCCAGCCTCCCGCCTCGATCAAGGCACCGCCGAACGGCTGGTGGGATTGATGGCGGAGTATCGCGCCGACTTTCTGAAGCTTGCCGTGATCAAAATCGATTTGACCAACAAGATCAAAACGATTGGAAAATTCTACGTAACCCTGGAACCGCAACTGATCGCGTGGCGGGAGCGGGTTTCGGTGATCCGGGATGTCGCCACCGCCCAGTTGACCGAAACCCGGACTGCCGTCCGCTTGCAAGCGCTGTGGGCGGCGGGGGTGACCCTGCTCGCCATGTGCAGCCTGGCTGGCGTGATCGGCTTCGGGTTGACCCGCGCGCTCCACGCCATCGTTACCGCGATGGAGCGTCTGGCGCGCGACGATCGCGATTTCGATCTGTCGCGCATGACCGGACGCGGCGAGATCGGCAAGATGGCAGCCGCGCTGAATTCCTTCCGGATTGCGGCTGATGCGGCGACTGAGATGCGGAGTGCCGCCGCCGCGGCTGGGATCGCCGCCGACCGGCACAAGCGCGAAGAACTGATTGCGATGGCCGATACGATTGAACAGGAATCGGCAATTGCGATGGCCAGGGTCGGCACCATGACCGCGCAGATGGACGATACCGCCCAAGTCATGG
>CALQTN020000099.1 GCA_943333505.2 Asaia bogorensis | reverse complement strand
GCCACCGCTGCGTCCTGGGTCCGTGGGCTTGCCCAGGCAGTGCGGTTCCATCTTCGCCCACTGGGCATCAGTCAATATAAAGCGTTCCATACAAAGCTTGAATCACACTCCAAGCCGCGCCGGAACCCTCAATCTCAACAGACCCTAAAGCACAGCCGCCTTCACCCTGGGTGCCACATCGCGCACGAAACGTTCCAAGCTGTCATTCATCTGGTCCGGTCGCATGCCGGGCGGCACTGCCCAGGTCACCAGGTCGGTGATGCCATATTCGCGGACGAATTTGGTCAATTCCGCCACGCAATGATCGACATTGCCGATGATCCAGGTTTGCGGGATGCGGTCCTGGCCGGCGTTTTCGGCGACGCCGCCAGCGCCTTCGTTCTGGTTGAAGCTGCGATAAACCTCGCCGCGATAACGCTCTGCGGCCCGCACCGCCGGCCAGTCGCGTTCGCGATCATCGGTGACCAGACAGGACCGGATGATGCCGACGCGGTAATTATTCGCATCCCGCCCGCTTGCCGCGAGCGTGGCGCGCCACGGGTCGAGCACCAGCCCGCGCGGGCCTTGCGGCAGCAGATTGCAATCGAAGCGCGCGGCACGCTGGGCGCCGGCCTCTGACATTGCGGCAACCCAGAGCGGCGGGCCACCTGGCTGGACATAGCCCGGCCTGATGCGGACGTTTTCGAACTGGTAACGCTTGCCGGTGAAGCTGAAGCTTTCCCCGGTGAAACAATGGCGCAGCACCGCGATGCCTTCATCGGTGAGCGATACCCGGCGTGACACTGGCAGGCCGAAGCCGGCGAATTCATGCGGCGCGTAGCCCATGCCCACGCCGATCTCGATCCGCCCGCCACTGAGATTGTCGAGCACTGCGAGGTCCTCGGCCAGGCGCAGCGGATGGTTG
Source organism: Asaia bogorensis (assembly GCA_943333505.2). GTDB lineage: Bacteria > Pseudomonadota > Alphaproteobacteria > Acetobacterales > Acetobacteraceae > CAITOL01. The sequence continues at coordinate 10,529 of CALQTN020000099.1, read as the reverse complement.
AACGGCAGCAGGCAGACATCGCAGGAAAACCGCGCGTGCTTGGTACGCATCGCCATCGCGGCGGCCACCGGAATCCATGAAGGCAGATAGCCGTCTTCGAGGAAATGATGCTCGGTGAACCACACCAGATCGAGGCCGAGCGCGTCGAGGCCGGCGACCTGATCGATGATCGCGGCATAAAGGCTCGGCATGTCCATGCCCGAGCTTGGGGTGTTGCGGAAATCGTAAACGGCGCCAATGCGAAGGGGAGGCGACATGTTCTAGCTCCTGTTGCGGCGGTCAAGCACCCGGATTGCCTTGCCCATCGACCGGTCAATCCCGCCCGGGGCGACCAGTTCTATCGTGGCCGTCACACCGACCAGTTGCTTGATTTGGTGGGCGAGATGGGCGGCGTCGCCGGCGGCATCTTCAACCGCCACGCCGAGCCTGGTTTCGACCCGGACCACCATCGCATCCATCCGGCCCTCGCGGGTCAGCACGATCTGGTAGTGCGCGGCCAGATTGGCGATGCGAAGGATCTGCTCCTCGATCTGGGTCGGGAAGACGTTCACCCCACGCACGATCATCATGTCGTCTGACCGCCCGGTGATTTTGGTCATCCGTCGCATGCTGCGGGCGGTGCCGGGTAAAAGCCGGGTCAGATCGCGGGTGCGGTAGCGGATCACCGGCATGGCTTCTTTGGAAAGCGAGGTGAAGACCAACTCGCCTTCGGAGCCATCGGGCAGTACAGCGCCGGTCAGCGGATCGATTACCTCGGGGAAGAAATGATCTTCCCAGATATGCAAGCCGTCTTTGGTTTCGACGCATTCCTGGGCGACGCCGGGGCCCATGACTTCCGATAATCCGTAAATATCAACGGCGTGCATGTCGAACGCGGCTTCGATTTCTGCGCGCATCGCATTGGTCCAGGGTTCGGCGCCAAAAATCCCGAGTTTGAGGCTGGAACTGCGTGGATCGATGCCGGCGCGGCGAAATTCGTCGAGAATGGCGAGCATGTAGCTCGGGGTTACCATGATCACGTCGGGGGCGAAGTCGGTGATCAACTGCACCTGCTTTTCGGTCTGCCCGCCCGACATCGGCACCACGGAACAGCCGAGCTTTTCGGCGCCGTAATGGGCACCGAGGCCGCCGGTGAATAATCCGTAGCCGTACGCGACATGCACCATGTCACCCGGCCGGCCGCCGGCGGCACGGATTGATCGCGCGCCAAGCCTTGCCCACGTTTCAATATCGTTGGTGGTGTAGCCGACCACTGTCGGCTTGCCGGTGGTGCCGGATGAGGCATGAATGCGGGCGAGTTTGTTGCGTGGGACGGCGAACATGCCGAACGGGTAGTTGTCGCGCAGATCTGCCTTGCTGGTGAAGGGGAATTTGCGCAAATCCTCGATCCGGGAAAAATCATCCGGATGGACGCCGGCCTCATCAAACGCGCGGCGGTAATGCGGCACGTTGTCGTAGGCATGGCGCAACGACCAGGCAAGGCGGCGGGTTTGCACCGCAGTGATTTCGTCGCGGGAGGCAAGCTCAATCGGGTCGAGGGTCTCGGGGTCGGGGGTAAGGTCAATCACGGCTGGACCTCGAAGCCCTGGTAACCTCCGGCTGCCGTGTCGCGGCAGATTTCGAGATATTTGTTGAGACCGCCGGCGAAAAGCGGGAAGTTGCGCGGCTTTCCGGCGATGTTGGCGCCGGTGTACCAGGTATTGGCCTTGGCCATCAGGGTGTGGCTGGCGATGGCGTTGAGGAGCGCCATGTAGCGGTCTTCGGCTTCCACTGTGGGCTCAATCGTCCGATGGCTGTGTGAGCGCATGAAGTCGATGCAGGCACAAATCCAGTCGGCGTTCTGCTCATTGAGGATCAAATAATTGGCCAGCGCGGATGGACCGTTGGCGCCGGCGATCATGAACAGATTGGGAAATCCCTCAACCATCAGGCCGAGATGGGAATGCGCGCCATTGGCCCATTTGTCGCGCAGGGAACGGCCGTGCTTGCCCTTGACATCGACGGCCAGCATTGCGCCGGTCAGGGCATCATAGCCGGTGGCGGCGATGATGATGTCGAGATCAATCACGCGGGCGCCAGTGCGGATACCGCGCTCGGTGATCTCGAGGATCGGTTCGTTGATGCAATCGACCAGGGTCACATTTTCGCGATTGAAAGCCTCGTAATAATTGGTTTCGAGGCAGGGGCGGCGGGCGAAGATCGGATAGCCGCGTGGGGTCAGGATTTCGGCGATGGCGGGGTCCTTGACGACATCATGGATTTTGCCACGCACGAAATCGGCGACGACGTCGTTGGCCTGCTGATTGATCAGCGTGTCGGCGAACAGCCCAATGAAGGCGAGGCCGCTATGCGCCCAGGCCTCCTCCATCAGTCGCTCACGCTCGGCGACTGGGACGCTGAAGACCGGCCGGCTCGTGGTGGCGCGGACCCCGCCAGTTGCGGTGTTGCGCGCGAAGGCCCGTAGCGCGGGGTAGTGTTGCTTGATTTGCGCGACATAGTCGGCGTCGAGCTTTTGGTTCCGCATTGGGAATGTAAAGCTTGGCGTGCGCTGGAACACGACGAGCGCGTCGGCCTGGTCGGCGACAACCGGGGTGATCTGCACCCCGGTTGATCCGGTGCCGATCAGGCCGACGCGCTTGCCGGCGAAATCAACCGGATGTTGCGGCCAGCGGCCGGACAGGTAGATATCGCCCTTAAAGTGTTCCTGGCCCGGAACGTCCAATCCCTTGGGGATCGAAAGCGGGCCGGTGGCCATGATGAGATAGGTGACCTCAAACACGTCGCCAATGTCGGTTTGCACTTGCCAAAGCTGGCTTGCGTCGTCAAAGGCGGCGGATGTAACCCGTGTGTTGAATTGAATGTCGCGGCGCAGATCGAGCTTGTCGGCGACCCATTTTGCATAGGCCCAGATTTCAGGCTGCGGCGCGAATTGTTCTTTCCAGGTCCATTCCTGCATGATCTCGTTGGAGAACGAATAGCAATAATCGATGCTCATCACATCGCAGCGGGCGCCTGGGTAACGGTTCCAGTACCAGGTGCCGCCGACATCGTCGCCGGCTTCGAGCGCCAGCACTTGCAATCCCATGCCGCGGGCGCGGTGCAGCATATACATGCCGCCGAAGCCTTGGCCGACGACGAGGGCATCGAGTTTACGGATCACGGTTGGTCCTCAAAAAATTTCTGCCCGAGCGTGCGGGAATGGCCGCGAAACTCGGCGATGATGCGGCCGTCACCGCCGGTCACCCGCACATCGTAAATCCCGCTACGGCCGGCGCGCTGGCGTTCTTCGGCGACGGCAACCAGGGTTTCACCGCGTTGCGCCGGTGCGAGGAAGCTGATCGCGCCTTGTGCCGCGACGGCGCGCTGGTTGTGGCTGTTGCAGGCGAAGGCAAACGCGCTGTCGGCGAGGGTGAAGATGAAACCGCCATGGCACATGCCGTGGCCGTTGGTCATGTGATCGGCCACCAGCATCGCCATGCGGGCGGTGCCGGGGCCGACATCTTTAAGCACCATGCCGAGTGCCTGGCTGGCGCGGTCTTCGGACCACATCAGGTCGGCGCAGGCGCGGGCGAGGTTCAAGCTGGGGTCTTCTTTTTGTTCACAAAAAGAAGACCTTCCTAATGCGCCTTCCCGGTGAACTTTGGCGCTCTTTTTTCAAGGAACGCCGCCACGCCTTCTTTATGATCCGGCGAAGCGCTCGCCGTGCCCTGCATATCCCGTTCCATATCCAGCGCCTCGGCCATCGACGAACTGCCACCAGCGGCGAGCAGCTTGCGGATCATGGTCAGCGCCATGGTCGGCATTTTCGACATGCGTGCGGCGAGCTTGTGGGCTTCGTCCATCAACGCGGCGTCTTCGACCACTTGCCAGATCATTCCCCATTCGAGCGCGGTTTCGGCGGGGACTGGTTCGGCCAGCATCGCCATGCCGCGGGCGCGGGCGGAACCGGCGAGGTTGGGCAGCAGATAGGTGCCGCCGGCATCCGGCACCAGACCGATCTTGGCGAAAGCCTGCAGGAACTTGGCAGATTTGCCGGCGATGACGATGTCGCAGCCCAAGGCGATCGATGATCCGGCGCCGGCGGCGAAGCCGTTGACGGCCGCGATGGTCGGCATGCGCAGGTTGTGCAGGCGGCGGGCAAGCGGGTTCCAAGTGTCTTCGAGGGTGCTGCCGGCGCTGCGCGGACGGTTGGGATCGTTGCGACCGGACAGATCGGCGCCGGCGCAGAAACCACGGCCGGCCCCGGTGATCACCAGGGCGCGGCAATTTTCATCGGCTTCAGCTTCTTTGAGGCAGTCGTTGAGCCGGTTGACGGTCGCGCGATCAAGCGCGTTCATCTTGTCGGGCCGGTTGATGGTCAGCACCCGATAGCCATCATGGATCTCGGTCAGGATTGTGTCGGTCATGGGCGTCGCTTCCTCGGCGGTGATTTGCAACCACCATACCGCCCGATTTTGCATGACGCCAATACCCGTGATGGTGGTGGGGGCCCGTGACGGACGCGAAATCTGCGGCTAGGCTTCGGGCAACGTCCAGGAGAGTCAATCAACATGTCCGCCGAACGGCCACTCTACACCCATGCCCAGTTGTCCCGCATGCTGAACGCGAAAAGCGTCGCCATTATCGGTGCCTCCGCGCGTCCCGGCGCGTTTGGCGAGCGTGTGTTGATGAATATGGAGAACTACACCGGAAACATCTATCTGGTGAACGCGCGCTACGAGAAAATCGGCGAGCGTAAATGCTACCCGAGCGTGACCGCCCTGCCGGAAAGCGTTGATGTCGCGGTGATCGTGACGGCGCGCGATGCGGTGGAAGGGGTGATGCGGGAATGTATCGCCGCGAAGGTCGGCGGGGTGATTATTTTCGCGTCGGGCTATTCGGAGACCGGCAAGCCGGAACACGCGGCGCTGCAGGCGCAGTTGGCCGAACTCGCGCAAGGCTCGGGCGTGCCGATCATCGGGCCGAATTGCATCGGCACGGTGAACTATGAACTGCAAAGCCGGATCAGCTTCATGCCGTATTCGGAGATGCCGATCCCGGCACCCGGAACCGCCATCGGCGTCATCAGCCAGTCCGGCGCGTTGGGCTTCGGGCTGGAACAGGCGCTGCAACGCGGCGTGCCGATCAGCCACGTGCTGACATCTGGCAACTCCGTCGATGTCGATATGGCCGATTATATCATGTATCTCGCCGATGAGCCGGCAGTGGGCGCGATTGCCATGCTGTTCGAGGGCACCGCCCAGCCGATGCGGGTGATGAAGGCGTGCGAATATGCGTTCAGCAAAGGCATTCCGGTGGCGGTTTGCAAGATTGCGGTCGGTGAACTCGGCGGGGCGGCGGCGATGTCGCACACCGGATCACTCGCCGGATCGCAGGCGGCGTACCGGACCGCGTTCGCCCGTGCCGGCGCGGTGCTGGTCGATGAATATACCGATCTGATGGAAACCGCGCATTTCCTCTCCAAGGCGCCGAAAACCCCCAAAGGGTTCGGGCTGGCGGTGCTGGCGTCATCCGGCGGGGCGGCCATCATGGCGGCCGATGCGGCCGAGGCGTATGGCATTCCGCTGCCGCAGGCCAAGCCAGAGACGCAGGCGATTCTGGAAGCGCGCATCCCGGAATTTGGCTCGACGGTGAACCCTGTCGATGTCACGGCCCAGGTGATGAACGATCCGGAATGCATTCCGGCCTGTGCCCGGGCAATGGCGGCCGATGACAGCTATGGCGCGATCCTGATTCCCGCCCCGTATTCGAGTGCTGCCGGCGTGCTGCGGGTGCCGCTCTGGGGGCAGATCGCGCGCGAGTCGGGCAAGCCTGTCATCCATGCCTGGATCAGCGACTGGCTGCAGGGGCCGACCTCGGCGGAGCTTACCGCCGAACCCGGCGTGCTGGTGGTGCGCTCGATGGATCGGGCGATGGCCAATCTGGCGGCCTGGCACTGGCTTGCTGCCAAGCGGGCCGAGCCGGCCCGCAAGCTGGTGACGATGGCCAAGCCGGGGGCCAAGGCGGCGGCTGCGAAATTGCTGGCAGCCGGTACCGGGACGCTGACCGAGCGCCAGTCGAAGGAGATTTTTGCGCTCTACGATATTCCGGTGGTGCAGGAGAAGCTGGCGACCTCGGCCGATGAGGCCGCTTCTTTGGCGGTTTCGATGGGGCTGCCATCGGTGCTGAAAATCGAAAGCCCGGACTTGCCGCATAAGACCGAAGCCGGGGTGATCCGGTTGAACCTCAAGACCGAAGCCGATGTGCGGGCGGCCTATGCGGAAGTGATGGACAATGCAGCGAAGGTGTCGCCACCGCCGCGGGTCAATGGCGTGCTGGTGCAGCCAATGGTGCCGACCGGTGTGGAGATCATGATCGGGGCGCGGGTTGATCCGCTGTTCGGGCCGTTGATTGTGGTTGGGCTGGGCGGGATCTTCGTTGAACTGATGAAGGATACCGCTGTGGGCCTGGCGCCGGTGACGCAGAGCGAGGCGTTGGGGATGCTCGACAAGCTCAAGGGCCAAGCGATGCTGAACGGGTTCCGCAATTTGCCGGCGGTGGATCGCGATGCGCTGGCGGCGGTGGTGGTGAAGGTTGCTGAGTTCATCGCCGATCATTGCGATCAGGTGGCGGAAATTGATGTTAACCCGCTGATTTGTGAGGGCGGGCGGATACTCGCGGTGGATGCGTTGATTGTGAAGGTGTAAAGGACGTATGCCCCATTTGGGTTAGCCGCTTTTTGTGGGACGGATGTATTCTGCCATCTTCGTGCATGACGGAGGCGGCGGATTGCATTCGCCCTGCGATTTTCAGGGCATGGTCAGGCTTGGGCGGTGGTATTGTTGGAAATACCTGATGAACAGAGATAGCCATCCTGGCCCAGGCGTTGCTTGAATCCGCCGATCGCATGCGACGGGTCGGCGTGATGGATGCGGCAAGCCACGCGGTGATCAAGTTGCGACACAGTGAAAACGAAGCGACCGACAAACCGATGGAGAGTGGTGCGATGATGACGATTGAGCGTCTTGAGGCGTTTTGTGCGGCATGGAACCGGCACGACATCGATGGGTTGATGTCGTTTATGACCGATGACTGCGTTTTTGAATCCTCGGCTGGACCGGATGCATGCGGCACACGGTATGCCGGGCGCGAAGCGGTTCGGCGTGGCTACATGGGTGCCTGGGAAGCGGTTCCTGATGCGCAATGGTCTGTCGCCCGCCATTTCATATCGGGTGACCGTGGGTTGTCGGAATGGATCTTTACCGGAACCCACAGCGACGGACGGCGGATTGAGGTCACGGGTTGTGATGTCTTCACATTTCGCGGTGACAAGATTGTCGTGAAAAATTCGTATCGCAAACAGCGCAGTTGAGTATCCTACCGATCGGTTATGTGCCCTGCACAGGGGCGGGGCCGACGGCGGAAAATCTTGCAATGTGCGGCGAGGCATGTTATTAAAATAAACATGCATATTTCGCTCCTGCTTCCAACCCAATCTAATGCCGCGCCAGAGTTGGTGCGTCGGCTTGGCCAGATTTTGGCAGGGCTGGCGGCGTTGGTTGCGGCGCGGTTTCTGCGCAGGCCCCATCTGGCGGGGTTGACGGTGATCCTGTGGAACCGGCTCAGCCGGTCGGTGCAAAGGTTCGCGCGGGTGATGACGCGGCCGGGCAGGGCGCCTGCGCCGGTGTCGCGCCCAGGGCGGCGCGCGTATGGGCGGCAGACGGTAGCGGCGTTGCCGCGGGGACACGGCTGGCTGGTGCGTGAATTAGGGTATGAGGCTATGGCGTTCGGGGGCCAGTTAGAGGCGCTGCTCGCTGAGCCGGCCATGCAAGCGGCGCTGGCGGCACTGCCTGGGGCTGGGCGGGTATTGCGACCGTTATGCCGGATGCTCGGCGTCCCGGTCGCGGCAGTGAAGCCAGTCCCGCTCCAAGTCCAGGCGGTTGGTGTGCCATCTGGCTCGACTCCATCTGGCCCGAATCCAACTGGCCCGACTCAAACTGGCCCGAATCCAACTGGCCCGACTCAAACTGGCCCGAATCCAAGTGACCCGACTCCGTCTTGTCCGACTCGATCTTTCTCGAGTCCCCTCGCTCCGATTCCGGCCGCCCCGACTCCGCCAACTGCAACGCGGCGCGTTTGGCCAAAGTCCGGTACAGCCGGCGCGGAGCGGGTGGAAGAAAAGTGCATCATTCCTGCGGCAGGCGGGTGATTACGGCGGGAGACGTTTGTCCATATTGTTGCTATATGGCAATTAAATATCATTGTTTTGCGGCCAGGCCGCAGTCGCTTGGGTGCGCGATGGCTGCCCCGGGGTATCACCGCTCCCGATTCTACCGAGAAATTCATTTGCGCTTGCACCAGCCTATGCCTAGGCTTTGCATTGGGAAATGCGGACGACGCCAATACCTACCGTGCGATGGCGAAATCGTGTGGACATCAACGACAAGGGCAACCTTGCAAGGGAGCGATATATGACCGGAATATCACGCAGACACATGGTTGCCGGCACCGGCGCGCTGGCGATGACGGCGGCTTCCGCCCAAGCGCTGGCCGAAACCGTTGGGGTTACCAAGACCGAGATCAAGATCGGCAACACCACCGCCTATAGCGGCCCAGCATCGGCCTATAGCACCGGCGCCAAGACCTATGTTGCCTATTTCAACATGGTCAATGACCAGGGCGGCGTGAACGGCCGCAAGATCAATGTTCTGTCGCTTGATGACGGATACGTGCCGTCCAAGACGGTCGAGGTGGTCCGCCGCCTGGTGGAGCAGGATCAGGTGGCGTTCATCGCGTCCCCGCTGGGCACGGCGCCGAATTCGGCGATCCAGAAATACCTCAATCAGAAAAAAGTGCCGCAGCTTTTTCTGGCATCGGGCGCCGATAAGTTCGCTGACCCCAAGAACTTCCCATGGAGCATCGGCTGGGGGCCGTCTTATCGCACCGAGGGGCAGATCTACGCAAAATACATCAACCGCGAGAAGCCGAACGCCAAGATTGCGGTGATTTACCAGAACGATGATCTGGGTAAGGACTATGTCGCCGGGCTGATGGACGTCTTTGGCAAGGATTATGCCAAGAAGGTCGTTAAGCAGGTATCTTACGAGATCACTGACCCGACCATCGATAGCCAGGTCGTCACCCTCAAGGATAGCGGCGCGGACGCGTTGGTCAGTGCCTGCACACCGAAATTCTCGGCCCAGTTGATCCGCCGGGCTTTTGATATCGGTTGGCAGCCCCTGCATTGCATGGCCAACGTTTCGGCGTCGGTCGGCACGGTGATGAAACCGGCCGGGGCGGAAAAGGGCATCGGCATCGTTTCGTCGGCTTATATCAAAGACGCCACCGATCCGGCTTGGAACAACGATCCGGCGATGATCGAATTCAAGGCTTTCATGGCTAAATACAACCCAAGTGCCGACTTGGCCGATTCAAGTGCGGTCGTCGGGTATGGCTACGCCTTGACCACCCATCAGGTGCTATTGCAATGCGCTGAAGACCTGTCGCGGGAAAACATCATGCGTCAGGCTCTCAACATCCGTAACCTCGATGTGAAGGTGCTGTTCCCAGGCATCCTGATCAACACCAGCCCGACCAATTTCCGGCCGATCCGGAAAATGCAGCTGACCCGGTGGAACGGCACAACTTTCCAGATCTTTGGCGATCTGTTGGAAGGCGCGCCGGTCTGATCCTTCTGCATCCTTAATTCTCGCATGGCGGGTTTCCGGGTTAATCGGGAACCCGCCATGACGGGCGTACTACATATTGCGTTCACGCTGCTGCTGGGCGGCAAGCGATAATGTTGCAGTCGGATGCGCTTCCAGGCGCTTGAGTTCGATACGCTCCCCGGTATCGACGCAAATGCCGTAGCCACCGGAGGCAATCCGCACCAGGGCGTGATCGACATCGTCCAGCATCCGTTGAACGCGGGCGGCATTGATTTCGACGATGTCGCGGTCGGTTTCCGCACTGGCATGATCCGCCTGATCGCCATCGCGTTCTGCCTCACCAGGGGTTGCTGCATCGATGGCCGCCATCTCACGCAACAAATCGCTGCGCATATCCAATAGCTTCTGTTTGAAGTGGGCCAGCTTTTCGGGGTTCATGGCAACTTTCCTGTTCTGCATTGTCGGCGTGCAATCAAACTGGTCCAAGGGCCGTCCGGACGACAATGATCCAGGTCAAGACGACCTCAAATCATACCTGAACCGACAATTGATTTTTGTCAGTGCCGAACCAACTGGGGTGGCCGAGTGAGACCAAATCATGGGTTGCCGGGTTCCAGATTGAAGCGCTTATCCGGCAAATGATACCAATTCCCACAGCCTAGTACCGATGTGCCCAGTCCCTCAATCCGATTGTCATGATGCGCCATGGCTGATCGGTAAGTTTGTTCCAGGCGTGGCAGCAGTGGTCGACAATGTCGTCGTAGGACTGGAAGATGCGGTTTGAGAGCCAGTTGTCGCGCATGAACTGCCAGACATTCTCCATGACGTTAAGCTCAGGGCACTTCGGCGGCAGCGGCAGCAGGGTGATGTTGTCCGGCACGT
>CALQTN020000098.1 GCA_943333505.2 Asaia bogorensis | reverse complement strand
TCTCAAACCGCATCTTCCAGTCCTACGACGACATTGTCGACCACTGCTGCCAAGCCTGGAACAAACTTACCGATCAGCCATGGCGCATCATGACAATCGGATTGAGGGACTGGGCACATCGGTACTAGGCTGTGGGAATTGGTATAAGGTCCGCACTGTCTCAGGCGCAGCAAGATAACGTAGAAAAACAAAGAACATTAGACAAAGTGCAATCGGAACTAGGCGCTGCCAAAAAGGAGCTTTCTGTCGCAGCGCTTGATCTTGCTAAACGACCCGAACTGGTTGCCAAGGCTGAGGCGTTTGACCGAATTTCCAAGACGCTTGGTGCGCTGCCGGGTAGTACCGGAGTCCATCCTGAGCAGTCGCTTGCGAATATGGTCGGGCAGTGGCTTGAGGCGGTCGCTCGTCTCAAGCGATTGGGCGCGGGAGGCAAGCCGGTTTGCTGGGCTAGACCGAACGGGGAACCGGAACCACTCTTTTTGTTTGAGTTACGCGACGATGGGTACCGGGTTCGCGAGGCAACGCCTCGTCCGCGCCCGGATGATCCTGTCTGGGCGGTTGCCGGCGGTGTACCGCGGGATACGTTGATTGATCTCAAGGATATCAATGGCTCAATTTCGAATGTCGTTGCAGAGGCCAACCGCCGGCAATGTCGTTTTGCGGTAGTCGTGCGAGACAACACAGGACCTTCAAATAAGTCTCAATACAAAAAATTGAATTACCCATTGTATCAAGCCTTTGAGGTAAAGGAGACCTCGCAGTGACCAGTCCAGGATTGGACAGCGCCCTGCACGAACTGCGTGCTGCAGCGCTGCGGGCGATTGCCCGCATCGAGTCTATCCCGGCGAAGGAATGGCATATTGAACATTCGATGTCAGGCCCTGAAGGCTTTGAGGCGGCAATTGACCGGCTTCGCGAAAGCAGACCATGGTATGCGGTCGGCATTCAGGCATTGCGATACCGCGTCAGCAAGTTTTTCCAGTAGGATAGCTACAATTGTGTGAAAGCTCCTAGGCAAGCAGGGTTGTGGACCCAAGCACCGGCTTGTGTTGGCGTCTGCGGCAACACCGTCGAGCTTGCCCGCCCAACCGCAAAGCACACCAGTAGGAGAAAGTTTTTTTGGTTCTTTTTGTTCACAAAAAGAACACGCTCCCTACCCACCAACCCCATGGCAATGCTTGTACTTCTTCCCAGACCCACACGGGCAAGCCGCATTCCGCCCGGAGTTCTTCCAGGTTGATGGCACATCCGGATCAACCCCTTCATTCCGCAACGGCAGCGCGGTAATCACCGCCTCATCGCCGCCACTCAGCCCATCATACCCACCATCCCCCGGATAGCTTTCAATCGTCACCGGCGGCGCCACCGGCTCCGGGTCACGCCCGATCTCGATGCGGGCGAGCACCGATGTCACCCGCTCCTTCAACTCATCCAGCATCGCGTTGAACATCGCGAAGGCTTCGGATTTATATTCGTTCAGCGGGTCGCGCTGGCCATAGGCCCGCAGCCCGATGCCCTGGCGGAGGTGGTCCAGCGCCAGCAGATGTTCTTTCCACACCTGGTCGAGAATTTGCAGCAGCAAATTCTTTTCCACGTAGCGCATCATATCCGGCCCGAAATTCGCCGCTTTCGCGGCCATCATGGCGTCCACCGCGCGCGTCAGCCGTTCCAGAATGGCTTCTTCGTCAATGCCTTCTTCCGCCGCCCAGTCCGCGATCGGCAGCGCGAGGCCGAATATCCGCGCCACATCCTCGGCAAGCTCGGTGGATTTCCACTGTTCGGCATAGGCTTTTTCCGGGATGCGGGCGGATACCAAATCGGACACCACTTCACCGCGCATATCGGCGATGGTTTCGGTTACGGTTTCGGCACGCATGAATTCCTTGCGTTGCGCGTAAACCTCACGCCGCTGGTTGTTCATCACGTCATCATAGCGCAGCACGTTCTTGCGGGTGTCGAAATTGCGCGCCTCGACCTTTTTCTGCGCCTTTTCCAGCGCCTTGTTGATCCACGGATGCACGATCGCCTCGCCATCCTTCAGCCCGAGCCTGGCGAGCATCCCGCCCATCCGGTCCGACCCGAAAATCCGCATCAGATCGTCTTCCAGCGACAGGAAGAAGCGGCTCGCCCCCGGATCGCCCTGCCGGCCCGATCGGCCGCGCAGCTGGTTATCGATGCGGCGGCTTTCATGGCGCTCGGTGCCGATCACGAACAGCCCGCCGGCGGCTTTCACCTTGCCATGGGCTTCGGCCACTTCGGCGCGAATTTTCGCCGCCCGCAGCGCGTGGTCGGCTGCGTCGGTAATCGCGTCGAGTTCAAGCTGGATGCGCATATCGGCATTGCCGCCGAGTTTGATATCGGTACCGCGGCCAGCCATGTTGGTGGCGATGGTCACCGCCCCCAGCGCGCCGGCCTGCGCCACAATCCCGGCTTCCTGTTCATGGAAGCGCGCGTTCAGCACCTTATGCGGCACTTTGCGCTTGCGCAGCAGCTCGCTGAGCATTTCGCTGCGTTCGATGCTGGTGGTGCCAACCAGCACCGGCTGGCCGCGTTCGCGTGCCTCATCAATCAGCGCCGCCACCGCGTTGTATTTTTCCTCGGCCGACCGATAAACCTCATCATCGTCATCGCGCCGGGTCACCGGCACGTTGGTCGGGATGTCGATCACGTCGAGCTTGTAAATTTCCGCCAGCTCATCCGCTTCGGTCATCGCGGTGCCGGTCATGCCCGACAGCTTCGGATAAAGCCGGAAATAATTCTGGAAAGTGATAGACGCCAGCGTCTGGTTTTCCGCCTGGATGGTGACGAATTCCTTCGCCTCCAACGCCTGATGCAACCCTTCCGAGTAGCGTCGGCCTTCCATCATCCGCCCGGTGAACTCATCGATGATCACCACCTTGTCGTCACGCACAATATAATCAACATCGCGGGTGAACAGCGTATGGGCGCGCACCGACTGGGTCAGGTGATGCAGCACCGTTACGTTGAAAATGTCGTAAAGATTGCCCTCGGCGATAATCCCGGCCTCGCGCAGCATGTCCTCGCCAGTTTGCGACCCAGGCTCGGTCAGCGACACGGTCTTGAATTTCTCTTCCTTGTCATAGGTCGATGGGTCCTTCACCAGCTCGGCCACCACCGCGTTGACGGACCGGTAAAGATCGGAACTGTCCTCCGCCGGGCCCGAGATGATCAGCGGCGTGCGGGCTTCGTCGATCAGGATGCTGTCAACTTCATCGACAATGGCGTAGCTGAATTCGCGCTGGACCATATCTTCCAGGCGATATTTCATGTTGTCGCGCAGATAATCGAAGCCGAATTCGTTGTTGGTGCCATAGGTGATGTCGGCGGCATAGGCGTCGCGGCGCGCTTCTTCCTCAATCCCGTGGACGATCACCCCGGTGGTCAGGCCCAGAAACCCGTAAATCTGCCCCATCCAGCCACTGTCACGTTGGGCGAGATAGTCGTTCACCGTCACCAGATGCACGCCCTTGCCGGACAGCGCATTGAGATACACCGCCAGCGTCGCCACCAGGGTCTTGCCCTCGCCGGTCTTCATTTCGGCGATCTTGCCGTCATGCAGCACCATGCCGCCAATCAGCTGCACGTCGAAATGGCGCATGCCAAGCACACGCTGCGACGCTTCCCGCACCACCGCGAAGGCTTCCGGCAGCAATTCGTCCAACGTGGCGCCGGCGGCGAAGCGGGTGCGCAATGCCGCAGTCTTGCCGCGCAATTCGTCATCCGACAGCGCCTGCATCGCCGGCTCCAGCGCATTGATCTGCGGCACCCGGCGCTGATACGCCTTCAGGGCACGGTCATTGGCGCTACCAAACAGAACGCGGGCGAGGGAGCCGAACATGCAAAACTTTCCAATTCAGACCGCGTTCAGATAGGACTGCCGCCGCCCCGGGTCAACGATTGCGGGCCAATTGTCTGCTTCTTTGGCCCATTAACCACCCTGGCGCGGCAGGATGATGGCGGTTTTCTCCGCCATGTGGTTGTCGAACCCGCGCGGTTCTTGTAGGCCGCGCATGGGCCGCGCATGATCGGCCGAGCACAGTTAAGGATCACCTGCATGTTGCGTACGCGCCTTGCCGCCCTGCCAGTCGCGTTGGCGCTTGCCGCCGGCCTTGCTATGCCGCTCGCTGCCCAGCCGGCGCCCCAATCTGGCCCAGACCCGATTGTCGCCCGCGTTGCCGGCCAGGAAATCCGCGCCAGCGACGTGGCCGAGGCCGCCCAGTCTCTGCCGCAAGACATGCGCGGCATGCCGCCCAATGTCATCATGCCAATGCTGATCGACCAGCTTGTCGACCGCAAAGCGATCTCGCTCCTCGCCCGCCAGCGCAAGTTCGAGGATGATCCCGGCGTTGTGCGCGCCATTGCGCGTGCGGCCGATCAGGCGATGCAGACCGCATTGCTCCAGAAAGAAATCTCCCCGCTGATTACCGAACCGGCGCTGAAAGCCCGCTACGACCGCGATTTCGCCGGCAAACCAGGCGAGACCGAGGTTCATGCCCGCCACATTCTGGTCACCAACGAAGCCGACGCCAAAGCCGCCATCGCCGAGCTCAAGGCCGGGGGCGATTTCGCCACCATCGCCAAGGCGCGCAGCACCGATCCGGGCTCGGCCGAGGGCGGCGATCTCGGCTTCTTCAAGCAGGGCGACATGGTGCCTGAATTCGCCGCCGTCGCCTTCGCGCTCAAGCCCGGTGAAATCTCCCAGACCCCAGTGAAGTCGCAATTCGGCTGGCATGTCATCAAGGTCGAGGAACGCCGCCAGGCGCCACCGGCGAGCTTTGAGGAACAGCACGACCAGATCCGCCAGTCGATCATCCAGGAAGGCATCCAGGGCATCATCAAGATCGCCCGCGCAGGTCTGAACATCGAGATCTTCAACCCGGATGGCTCGCCCAAGCGCGCCACCGATACCGCCGAGCCGCCACCGGCCCCGGTCAAAAAATAAGGAAACGCCGCCATGGCCACCGCCATTTCCCCACTTGCCGTGAAGCTGCCCGCCCTGCCGGATCTGGCAGGCGTCCGCCTCGGTGCCGCTGCCGCCGGCATCCGCTACCAGGGCCGCAACGATGTGGTGATGATGGAGCTCGCGGAAGCGACCACAGTTGCCGGGGTGTTCACCTCGAACAAATGCCCCGGTGCGCCGATTGACTGGTGCCGCGATGCACTGGCCGGCGGCCGCGCCCGCGCGGTGGTGATCAACGCTGGCAACGCCAACGTGTTCACCGGCGCTGCCGGGGCTGCCACCACCAAGGCAACCGCGGCCGCTGCCGCCAAGCTGGTCGGCTGCAAGCCCAAACAGGTGTTCCTGGCATCGACCGGCGTCATCGGCGAAGTTCTGCCGACCGAAAAGCTCACCGCTGCCCTCCCTGCTTTGCATGCGGCGTTGACCGAGGATGGCTGGGAAGCCGCAGCGCGCGGCATCATGACCACCGACACCTTCCCCAAGGCATCAACCGTGACGGCGAAAATCGGCGACGCCGAAATCCGCATCACCGGGATTGCCAAGGGCAGCGGCATGATCGCGCCCGATATGGCGACGATGCTGTGCTTTATCTTCACCGATGCCGCCATCCCGGCGCCATTATTGCAGGCGGCTTTGTCCAAGGGCGTCGGCACCACGTTCAACTGCACCACGGTCGATAGCGACACCTCGACCTCCGATACCGTGATGCTGTTCGCCACCGGCGCCGCCAAGCACCCCAAGGTCACCGACGCCAAGATGCTCAAGGGCTTCACCAAGGCGCTGCACGGCGTGCTGCTCGACCTCGCTTTGCAGGTCACTCGCGACGGCGAAGGCGCACAGAAGCTGATCCGCATCGATGTCACCGGTGCCGCCACCAACAAATCCGCCAAGCGCATCGGCATGGCGGTGGCGAACTCGCCGCTGGTCAAGACCGCAATCGCAGGCGAGGACGCCAATTGGGGCCGCATCGTGATGGCGGTCGGCAAGGCCGGCGAACCGGCGGATCGTGACAAACTCTCGATCGGGGTTGGCGGGGTATGGATGGCGCGCGATGGCGCGGTGATCCCGGGCTACGACGAAACCCCGGTGGTCGCCCACATGAAGGGCCTCGAAGTCGACATCGCCATCGATATTGGCCTCGGCAAGGGGAAGGCCACGGTTTGGACCTGTGATCTGACCCACGGCTATATCGACATCAACGGCAGTTACCGGAGCTGATCCGATGCGCCGCCGCGCCCTGCTCGGCGGCGCGGTAGGCCTGGCTGCGCCTAACTTAGCGGTGCCCGGCTTAGCGGTGCCTGGCTTAGCGTGGGGCCGTCTGCCGCGCGATATCATGCGACCGCCGCGTCTGCGGGCGATCAATTTGCCCGCATTCCCTGGCGCCCACGCAATCTGGGGGGCCACCGGCGCCGATCAGCGCGGCGGCATCTGGGCAGGCGTTTCGGCGTTCGGCGGCGGCAACTCCGCCCATCTGATCGAATTCGATCCCACCATTTCCCGGGTCTTCGACCGCGGCGATGTCCTGACCGAACTGGCCCGGCTCGGCCCCCGCCCGGGCGGCGAAAGCCAGTCCAAACTGCACAGCAAGATGGTGCAGGCAGATGATGGCTGGCTCTATTTCGTCTCCACCGACGAAGCCGGGGAAAGCAACACGGCCCCGCCACGCTGGGGCTCGCATCTGTGGCGCCTGCGTCCTGGCATTGGCCGCTGGGAGCATGTTCTGGCAGTGCCGGAAGGCCTGATCGCGCTGGCCGGCGCCGGGCGCTGGGTCTGGGCGCTCGGGCTGTGGGACCATGTCCTTTATTGCCACGATACCCGTACCAGGCAGACCAACCGGGTCGTCGTGGGCGCAATTGCCGGGCACATGTCCCGCAACTTTGTCGTCGATGACGCGGGCCATGCCTATGTGCCACGCGTGACTTTGGGCGGTGACGGGCTGATGGCAAGCCTGATCGCGTTTGCCCCGAGCCTCGACATCGTGGGCGAAACCCCGCTGGAGCACTACGCCGATACCGCCAACCCGGTCGCCGCCCATGGCATCACCGCTTTTGTGGCTCTGGCCGATGGATCGCAGGTCATCGCGACGTCGTTCGGGCATCTCTACCGCATCACGCCGCGCCAATATGGTGCGGCGTCGGTATTACCGCTTGGCTGGTTTCACCCGGACGGCGCGGCCTATGTGCCGTCATTGTTCACCTGGGATGGCGTCCGCCACATTGTCGGGCTGGCACGCGATGCGGAGATGGACTGGCAATGGGTGGTTTACGATCTGACCACTCGGCGCGGCACCGCGCAGCCCTTTCCGCATGGCGAAACCGAAAAGCCGCTGTTGCTCTATGGCAGCATGACCACCGACCGCCAGGGCCGTTTCTACATTGCTGGCCGCCGGCGCCAGGGCGATCAGCGCTTTCCGATTCTGCTGCAACTTGATACACTCTAATCCCCGTATGACAGATCATTTACCCCCTTCCAGCTTCGAGCCGTTGCGCACCGACCGGCTGACGTTGCGGCCCTATGTCGCCGACGACGCAGCCGAACTGCACCGGTTATTGAACAATTTCGCCATTATCCGTGACCTCGCCGCGGTCGAATTTCCTTATGAGCGCGATCTCGCCGATGCCTGGATCGCCAGCACTGTCGCGCAGATCAGCAGCGGGCACGCCTATCACCTCGCCATCACCGGGCAGGAAGGCGAGGCTGAAATCCAGGTCGGCGCCGTCGGGTTGCGCCTCGATGCGGCCAACCGGATTGGCCATCTCGGCTATTGGGTGGCGCCGCCCTATCGCGGCCATGGTGTCGCGGGCGAAGCCGCCGGGCGTCTGGCACGCTGGGCGCTGGCCAATCTCGATCTCGACCGGATCGCCGCCAGTGTCGCCACCGATAATCCCGGCTCGATCGCGGTGCTGCGCCGCATCGGCTTCCGCCATGTCGGCGAGGGGATGGAGTATTTCCTCGCCCGCAAAAGCGAACAGAAGACCCTGCGCTTTGAGGCCACCCGCGCCGATCTGTTCGGCGCACCCGAGGGCGATGCCCAGGCGGATGGCAGCAAGCCGTTATTGCTGGTAGCCGCCTGCGCGCTGGTCGATGTCGATCGCCGGGTGTTGCTGGCACGTCGCCCGGAAGGCAAGAAAATGGCCGGGCTGTGGGAATTTCCCGGCGGCAAGCTCAATCCCGGCGAAACCCCGGAAGCCGCCCTGATCCGTGAATTGAAAGAGGAAATCGGCATCGATGTGGCCAAAAGCTGCCTCGCCGCGTTCGCCTTCGCCTCGCACAGCTACGATAATTTTCACCTGCTGATGCCGCTATTCCTCTGTCGGCGCTGGCGCGGTGTGCCGCAACCGCTGGAGGGCCAGACGCTGGCATGGGTGGCGGTGGACCGCCTCGGCGAGTATGCCATGCCGGAAGCGGACCGCCCGCTGGTGCCATTGTTGCGCGATTTTCTCTGACCCTGAGGCCCGATGATGTCCAACACGAATCCGACTGCCTGCCTGCTGGTGATTGGCAATGAAGTGCTGTCCGGCCGCACCCAGGACGCCAATATCAAGTTCCTCGCCATCGGCCTGGGCGAAATCGGCATCCCCTTACGCGAAGTCCGGGTGATCCCCGATGTGCGCGACACCATCATCGCGGTGGTCAACGAAGTGCGGGCCAAGTTCGACCACGTCTTCACCACCGGCGGCATTGGGCCGACCCATGACGACATCACCAGTGAGTGTATTGCAGCAGCCTTCGGCGTGCCGTGGGAACCGCACCCCGAGGCCTGGGCGCGCATGGAAGCCAGCTACAAGCCCGGCGAATTCAACGCCGCCCGCCAGCGCATGGGTACCATGCCGCGCGGCGCCAGCCTGATCAACAATGCCGTTTCCATCGCGCCTGGCTTCACCATGGGCAATGTCCATGTCATGGCCGGGGTGCCGCGCATCATGCAGGCGATGTTCGCGGTGCTGGCGCCGACCCTCAAAGGTGGCGACCCGATCATCAGCCGCGCCGTCTACGCGCTGCGCCTGGCTGAAGGCGCGATCGCTGATGGCCTGAGCGCGATCCAGGATCGCTACCCCGCGCTCGACCTCGGCAGCTACCCGTATTACCGCCCGTCCGGCAACGGCGTCGCCATCGTTGCCAAAGGCACCGATGTTGCCGCCGCCGAAGCGGCCATCGCGGAAGTGACGGCGCTGATGATCACCTGCGGCGCCACCCCGATCCAGGGCGAACCTGACCCCGCTTGATAAGGATACATTGATGCCGTTACCGCCGCCCGTTGACCGCGAGTTGATGCATACCCGCGACATAAAATTGCAAGGCTTCCGCCGCGCCGATGGCCAGATGGATGTCGAAGCCCATCTGACCGACACAAAAGGGTTCGACTTCAGCAACCCCGATCGTGGCGCCATCAGTTCGGGTGTCCCGCTCCACGAAATGTGGGTGCGGATGACGATCAACGACCATCTCGAAATCACCGCCTGCGAGGCGATCACCGACCACGGCCCCTACGCCACCTGCGGCGGCGGTGCTGCGAGCTTTGCGAAACTGGTCGGATTGCGGATCAAGTCAGGTTTCCTGAAGGCTGCCAATGAGCGGGTCGGCGGTGTGCTTGGCTGCACCCATATACGGGAGATGTTGCAGCAGATCGGCACCGTGGCACTGCAAACCATCTGGCCGGTGGAATCGCGCCGGGATGCGGCGGCGCTCGAAGCCGCCAAGGCGCGCGGCGAAAACCCACCCAGCAAGACCGATGGCAGCGAAGGCATGATCAATTCATGCTTCGCCTATGCCGCAAATGGCGAAAATGTCCGCAAGCGCTGGCCGCATCGCTACACGGGTCCGCAGACGATGGCTGAAACCTCCGCGGTCGGCTGAACGGGGATCTCGCCCCCATTGGCAGGTTTGCCCGGCGTCGGAACCCGGCAGCCCGCGCGGGCGATTTTGCGGAAATAGGTCACCAAATGTACCCTGATGGCGCTGGTGCGCCCACCGGGATGGCCTTCGCTTTCGATCCGCTGCACCAGATCGCTCAAGGTGATGGTCTCAAGCAGGCAGATTTCCTGCAATGCATCCCAAAGTTCGGGTTCGAGTCGCATGCTGGTGCGTCCGCTTTGGGCAATCACGTTGCGGTTGATCAGTCGGCTGGCGCTCACGTCCGTCTCCATGATGATGGCTGACTGTGACTTTCGTCGAAAATCCTCAAGGAAGCGTTGCGCGATATCGTTACTGATAGGAACAGTCCTCGGCCCGCGCCCGCTCAAATGAAACCTCTGTGAGCCACGGAAAGTTGATTGGCTTGACCGTGTCGCGGCCACCGGCCACGCTTGACCAAGCAAAGATTTACGGGGAACGCATCAATGACACCGCTTAACGAAACCCATGACCCGAAACGGCGGAGCTGGATTGCTGCCGCGAATGCGGATGGGTGTGATTTCCCAATCCAGAACCTGCCTTTTGGGGTTTTCGCGCGCAATGGTGGCGCGGGGCAGGGCGGCGTGGCGATCGGGGACCAGATTGTCGATCTCGCCGCCGCGTCTGGCCTGTTCGGCGGGGCGGCATTGGCGGCAGCGCAGGCGGCTTCCGGACCGACCCTGAACCCCCTCATGGCGCTCGGCAACGGCCCCGCCAGCGCGTTGCGTGCCCGTCTGTCGGATTTGCTGCGCGAAGGCGGCCCGGATGATCTGCGGCGTATTGCCGCGACGGTTCTGGTGCCGATCGCCGATGTGACGATGCTGCTGCCCGCCCGCACCGCCGCCTTCACTGACTTCCTGACCTCGAGCTACCACACCGAACGCGGTGGCCGGATCAGCCGCCCGGATAGCCCGCTGCCACCCTGCTTCAAATATCTGCCGGTCGCCTATAACAGCCGCGCCAGTTCACTACGCGCCAGCGGTGCCGTCATCACCCGCCCCAACGGGCAATGGAAGCACGCCGATGGCCAGGTCCGCTTCGGCCCGACCGAGGCGCTGGATTTCGAACTCGAAGTCGGGCTGTTCATCGGCCCCGGCAACGCGGTCGGCGAACCGGTGCCGATGTCGCAAGTCCAGGACCGCATGTTCGGTTACTGCCTGCTGAACGATTGGTCAGCCCGCGACATCCAGGCCTGGGAAAGCGCGCTCGGCCCGTTCCTCAGCAAAAGCCTGTCGACCAGTATTTCCCCGTGGGTCGTAACGGGGGAGGCGCTGGCCCCGTTCCGCGCGCCGGCTTTCCCGCGTGCCAATGATGATCCGCAGCCTTTGCCCTATCTGGCGGATGCCGAAGATCAGGCATCCGGCCATTTCGACATCGTGCTGGAAGCCTTTATCCGCACCCCGAAAATGCGCGCGGCGGGCGAATCCGCTTCGCGCGTAACCCTCACCAACTTCCAGCATAATTACTGGACCTTCGCCCAGATGGCGACGCATCACATGAGCAACGGCTGCAACCTCGAACCCGGCGACCTGCTGGGGAGCGGCACCGCATCCGGCCCCACCGACGACAGCCGCGCCTGCCTGTCAGAGGCAACCGAGCGTGGCAAAGTGCCGTTGGTTCTCGACAACGGTGAAACCCGTGGGTGGTTGCTCGATGGTGACGAGGTGATTTTCACCGGGCGCGCCAGCAAGGCAGGGTTTGTGTCGATCGGGTTTGGGCGTTGCGCGGGGCAAATATCGCCTGCGCCAGTTTGGCCAGTGTAAGGAAGTCGTTCTTTTTGTGAACCAAAAAAACTTTTTATCAATTGCTGCCGTTGGCGTGCCCACTCACCGAGTGG
>CALQTN020000097.1 GCA_943333505.2 Asaia bogorensis | reverse complement strand
TTGCTGTAGATCCAAGCCTCACACTCCATGATCACCTTCGGCGGCATGCCGGTGCCGCGGGGGGCGTAATGATCGCCAACATGGCGGACGAAGATGGCCGGCTGGCTGTCCACCTTGGTCCATGGGAGCACGCGACGACCGGACGTGTTGAAAGCGCTGGTCCTGGTCAGCAGTGTCAGCAACGCGTCGGCAATGGCGTTACGGCTCATGATGAGGCCTCCGTAACAGCGGCATCGAGGGCAGCGCGCATCTCGGCCAGCGCGGTGTCGTGCAGGGCCTGGATGGGGCCGCGCAGGAAGCGCCTGGCGGTGATGCTGGGCGTGCGCGTGAAGGACGGGACATTGACCGAGATCGGCGAGATCGCCCGCGACCAGAGATGGGCGAGCTTGGCGGTGTGCGCACTGACGGTGATTGAGGTTCCGCGTGAGCCGTATTCGAGAGCGGCGGCCTTGCGGGCCTGGTTGGGCGTCGTCGTCCGCACACCCACGACGGCGGCGATACGATTGCCATGGTCATAAACGCGGCCACCTGTGAGGCTTTTTATTTCGCCGGACTTCTCCGGCTCGGCAGCGAGGACCGCCTGTTCGAGGCGCTTCTCCAGGCTCTGTAGCGTTGCAAATAGCCGGTCATGGGCGGCGTCTGGAAAGCGCTCGAAACGCAGGACGGTGCGATTGTCGCCTACGATAACCCGGCCGTCGATCAACCAAAGTCGGCGCGATGACCGTGCCGGCTCCCCCATTCATCGGAGATTGAAACCATGGCTACCGAAGGTTCCAACATCCGCGACGGCTCGAATTTCGTGGCCGCCGCGAACTACGCATCCGGCGCCGGCCTGAGCGGACCGAACACGTCTGGGCAATTCCTGGGCATGTATATCAGCGCGTCCCGAACCCTGACCGTCGATGCCACCGGGGGGCAGGTGATCTACGGCGTCCTGCAGAACTCCCCGGCCTCTGGCGGTGCCTGCGAGGTCGTGATCTTCGGCACAACCAAGGTCGTCGCCGGGGCTGCGTTCGCTGTCGGCGCCGATTTGATGACCGATAGCTCGGGCCGCTTCATCACCGCCACCAGCACCAACCGGCGCTGCGCGATCGCGATCGAGGCCGCGACCGGCTCTGGCCAGATCATCACCGTCCACTTCACCGGCGCAAACCGCACCGCGTAATGACTTTGCTGGCGTCGAAATGACGCTCAACTTACCGCAGGAGTATGTGTTATTCCCCAACCAACACTGAACCAGGTACACGTTCAGTCCGCACTGACCATGATCTCGGTCGCTTATGTGCAGGACGAAGCGAACTATGTCGCCGATAAGGTGTTCCCGGTCGTTTCTGTCGAGCATCAGACCGACGTCTATTTCACCTTCAACAAGGATGACTTCTTCCGCGACGAAGCCCAGCAGCGCGCGGATGGGACAGAGTCGGCCGGCGGCGGCTTTAACCTTGACGCCAGCAAGACCTACGCTTGCAACGTGTGGGCTTATCACAAGGACATTGGCGCCCAGGTTCGTCGCAACGTCGATCCTGCCGTGTCGATAGACATCGCTGCGACCAAGTTCGTCATGCAGAAGATGCTCATCCGCCGCGAGCGCCAGTTCGCCACCACGTACCTCAAGACCGGGGTGTGGGGGACGGACATCACTGGCGTCGCGTCCGGTCCATCGGCTTCACAGTCGGTCTATTGGAACGACGATGCCAACGGCGACCCGTTCACCGATATCGCCGCCGGACAGACCGTCATTCTGCAAAACACCGGGTTCGAGGCAAATACGCTGCTGATCACCTGGCCTGTCTACCAGGCGCTGCGCAAGCATCCGCTGGTGATCGACCGGATCAAATACACCACGCGCGCCGATGCAACGCGGGTCACGCCCGAGCTGCTCGCCGCGGCCTTCGATGTCGATCGCGTTCTGGTCTGCAAAGCGGTCTATAACTCGGCGGTGGAAGGCGCGACCGGCTCCTACTCATTCATCGCCGGCAAGTCGGCCCTGCTGTGCCATACCGCGAAAGAGCCGAGCCTGTTCGCCCCGACCGCCGGCTACACCTTCTCGTGGTCGGGCTTCACCGGGCTGAACAACCTCGGCATCCAGATCGTGCAGATCCCGATGCCGTGGCTCGGATTGAACACCGTTCGCACCGAGGCCGAAATGGCATTCGATATGCGCGCGGTCTCGACCGACATGGGCTACTACTTCTCCGGCGTCGTTTCGTAACGATCGTCGGCTCCGGCAACGAAGGAGTCCTTCAATTGAAT
Organism: Asaia bogorensis; assembly: GCA_943333505.2. GTDB lineage: Bacteria > Pseudomonadota > Alphaproteobacteria > Acetobacterales > Acetobacteraceae > CAITOL01. Next base: position 9,479 of record CALQTN020000097.1, on the reverse strand, counting down.
ATCCCCGAGGATATGATCGGCGGCGCGCGGGTCATGCGCCGGATCGAGCGGCCGGAGTTGAAAGCCTGGCTTGCCGGCACCGAACTGACCGCCGAGCAAGTCCGGACGATCCCGCTGAGCAATCGGCGGGCGCTCATCGACAATGGCCATATCGTGGTGATGCCGCGCGCCGTTCTGGATCAAACCAGACCGGCGAACGCCATCCCGGTCGAAGCTGCTGAGCCCGTCGAACGCTTCCACGTGCACGAGGGGGGCGGGCGCTGGTCGGTCTACGAGGGGCGGAAGCTGAACGAAAACCCGCTCTCCAAGGATGAAGCCGAGGCCCTGGCCGCCGGCCTGGCGCAGAAAGGAATGCCCAATGTCTGATACCGATCCCGCGCCGCCCGTAGCCTCGCCGCCGGTGGAAAGTGCGGAAACCCGCGTCGCAAGCGCAGCCCAATCCTTTTCAATGCGGGTCGTCAGCCCGTGGGTGCGGGATGATTTCGCCGCCCACCTGCGCTCGGCGCTCGGCCTAGCTGAGAATGACCCGACGGTCGTTTGCGATGATACCACCGCGCCGGACGATAAGGTTCAGCGCGGCTACATCGCCGCCAGTGTGATGATCGATGGCGCCGCATATTCCGCGAGCATCGGCACCCCGTAGACCGCGCCATCCTGGCGCCCATCTCTGCGCCATAGGGCGCTGAGTAACCCCACAAGATGGAGGCTTCCGTGCCGAACGGTTACGTTTTTGTCGATAAGGGTGCCCGCATCCTGACTTCCCGCGCCTCTGCCCGCATGGGCAAGGGAAGCGGCCTGTTCCCTCTCTCCGGCAACCTGTTCACCTATGGCAGTGCGACCGGCGTTGGTAATGGTGCGGGTACGACCGAGGATACGCTTTCAACCTATTCCTTGCCGCCCAACAGCTTCGATGCGACCGGGCGGTGCCTAAACATCTATGCCTGGGGGTCGTTTGCCGCCAACGCCAACAACAAGACCGCCAAGCTGTATTTCGGGGCGATGGTCATCTCGACGGGCGTTCTGACGTCATCGAACGTCGGTTGGTGCCTTGAGTTGATGTTGATCCGGACGGGCACAAATACCCAAATTGGCAACGGTCAGATCATCTATGGAGCCACGCATGGCGGCGTCACGCTGCCGCTGTCCGGAACCGAGGTCGATACCGCCGCCATCGTGATCAAAGCCACGGGGCAGAGCGGCACCGCGACAGCAAATAATATCGTGCTTACCGGCTTGATCATCGACGCGTTCAACTAACCCGCTTGCCGCCAGTGCATCCGCGCTGGCGGCCTTTCGTCGTTCTGGCTGCGTTTCTGAAAGGGTCGCTCGATGTCGTGGTCTTATGACCTGTCGCAACTGACCCTGCCGCTCAACCAAGTGCGGTTCATGATCGGCGATACCAATTCGGCCGATCCGCTTCTGAGCGATCAGGAAGTCAACCTGACGATTGCCCTGCGGTATGACCTCTATGGTGCTGCCGCCGACTGTTGCCGCGCCCTGGCAACGCAATTCAGCCGCAAGGTTGACTCGTCCCAGGGCGGCGGGTTGCATGTCAGTTCGAGCGTGAGGGCGACCGCCTTTGCCCGACGGGCTGCCGAGTATGAGGCCCGCGCCTCGTTCGAATCATTCGCAGCGCCCTACATGGGCGGCTTCTCGGTCTCCGACATGGCCGCACGGTCCGGTAATACCGACGCGGTGCCGCCGATGTTCAATATCGGGATGGAAGACAACTATCTGCCCATCGGTCCGGTCGGTAACGAATAATGGCCAGCGGCTTTGATCTTCGCATCGACAATACCAACGCGCTCGTCGCCCGGCTTGGCGATATGTCGGCCGCCCTGCGGTCTTATGTCGGTCAAGCGATCTATTCCGAAACCGAGGCGGTCAAGCAGGCGGCGGCGGCGCGGATGGCTGAACTGTTCAAGAACCCCGCATTGATGCAGGGCAGCCTCTCAACCGATTTCGAGGATAATGGAAGCCAGATCACCGGGACTGCGATGGCGTCCGGGCTGCCCTATCTGGCCATTCACGAATATGGCGGCGTTACCAGGCCGCACGACATCCTGCCCGTCAATGCGATGGCTTTGGCATTCTTTGGGCGAGGCAGCGCGCAATTCCGACCGGGTGCTGCAACCGGCCCGCTGGTGTTCGCCAAGGCGGTTCATCACCCCGGCAGTGTCATGCCGGAGCGGTCGTATCTCCGCTACGCCCTGGCGCAACGCCGCGGCGCCATCCGGTCGGCGCTCCTCGCCGCAACACAGCAGGCGACCAATCAGTGAGGTTGACCAGATGACTGCCGTCACCCGCGAAACGCTGATGGCGGCGCTGTTCGCCAAGCTGCAAACCCTATCGGGCTACACCGTTTTCACCCGCCGGTTTGTGCCGCGTGGCGAGTTGGGTATCGGTTCTCTGCCGATCCTTATTATGATCGAGGACGCCGAACCTGAGAAGATCGAGCAAGCCGGCCCGGCCGGGCAAAGGCGGTTCGTCGGCGTGATGGTGATCGTCGCGGCGCGGAACACGAATAAGGCGGTCAGCGGCATCACGTTGATCAATCCGATGGTCGACGCGATCGACAATCTGCTGACCGCGCCGGACAACCTCGCCAACGGCCGTTTCACCTTGGGCGGCCTGGCGACCTATTGCCGGATCGAAGGGCAGCTTTTCAAGCAATCCGGCGACATCGATGCGGACGGCATCGGCGGGGCCGTGATCCCGATCAAAATTCTGATGCCATAGGAGAACACGATGCCCAATGAAGCGCCCGTCCCCCCAACACAGGAAGAACTGGCCGCGTTGGCTCTCGCTGCGGCGCCGCCGGCACCAGAACCGCCCGCCGCTGTCGTCGAAATAGTCGATCCTCCGCTCTCCGTCCGCGATCGCATCCTTGCCGACCTCAATCAGTGGATGTTCGATCGCATCTACGGCAGCCCCGTGAGCCAGGCGACGACCGCCTTCAACCACCTGAGCGCCGAGCTTCCTGGCTTAGCCGACCGTATGGCGGCGCTGGTCGCCTAATCCCGCCTTCCTATCCGCCGCGCCAATCGCGCCGCGCCCATCCATTGACCTGAAAGAAACAATGCCATGGCTGTTTATGGTTTCGGCTCCGGCCTGATGTACGCGACCCGCACCGACGTTGCGAATGCGACGCCCCGCCGCTTCGGTGCAATGCAGGATATTCAGCTTTCCTTCTCCGGCGAGGGTCATCACCCAAGTCTGCGAAATGCCGTTGGTGGTGTAGGTTTGCGTGCAGACCGTCTTGAACCGAGGCCCAGCGCCCATGAGCTGGTTGCTGATTGCCAGGTTCAGGCCAGACACGGTTGTGTAGGTATAATCGTGCAACATGGCCGCGCTGGCATCGGCGGCCGCGAACGTATAAACGCCGACCGTGCTGACCGCATACTGCCCGACGGTCGGGCCGGACGCGACCAAGGTCAACGCGATGCCGGTGGCGGCGTAACGGCAACCGAGGTCCTTGAACCCGGTCACATTGGTCGCCGTGAAGACATAGGAGACCGACGCAGGCACCGAATGCGCCTCCTGAAAGATCGCCATCGTAGTGCCGGTCGTGCTGGTCGCGCCGAAGAACATGTCGTTCATCACGTTGGCGCTGATCTGGGCGAACTTCGCTTTGCCCTCGATCTTGATCTTGCCGCGCGCCACGTCGAGCGCGAACTGCTGCTGACCGAACAGTTCTTTCAGGTCAACGCCTGCATGTCGAGCAAGCTGACCTTGCCGACCAAGCAGGATGATTACGTCATCCAGGGGCTTGATTTCCAGGTCTTCGCCGACGCGGCCGGCAACATCGGCAACATCGGCAACATCGGCAACCTCGCAATCAGCGATATTGGATAATCACAATGACGGATCAGAGTAATCCTCTCGAAAACGACATGACGCCATTCACGGTCGGGGGGCGTGTCTATCAAGCGCCGCCCCTTGTCCTGCTGACCAGCAAGCGGGCCTGGCCTTGGATCAAGCTGCTCGGGGGCGAGGTTCTGCCGACGCTCCCTGCGCACCTGCCGGGCAACCCGGATTTGGGCGAGCCGTATGACATTGACCCATGGAACCCGCTCGACGGGCAGCATCGGGCAGAGGCGATCCTGCGCATCCTGCTGGCCGCCCTGAGCCTGTCGGCGGTAAGGCCATCGCTCAATGAACTGGAAATGACCGCCAAACGCTCGGAATACCGGGGCCTCGCAGACTCCTTCGAAGCCCTGCTGACCGCTTCGGGGTATGATCGCGCCACGCCGGGGGAAGCCGAGGCGGCGGGTTCGATGGGGACTTCCACGGTCTCGCCATCGAGCTCGCCGCCAACGGCGTCTGCGGCGGCGATCCCAGGCGCGTAGAGCAAACCATCACGATCAAGGATTACACCGCGTTTCATAAGCATTGGGCGCAGCATCCCCGGATCGAGTGGCTCGCGGCCGGCTATCTCGGGTTCAAGCCGAAAGGCGCCGCCGGTCCGAAAGATGGCGACCTCGGTGAACTCGCCGCCATGTTGGGTGGGGTCGGTGGGTTCGGGGTTGAACGGACGGCAGGAGCGGGATGACGTTCGCGTCCGCAATAAACGGCGGCGTCGAATGCGCGAACCAATCAGCCGGTCACGCCGCCCTGAGACGGGCTGCCGGCAGCTGATTGTTGATCAAGTTGTGCTGGATTATCATGTGACATGCCCGATGAACTCAAATCCGAGCGAGTGACCACAATCATGTCCCCTTCCGAGGTGAAGGAGGTTGACGACTGGTCGTTCCTGAACCGCATTCGAAGCCGAGGTGAAGCCATCCGCCGCCCGGTCGAACTCGGCCTGAAGGCGGCGCAGGAAGTGAAGGACGCCAGCAAGTGAGCCTGATCGAGAACGAGCGCACCAAACTGACCGCCACCGCGCTGAACAACCTCGGCGTTGCGACCTTCGTGACGGCTTTTGTCGCACCGGCGGTCAGTTTCCTGTATGGTGGGTTCACCCCCAGTCGCGGCGGCTGGTGGCTTTTGGTCTCGGCGGGTTGGAGTTTGGCAGGATTGTTCCTACATCTTCTGGCACGCCGCGTTCTCGGGATGTTGAAATCATGAGCGACCTGCAACTCTATCTTCTGCTTGCGCCGATCGGCCTGGTTGGCATCGGCCTGATCCTCTACTGGCTGGCCGCACGCGAATCGCACTGAACGACCGCCGCGATCGAAGGCTGAAGCCACAATGATCAAGACCAGCTACGATCCCGAGGCGGACGCTTTGTTCATCTGCCTCGGTCCCGAGAACGCGAAGTCAGCCGAGACCCGTGAAATATCGCCCGGCGTGATGTTGGACTACGACGCATATGGCCGGTCGCTCGGCATCGAAATCCTGGACCTGCGCACCCGCGACGCGCTGCCGGTGCCTTACCAGGCGGCGGCGGAATAACTGGTCTACAGCTTTACCTGCTAATCGCGCCGTTCTCACTCGTGATCCTGGCGGCAATAAACCCTCCAAATCAGCGAATTCCGGCGTCCCCCCAAAGGGGTAGGTGAGTAGTTACCCGCCACCTCACGCGATCAACGCCGCCACCGCACCAGCCCGAACTCACCGCATTTCCGTCTCCATCGTTGTTGAAGCGAGGCAGGGCGAGCGCAACGCGACGGCTGCGCCAGGAGCGCCCATGTCCGAAAGCAACGTCAAGGTCACCATTACGGGCGACACCTCGGCAGCCGAGGATGCGCTCAAGCGCGTCACGATTTCCGCTGCGGATTTTGCGAAGTCCCTGCAAGCTGCCGGCGGTGATTTGCGCAAGGTCAAGATGGACCTGGACAACACCGCGACCGCGACCAAGGCCGTGGCGGTCGAAGCCAAGGCGGCGACGCAAGCTTATCAGCCATGGGGCAATGCGTTGCGGTCGGCGGCCGAAAGCGCCGAGGTCTTCCGAAAGGCGCTCGGCGACCAGACCAACGAGGTCAAGGCGTTGCGGGATGCGATGCGCGAACAAGTGCCCGCGACAGAGGCCGTCTCGACGGCGACGCAGGCGGCTACCGGGCATATGGACAAGTTCGGCGGCATGACGAACCGGGCCAAGTCAGAAATCATCGTCATTGCACACGAAATGGTGCAGGGACGGTTCTCTCGCGTCCCCGGCTCGTTGATGGTGCTCGCCGAAAGCATGGGCGGCGTGAGCATGGCTACCTGGGGCGCGGTGGCGGCGGTGGGTGCGTTGGGCTATGCTTTCTATGAGATCATCGCGCACGCCAGGCAGGCGAACTTGGCTATGGCGGGCGCGTTTAATGCCGCCGTCTTGCAAGGTCGCCTCGGGATAGAAGTCGAGGCGTCGGCCAAAAAATGGACCGCCGAAATCAAGAACGCCAGCACGCTGAGTGCAAGCGAAGCCCGTGAAATAGCGGTTGCGATCGCCAAAATTCCCCGCCTTGCCGACGATGCCCGTGAGTCCTTGGTAAAGCTTGGGCCGACTTTGATGAAGGCACTAGGCACGGACGATGCCGAGAAATTCGCTGCCAAAATTTCGAAAATATTTTCTTCGACAAGCGGCATCGAAGCTTTCGTTGAGGAAAATAATCTCCTTGAAGGGGAGCAAAAGAAACAATTCGACGCCGCAGTTCGGGCGGGCGAGGGCTACAAGGTCCAGGCTCTGGCGCTGGAAGGATTGCAGGGAAGGATCGGGCCAGCCGCTGCGCAGATGCGGGAGGCAATCCGCCTCCAAAATGCGGCGGCGGTGGCCACAAAGGGCATGCCCTCGGCGATCCTGGAAACCGACCCTACAAAATTGAAGGCGCAAGCGATCGTTCCAAGGCTGACGCAGGGAACGGTTTCTGGAAGCGAGGCGGACCGAGAGGCTGCCGCCCGGCAGGAAGAATACTTACAAGTCCTGCGGGAGCGCGAAAAGCTCGAGAGCGACGAAATCGTGATCCGTGCCAATCTCGCCAAGGCGACCACGCAGGGGGCCCATGAGGAGGCCGCTGAGGCGCTCAAGGTCAACCTGGCGATGCAAGCTGGCCTGAAAGACCGCGGCGATACGTCCTGGCTGCAAAAGCAGGAGCTGGCGCTTCAACGGGTGACCGCCGCCGCCGGTGCCGGTTCTAAGACCCGCCAGCAACTGACCGAGGCCGAGCTCGCCGCGACTGTGACCTTCTGGCACCAGGCTGCGGCCGTGGCTGGTATTAGCGAGCAGCAGAAGACCGAGGCCCAGCTTCGCGCCGGCCGGGCGGAAGACGCCTTACGCAAGGCGAAACTAACAGACGCATCGGCCAACGCCCGCAAGGGCACCGAGGAACAGGTCGCCGAACTCTCGGCCCAGCAGGCGGCGAACCATGACAATTTCGCCCGCTGGAAAGAACTCGAGGCCGAAAAGCTGGCGATCTTGCGGAATGCCTACGGCGAAAAGAGTGCGCAGTTTCAGCGGGAGTTGAAGGCGCAGGAAACCTACGAAATCCAGCACCGCAACAAGGTGCAGCAGGAGGAACTGGTTCATCTGAACCGCCTCGACCAGCTCGGGCAGCAAGCCATCGCCGACAAAAAGGCCGAACTGGCGATCGAGGTCGAATCGCATCGGATGACCAAAAGCGAGGAATTGACCATCCTTCGCGGGTTTGCGGCGGCCGAGTACCAGATCGAAAAGGACCGGCTCACGACGTTCATCGACACTATGAACAAAGAGACCGAGGCCTATCGGAAAGCCAAGGATCAGCAGGCGCTTTTGGCTGGAAAAGCGGCCCGCACCGACAAGGAATACCAGGCGCAACGGATTGCGGCGGACAATGCCTCGACGCGGGACATGTATCGCAATTTCAGCGGGATTTCCTCGGCCAGCACGCAAGCGGTTGCCGGCATGATCAAGGGCACGATGAGCTGGCAGAAGGCAGAACAGCTGGTCGCGGGTGCGGTTCTGGACTCGTTCTTGAACCTGGGCGCGCGGATGTTGCTGGAATGGGTGGGTCTCGAGGACGGCAAGACGCTGGCCACGGTGTCGGGTTGGGTGGCGCGACTATTCGCCGATACTGCCGGGGAGGGGGCTGGGGTCGTAAGCGCGAAGGTCGCGGCGGTTGCCGAAATAACGGCTTACGCCGCAGTGGCGGGGTCTGCTGCCTACGCTGCAATTGCTGGCATTCCGGTCGTAGGGCCGGGATTGGCGCCGGCTGCCGCAGCATCAGCATATGAGGGGGCGATAAGCTTTGTCAGCCTTGCAGCGGTTCCGTCGTTTGACGTTGGCTCATGGGATATCCCAGCCAACACGCTGGCGATGGTTCACCAGGGCGAAATGATTATTCCGGCGGCCCAGGCGGCGCAGGTGCGGAGCGGCGGCGGTGGCTTCCCGAGCGGGGGCGGCGACGGGGGTGGTGATGTGCATCTGCATGTCAGCGCCCTCGATGCCGGCAGTGTAACCGCCTTGTTCCGCAGCCAGGGCGCCGACCTTGCCCGGATCGTGGCGCACCAGATGTCCAACAACCCGAGCCTGCGGCCGAGGTATTGAGGCAATGACGATATCGACCTTCCCCGTTCTGCCTGGCATCGGCTTTCCCAAGCGGTCTCCCGTTTGGTCGACGATCAAGCAGCCGTCGGTCGGCGGGCAGGAAAGCCGGTTCGCGCAATGGTCCTATCCCAAGTGGCGTTACGAAATTCCGTTCGAGGTGCTGCGGAATTATTCCGGTTTTACCGAATTCGATAGCCTCGCCGGTTTCTATAATCAGATGTACGGCTCGGCGGGATTTTTCCAATATAACGACCCAAAGGATGGCCTGATCGTCAATCAGCCGCTCGCCACCGGCGATGGCACGACGACGTCATTTCAGTTGGTGCGATCGAAGGGCGGCTTTGCCGAGCCTGTGTTCTTGCCGACGGCGGTTTCTTTGACCCGGTCGGACTTCCTTGGCTCGACGCTGATGTATCCGATCGCCCGGAAAAATCTCGTTCGGAACCCGCGCAACGAGGGGGCTATCACGGGCACGCCTGGGACGGTGCCGACCTATTGGTCAACCAACTATGGCTCGGGTCTATCGCGTCAGGTGGTCGGCTACGGCACGACGAGCGGGGTGCCTTGGATCGATATCCGGGTCTTTGGCACCGCCACGGCGACAGGCTTGGCCATCAATGTCTATCTGGACAACGGTAACGACCCTGCGACCCTCGGAAGCACGTGGACGATGTCAGCCTGGGTCATGCTGGTCGCGGGCACTTTGCCGGGCGGGCTCTACTTGGAATTCGGCCAATACGGCACCGGAGCAACCTGTCCACCTTCAATGGCGACTATTCGCAAACGGGGTGGGGCTACCTGTCCGGCAATGCCGATCAGCGCAACTACCGCGGCCTGGCCTATATGGCGGCTGGCCCGATGCCGTTGGGCAGCAACCCGAACTGTAAAACAGCGTGCAAAACTTTCCAGATTCCGGGGGTAAACAGCGTCCAATAGTTTCCACCCCGGCTCATGCGATCATCCAGCCTTTGTGCTGGAGAATCTGGGGTGTTGCTTATGGACATGATTGCCGAGATCCGGCGCCGTCATC
>CALQTN020000096.1 GCA_943333505.2 Asaia bogorensis | reverse complement strand
CAGGCGGCGAAGATCAGGGCCAGTGAAGTCAGATCGAAGCGCGATTGCGCGGGCCATGGGCGAGCCTCCAATGCTCGCCAGGTTGAATCACATCATCGCCGCGTCGGGGAATCCCCACCGTGAGTCAGAAGCCAAAGGCGTTGGTATGAGGTGAGGTTGCTATGGCCACGACAGGTGTTGAATTGGGATAGGTCGCAGGTTGGTCCGGGTGCTTGGGTTCATTCGCAGGCCGTCGTGGTAGCTGATCGGGGAGGTCTGGCATCATGCGACAGAAGCCAACGGAATTGCCGACAGCGATGCAGCCCAAGGCGATGGGGCGAAACATCAAAGGCTGGTCGAGCAGATATGTTGCTCATGCTGGCGGCTGACATGTGCCCGTTATCAATACCATGGATCATGTCGCAATGGCGATATCATCTTATCCAAGAAAACCGTAGAATATAATGAACGTAATGATCTAAATATTAAATACTAATAAATAAAATAATTTAATTATATAAATGTGAAATATCATGAGTTCGTATATATTGCAGGTTTGTTTGCTGTTGTGGTTGTAAAAATCCATTAAATTCCATTATTACAGGAGGCTAGGATGGACTCCACTCCCGTTTCGGTAAAATCAACCACACCAGCGCTCCTTTGCGCTCCCGGCGGGTGTTGACGCGGGAAACATCACTGCCGAATGTGCCAATGGCATGCTGGCCGTCAAACTGCCAAAGACAGTTCCGACCAGCCCAAGACAATTGAGGTTCAGCCTGCCACGTAACTCGAGGGGGACTCCGGGGGCGATCAGATTCCAGAATCGTTTGACGCCCGCCGATCGGGACTCGGCAGGACGATTTCGATCTCACCCGGCGCGAGCGACGCGGCTGGCAATGAAGTACCGGGGACGAGCGGTAGCAACTGGCTTACCGGCCCAAGCAGGCAGGTTACGCCACCAATAGAGCAGGCGTTGGCGCGATAGAGACTCTCTGGGCTCGACAAGTTGGTCGTGGTGGTGGGCGAGTTCTGGTTGCCAATGGTGCCGACCGAGCCACTGAGATCGGTGCCGCTGCCGCGCCCGACTACAACAAGACCGCCGATAGCGGCGGTGCCGCTGAGGGTGCCGGCGGGGTTGAACACGATCAGATCGGTGCTCGGTGCTACCAGATCGTTCAGCACGATAGAGCCGCCGACGGCCGGTAGGGAAATACGCACCGTCGCAATGGTGCCGTTGCTGGATGATATCGTCGAAATACCGACTTGTTGGAACGCGGCGTTGCCCTGCGCGTCGGCTGCAACCGACAAAGTGCTGCCAATATTTGTATCGATCGCCCCGGTCGATTGTGCACGCCCGACCCCGAGGGTGACGATGTTGCCAGCGAGGACCAGCGATCCGGTGGCGGAGATGTTGAAGAACTCTGTCTTTACCTCGCCCTGGATGATCAGCGGGTCTGCATTGTCCAGCAGCAGCACGCTGCCATCGAGTGTGAAATCGCCCAGATTGTGGATATTGGATTTGGAGCCAAAATTCGCGAGGTGTACCGCATGTCCTGTCAGCGTGCCGACGTTGAAGCTGCCGTCGCTACGCACGATGTTTCCGGAGATGAAGAGCGCGAGGGTTCCGGATACCGCCACATCGCCGGTGATGCCGAGCCCAAGAGTGTAACTGTTATCGCCCGGCAAGGTTACGACCAGTTTGGCATCGGTTGCGGTGAACGGTCGGGAGATCGTCAGTGGCTGGGTCGTGGTGAGGGACAGCTTGCCCGCAAATAGGTTGAAGCCGGCGAGGTCAGATACAGCATTGAGCGAGCCAGACAAGGTTGCACTTCCAGAATAGATGTTACCTGAAAGCGGAAAACTGGCGTTCTGCCCGCGCAAGACCGAGCCACTTTCTTGGGTTACTGCATTGGTGATTCCACGATTACTCGAATAGAGCGCGAGCGAGCCAGCCTGAATTGTTGCCCCGCCGCCAATGCGGATCGCCGGTTGGGCATCCAATGTCAGGCTCGACACGCCACTACCCGCGGCCAGCACCAAAGCGCCGGCCACATTGACCTTGCCGCTTAGTGTGAGCGCAGTGTTCGTTGCGCGGTCGAACAACACGGCGTTCCCGGCGACAAAATCTCCGGTTTGAGTGAGCGCCAGATCATCGCTGAGTGCAAAACGGCCGTTGGGGACGCGGAAATTGTCGAGTTGGCCGATTCTGTTGGCTGGCTGCTGCAAAATCGCAGAACCGCCAATTCCGCCTGCGCTCGTGAGGGTGCCGGCGGTGATCGCGCCATTGGTCTGGAACAGGTTAGCGGCGGCCGAGATGTCGAGCACACCCGAGGAGCCCGCATTAATGGGCGCCCCGAGGATCACAGATCCCGTGCTCGACGCAATGAGCAGGCGGTTGCCAGCGTCGACCAGGGTGATCGGCGCGTTGACATTGACGTCCGCCGCGGCCAGCAAGCTCAGATCGCGCACTGTGCTGCCGGAGGTAAAATCGAGAGCCGCGGCGACCGTCAATCGACCCGTGGCACTAATCGTGACCTGGCCCGACATCGCCCGGACCATGGCCGGGGTCAGAAAAGTGATCTCTGGGATGGTGATCATGCTGGGATCGGCAATCAGCACATCGGTCGGATCGATCAGGATACGGCCAGCCAAGCCCGACCTGGCGGTTACGTCGATTGCACCGCCCAGGACTACCCGATTGCCAGACACTTCCACCGCCCCACCCCGCCCGCCCACTCCAGTGCTGCGTGCTGCGATCCGGCCCAACTGGATCGTCTTGCCGGAGGCGATAACATTGACTGTGCCGCCATCGCCGGATTGCCGCGCATTGGCCAATATCCGCGCGGTCGGCAACACGGCGATATCGCCGCCGGTCGCGCGGATCGATACGGTGCCGCCAGTATTGGCCGATGACGTACTGATCTTACCGCCGGCGTTGACCAATGTGGACACCAGCCCCTCGACGGCTGACGCCGTTAAAACCACGCTACCGCCGGACGCATGAATAGTGCCGATGTTGGTTACTAGCGCCGCCACTTTATGGCCGTCTGCGCCTCTTGGCAGGTTAGTGACCTGCTTGGTGACATCAATCCCCAGAAGGCCGTCGCCGTAAAGATCAATCACATGGGCTTCGGCACCAGCCAGCACCACCCGGCCCATTGGCGCACGGATCGCTCCGCTATTGGCGACGCCCGGTGCGACCAGCGCGGCAAGTCCGGCTTTTGCGACCGTCAGGGTGCCGGCATTGGTGACCATCGCATCGGGGCGTGCGGGTTGGTCGAACACCAGATTACCAGCCCTGGCATTGGCCTCGGTGATGCCGGGGGCAGACAGTACCAGGCTTTGCGCATCGATTTTTGCGCCGCCGGCCACAGTGATGCCGGATTGGTTGACTAGCACTAGTCGCCCATTCGAAGAGACTTGGCCTGCGATCACCGACGGGTCTGGCCCGACGACGCGGTTCACGGTCAGCGATTGCGCGGTGGGGGTGGTGAAGTTGACCTTGGCGGCGCTGCCGACCGAAAAGCTGGACCAGTTGATCGCCGCATTGGCGCTTGACTGGCTGACCTGCATGGCGGCGCCGGTCTGGCCTATCGTGGCGCTCCCTCCGATCAGCCGCGCACCACCGGGCAACGTCGATGGCGCCGGGTCGGCGAGTGCAACGCCAAGCGGCAGGACGCTCAAAGATAGCCAGGTGCTGGCCAGTAAAACTGTGCGCGGCAAATTTACCCGGCATTGTCGGGTTTCGGTTTTATTGTCCATTTCAAAACCTCCCTAAAATCGTGTCAGCACACGCCAATAAAGCGCCTGCGCCCGCAGCGGCGCCGTCCCGGTTGACCGCCCCAGCGGGTAGCGCACGGCGCGATTGACCGCCTCAATATCCAACTGGGCGCCAGCCCACGGGAAAAATCTCACACCGAGTCCGAAGGAGGCGAGGCGATGGTTCGCGTCCACTGCTTGGTTCTCCCAAGTCTCGCCCCAATCAAAAAACGTGAAAAATTGAACGCCAACTGTATGGTGCGTGCCCAATAGGCCTGTTGTCCAGACCGTGTTAAGTTGAAGCTCGGCGCTGGCAGTCAGGGCGGTATCGCCCGTAACCTCACCAGCATAATAGCCACGGGCAAGCCGGTCGCCGCCAAGGAAATATTTTTCCGCTGGCGGCAATACGTCACGACTGACCTGGCCGGCGAGCGTGGTTTGCAGCGCCAACGACGACGTCGGCCCAAAATACAACAAGCTTTGGTTACGGCTCGCCTCAAACGCAATTTTAGTAAAGCCCGCCCGTTCGCCGGCGCGCGGGGCCAAACGGTCGCCAGTCTGGCTGCCGCCGAGTACCGGCACGCCCTGGGACAGGCGCAACGCGAAGCTGTTTGCGGCCGGACGCACATCGCCAAGCCAAGTGTCATTGCGGCTGTAATCCGATAGCAGCCGCACGACGCGCAGATTATCGCGCCCAACCAAAGTCGGGCCGACTGTCTGATTGAGATTATGCGTTTCAAGCGCATCAAGGGTCATGCCGACCGCCCAGGATTGCTGGCGGCTCCTGACCACCGGATAGCTCAACCCAATGCCTGCGGTCGTAGTGACGGCGTGGTACCCAAGCGCGCGCAGACTGCCAGACGGGTCGGTGGTGCCGGAACCTGCATGCAGCCGCAATTTCAACCCCGATGCCCCAAGATAAAACTCACTCGCCGCCTGACCGAAGATCTGAGTTCCATTAAAACTACGCAACAATGAGAACTCAGTACGTTCACCCAAGCCGGTAAAACTATTCCCCGCGATCACCAGCAATGCGCCCTCGGGGCCGAGATTGGATGCGCCTCGATTGCTAGCGCTCACCAAAACATCGAACGGCTTGCGGCTGAGCTTCGCGACCAGCACCAGCGCCCCAGGCTCGGTATCCGATGGCTGCAGCACGGCCCGAATGCTGATCCCTGGCATGTCCTGCACAAGCAACAGCCAACGTTCGAGCGTCGCCTGATTAATCGGTCCAGCCGTGAGGAAATGGTTAAGAAACGAACTCACCTGGGCTGCGGCCGGCCCGATTTCGCCATCCAGCCGGACCTCGGCAATGCGGCCTTCCACCACCCGAATCGTCAGCCGTCGCGTGGACGCGTTGTAGCCCGGGCTGACAGTGGTGAAAACGTAACCATCGGCCCGGTAGCGATCGAGAAGCGCCTGGCTGGCCAAGGTGAGCGCCGCACCGGGCGGCGTGGCGCCAAGGGCGGCAAAGAACCCGTCGAGCACGGACTGCGGATAAAGCGTCGCACCTTCAATGACGATCTCAGCCACCGGGTAAGGCTGATCGGCCATGGCAACCGGTGCGGGTTGCGTTGGTTTTGCGATCGCAGGAGCCGGGGCGGTCAGCGGCGCTGACGGCAACGCGCGCGGCAGCGGTGCGCCTTGCGGCACTGGTTGGGCGATCGTCGGAGCTGCGGCCAATATGGCGAGCAACCCAAGCACCGAGGCACGAAATGGAAGATGTGCATACAAATCAGATGCCCCAGCTTGCCGCAGCAATCAGCCTCCGCCAGGAGGCATCTCCGCTCTATCTCAGATCACGCCCGGCAACGCAAAATTCCCCCGCGCCAGTGACTATCCGCCGCGCGAAATCACCACCCCATCCGCAACCGCCTGGCGCAACGCCTCGTGCATATGCCCGTTCGACGCCACCACATCGCCATGGGCGCGGGGGTCGCCACCTTCTGGATCAGACACCGCCCCGCCGGCTTCACGTACGATCAGCAAACCGGCCGCAATGTCCCACGGCTTGAGGCCAAGCTCCCAAAACCCGTCAAACCGTCCGGCAGCCACCCAGGCGAGGTCCAGCGCAGCCGCGCCGAAACGGCGGATGCCGGCAACCTGCGGCATCAGTGTCCCAAGCGTGCGGGCAAACGCCAAACGCCGCTGCGGTGTCACCGCGGCAAACGGAATGCCGGTCGCAAACAAGGCTTCCTTCAGATCCCGCCGCGCGGAAACCCGCAGCCGTCTTGCGTTGATGTAAGCCCCAACACCCTTTTCCGCCCAGAACATCTCATCGACCGCAGGGGCATAAATGCAGCCCGCCTGCGCCTCGAACGACCCATCCGGCAACCGCCGTTCCAGCGCGATGCTGATCGCCCAATGCGGCACGCCATGCAGAAAATTGCTGGTCCCGTCGAGCGGATCGACCACCCAACGCCACGCCCAGGCATCGGACCCCGATGCGCCAGATTCTTCCATCAAAAACGCGTAGCCCGGCCGCGCTTTGTCGAGGTCCTCGCGGATGGAGGCCTCCGCACGCAGATCCGCCGCGCTGACGAAATCGCCCGGGCCCTTGATGCTGACCTGGAGCTGCTCGACCTCGGAGAAATCACGCAGCAACCGCTTGGCCGCGCGCTGGGCGGCGTTCTGCATCACAACCATGTGGGGGGACAGGCGAAGGGCCATCGGGATTAACCCTTGAACCGCTCCATATAGGTGCCGTCCTCAATCCGAACCACAATCCGCTCGCCGGCTTCAATGAACGGTGGCACCATGCAACGCACCCCGTTGGCGAGCCGGGCCGGCTTATAGCTGCTCGACGCAGTCTGGCCCTTGACCACCGGATCGGCCTCGATGATCTCAAGCACCACGCTTTGCGGCAAGGTAATCCCCACCGGATCGCCCTCGACCAGATCGAGTACAACCTCCATGTTATCCTGCAAAAACGGCGCCTGGTCGCCCAGTATGGTCACCGGAACCATGCGCTGCTCGAACGTCACCGGCTCCATCAGCACCAGATTATCGCCGTCGGTATAGGAATACGTGTATTCCTGCTGCTCGGTTTGTAGCCGCTCCACCGTATCCGCGGTGCGCCAGCGTTCGTTGGTCTTGTTGCCGGTCTTAAGGTCGCGCATTTCAACCTGGATGAAAGCGCCGCCCTTGCCGGGGGTGATGATCTGCTGCTTGAGCACCGTCCAGCGGCGCCCGTCATGTTCAATCACCTGTCCGGCACGGATCAGATTGGCCTGCTGCTTCATCTGGTTTGGGTCTCACGTTGCAATTTCAAGTAAGCGCGCGGCTTAGACCGTTCTGGCAACCCAGGCAAGGCAAGGAAGCAAGGTCTTCTTTTTGTGAACAAAAAGAAGCAAAAAAACTTTATCCATTCGGTGCCATACGTCCCCTCTCCCCTCGGGAGAGGGCCGGGGTGAGGGCGCTATCCACATAATAATTACGATACCGTAACAAAAAAGCCGCGATTCTCACAATTCTGTCAAACATACATCAGCCGCCCCCCCGGCCCCATCACCAGCCCGGTCACCGCCTCCATCACCAGCGCCGGCCTTGGCGCTTGCCAAACCGGCCGCGGCCTCGGCCCCTTGGCCGGCTTCACCCCAATCCCCAGCATCCGGCACAGCGGCCGCAGAATGCGCCCCGCCTGCGGACATGCAGCCAGAAATTCCACGCACTCCGCATCCGACAGCAAATGCTCAAGCTGCCCCCGCGTCGACGCCGCCTCGCGTACCGCCACCAGCAGCCACGCGGGCTCGGTCGGGATAATCGATGGTGCGCGAACACCAGCCCCCACGGCCCCGCCACGCGGCGCCCGGGCCGCCGGCAGCATCCCCGCCCGCCACAAAGCGATCAGCCGCTCAAGCCGGGTCCGTATCCGCGCAATCCGCCCCCATACCGCCACCAGCAGCGCCGTCAGCGCCCGCTCACGCGCCGACACCACCGCGATGGCGGCCTGCAGGTCGGAGAGGATGGTGGATAATTTGTCCATAGTTGTCTGTTAAATTAACGGAGCATAAAAGTCAATAAAATTGACAAATTTTCCGAATAATCGAGCTGGCATTCGAACCGCGAGGTGGACTGCGCGTCGCACTCCACCTCCGCCAAAGCAGTAACCTCTGGAAACCCAACCCGAACCCAGAACCATAGATCATTGGCCCTATGCAGTCAGGCCGTCCTATCCCTGCGCGACGATCTCCGCCGCCGACTTATACGCCAGCCCCAAATCATCGGCGACCGCCTTATACGTCACCATCCCGCCATGCACGTTCAACCCCGCCAGCAGATGCGCATCATCGCGCATCGCCTGGCGCCAGCCCTTGGTGGCCAGCGCCAGCGCAAACGGCAAGGTCGCGTTGCCCAGCGCAATCGTCGATGTCCGGGCAACCGCGCCCGGCATGTTGGTGACGCAGTAATGCACCACGCCTTCCTCGACATAGGTCGGTGCCGCATGGCTGGTCGGACGGCTGGTTTCTAGGCAGCCGCCCTGGTCGATGGCGATATCGACCACGACAGATCCCGGTCGCATGCGCGCAACCATCGCCCGTGTCACCAGCTTCGGTGCGGCAGCGCCGGGCACCAGCACCGCCCCGATCACCAGATCGGCATCGATCACCGATTGCTCGATTGCCTCGGTGGTCGAAAACAAGGTGCTGAGCTGGGCGCCGAATTCCTGGTCGAGCTCCTTCAGGCGGGTGATGGATCGATCGATCACCGTCACCCGCGCACCCAGCCCAATCGCCAGCCGCGCGGCATTGGTGCCGGACACGCCGCCGCCGATCACCACCACCTTGCCGGCCGGCACGCCGGGCACGCCGCCCAACAGCACGCCCGCGCCGCCCTGTTCCTTTTCCAGGCAATGCGCGCCGACCTGCACCGACATCCGCCCGGCGACTTCCGACATCGGTGCCAGCAGCGGCAGCGCGCCACGTGCATCAGTCACGGTTTCATAGGCAATGCAGGTCGCGCCAGACTTCATCAGCCCCTCGGTCTGCGCCTTATCGGCGGCGAGGTGCAAATAGGTGAACAGCACGTGATCAGGCCGCAGCAGGGCGATTTCGGCGGGGAGGGGCTCCTTCACCTTGACGATCATATCGGACGCGGCAAACACCTCCGCGGCGCTTGCGACGATCGTCGCCCCGGCGGCGCGATACGCATCGTCGGCAAACCCGATGCCGACCCCGGCATTCTCCTGCACCGTCACCGCATGGCCGCGCCCGGTAAATTCGCGCACCGCCGCCGGCGTCAGCCCAACGCGATATTCATGGGTTTTGATTTCTTTCGGAACACCGATGCGCATCTGCTGGACCTTCGCTGTTGATGGCCTGCTATCTTAGCACGAAGCCCACGTCACGCCAGTTGCCCGACCCAGCCTATTTGGCTAGCGTCCTGGACAGCACCCTCTCAAAAAGGCCAAATTCAATGAGCCAGACTGCCGCCAAACTGCGTCCGGCCACCATGCTTGCCAAGCCGGTCTGGATCGAACCGGCCTTTGCCGACCCGGATGAAGTGGTCGCCCTGGTGCGCCAATCCGCGCCCTATCCGCTCTCGGCGCGGGTCCATAAGCGCGATGAAAACGGCCTGGATGTGCCGTTCTTTCGGATATTCTGGGCCCATACACGCAAGGTCCGGGTGCCGGGCGCCGAGAAATTCTTCGAAAATGCCCGCTTCGAAGCCGCCGCCCGCGAATCCTTCGGCGCCCAGGTCATCGTCCCCAGCGCCATCATGATCAACCTCAGCGCGCCCTGCCTCGGCGGTCCGCCACATCGCGATCTGCCGTATTTCCGTGGCGCGGAGAAATTCCCCTTCTGGCTTCTCGGTTGCATGGGCTACTCGGATTTGTTCCATGATTGGGCGGTGCCGATCGCCTCCACCCTGACCTGGTTCTACAACGGCGCCGGCGGCGATTTCGAATACTGGCCCGATGGCCCGGATGGTGCCTCGACCCTGGTCAAGCCGCCGCTATGGAATGTCGCGGTGGTCAGCGACAACGAATATATGTGGCATCGCGTCGGCCCGGTCGGCCGCGCCGCCGACCAGTTCAAGCCCGGCGATATCAGCCGCGAGGCCAAATTGCACGCCGCCGGCACCGGCTGGGAATTGCATGATCGCGGCACGGTGAAACCCTATTCTGCCGATCAGATCCGCCTGTCGATCCTGTGGAAAGCCTACGCCTTTGCCAATCAGGCCGCCGCCGATGAATACCACAACCACGCCAACGACCTCGATCACGCGATGGTGGAAGCCATCTTCGCCCAGGACCTCGCCCGCCGCGGTATTGTCGCACTGCCGGCGGCGGACCCGGCCTGGAAGACGCTGATCCAGGAAAATTACACCGCCTCGTTCAAGCTGAATGACGGCAATAGCGGGGATTATTGAGCTGACGGCGAAGGACAGGGTGGGCCTATCCCTGCGCGATTTTTAAGTTGCAAAAAACAGTAAATACCTGCAAATAGCATCAATGGAATATCTCCAAAAAGAACGCACCGGCCGCGCCGGCTTCTCGGAAGCTGGTGGCGCCAAGCTGGCGATCACTCTGCGCCTCGACGAAGCACGTTTTCGCAAGCTCGAAATGCTCGCCGCCGCCGAAAACCGTTCCGTGACCAACTATGTCGAAACCGCCTTGCTGCGCGACATGGCCGCGAAGGAAGAAGCCGCCCGCCCGCTGACCATGTTCGTCCCCGCGGATGCCGCAGCCCTCGCCCCCGGCGCCCTGCACCGCAACCCGGACGAATCCGACGCCCGCTACGCCGAGCGCGCCGCAATAATGGACCGCCTGTTCGACCTTCCCGACAGCCAATAACATGGTCGCCGAAGGTGCCTTTGTCCGGGTCCTGTTCCCGACGAGCGAGCAGCCACGCGCCCCCGGCCTGGTCCACATCTGCTATTGCCTCGCCATCCGCCCGCCCTTGGCCCTGATCGCTTACACCACCACCGCCCCTTGGCCGCCCGGCGTGCCCCTGCCGTTCGGTGTCCGCCTTTTCAGCCAGGACGAGGCCATCGCCCTCAACCAGCGCCGCCCCTTCCGCCTGCACATGAACCGCCAAGCCCGTGTGGTGCTGTCCGAAAAATGGTTCCCGGACTTCAACGCCCCCCATCAAGGCGTGATCGCAATCGCCCCCGCGCGCCTGCGCGACGAGTTATTCGCCATCACCATCGATCTCGAAAAACGCAACCGCCTGGGGGTGGAACGTCTCGGGCTTTGATATGTGTGCCCTTTTGGGCTACAATGTAGCCCAGCCCACCGATTGGAACCACCATGAACACAATTGTCCGCGCCCGGATCGACGAAGCCACCAAGACCGAGGCCGCCGCCGTGCTCGACAGCATGGGCCTGACGCTGTCCGACGCCTTCCGCATGTTGCTCAAGCGCATCGCCGCCGAGAAAGCCCTGCCGTTTGAACCCCTGGTGCCCAACCCCGAAACCATCGCCGCAATGCTGGCGGCGCGGCGCGGGGAACTGACGGTCGTGGGCACCCCGGACAAACTGCTCGCCAGCCTTAATGCGGATTGTTAGCTATTCCGGCCGCTTCAAGCGCGACTACCGACGCGAGAAATCCGGCCAGCACGGCAAGCGCCTCGATGCGCTGCTGACCGAAGTGGTGGATTTGCTCGCCATCGACGCAAAACTGCCCCCGCGCAATGTTGATCATGCCTTGAGCGGAGATTGGAGCGATCACCGGGACTGCCATTTGTGGCCCGATCTGATCCTGATCTACCGCAAGCCCGACGATACAACCCTCGAACTGGTTCGGCTGGGGTCGCACAGCGAACTCGGCTGGTAGCCCCGCTTCTCCCTCGCGCGACCGGACCGGGGTAAGGGCGCTAACCTGCGCAAAAAACAAAGGCGGGTCCGAGGAGCACCACCCGAACCTGCACCGCCGCGTTGTGATCGGAGCGCCCCGAGCCGACCGTGCTTGCCTGCGCCACCTATCGCAACAATTCGAAGTGGTTTCAAGATAATTCAGCCAGACGGTTGGCTGTGCGGTATGCTTGCATACACCCAACAAATATCTTACGATTGAATTTAGGAGTTATTTTCCTATGCTTCTGCCGCGGCGCCGTGTTCGAATTCGGATCAATACCTGCACGATGAATCTGCTTATATTGGAGGAATAGATGGCTGAGGTAATTTATACTACTGTCCCAGGAAGAATTAAGCCACTTTTGGCTAAAATTAAAAGTGTTGGGTAACTGCTCACCCCCCGCCCTGGCGCCTCGCCTCAAGTTAGCTATTTACACGGTCACGGCTCTTTCGATTCAACGTTCGGATGTCCCTCGCGCCCAACCTCAGCAGCCTGACCGATCCGCAGAAGGATGCGTTGATCCTTTCGCT
>CALQTN020000095.1 GCA_943333505.2 Asaia bogorensis | reverse complement strand
GTTAAAGACTGGTCCACCGGAAAGGGAACAGTTTTTGTCCCCCGGCGCCATTTTAGGTCGGGCGGAATTTAATCCAGGCGCTTTCAGCCAGCTTCCCTCGGACGCGGTCGATTTGGCCGTGCCCGAGGGACGGTCTGGCGTTCGGCGAATATATGGTCCACCAGACCGACGCAGCGACCGGATTTTTCCCCGCCGCACTGAATTCAGGACCTGAAGTCTTGCAGTCCGGCTAACCGGCCGAAAATCAAAGTCGATTTTGCAGCGCGAAGACCCGTAACGCGGAGGCAAGCGGCTGAGTGGCCGCCCGCGAACTATCGATTTCGGCAACCAGCGCTGCCACAGGCCTGTCGCGATGCTGCGCGATTGCGGCCAGCGCCTCCCAGAACACGGGTTCGAGCGCCACGCTGGTGCGATGCCCACTGAGGCTGAAACTGCGCTTGGTCAGCATGGCATGAGCCGCCCGAGTGCCCAGGACGCGGCCTCGGCGACCACCGGATCGGCATCGCGCAGCAAATCCTGCGCGCTCGGGATCAGGCTGGCATCGGCGGAATTGCCGATGGCCACCAGGACGTTGCGCACAAAGCGATCGCGCCCGATCCGCTTCACCGGCGACCCCTGGAACAATGCGCGAAACCCGGCATCGTCCAGCGCCGCGAGCGTTGCCAGTCGCGGCGCTGCCAGATCGGTGCGGGCTTGCAGCTTGGCGTGCTGCCCGGCGGCGGCGAAGCGGTTCCATGGGCAGACAGCAAGGCAATCGTCGCAGCCATAAATCCGGTTGCCCATCGCCGGGCGCAGTGCCTCTGGGATCGGCCCGTGATGCTCGATGGTGAGATAGGAAATGCAGCGCCGCGCATCGAGTTGATAGGGCCCGACAAAGGCATCCGTCGGGCAGATATCCAGGCAGCGCGAACAGGTCCCGCAGCGATCGGCATGGGGTGCGTCGGGCGCGATCTCCAGGCTGGTGAACACCTCCCCCAAAAACAGCCACGACCCGTGCTGGCGCGACACCAGATTGCTGTGCTTGCCCTGCCAGCCAAGCCCGGCAACCTGCGCCAGCGGCTTTTCCATCACCGGGGCGGTATCGACGAAAACCTTCACCCCCGATCCGAAGCGCGCCACGATGAACTGGGCGAGGTGTTTCAGCATCCCCTTCATCACATCGTGATAATCGCGATTGCGGGCATAGACCGAAATTCCGCCGCGATCCTGCTGCGCCAGTACGGCCAGGGGATCGTCATCCGGCGCATAAGACAGCCCGAGTGCGATCACACTGCGTGCGGCAGGCCATAATGTTTGCGGATGGGCGCGCTGGTCGGCGCGCTCCGCGAGCCAGCCCATATCCCCGTGGCGTCCGTCGGCCAGAAAATCGGCGAGCCGCGCCCGTGCCTCCGGCCCCAGAGCCGCCGGCGCAAACCCTACGGCATCGAACCCGAGGGCGAGCGCCTTGGCGCGGATCAGGTCAGCCGCGCCCGCGATAGCCTGATACTCCCTGGTCGGGGATCCATACATCGGCCGGCGGCGCAGCGGTCTGCCAGAAAACGTCGATCGGGATGCCGCCGCGTGGATACCAGTAGCCGCCGATGCGCAGCCAGACCGGGTCGAGCAGGCTCACCAAACGGCGGCCGATTTCAATGGTGCAGGCCTCGTGGAACGCGCCATGGTTGCGGAATGACCCGAGGAACAGCTTCAACGACTTGCTTTCCACGATCCAGGACGCCGGCACGTAGTCGATCACCAGATGGGCGAAATCCGGTTGGCCGGTGATGGGACACAGCGAGGTGAATTCGGGGGCGGCAAAGCGCACCAGATAGCGCAGATCCTGATGCGGGCTGGCGACCCGTTCAAGCACCGCAACATCCGGCGATGCCGGCATCGCCACGTGTTGGCCAAGCTGGGTCAGGCCCTCAGTCATTCCGCCACATCTCCCAATTTCCATCGCGCCCGCACAATGTCGGAATGCTCGGCCAATCGCTGATCGGCAATCGCGCGCCGCATGCCCGCCATCAGATCGGCATAATAGGTCAGATTATGCCAGGTCAGCAGCATCGGCCCCAGCATTTCACCGCCGCGGAACAGATGATGCAGATAGGCACGGCTGTGGCGGCTGCAAAGTGGGCAGTCGCACATCGGATCGAGCGGCCCGCCATCATCGGCGAAGCGGGCATTGCGCATGTTGAACACGCCGCGACTGGTGTAGGCCCGCCCGGTACGGCCGGCGCGCGTCGGGATCACGCAGTCGAACATGTCGATGCCACGCGCCACCGCACCCAACAAATCATCCGGCGTGCCAACCCCCATCAGATAGCGCGCCCGGTCGGCTGGCAGCATCGGCGCGGTAAAGTCCAAAACCCCAAACATCGCCGCCTGACCCTCACCGACCGCAAGGCCGCCGATGGCATAGCCTTCGAAGTCGATGGCCGTGAGCGCCGCCGCCGATAGCGCCCGCAAACCCTCGAACACGCTGCCCTGCACGATGCCGAACAGCCCGTAGCCGGTGCGCGGCACGAACGCATCGCGCGACCGACCGGCCCAGCGCATCGACAGTTCCATCGACGCCCGCGCCTCAGCTTCGGTGCACGGGAATTTGGTGCATTCGTCGAACGCCATGCTGATCGTGGCATCGAGCTTGTGCTGAATGCCGATCGAGCTTTCCGGGGTCAGCCGATGGCGGCTGCCGTCAATATGGGATTGGAACGTCACCCCATCGGCGTCAAGTTTGCGCAACTGCGCCAGCGACATCACCTGAAAGCCGCCGGAATCGGTCAGGATCGGCCCGGGCCAGTCCATCATCCGGTGCAACCCGCCCATCGCCGCCACCCGATCGGCGGTCGGGCGCAGCATCAGGTGATAGGTGTTGCCGAGCACGATGCCGGCGCCGGTGCTGCGGACCGCGTCCGCCGTCATTGCCTTCACCGTGCCGGCTGTGCCGACCGGCATGAAAGTCGGCGTCGGCACCTCGCCATGGGCGGTGTGTAGCGTGCCCATGCGGGCAGCGCCGTCATTGCTGTGGCGGGTCCAGGAGAGGCTCATGCGCGTTCCAGTAAGCAGGCGTCGCCATAGGAGTAGAACCGGTAGCCCGACGCGATGGCATGGGCATAGGCCGCGTGCATACGGTCCTGGCCGGCGAAAGCGCAAACCAGCATGAACAATGTTGATCGCGGCAGATGGAAATTGGTCAGCAGCAGATCGGCGCTGGTGATTTTGTGGCCCGGCGTGATGAAGATCGCGGTTTCGCCATCGAAGGGCTGGATGCGCCCAGCCTCATCTACGGCTGCTTCGAGCAGGCGCAGACTGGTCGTGCCGACGGCCACGATGCGGCCGGGGGCGGCATTGATGGCCTCGGCGGTCGCCTGGGTGATCACGCCGCGTTCCGGGTGCATGCGATGGTCGCTGACTGCGTCGGCGCGCATCGGCAGGAAGGTGCCAGCGCCGACATGGAGGGTGACGGTCCTATGCAAAACGCCGCGCGCGGATAAGGCGGCGAGCAACGCCGGGGTGAAATGCAGCCCCGCCGTCGGGGCGGCAACCGCGCCATCAGTGGCAGCAAACACGGTCTGATAGTCAGCCGCGTCCTGCGCTGTCGGGCCATTGGGTCGGTCAATATAGGGCGGCAACGCCAACGCTCCGGCGCGGCGCAGGGCAGCATCGAAGGCGGCGCCTGCAAGGTTGAAGGCCAGAACGGCACTGCCATCATCGCCACGCACGCGTACCGTGGCTTGCAGGTCAGCATCGAACACCAAAGTGTCGCCGACCCGCATCCGCCGCGCATTGCGCACCAGCGCGTGCCAGCCGCCATCAGCCGTGGGACGATCCAGCGTGATGCCAATCCGGGCCAATCCGCGCCGCGCGGTCAGTTGCGCCGGGATGACCCGTGTATCATTGCTGACCAGCATATCGCCGGGGCGCAGCAAATCAACGAGATCGCGGATATGCAGATCGGCAAGCGTGGCTGTGACATGCAGCAACCGTGCCGCCTCGCGCGGACGGGCCGGTTGGTGGGCGATACTTTCTGGCGGCAGCTCGAAATCGAAATCGCTGGCGCGCATCAGCCTGGCTGAGGGGTCAGGCGCCGGACCATCCGCACCAGCGGAATGCTGACCGCAACCGCCCAGGCCTTGCCGACGATCTGCCCGCCGATGAAATCGAGGTTGTGGAACGCCAGTGACAAGAACACGAAGGAGTCCACCACCAGTCCTACCGCCGACGATGCCACCACAGCCAGCACCAGACCGCGTCGTTGCAACGGGGTGTAGACCGCGAAATCGGCGAGTTCGCTCAACAAAAACGCCACCCCGGATGCAATCACCAACTCGGTCGGCGCGATCAGCGCGCTTGCTGCGGTGCCAACCAGGACCGCAACCAATCCAACCAGGGTGCCGAAACTGCGCTGCACCAGATCGCGCAACACCAGCGCGAAGCCCACCATCAACACCCCGGATGGCGCCATCAGGCCGGGGGCAACCGGGATCAAACACGGTCCGTTCGGTACGCAAAACGTCCCGGCATGCCCAATCATCCAGTTCGCTAGCGGCACGCAGGCGAGAAACCCGATGAACGAGGCGATCCCGATTGCGCGCATCAGCGGACCGCCAGATAGGACGCGATCTCGATCAGATTGCCATCCGGATCGCGGCAATAGATCGAGGTGATCGGCCCCAGCGCGCCGACTTTCGCCGACGGGCCTTCAACGATGGCGACGCCGCATTCGCCGAGATGGCGCACAACGTCTTCCGGCCCGATCGCGGTGACAAAGCACAGGTTCTGCGATCCCGGCACCGCGACGGCGGCGGTATTCGGACGGTCACCGCCCGCGGCCTGGTCGAGATTGATCTTCTGCCCACCGAAACGCAGCGCGGTGCGGCCGCGATGGCCGAATTCCTCGCGGTCCATCCCCAGAACGCGCTGATACCACGACGCCGTCACCTCCATGTCGCTGCAGGTGACAACCATGTGGTCAAGCCGATCGACGGTGAAGCGCATCACTCCATCCCATCATAGAAATCATTGCCCTTGTCATCGATGATGATGAAGGCAGGGAAATTCTCGACCTCGATGCGCCAGACCGCTTCCATGCCGAGCTCGGGATATTCCAGAACCTCGACGCGGCGGATGCAATCCTGCGCGAGCCGTGCCGCCGGTCCGCCGACGCTGCCGAGATAGAACCCGCCAGTGGCTTTACAGCTATCTTTGACCGCTTTCGACCGATTGCCCTTGGCCAACATCACCATCGATCCGCCACGCGCCTGGAAGGCGGCGACATAACTGTCCATGCGCCCGGCCGTGGTCGGCCCGAAGCTGCCGGTTGCCATGCCGGTCGGCGTCTTGGCGGGGCCGGCGTAATAGACCGGGTGGTCCTTGATGTACTGCGGCAGGTCCTCGCCGGCATCGAGCCGTTCCTGCAACTTGGCGTGGGCGATATCGCGCGCCACCACCATCGTCCCGGTCAGCGACAGCCGGGTCTTGACCGTGAAGCTTGACAGCTGCGCCAGGATTTCCGCCATCGGTCGGTTGAGGTTCACCTCCACCACATCACCGCCGAGCGTATCGTCAGTCGCCTCTGGCAGATATTTGTGCGGATTAGTCTCCAAAGCCTCGAGGAATACGCCTTCCGGGGTAATCTTGGCCTTGATCTGGCGATCAGCGCTGCAGGATACGCCGATCCCGACCGGCAGGCTGGCGCCATGGCGGGGCAGGCGGATCACCCGGACATCATGGCAGAAATACTTGCCGCCGAACTGGGCGCCGATGCCGATATTGCGGCTGAGTTCCAGCACCTGCTTTTCCATGTCCAGATCGCGAAAGGCACGACCGGACTTGCTGCCGGTTGTCGGCAGCTGGTCGAGATACTTGGTCGAACCGAGTTTGACCGTCTTCAAGGTGGTTTCGGCGCTGGTGCCACCGATCACAATCGACAGATGATAAGGCGGGCACGCCGATGTGCCGAGCGTCTTCATCTTGGTTTCGAGGAATTTCAGGATTTTTTCCGGCGTCAGGATCGCGCGGGTTTCCTGGAATAGGAAGGTCTTGTTGGCGCTGCCGCCACCCTTGGCGACAAACATCAGATGGAATTCGTCGGCGTGATGCTCGCCTGGGGCGGCATAGATGTCGAACTGCACCGGCAGATTATTGCCGGTGTTGACCTCCTGGAACATCGACAGCGCCGCCATCTGCGAATAGCGCAGATTGGTTTCGGTGTAGGTGCGATGCACGCCATAGCTCAGCGCTTCTTCTTCATCGCCATCGACCCAGACGCGCTGGCCCTTCTTGCCGACCACGATTGCCGTGCCGGTATCCTGGCACATCGGCAGCACGCCGCCGGCCGAGATATTGGCGTTCTTCAGCAGATCGAGCGCGACGAACCGGTCATTCGATGACGCTTCCGGGTCATCGAGGATCGCCCGCAGGCCCGCCAGATGCGCCGGCCGCAGCAGATGCGATACATCGTGGAAGGCGGCGACCGCGAGTTCTTCCAGAACCTTGGGCGCGATCTTGAGGATCGTGCGGCCTTCGAACTGGCCGGTGGTCACGCCATCGATGTCAAGCTTACGCCATGGCGTCGGATCGGCACCGAGCGGGAACATCGGCTCATAAAGGAAGTTGGACGGCCGCGGCGGAATGGCGTTCATGGCGGTAATCCTCAGGATTTCGGCGGGGTGCGACGGCGGAACGCGTCAAGCTGGACAACCTGCGGTGCGGTCGAGGGGGCTTCTTCCGGCGCGGCCTCGTCCGGTGCGTCGACCGCTGGTTCGGGCAGTTTTTCCGGCATCACCACCCGGAAACGCAGCACGAAGCGGGCATGCGGATCGGCGAATGCGGTGACGGCGGCCAGCGGGATTTCCAGCATGCTGCCGACGCCGCCGAAGGACAGGCCAACCCGCAGCGTGTCGGTTTCCGGCACCACCGCCATGTCCCAGAACTGGTGCTGGAGCACGATGGTCATCTCTTCCGGGTATTGCGCGCGCAAACGCGGCGGCACCACCACGCCGGGATAATCCGTGCGCAAGGTGATGTAGAAATGATGCTGCTCCGGCAGGCCCTCACGCCCGACATGGATCAGGGCGGACCGCATGACCCCGCGCATCGCCGCTTCCGTCCATTCATCGTAGGGGAGCAGACTTTCCGGTGGTTCGCCGCTTTTGGTGTCACTCATGTGTTGCCTCGTGCCTCATCGCATCCCCATAGCGCCAACCGGCGATGGCGAAAAGGGCGCGGTCAGGCCCGGCTCCAGGCCGGCGCCAATGGCGCGATCACAGCGGCCACCGGACAGTCAGGGGCGTGCGCACCTGGCAGGTACCCGAGGCTCATCAGGAACTCACCCACGATCTCGCCACCGGTGAAGCGGAAGGTGCTGCGGAACAGCTTGACCCAGGCTGGTTTGTCACGCGGATGATTGGCATCGAGCCAGCCGGCGAAGCTGCCATGCGATCGGCGAAGGTCCCGAACAACTCGGGCGTTATCGATGATGGCATCCACTTTGAGCCGGTTGCGGATGATCCCCGGATCAGCCAGCAGGCGGGCGCGATCAGCATCCCCGAAGGCGGCGACCGCATCAACCACAAAGCCCGCGAAGGCCGCATTCATCGTGATGCGGCGCTTGAGAACGATTTCCCAGCTCAGCCCGGCCTGCATGATTTCCATGGACAGCCGTTCGAACATCACCCGCTCGTTCCGGTTGGGGAAGCCGTGTTCACGGGCGTGGTAATGGTCATGGACTGGGTTGCCAGTGGCAAAGGCGCAGTAACCTGACAAGCCGGCCTCCGGGAAAAGAAGTGGGGGGCATTCTGTTGCCCGGGGCCCCCCTAACCGCGCTTATTGCAGCTTACGCTGCGACAGCGAATGCCTCATGATTGTCATTGGCACTTGTATTAGAGCCCGATAACGGCGGTACAATGCCGGGCAAAAGATGAGTCTTTACCACGCGTGTCGAGCCTGTTTCGCCCCCAAATACCCGGCCCTTTTGCAAAGGCTGGATTTGGTGGAGGCGCCGGGCACTGCCCCCGGGTCCACAACGATTATTCCAATCACCGTTTATCACCATAGCCGGCAAGCCGGCAAAGCGAATATAGGCTCTCCCGACGGCGATTGAAAGGGACTCGTGCGATGGCGATCACAGACCAACAGCAGGCGGAGATTTCTGCCCAGCGCGAGGCGTCATCCCCGACGCGGCGCGCCACTGTGCCGGCGCTCGAAGCGATGCTGTTCGAAGCACGCCCGGTGCTCGATCACGGTTTCGTCCGGGTGGTCGATTACATGGGCGATGATGCGGCGGTGGTGCAGGCAGCGCGGGTGTCCTACGGGCGCGGCACACGTCGCACCACCGAGGATGCCGGGTTGATCCGCTATCTGCTGCGCCACCGCCACACCACGCCGTTTGAGATGTGCGAGATCAAATACCACATCAAACTGCCAATTTTCGTGGCGCGGCAGTGGATCCGCCATCGCACGGCGAACGTGAACGAGTATTCGGCGCGCTATTCGATTCTGGACCGCGAATTCTATCTGCCGGCGCCCGAACATCTGGCTGCCCAATCGTCGGTCAACCGCCAGGGGCGCGGCGCGGTGCTGCAAGGCCAGGAAGCCGCCGAGGTCATGGATCTGCTGCGTGGCGACGCGATGCGGACCTACGACAACTACGCCGCGATGCTGAACGAAAACCCGGATGGCACCCCGACCGATCCCGATCGCCAGGGTCTGGCGCGCGAACTGGCGCGGATGAACCTGACGCTCAACACCTATACCCAGTGGTACTGGAAGACCGACCTGCATAATCTGTTGCATTTCCTGTCGCTGCGGGCCGACGCCCACGCGCAATACGAAATTCGCGCCTACGCCGAGGTGATGCTGGAAAGCCTGCTGGCCTGGGTGCCGGTCACCGCGCAGGCCTTCCAGGATTATCGCCTCGGCGCGGTGAGTTTCTCCGCCCCGATGATGGCGATCATTCGGCGCATGCTGGCCGGTGAGGCAGTTGAACAAAAAGGCAGCGGCCTGTCCAAGCGCGAGTGGACCGAAATGATGCTCTCGCTGGGGCGCGATGGATGATCATCTGCTTCGGCTCGATCAACCTCGACCTGATATTTCGCCTGCCGGCGCTGCCCCTGGTCGGGCAGACCGTGCTCGGGCCGAATTTGCATATCGAACCGGGCGGCAAGGGCGCCAACCAGGCGGTGGCGGCCGCGCGCGATGGGGCGGTGGTGATCTTCGCCGGTGCCGTCGGGCGCGATGCGCTGGCAACCGACGCGCTGGCGCTGCTGCGGCAGTCGGGGATTGATCTGACCCGGGTGATCCAGTCCGATCTGGCGACCGGGGCGGCCTCGATCTGCGTTGACCCCGCCGGGCGCAACCTGATTGCGGTGGCGAGTGGGGCCAATCTCGCCGCGCGGGCGTCGCAGATCGAGGATTCGCTGCTCGGTGTGCGCAGCACCCTATTGCTGCAAATGGAATGTGCGCCGGCGGAAACCGAGGCGCTGATCCGACGGGCGCGCGCTGCTGGTAGCCGGATCGTGCTTAATCTGGCCCCCGCCGCAGCCTTGGCGCGCGATGTGCTCGGGATGGTCGATGTGCTGGTGGTCAATGAGCCGGAAGCCGCGTTTCTCGCGGCAATGCTGGACTGTGCTGCCTCGGCCAGCGCACTGCATGCGGCGTTGCGGGTTGATGTGGTGGTGACCCTGGGGGAAGCAGGCCTTGAAGCCGCGACTGCGCGCGGCGCCTGGAAATTGCCAGCGCGCAAGGTCCCGGTTGTCGATACCACCGGCGCCGGGGATTGCTTTACCGGCGTTCTGGCGGCTGGATTGGATCGCGGGCTGGGATTGGAAGCCGCGCTTGACCGCGCCAATACCGCCGCCGCCCTGGCCTGCACCGTCGCCGGGACCCAGGGCAGCATGCCGATGCGCGCGGTGACCGACGCCGCTATGCCGGGTCCGACATAAACGGATACGGCCCCGGATAGCTCTCGACCCACGCTTGGTGCGACACAATCCCCGTGCCTTGGGCTTGGGGTGCATGTCGCGCACCGACGGCCGCGCGCGCTCGGTCGTCACGCGTTAGCTAAGACACATCTGACAATCAGTGGAAACAGGCCCGCCAATCGAACGGGAGGACAGGCCCATTTTCAACGCCGATTGATAGTCACGCCGCGGATTTGAGTGTGAGTTTCTCCAGGAAGGCCTGCAGAACCCGCTGTTCGGACTCGTTCGCATGGAAGCGCAAATGGGATGCCTCATCTGCAGACTTGAGCGATTCGATCGCCAAAGCCACCGTGAGCCCATCCATCCGCAACGTCCCGCGCGTACCTGGAGTCATGCCCGACAAACCGACGACCCGCGCACCGCCCTCCGACACGTCGACCACCCGCGCTGTTTGCCCGGCCAGCCCAGGAAGATCGACGCGACATTGGATATCGATAGCGTACCGCCGCGAAGTCCGACGATCCGCCTCGGCTGTGGAGGTGCGTATCGTGCGAATAAGCGTCTGGCGCAGATCGTGAACCGCGCTTTCCAATCCCTTGGTGTTTTCCAATACTTCATCAGCGTAACTACCACCTCGCTCCGCCTCTTGCGAAACGTCATCGTTACGGGCGTTCATGGCAGTCACGGCTGACGCGGTCTCGGACACGTTGCGGGCGATCTCGGCGGTGGCGGAACCTTGTTGCTCCACCGCGGCGGCGATTGATCCGGCGATCTCGGTTACCGCGCCGATGGTCGAGCCAATTCGGCTGACCGCGGTAACAGCGGCAGCAGTCGCCGCCCGCACCGCGCCAATATGTTCGTTGATCTCCCGCGTCGAGTTCGCGGTCTGGGTGGCGAGTTGCTTTACCTCGCTGGCCACCACGGCAAATCCTTTGCCTGCGTCGCCGGCGCGTGCGGCCTCGATGGTCGCGTTCAATGCCAGAAGATTGGTTCGCGCGGCGATACCGCTGATAATGTCGGCGACAATGCCAATGCGGTCGACCCGTTCGCTCAATGTTTCGATCGCGGTCTGCGTCGCCTCACTCGCAACAACAGTATCACTGACCACCATAGTTGCGTGACTGACCTGAGCGCTTATCTCGCTGATCGAAGCCGCCAGTTCCTCGGCGGCACTTGCCACCGTCTGCGCATTGGCCAAAGCCAGTTCCGCGGCACTGGCCGCGCCCTGGGCAGACTGGCTGGTGCGAACGGCCATCGAGCGCATTTGTTCAGCCGTCCCGGTCATGGTTTTGGTTCGTTCGCCAATCCCGAGGACGGCTGCTCCTGCCTGGCTCTCGATGCGCTCGGCCATGTCGACCAAAGCGGTGCGTTTATCGGCTTCGGCCTGGATCTGCGCCGCCGCCCGCGCTTCCCGCATGCGTTCCGCCTGGATCAAACTGTCCTTGAACGATTGGGCCGCCCGAACCATCGTGCCGAGTTCATCACGTCGGACATCGGCCGGAACAGGAGCATTCAGGTCACCCTTGGCCAACGCTTCCATGGATCGGGTCAGGGCGACGATCGGGCGCGCGATGCCGCGGCCAACGACCCAGCAAAGACCAGTTATGATGAGCAAGATACCGCCAATCGACGCCAGAACCACGCGATGACCGAGGTTCGTGATCGCCTCCGCGCGCGCCCCGGCCTCTTGTGTGCGGGTGACGAAAATGCCGTCGAATTCAAGCAGGCGAGGTTCGATCTCATTGTACACCGCGATCATATTCTTTTCCGCGGACCGTTCGGCCAATTTGCTCGCCATGAGGCGCTGGAACGCGTCCTGATAGGCGGTCATATTCGCCATGAGGCTGGTTCGTGCGTCCGGCTGCAATGGGATGGCGTCGATCGCGATGACGAACGCCGGCAGCGCGGATTTAAGTTCGGCGCCGTATTTGGGATCGAGACGCGCCAGGAAGTCCTTTTCATGCCGCCGCATCATCAGCATCCCGATCTGGGCTTGCGGCGCGTCGACCCGTTTGAGAGCGTCTTCGACACTGTGAACGCTGGCGCGCAATTCGCCGAGCAGGCCTTGCGTTTCAGTCAGGCCAACGGCCCGTGCCTGTGCGACCATCGCCTGGAAGGCTGCGACGTAGCGGCCGGTATCGGCTTTGATGCGCGCGATGGCGGCGAGTGTCGGCGGTTCGTCCGCCAGAGCCGCCTCGAGTTCTGAAAACTTCTTGCCGATGGAAGTGATCGCTTTGGCGAATAGGGTAAGGGATTTTTCATCGTGACGCAGCAGGAAGTTCTTCTCCTGGCGACGCGCCTGCAACAACAGATTTTGTAGATCGCTCTCCATATCCTTGGCGGAACGTGTCAACGACTTTGATACAGCCGGGTTCGGAATTTAAGCTCGGTTACGAGCGTTGATTGAGCTTCGAGGTGCTGTGCGAGTCCGGCAGCGCTTGGTGTTGGCCAGGGCCATTCGAGGATCGGCGCGTCGTCGTGCGGGGGG
>CALQTN020000094.1 GCA_943333505.2 Asaia bogorensis | reverse complement strand
TCGGCCTACGGCCTCCGTTCGTGCCGTCACCGGCCGCCGCATCGATCTGTCTCGGGAGCATGGGCATGACTCAGATGATCCTTCCGCGCCCTCAAGTCTAAATTCCCGGGGGGTAAATGTCTCATCTTCATTGGCACGGAGGGTCGCGCACAGCGTTGCCGGATCTTATCAAACGCGAGGAGGCAAGCCGAACTGGGGTTTACCTTCTGATGGGACCGGATCCCGCCGCTCCAAGTCAGCAACTGGTTTATGTGGGTGAGGGCGACCAGGTAAAAAAGCGCCTTGTGGAACATGATGCTGACGACAAAAAAGAGTTCTTCACGCGTGCGGTGCTGATTGTCGCCAAGGATGACACTCTCACCAAGGCTCATGGTCGCTACCTGGAAAGCCGCCTGATCGCCGCAATAAAGAATTCGGGTCGGGCCAAACTTGTCAACAACACTGAGCCATTACCTAAAGGGCTGCCAGAGTCCGATATCGCTGATATGGATCGCATGATCGAGGAGATCGAGGTTTTGTTGCCCGTCCTCGGCTTTGACGTCCTAGCACCGCCGGTTCAGGCCATAAACCTGCGCGCAGCACCCATAAATGTGTCTCGTGGGGAGATATCTGAAAATGCGCCAACGTTTGTCGTCACCTTCAATGATCGGGAGAATGGCGTGACAGCCAAGGCTCGCGCGATCGAGCAGTCAGGTGAGTTCGTCGTCTTCGCCACTTCCACCGCACTCAAACGCGAGACACCTGGGCTTTCCCAGGGCGTCTCCGATCGACGCAAAATGTTGCAGGATACCGGTGTTTTAGTGCCGGATAGCAATCCAGCCCTGCTGGTTTTCGTGCAGAACGCGAGCTTCGGCAGCCCATCCGGGGCAAGTCAGACAATCGCGGGGCGGTCCGACAACGGCAAGACAAGCTGGATACACGAAGGGGATGGCCGCCAATACGGCATTTGGCGGACTGCGCAAATTCGTGCCACGGCGAGCGAAGGATCATCTGACAGCGAAGAGTGATGCTGGCATCCGCTAATCCACAATAAACAGCTTCGCCCCATCCACCGTCGAAGACCGATGCGCCGCGTCACCAAAATCCGAAACCTGATAGCTCATCCCAGGTGTCAACGTGAACCGCCGCCCGTCGCGCAATTCCGTCTCCAGCACGCCTTCGAGCACATACAGAACATGCCCGCGATCGCACCAATGATCGGCGAGGTAGCCAGGTGAATACTCCACCATCCGCACCCGCAGATCACCGATATTGAATGTTCGCCACAGCGCAAATCCAATTTCGCCTGGGTGCCTTGTCGGCTCAACCGCGCTCCAGTCGGTAACGGTGAACGCCAGCGCCGGAATTTTCATGGCTGTAGCCCCTTGATGAAATTCGCCAGCGCCCGCGGATACAAAAGATGCTCCTGCACCAGGACCCGGGCGGCCAGCGTATCGGGATCGTCTGCCGGCAGGATCGGCACCTCGGCCTGGGCCACCACCGGGCCTTCATCCATAACTTCTGTCACCACATGCACCGTGCAGCCATGCCGCGCGTCCCCCGCCGCAATCGCGCGTTCATGGGTATGTAGCCCCGGGTACAGCGGCAGCAAACTCGGATGGATATTCAGCATCCGCCCGGCAAATGCGTTGACCAGCAACGGCGTAAGAATGCGCATATATCCCGCGAGGCAGATGATTTCCGCCCCTGCCGCGCGCAGCGCCACCAGCATCGCCGTCTCATGTGCCGGGCGGTCACCGCGAAACGGGCGATGGTCGATGCACAGCGTCGGCACAGTCTGCGCCGCCGCCCCATGCAATCCGCCAGCCTCGGGCTGGTTCGTCAGCAGCAGCACCGGGGTCGCGGGGAAATCCGGCATGGCCATAGCGGCCACCAGGGCCTCCATATTGGACCCCCGCCCGCTGAACAGGATGCCGACGCGGCGCTTCAAGCTGGCCAACCCGCCGGCAGATCGATGCGGATTTCGGCCGGGCCGTCGCAGGCTTCGAGTTGGCCGATGGTGAACACCGCCTCACCCGCTTCGGCCAGGATCGCGGTGGCGATTTCGACCTGATCGGCGGCGACCACCACTGCCATGCCGATCCCGCAATTGAACACCCGCAGCATTTCAGCGGCTTCGATCCCGCCGGCCCGCGCCAGCCATGCGAACACCGGCGGCAGGGTCCAACCCGCGCCGTCCAGCACCGCCCGCACCCCATCCGGCAGCACGCGGGGCAAATTGCCCGGCAGGCCACCGCCGGTGATATGGGCCGCGGCCTTCAATAGCCCGGCCCGATGCAGCGCCAGCAGCGACCGCACATAAATCCGCGTCGGCGCCATCAGCGCCTGGCCCAACGTCGCCCCGGCCTGAAAGGGCGCCGGCGCTGCCCAGCCGGCATTGCCAGCTTCGACCACGCGGCGCACCAGCGAAAATCCGTTGGAGTGGACGCCGGAACTCGCCAGCCCGAGCACCGCGTCGCCGGGCCCAACATCCTTGGGCAGCAGATTGCCGCGCTCGGCGGCGCCCACCGAAAACCCGGCAAGATCATAGTCGCCGTCGGAATACATTCCCGGCATCTCGGCAGTTTCGCCACCGACCAGCGCGCAGCCGGCCAGCTTGCAGCCTTCCGCGATGCCGCCGATTACCCGTGACGCCTGATCGACGCTCAGCTTCCCGGTGGCAAAATAATCCAGGAAGAACAGCGGTTCGGCGCCCTGCACCACCAGATCGTTCACGCACATCGCCACCAGATCGATGCCAACCGTGTCATGCAGCCCGGTATCGATGGCGATCTTCAGCTTGGTGCCGACACCATCAGTCGAAGACACCAGCACCGGATCGACAAACCCCGCCGCTTTTAGATCGAACAGCGCGCCAAATCCGCCCAATCCGCCCAATACGCCTGCGCGTGTGGTGGCTTTGGCCAGGGGTTTGATACGCTCGACAAGTGCGTCACCTGCGTCAATATCGACGCCGGCGGCGCGATAGGTCATGCTGGCCATGGCGGGCCCCGATCGGTTTGGTCCCGTCCCGACACGTGCAATGTGCCGACATAGAACACGGTGGATGATGAACGCCCAGATGGCGCGCCTTTCAGAAGGCGGCGGAAACAACCATAGGCACGGGTCGCACGCAATGTGCCATTGCGGGGCAGCACATGCCTGACGATGGCGCACTGCATCCCCCGGTTCGCAGCGGCATGGTGAATCTGCCCAATATTATCACCTTCGCACGGCTCTGCGCGGTGCCGCTGGCAGTTTGGCTGGTGCTGCATCACCAGATGCTGCCGGCGTTCTGGTTGTTCGCGGCCGCCGGCGCGTCGGATGCCATCGATGGCTGGCTCGCCCGTCGGCAGGGCACCACCGCGCTGGGCGCGATGATGGACCCGTTGGCCGACAAGGCGCTGCTGGTATCGATGTATCTTACTTTGGCCAATATTCATGCCTTGCCGGACTGGTTGGCGATCCTGGTTGTGTTTCGCGATCTGGTGATCGTCGGGGGCGTGCTGCTGCTGCTCGCAACCGGGCATCCGGTGGCGATCCGGCCGCTATTTGTCTCCAAGCTCAACACCGCCCTGCAGATTGTGCTGGTGGGCGCAACCTTGCTGCTGACCGGTTTGGCGCTGGCGTGGGACACCTTGCTCGGGGTATTGGTGGCAGCCGTCGCGGTCAGCACCTTCAGTTCTGGCGCGGCCTATGTCTGGAATGTGGTGCGCACGCGATGAACCCCGAGGATACTTTGCCGCCGCTCGCCACCCGCGCACAGCGGATTGCGCTTCTCGTCGGTCTGCTGATTGCTGCCTGGGTGATGCTGCATTTGTTCGGCTCGATGCTGCTACCGTTCGTCGCCGCAGCCGGCATCGCGTATTTTCTTGACCCGCTGGCGGTGCGGTTTACCCGGATCGGTGTCGGCCGCAGCATAGGCGCCGGTGTGCTGATCCTTGCGGTGCTGCTGGCCATTCTGCTGTTCGCACTGCTGCTCTATCCGGTACTGCTTGGCCAGATCAGCTTGCTGGTGAACCGGGTGCCGACCTATGTCCAACTGGTGCGAGGCTTTGCCAATGACTCACTGCTGAGCCTGCAAGACCGGCTCGGTGCGGATTTCGTTGACGAAAAACTCCGCGATCTGGTCGGCGGTCAGGCCGGCGCGATGCTGTCCTTCGCCATCACCGCCATCACCCGGGTGGTTGGTGGCAGTTTCGCCATCTTCAACGTGGTGTCGCTGCTGGTGGTGACGCCGGTGGTTGCGTTTTATCTGCTGCGCGACTGGCCCTACGTGATCGGCCGGATCAATTCCTGGCTGCCCAAGCGCTATGCCGGGATTTTGCGGGCGCAGGTGCGCGAGGTAAACCGCATCCTGTCCGCCTGGCTGCGCGGCCAGTTGATCTGCTGCCTGCTGCTGGCAATCTACTATGCTGGCGCCTTGTCGCTGGTCGGGCTCGATCTTGGGCTGATTGTCGGCATGACCGCGGGGCTGCTGTCGTTTATCCCCTATGTTGGCAGCATCACCGGGCTGGTCTGCGCGCTCGGCCTCGCGATGGCGCAATTCCCGACCTGGGTCGGGGTGAGCATGGTCGGTTTGGTGTTCCTGGTCGGCAATCTGCTCGAAGGCTACGTGATCTATCCGCGTTTCCTGGGCGATCGGGTTGAGCTCCATGCGGTCTGGGTGATTTTCGCCCTTCTGGCCGGCGGCGCCGCGTTCGGCTTTGTCGGCGTGCTGCTGGCAGTGCCGACGGCTGCCATCATCGGGGTGTTGCTGCGCTTCTGGCTGCGGCGTTACCTGGAAAGCCCGCTCTATCTCGATCCGCCACTGCACCCGGGCTCTGACGCGCCGTGACAGACCAGATGCGCCTGCCGTTCACCCGCGCCACACATTTCACCGATGCCGGTTTTCTGCGCGCCGGGTCCAACCAGGCAGCTTTGGCCTGGCTCGCCCGCCCCGAAGACTGGCCCGATGGCCGTCTGGTGCTGTGGGGGCCGGAGGGCTGCGGCAAAACCCATCTGCTGCATGTTTGGGCGGCCCAGCATTGCGCCGTTCTATCTGCGCCTGAGGGTCCGCCGACGCGGCCGGTCGCGATCGACAATGCCGAGCATGTGCCCGAGCGCGGCTTGCTGCATCTGCTGAACGCCGCCGCCGAGGCCGGCTTGCCCGTCTTGCTGACCGCAAAGCGTGCCCCGGCGCGTTGGGACATCGCGTTACCCGATCTTGCCAGCCGTCTCCGCGCGGCGACCGCCGTCGAAATCCGCCCGCCCGAGGATGCGCTGCTCCGCAATCTGCTGGGCAGCCAACTCGCCGACCGTCAGTTGCGCGTGGATGAGGCGGTGCAGGCCTGGCTGGTCCAGCGCCTGCCGCGCACGCCGGCGGCGATCCGTGATGCGGTCGATCGGCTCGATGCGGCATCGCTCGCCACCAGCGGACGCTTTACCCAGCGTCAGGCAGCCGCGGTGCTGGTCGGGCTTGATGAAGCCGCTGGCGAAAAAAATCATCGTAATGTCACCAGAACCTCAGCCGTCGCTGCCGTCAGCGAAACCGGGATGCCCTAGAATGGCGCGCAAACAACGACGGATCGCTATCATGGATGCCCCGATTACCGCGCCTGACGTCGCTCTCCAGACCTCGCCAGAGCGTTTTATCAACCGCGAATTGTCTTGGCTCGACTTCAATCATCGCGTGCTTGAGGAAGCCAGCAACCCCCGCCATCCGCTGCTGGAACGGCTGCGCTTCGTGTCAATCAGCGCCGGCAACCTGGATGAATTCTATTCGGTCCGCGTCGCCGGGCTGATCGGCCAGGCCAAGGCGGGCGTTACCACCCTGTCGCCGGACGGTCACACTCCGGCGCAGCAACTGATCGCGGTCGAGGCGCGCTGCACCGGGCTGATGGATGAGCAATTGCGGGTCTGGAGCCAATTGTGCGGATTGCTGACCACTGCTGGCATCCATGTTGTCGAGGCTGCGGCAATCACCGAGAGCGACCATGCCTGGCTCGAAACATGGTTCATGGAACGTGTCTTTCCGGTACTCACCCCGCTTGCCATCGATCCCGCGCACCCGTTCCCCTTCATCCCCAACATGGGGCTGGTGATGGTGTTGAGGCTGTTTCGCGAAGATGACGGCGTCGCGATGCGCGCGCTGATTCCGCTGCCGGCTCAGGCCGAGCGCTTCATCCGTCTCCCGCATGAGGACGGCATCACCATCTTGCGCTTCCTGATGCTCGAAGACCTCATCGGCATGTTCCTCGACCGGCTGTTCCCGCAATTCAAGGTCCAGGGCGAGGGCATGTTCCGCCTGATCCGTGATACCGGGATCGAGTTCGAGGACGAGGCCGAAGACCTGGTGCGCTCCTACGAAACCGCCCTCAAGCGCCGCCGTCGCGGGGTTGCGATCCATTTGTCGATCAACACCGAGATGCCGACCGATCTGCGCGAATTCGTGATCGACGAACTCGAAGCCCGCTCCGAGGAAATCCATATCCAGGACGGCATGCTCGGGCTGGTCGATGTCAAGCAACTGATCGTCGATGATCGCGCCGACCTGCAATTTCCGCCGTATTCGCCGCGCTTCCCGGAGCGTATTCGCGATTTCGGCGGTGATTGCTTTGCCGCCATCCGCGCCAAGGACATCGTCGTCCACCATCCCTTCGAAAGCTTCGATGTCGTCGTGCAGTTCCTGCGCCAGGCCACCATCGATCCCGCCGTCGTCGCCATCAAGCAGACGCTGTACCGCACCAGCCGCGACAGCCCGATCGTCAAGGTGCTGATCGAGGCTGCCGAGGCTGGAAAATCCGTCACCGCCATGGTCGAACTGCGCGCCCGTTTTGACGAAGAAGCCAATATTCGCCTGTCCCGCGCACTCGAAGCCGCCGGCGTGCAAGTTGTGTTCGGCTTCACCGAGCTCAAAACCCACGCCAAACTATCCTTAGTTGTGCGCCGCGAAGGCGCGACCATGCGCAGCTATGCCCATTTTGGCACCGGCAACTACCACCCGATCACCGCCCGGATTTACACCGATCTGTCTTTCTTCACCTGCGACCCCGACCTTACCCGCGACGCGGCGCGGCTGTTCAACTACATGACCGGCTATGCCCAGCCGGCCAAAATGGACGCGATCGGCTTCAGCCCGCTCACCACCCGCAGCACGATCTGCGAGATGATCGACCGCGAAATCGCCTTCGCCCTTGAAGGCAAGCCCGCGACGGTCTGGTTCAAGCTCAACTCACTTGTCGATGAAATCCTGATCGACAAGCTGTATCAGGCCTCTGCCGCCGGAGTAAAAATCACTGGCGTGGTGCGCGGCATTTGCTGCCTGCGACCAGGCGTGCCGGGACTTTCCGATAATATCCAGATCAAGTCGATCATCGGTCGCTTCCTCGAACATGCCCGAATCTGCGCTTTTGGCAACGGCCACGCGCTGCCCGGACGTCATGCCAAGGTGTTTATCAGCTCGGCCGACTGGATGGCACGCAACCTCGATTGGCGGGTCGAAACCCTGGTGCCGATCACCAACCCGACCGTCCACGCCCAGGTGCTCGACCAGATCCTGGTGATGAACATTAAGGACACGATGCAGTCCTGGGAGTTGAACAGCGATGGTATCTGGCGGCGTCTGGCGCCAGGCACTGGCCGCAAGCGGGTTTCCGCCCACGAATATTTCATGACCAACCCGTCGCTCTCCGGCCGTGGCTCGGCGCTGCATGGCGTCCCCGCCGTGCCGCAGATCGCGCCGCGCCGCCCCGACCGCATGCTGCAGGATTAAAGCTATTGCCAGATACGACCCTCGCCTTGCCTGACGCCGTGGCAACCCGGCCGACCCGTTCGGCTGTCATTGATCTCGGCTCGAACTCGGTTCGGCTGGTTGTCTTCGAAGGCACTGGCCGCAACCCGGTAGCGATCTTCAATGAAAAAGCCGTGCTCCGGCTCGGGCGCGGCATGCTGACCACTGGCGTGCTCAATGCCGATGCCGTGCAGCAGGCGCTCACGGTGATGAACCGCTACACCGCCATTGCCCGCGCGATGGGTGCCCAATTATTCGAGGTGCTGGCTACCGCTGCGGTCCGCGAAGCCACCAATGGCGGGGAGTTCGTCGCCGCCTTGCGGGCGCGGATGCCCGGCGTGCCAATCCGCATCCTGACCGGTGAAGAAGAAGCAGATCTCGCGGCCGGCGGCGTGCTATGCGGCATCCCCACCGCCACCGGCATCCTCGCCGATATTGGCGGCGGCTCGCTTGAGGTCGTGCGCCTGAAAGACGGTGCTCGCGGCGCCGTGCGGACGATGAAGCTTGGGGTCCTGCGGCTCGCCGAACGCGCCGGTGGCGATCTGGCGCAGGCGCGCGCGATCACCGAAGCCGAGCTTGCAAAGGTCACCTGGCTCGCCGAGGGCGCCGGCCAGGACCTCTTCCTCGTCGGTGGCGCCTGGCGGGCGCTTGCCCGGATCCATATCGCGCAGACCAACTATGCGCTTAACATTGTGCATCACTACACGATCAGCCGCGAAGCAGCCCGCGATCTGGCCGGCAACATCGCCGCGGCCAACCGCAAAGCCCTGGAACGCATGCAGGGCGCACCGCGCCGGCGGATCGACGATCTCGCCTATGCCGCAATCGTGCTGCGCCGCCTGCTGCGCGCCACCAACGTGCGCCGGGTCGTGTTCAGCGCCAACGGGCTGCGCGAAGGCTGGTATATGCAGAACGGCTATGCCGGCGTTGGCAGCGCCGACCCGCTGATCGCTGCCGGACAGGACTATTCCAGCCGCTTCAGTCGCGACGCAGCCTTGCCGCTCGCCTTGCTGGCCTGGACCGACCCGTTGTTTCCCAACGACACCGCCGAGGAACGTCGCCTGCGGGAGGCCGCCTGCTTGATGTCCGACATCGGCAGCCGCGATCATCCCGAATATCGCGCCGAGCAGGCGTTCCTACGCATTCTCCGCCAGCCCGGCATCGGCCTCGAGCACCATGCCCGCGCCTTTCTCGGCTTCACCTTGGCACAACGCTACGAGGCCAACCCCAATATCGGCTTTCTCGAACCCGCGCGGAGATTGCTCAGCGCCGACGAAATCCAACGGGCAACCCTGCTCGGCATTGCCTTGCGCCTGGCCTACACCCTGTCGGCCGGCACCACCGCGCTCCTCGCCGGCACGCAAATTCATGTTGGCCATCAGCTGACCCTGCGCCTCGCCGAGGGCAGCGGTGTGTTCGCCGGCGAAGCCGTCACCCGCCGGCTCGATACCCTGGCGGCGGCGATTGGCCTGGAAGCGAACACTATTCTCGGGACGCCCAACTAATCTGCGTCGACCTTCGTCACCACGCCGTACGCCACCACCACCCCGTAGGCCGCCGCACAGATCAGCATCACCACCACCGGCCCCAGCACGTCGCATGCCGTCGGTGCCATCAGCAATGTCAGCAGCATCCCGGCATAGCTGTTGACCAGATAGGCCCGCGTCGCCCCGGCAATCCCGGTGCGCGCCACCAGCATCTGCCGCAGCGCCACGTTGGGAATATCCCGCAGCGGCCCGCCAAAGCCCGACAAGGCGGACGCTGCCGCAATCGCCAGCCCCTGGGCGCTCGCCGACAGATCCAGCAACCCGACCAGCGCCACCGCCAACATGCC
This sequence comes from Asaia bogorensis, assembly GCA_943333505.2. Taxonomy (GTDB): domain Bacteria; phylum Pseudomonadota; class Alphaproteobacteria; order Acetobacterales; family Acetobacteraceae; genus CAITOL01. Next base: position 3,261 of record CALQTN020000094.1, on the reverse strand, counting down.
GGCCCCGGTGATCGCCGTGCCGACCAGCATTTGCCGCCCCGGACGCGCCGGCAGCCCACGACTGCCGACCCAGATATTACCCGCCAGATTGGACACGCCGTAACAGGCAATCACCATCCCATAGCGCCCCAACCCGGCGCCATCGCGGTCGCTCTCCGCAATCAGCAGCGGGATCGCGAGGAAAAACGTCGCATACCAAGCCCCGTTCATCAGCCCGGCCGTATCGAAGCCGAATGCCAGCGGGCGATGCCGCCGCAACGCCCGCACGCCAGTCACGAAGCCCGCCGCCAACCCGGTCCTGATCGCTGGCAGCGGCGCTGATCCGGCCGGGATCGTGAGCGACGCCACCGCAAGGGCTGAAACCGCAAAGCTCGCCGCATCGAGCCCGAACAAATGGATCGGCGCCACCACCACACCAAGCATCGCCACCAACCCCGGCCCGATCAGCCGCGCCAGCCGATCGGTCGAGTCCATCAGCCCGTTTGTCGCCACCAGCAGGTCGCGCTCTGGCGCAAGCACCGGCAGGATGGTCTGGAGCGCCGGATTGAAGAACCCTTCGGCAAGCGACAGCACCACCACCGCCAATGCCAGCAACCAGGCGGACGGCGCGCCGGTCATCACCCAGGCGATAACGAGCACCGCCAGCGCCAAAGCCCGCACCAGATCGGCCACGATCATCGTGCGTTGGCGGTTCCACCGGTCCGCCAGCCCACCGCCGAACATCACCGCCAGCATGATGATCCCGGCCCGTGTCGCACCAAGATACCCGGCCGCCGCGCCAAACAAACCCACCGCCACCCAGCCGAGTGCCACAATGTAAAGCTGATCGCCCAACGCCGAAAACACCAACCCGCCCCACAGCCGGGCGATCGGCTTGTGCCGCAGAGGGGAAAAAATACGCATTGCCTTCCTTAGAGCGTGATGACCGTAGGTGGAATCACACGGAGGTCTGAATCACGCAACCCAACAAAGAGTTAGAGCATGGTGACCGCGCCTATCAGCGGTCATCATGCTCTAACGAAGCGTCTTCTTTTTGTGAACAAAAAGAAGCAAAAAAACTTTATCCATGCCTTGCCGTTGGCGGGCCGGCCCGCCCGAAAACCCATCACTGCGCGGCCAAGATGAGGGTTCAAGCATTTTGTTGCTATATCGTAACAATTAAGTCGCAAAAATACCCGCCATCTCACACGCTAAAAATGCGAACGACCGGCCTCCCCACAACCCCAACCATTTCCGCCACCGGCCGCGCCGCCGCAACCACCACCCTAGCCCGACGAACCACCTCCGGCAGCGCATCAACCGTCAGCATCCGCAACAATGGCCGAAAAATCCGCCCCGCCCGCGGGCACGCCGCCAGAAACGCCTGGCACTCCGCATCGGTCAACGCGTGCTGCAACTGCGACCCATACGCCGCCACCTCATAGCCGAGCCTCCGCAGCAACCACCCAGATCCGGTCGGGAATTGCGCGCGTGGAGTGCGCCCCGCCGCGCCGGCCCGCCCAACCCGAGACCGACCCGCCGCCGGCAACTTCCCCGCCCGCCACAAGCGAATGAGCCGATCCAACCGCGCCCCCATCCGCGCAACCCGCCCCCACAATGCCACCAGCAGCACTGTCAAGCTCCGGTCACGCGCCGCCCGCGCCGCAATCGCGGCCTGCAGATCGGAGAGGATTTGGGCGAACACATTCATACCCGCGCTGATAGCTGAGCGGCTCATCAATGTCAAGAAAAATTAACATTCATCGCCGATCAGCGTCCCGCCAGAGCGTGATGACCATAGGTGGAATCACCGAAGGTCTGAATCACGCGACCAAACAAAGAGTTAGAGCGTGATGACCGTAGGTGGAATCACACGAAGGTCTGGCCACCCGACCAAACAAAGAGTTAGAGCATGATGGCCGCGCCTATCAGCGGCCATCACGCTCTAACCTCGTCGGCAAGCCATCGCGGCACGCTGCCGCTCACCAAAGCTCACTGGCCGGGTAACCCCTCGTCGCGCTCGGCAAGGGCACGTGCCAGATCACGCGCGCCGTGGAACACCGCAAGCACTGTTACCCTGTCGGCCGTGGCCCGATAGACGATCAGATAGGGCAGGCCGGTCACCGTAAGTTCGCGTGTATCCGGCAAGCGGCCGGGACGCCCCAAACTCGGAAAATTGGTCAGGCGTTCGGCCGTCGCGACGATTGCCCGGAAAACTTTCTCGGCCGCTGCGGGATTATCCAGCGCGATATAGGTGACGATACTATCCAGATCACGCGCGGCGGGTTCGGCGAAAACCAGTCGGGTCAAAGCTTCCAACCATGCTTCGCCGCAATCTCGCCGAACACGTCCTCAGCCGGTCGCACCCGACCCTCGTTTGCGGCCTCGATTCCGGCCCGGATACGGTCCGCCTGCCAGGCATTGGCGTCGAGATAGTGTTGCAGCGCCTGGTTCACGATGTAATTGCGCGAACGGTCCATGGCGGCGGCAAGCGCATCAATCTCACGCACCGTTTCCTTGCTGGTGCGGATCGTGATCGGCGTTGAGATGGCCTCCTGAACCATTTGTAGTCTCCTGTGCTCGCTTGTAATCATAGCATCGCACAGGCCAAGGCGGAAGCTTCCCCAGACAGCATCAGCATGCCCCCGCCCTTGCCACCGTCGTCATCGCGAACCCTTGTGAAGCGATCCATCTTAAGCCCCCACAACGATGCTCACCCCGCGATCGCGACCATAGGGTGCAGTTCCGCTTCGAACGGCACCGTCACCGCCACACGTCCTTGCCAAACTCGCACGATGATACGCAGATCATGGCAGTGGCGCCTGTCGTTGCTGGTTATCCAGATCATATCGGGCAGGCACGTGCAGCGACTGGCAGAAAAGCCAGTGTCAAAGCGCCTTCTTTTTGTGAACAAAAAGAAGCAAAAAAACTTCCCCCATTCCTTGCCGTTGGCGTGCCCCCGCCCTTGCCACCGTCGTCATCGCGAACTCTTGTGAAGCGATCCATCTTAAGCCCCCACAACGATGCTCACCCCACGATCGCGAGCATAGGGTGCAGTTCCGCTTCGAACGGCACCGTGACCGCCACACGTCCTTGCCAAACTCGCGCGATGATACGCAGATCATGGCATTGGCGCCTGTCGTTTCTGGTTATCCAGATCATATCGGACAGGCACGTGTAGCGACTGGAAGCGAAGCCAGTGTCAAAGCGCCTTCTTTTTGTGAACAAAAAGAAGCAAAAAAACTTCATCCATGCCTTGCCGTTGGCGTGCCCCCACCCCTG
>CALQTN020000093.1 GCA_943333505.2 Asaia bogorensis | reverse complement strand
GTGCGACGCCTTGGCCAGAATCGCCGACGGACACACTATCAATCGTATCGCCGAACTCATGCCCTGGAAGATGACCCCGGACGCAGCGTCAGCGCAGTAGCTAAGCAGCGTGGAGATCGGACCGAAACGGTCCTGGCCGGACGCTTACGCCGGAGGGGATGACGTTGCCGGGGTTGTTGGAGGGGGTGGGCCGGAGGCGATGTTCGAGGGATAAACGCTCGATTGTCCCTCATGCCGAAACCCGTACCACATCTCCGGTTGTCAGATAAACGAGCAGTCCTTCGGCGGCGCCGCTCGCGCGCAGATATTCCGCCAGCTGACCGGAATACTTGGCGGTTTTTCCAGCCGAAGGCACCACATCGCTCTTCCAGTCCACAACCAAGGATGGTGGCCCTGAGTCTTGCGGCACGACGGCGTCCGCCACACCCAAAATGAGCTCCTCGCTGCCGTCCGGAATCACGTGGGATGCGGCCACGTTCCATTCGGGAACCAGTCGGTCCCTCACAGCAGCCACGGCATCGAGGAGGAAAGTACGCAAGATGCATCCCGCCATCTCACGTGGCTCAGGATTGGGGTCTCGAAGGTGCGAAAGTTGGGCGACGAGTTGCGCGCCACGAGAGGCCAGCGCCTCCTCAGTATCGGAGATTTCCCCTGTCAACACCTCCTCCAGGAGCTTGTGAAGGACGAGGCCACGCTTAAGGCCGCCGCGGATTTTCTGGGTCGAAATCGTCTCCTGCGCTTCGAAGACGGGTATCTCGGAGGGGGGATCGCCATCCTCCGCGAGATGCGGCGTACGTCTGGAAAGCCTAGGTCGGGCCGCGGAGATGGCCGCAGCCTCAATGACCCATTGATCTTCGCTTTGTCCGTTCGGAATGACCTCTTCCGGCAGGAAGTCCACTTCGGACGGAGGCAAGCCGTGTGCCGGCAGATCATCCAGATCGAATGTGATGAGCGAGCACCATGCGCTTTTGTCCGCTCCTCCGGAAAGCCTCGGCATTAGTAGGAGGTCCCGTGCACGCGTTGTCGCGACATACCACAGCCGTTCCCGCTCAAAGGTGGCTTCGCTCTTCTCATTGGCAAAGGCTTGGACGCAATCAGCCGATTTCTCGCCGAATACCGGGAGATGGATCAAATTCAGCGCGCTGTCATAGGCGTCGTCAATCGATGCGTCGGGCTTCGACAACGTATTGACCGGGATCACGACCGGCCACTCCAGGCCCTTCGCTGTATGCATGGTGATGAGGTTGATCGAATGGGAAGCCGCGTCGGGGCGCCCGTCGACGGCACGCTGCGCCTCTTCCCACTGTTCGCGCATCGCGTCGGAAAATGCGCGTAGGCCGCGAATACTGTAGGCGCGGGATATCTCGAGGAACATGTCCACATTCGCCAGCGCACGTTCGGCGATACGTCCGCCGCGTGCCCGCAACAACGCGCGGACGCCGATTTCTTCTACCGCCCGGGTGAGAAGCAAGTGCGGCGTCGTTCTATTCCTGGCGTCGGCGAGGCTACAGAGGCTTGCCAAGCGTGACAGTAGAACAGCATTTGCCGTCTCGGGAAGCTGCATCCGCAGTGACAGCATTGGTGGACGCCCATCGGGGTCGGCCGGAAGCATTTCTACCGCATCCAACAACTCTTCCACTGTCAGGCCGACCAACGGGCCTCGCAGCAACGCTCCAAGGGCGAGCCGGTCACGTTCGTCGGCAATAGCCCGCGTGAGAGCAATTAGATCCTGCACCTCCTGGCGTCGAAAGAAGCCCTTTCCTGCCTCCGCGGATACCGAGAGATTTACATCTTCGAGAGCACGCTCGTATCGCCATAGTTCTGTTCCTGTCGGGACTAGGAGCGCGATATCACCAGGTTCGCACTTCCTGAGGAGTCCACCGCTGCCCCTGATGTCGAGTTGACCAATGATGGATTTACAAATCCCGGCAACGGCCTCCGCTTCAGCATCACGCACCGCACTTGCTGTCGTACCCGTTGCGGAGATATCGAGTGCCGCAACGCTGAGTGTCGCGAGTTCGGCATCAACACTCGCGGTTAGTCGGCTGAAGCCACATTGGCCTTCGACCGAGAGATGCGGCTCGAACTTCCCGTTTACCCACTCAAGGATCGAAGCGCGTGAACGAAAATTACGTGTGATCCCCAACACCGCATTGGGATCGGACTCCATCAGCGCGCTGCGGGTCCATTTGAACACCGCGAGATCAGCACCACGAAAGCGATAGATCGACTGCTGAGGGTCACCGACAAGGAACAACGCTCCGGGCCGGACTTCCCACTCTTTCCAGGGGGCATTTGCGTTCTCGGCGGGTGGTTCACCGCAGAGACGCCAAAGAATCTCGGTTTGCTCAATGTCCGTGTCCTGGAATTCGTCGACCAGTACGTTGGGAATGCGGCTGGCAAGCTCAACCCGAACCGGTGAATGGCTCTCCAGCAGGATACGGGTCTTCTCCAAGAGGTCTCCGAAATCCAGATAGGCACCGCGCCTCTTGGCTTCCTCGTAGTGCCGGAGCACGGAAACGGCCTGCTCCGCCATCACGTGAAGTATCCGGCCGGAGGCGGCCGAGAGGACCGATTGAAATGCGTCCCTTATCTGGTCGAAGGCCACCTTGGCCTGCATGGCGAGCGTTTTTGATCGTGCCGCTGTCTCCCCGACTTGCTCCGCGGACCGCTTCCAAGTGGCCTGGGTTGTCCCCACCGTGGGGTCCTTTCCGAAGGTCCCTGCGCCCGTTGCGCACGCAGGGGGAACCTCCATTCCGACAGCAAAACCCAGATATTCCGTCTCAGAGGCACCGCCGCCGGGAACACTCCCGCCGAATTCAATTATCTGCTGCGCAGCGTCCCGGAACTCCGGCGGTGCCCAGGATGGCAAGGTGGCATATAACCGCTCAAACGAGGAAATAGACGAAGCGAGAGCACGGATTTCATCCCCGGCATAGGGGGTAGGGCACGGCGTGACCCCGGCGCCACGCCTTCGGAGCAGGAGCTTCACCAAATCGCGCATCAGAGCATCGGCACCGGAAGGTGCCGCTAGGTGAATCGCCACGAAGATATCCGAAGGGTCTCGTGCGCCGGATAGCCGGTCCCTCAACCATTGGTCCTGGACTTCCGTGAGAAGGAGCGAAGACTGCCCCTCATCCATCATGGCTGCACCAGGATCGATACCAGCCTCCACTGGGTAGGGCGTCAGTAGCTCCCGGCAAAATCCGTGGATCGTCGTGCAAACCAGATCGTCGAGGTCACCGCGTGCGCGACGTAGATTGGAGTTCTGCGCCTGAGATAGGCCTGGGGAGAAACCGGATATGAGATCGATCGGCACGTCGCCACTAAGGAGCCGGTCTATGAAGGCAGCGATCCTCTCCCGAAGCTCAGCTGCGGAAAGCTCGGTAAAGCTGATTGCGGCGATGCTCGACGGAGGGAGCCCTTCCGACATGAGTCGGATAACCCGGCCAGCTAGGATTGATGTCTTTCCTGATCCGGCACCCGCCTCCAGGAGAAGGGAGCGGCCCAAATCCGTCAAAGCAGTACGGCGGGAATTTTCATCGACCCAAATTGCGTTCTCTAGGTCGGAGGGCATCACTTTTCCCTCCAAAATTCGGGGATGCCACTGAAACGCGCTTCCGCCAGAGTTTTCTTCAGATCGAGCGTGGTACCGGGAACGACAGGCAGAGCAAATGCGAGATCATCATACTCGCGATCCGCGTTGAACTCCTTTGGCCCCTTCCCGTGCAGTCCAGCAGCAACGCCGGGCAGCGCTAAGCCTTGCCGAAGGCTTTCGGACGCTTCAACGAGGGCCGACGAAAGCCGGGCGAGCGTGTCGTCGGGAGTTGTAAGCCGGTCAAAAGCCTGACCTGCACTCGGGTAGAGCAAGCCCGCTTCAATATTGTCGGCAGCACTTGGAATGAGCGCTCGGACTGCGTAGGCGTACAGGCACCTCTGAAGTTCCCGTCCGCCGCGGAGCTGGATTCCGATATGGCGCCTGCCTGTCTTGTAGTCGATTACCCTGGCTGCGGTGCGGTTTCCAGCTAGGTCCAATCTGTCGATGAATCCGCCGATCCGCATGTCTGTGTGCGAAACACGCACTTCGACCGCCGTGTCCCACGGGGCAGCAAGGCATCCCGCGTCGTGCCCATCCCGCTGATCGTTCCCGTCCGTTTCTGGAACACGACCGAATGGAACTTCAACGAATGACTGCTGCCCATCCAGCGTGGCGAAAGGGTGTGCCAAGGCAGCAGCGGCAACGGAGGCGGCTCGGACTTTGCTGTCCTCCCAGACCAATGAAGGCGGCACCGGCTTTTCTGTTTGCCACCGCGATGAAATGCCCGGAAGGACGTCGGCAACTACGGCGGCCGCGCTTGTCCGATCTAAGCCTGCCAGCCCACTGTGACCGAGCAAAATGGAAGCTGCTTCAAGAATGTCATGGACCAGGTCGCCAAATGCGCGACCATCAAGAGTTAGAGGATCGGCATCTAGCTCAGAAGCCCGCATTCCGAGGGCGTACTTGAATGTAAAGCCGATTGGATTGCGCAGCAGCATGCTGAGCGACGACGCGGACTGCACCCGGTCCAATGCTCGGACGATCGCAGGGTGATTTGCGCAGCTGATAAGGCCGTCATGCGCCGTGAGTTCGGCGGAGCGCCAAGCCGTCCAACATGATGCCGCGGCGGAAGCCTCAGGGAGAGCCGCAAATTCTAGAGGACGTGCAAGGAGACGGTCCGGCACGCTCATGGCGTGATGGGGAATCCTTGTCCGGAGGAGATCCTCGGCCTTATTGGCCTCCTCCAAGGTGATGAGCGGGCTGATGCCAAGCCTGCGCCCACCTGGTTCGCGGCGACTGAACGAGCGCACTACCTTTTTGCTGGCTGATGAATGAATGGCATGGAAGCTCGCGCGGTCACGTGCTGAGACAGAGGTCTCCTCCGGTTTCAGTTCACCGAGCACATGATCCGGCAACAAAGGATCTTCAGATGACCGTCGCGGCCAGGACTGCGAATTCAATCCTACCAACCAGACCCAAGGTCGAGCACTGGCGGGCAGCGACGAGGCCTGTCCCCACATAATCGAGGTCCCAGCGTCGTTTTCGGCATTGTTCTCCGGAACACGCAAAGCCGCCAGCTCTCGGTCGAGAGCGCTTCCGTCCGCCATCATGAGAGCGCGGACCCACAGCGATTTCGCCGGGCCACTCAGAAGAATATCTCCCGCGCGTGCTGCGACCACAGGGCCTTGGGCGAGTAGATCGATGACTGGCATCAAAACATCGGAAACTGCCTTCCGGTCTGCGCCGGATAGGGCCAGCCGCCAGCGTTCCGACGTAGAAAGCGTGGCGTCTCGGTTGAGGGCGGTTGCCCAATCATCGGGCAGCTTATCCAGAGCCAGAGCACTCCGCCGGACGCGGCCAACCAAGCGTCGGACCTTCTCTTGCGATAGACCTCTGATGAGAACGTCGGCCAACGCGGCCGCAGCCTGTCCTTCCGGTGTGAGGAGGGCCGGGCGCCCATGGGCAAAATGTATCGGAAGCGAGGCTTCCTCTGCCATCGCGGCCACGATTTCATCAAATGCCTCTGTCGACGCCCCCGCAACGGCAATCTCCTGCGGTTTCGCCTGTCCTGTCGCAATCATCTCGCGCGCCCATCTGAACGCCTCGGTCACCTCATGGCGGGGACTGGCACAGGCATATGTGGCGATGGACGGTGCGACATCAGCCGACCGCCGCAAAGTCAAGGACGCTATTTGCTCAACCCAGTGAGGCGTCAGGAATGGCCCGCTGTCCCAGGTCGTCGGTGCCTGCTTGGTCAGGGCGAGCAGAATCGGGCGCCAACAACGATCGAGATCGGGCAGGTGCCGAAACTCGACCTCTCCGAGGACTTTCGCAACATGCTGGAGCCGGGCAAGCGCCTGCACCACCAGATCTCCTGGCCGCAGCTGCCCCTCAGGCAGGCGACGCAAGACTTCGGCCTCAATGGTCGCCATTACGGCAATCCGAGGATGGAGATCTGAATTGCCCTCGAGATCGATGCATGCACGCCATGCTCGCCGCAGCGAGGAGGCCACACTCCTTCTTGCCCCTGGTAGCCTGCGTATTGCGGAGAGATCACCGATTTCGGCGTCCGGCAGATCCTCCAGTGCACCCGCGATCGCGATCGACAGGCTTTCCGATGTGATCCCGGTGAAAAATCCGCCAGCCAGACGAGCGACCACGTCCTGAACCGACCCGATTCGAACGCCGTGGCCTGCCCCCGCGCGAGCGAGTTGAAGGCGAACCGCATCGAATGCAGCAAAGTCTTCAACGACAATCGAGCGTCTGTGGGTGATCGGCATTTCAGGCTGCCTTTGTGATCTTCTCGATGATGACGCGCCTCGACACTCCACCCACGAGAAGTTCCAGTTCTTCTTCCAGGCTGTTGCCGAGCAACGCTTCTCCAATTGGCTGACGGATATTCACTACGCCCAGATCGGGATCGTGCGCGTCCTTACTCAACCTGAACCGGCGCACGCGATTGTCGTCGGAAAATCTAACGATGACCGTATCACCAGCCTCTACGATGACTTCCCGGTCCACGGCCTGAGGAAGCAGCAGGACGTTGGCCAAGATCGGCACCGCCTCGGGTTTAACGCCATCAATCGTGGCAAGAGCTGGATGACCTGTTTCTGACGCCACCGTTTGTTCCGCCACCACAGATGCAGAGGGGTCTGGGATCGTCCGATGCTCGGTCCACACCTGCGGCGAGAAGTCTCCGCCAACAGGTTCAATCTTCAAACGCTCAAGCGTAGCAAGGAGATCGTCGAGGCTGCCCTCACGGTCGGAAAGCCAATGAGAACCCCAGCACCGCCAGAATACCCATCCAAGGCGCTCGAGCGCTCGCTGGCGATATTGATCCTCAGCCCAACGCTCCGGCCCGTGATAACGATCGCCGTCGAGTTCCACGGCAAGCCGCCGACCCTGTTCTCCTTCCACCACGAAATCGATTCTGAAGGGCCCGACAGGAACCTGCGGCCGGACGCGATATCCGCGGTCGAGGAGGCATTTACCAACATCACGCTCAAAGTCCGAATCGCAGGCGTCCAAAACGTCCTTCGACTGGACGACAACCGCACCGGCCATCGGATTCCTGAAATGCTCGATGACCAGAGCCTTCAGATCGGCCGGTGAAAGCATCGCAGCCGGCACGGATCTAACGAGGTACATCCTGTCCCTGGCACGCGATAGTGCCACGTTGAAACGCTGCTCCATAATGCGAGCGGTCTGGGCGCGAGCGGTCGAAGGGCAGGCCACCATGGATAGGAAAATGATGTCCCTTTCCTGGCCTTGGAAACCGCTGGCGTTGCCGCACATGATCCTGTGACGGGTGATCGCCTGCGTCCCGATCACCTTTGTGAGCTTGTCCTGGATGAGCTTGGCCTGCTTGTCCCCGATCAGGGAGATCACGCCGATCGAACGACCCGCATACGACGGATCATCAACCAGGCGGCTGATCTCCTCGACGATCACCTCGGCCTCAACGTCGTTGACATCTCGGATTTTGTGGCCGTGCGGGACGTAGATATCAATAAGCGGCGGATCCAGCCGCTCCTCCGACGTCGCAACCCGGAGCGGCAGTAGTGCCTTCGGATAGAACCTGCTCGAGAAGCGGATGATCGGCTCGACGCACCGGAAGTGCTCGCGCAGCATGATTACGGAGCTTGGGCACGTCATCGACGCGAGATCGTAGAGTGACGTGGTCGGCTCGAGATAATTGGCGATGTCCATGCCACGAAGGAAGGTCTCCCGCAGCTGGATCACTGTCTTCTCTTCCATGCCTACCGCACTCGGTGAGACCTGCTTGTCGTCGCCGACGACGAGAAGCTTCTTGCCCCTCAGCACGGTCGGCAATGACGTGATGTCGGACTGGCTTGCCTCGTCGATGATCACGAGATCGAACGTCGCGAGTTCGCTGGAGAGTTGCTCCGCCACACGCCATTCAGGAAGGATCCAGCACGGGACGGCGTCAGCGGCCTCCAGGGTTGCTTCGCGGATTGCTCGGCGGTGACGTTCCGCCGACTTTCCTGTTCCGGCACCGAGCTGCCGCACTTTCATTCCGAATTTGGTCAACGCCGACGCGATACGCTCGGTGATTCCCTGCTTCAGCCCGATAAATGTCCGCAGGCGAACAATCTCGCCCAGCAGCTCGCGCTGCTTTTCATCGAGTGCCGCTCGCTTGGCGGACAGCGCCGCCAACGTGTGCCTGCTTGAGATGCCGCGCAGATACCCGTCAGCACGTGCCCAATCCCATGTGTCTTTCCATGACACATTGATCCACGCGTCACCCTCCGCCGGACTCTGCTGCATCAATGCGTTTGCCCAATTCGTCGCACCGGACGCTGAGATCAGGCCAGATATCTCGTTCAGGCGAAGGTGGCGTGGCCGCAGCGCGTTTAGCCGCCGGGCCTCTGCGAGCACATCTCGCCATCCCTCACCGATATCGCGTGGTGAGACATCCGCGTCTCCGAGAACGTCGCGAATAGCCAGGACCCCGGAGTGCAGCGGAAGCTTGCCCATGCCGCCGACATCGTCGAGTGTGCACCGGATCGCAATTGCTTCAGCGTGTCCGTCCTCTGCCAGGCTCGCCGCGAGAGCCTCGAGCACAACGGTGACCTCGAAGCTGAACACAACCCGCGCGTGGTCGACGCCATACGGGAACAGCATCGTCAGCTGCTCCAATCGGTCAGAGGCATCGGCATGGAACCGATGCAAACGATCCATCAGTTGACCGATCTGAAGGAGTTCAATCGTCGCGGCGTCCAACTCCTCTGCAAGGGGCGGATACCCGGCGGCCCTGGCTGCGGCAGACCATCGGCCTGTGAAGCCCTGGACTTGACGCTGCCAACCGATGTAGTCGCGGATGCACGACCATCCTTCGGCCCCGACCGGTGCTGACCCGTCAATTCTGACCGCGTCAATTTTACCCTTCAAGCCGGACTTGCCGAAAGCAAACACGCCGAACGGCTTCTTTCCGGCAGACAGCGCGTCAAGAGCCGATATGAACGCAGAATCGCTGGCGGCCGCGGCAGGCACGTCGACTCCCCTGAGCGCGAACCTTTGGCTCTCGTTCCAAAGAGTCGCCCACTCCAGGCACAGTTGCCTAAGCCCATCGCGAATGATGCCAGTCGTCGGTTTGGCGCCGACCAGGAGGCGGTAGAGGTCCGAGAGCCAGATGGCGACAGGATCAATCTCTTGGGTCCACGCCCCGAGGTCAGTCAGCCACGCATGGAGGGTTCGGGCCTGCTCCATCCCAGCTGCCGGACTGAATGACACGAACGGTAGATCGCCAGCGGCCGACCTGATCTCGTATTTCCGTTCGCGCACCAGTGCGTCGTGCGCGGCCAGCAAGCGGGGAACGTCGGGAAGGATGGCCGGATCGGGCAGCTGCTCAACCGGGTAGATGATGTCTGATCCCAGCACCGCCCGGATTTGACCAGCTTCAAGAAGGTCCTCGTCTGAGAACTTTGGATCAAAACGCTTGTCCATCCCGAGTTCATCGGGAAACCAGGTGTGCGAACTACGCTCCACTTCGATTTTTTCAGCGAGGCTCATCGGCATGAGCCTTTCGCCTCGATAGCTCACCGCTGTCATGTTTTCGGTGGCATATTGAGCGATGCGCTCGTCCGTATCTGCCAAGGCAACGCGGGTTTCAGCCAGGACTTGCTCGAGGTCGATCCGACGCTCGTTGTATTCCCGCCTATCGATCTGCTTCACCTGCGAGGCGAGGATATCCACCGCCAATTCAAGTTGGCGGGAACCTTCCCGGTCGCTGTGAATGACGGCGATTGCCAGGTCCCGGATGCTCTCCGGAAGTTTTTGCTGTATCGCAGCAAGTGCCTCTGGCTCGCGTGCTGATACGAGCACCCGGCGGCCGGTCGCCATATAATGCGCGATGATGTTGGCGATCGTGTGCGTTTTGCCTGTGCCCGGCGGACCCTGCACAACGACGACACTTTCCTCCTTGTCCTCAAGCCGCCGGACGATCTCCATTTGATCGTCGTTGTAGGGCAACGGAAAAAAGAACGCGCGCTCGGCGCTTTGCGCCCCGCTGCGGCCAGCCGATGCTGCAGAGGAGACTGGTTGGCTCGACATTATCGGTCCACCGGGCAGATGCAGTACGGTGTTGCCCAAGTCGATGAGATCGTCGTCCACTCTCGCGTTGGTCGGGCGCGAGATGATCTGCCGCCCCGGGGCTGGCAGATCGGCCGGGTCCTTTGTCTCGCTGACGCGTGCCGTCAGGCGGCGGATGTCTTCGCAGCGGAAGTTGACCGATCGCTGGCGGACGTAGATCACCCAGGTATCGGAAATTCGGAGTTTGTCGTCCGCCTGAGGTGGAGTTCGATCAGCCTCGTCAGTTCTCGCATCCCGTTCGTACACGGCCGCCGAGGACAGCCGCGCTTGGCACATCCTCAGGGCAATTTCGAAGCCAGCACGTTCGTGGGGTGAGAAGCCGATGTCGGGATCGTTATAGAGCCGCTCCAGCTGCTCCGATGCCTCGCGATAGAGTTTGCCGACCCCATCAATCTCCAACATGTCAAACGGTCGAAGTGCCAGCCGGGGTGGTTGCTGCCGGGTGCGGACGAGGATCGCGCCATCACGCGGATCCATCTCAAGCTCCGTGATCGCCTCAATCAACGGGGCGTTGATCTTACCTGCCGGGTGGTTCCAGCGGGCGATGCCGACGCCCATAACCACCTCGACAGCAACATCGTCACCCATCGCAGACATGCGTTGCTGGACCTCGAACAGCTTATTATAGAACGCGATGCTGCGCCTGCGCGGCTTCTCGGACTGTTCCCAATCCGTCCACGGGCCATCCACCCATTCGGCGAACCCCTGACGAAACTCGGGCATCCTCTCCAGCCGAAGCAGCACGTCGACATGTCCCGGGTTTTCCGCTGCGCGAACGAGCGGCTTCATGATGTCGTCGTCGGTCGCGAAACCGGCCTCCATGATATCGGACGCCACCTCCGGGGAAACAGAGACCAAGCTTGTCTCCGCTAGCCGCGGTCTTTCGAATGGTCCTGCGGATGCTGCCTTGGCCAACCACGACTGGTAAATTGGTTCAACATCGGGAGCGTCGACCTCGCGGAGCCTCGAAACACGAAGCCAGCAATCATCTCCGCCGGGTGCGCCCACCCCCTCAAGGTTTGTGACATCGTGCTCGTAAAAGCTGAGGAGGGAGTCTTTCGACAGATCCGCGACGACACGCTCGCCTATCTTGAGGATCTCCTCGGCGTAGCCAAGGAGGTTGCAAAGTTGGGCACGTTCCTGAGCTACAGCAGCTGCCACTTTTCGACCACCTCATCATTGAGGCGAATGGTTGCACATCCACGATGCGGGCGGAAGGGAACGCTAGGCATTTGTCTCCCGCCCCACAATTGATTGCGATACCTCACAGGCGGACAATTTCCGCCAGAGAAGTGACATATGGACAAGAGCACGAACGTAGGAACGCGGGCGGGCGACGCGGAGCGACCGCAAGAGCCTGGCGCAGCGGCGCCCGGCCGACCCAAAAAGAGACCGGCCTAACCAATGGACGGGTTTTACACCGCCCGGGTCAGCGATAAGCCGACGCTCCAGTGGCCGGGTTTGCTACCGCCGTCCACACGCTTTGGACAGTAAGGCATGCGATGTCGGCCCGGATCCGGTGACCACGGTGTCGCTGTTGCGCGAGAGCATGCAGGCCCCTCATCGATGCGACTATTTGCGCCCCGCTCCAACCGACCGAAAACGGCCGCCGAAGTCATCAGGCGGTCATCAGGTTTATATGATTGAAAACAATAGGAATTTCGCACCGTAATGGGTCATCCCAGTCCAAAGTACGGAGAGAATCCGCCCTCGGAGAGCGATTTTCGGCCTCACAGCCGTCGAGCCAGTCAACAGGTCGTCCCGGAAAACCGCAGGAAATCTGCGCCTCACGGCGTTACCGGCCAGGCCGAAGAGTGGGATTCGAAAGTGAATTGGCGTAGGTCGGGGAATCGGACGCGAACCCCCTCTTGGGTCGAGGGCAACGGTCACTGCAACCCCTTAACCGTCACGGGCATGCCTCAAGACGCCGGGCTATATCCAACCGCTGCTCGATCTGCCGCAGCACCTGCAGACCGCCATCGAAGGACATCATCCCGCCGTCAAAGCGGGCCTCGATCCGCCGCCCGCAGATCGGTAACAGGCCGGGTAAACCGGCATATCACCGGCAGGGCATGTTCACCGGACGGTCACCCGTCGCTCTCGTCATGGCCGCCACCACCGTCCCCGCCCTCGACAACGTCACCTCATCAGCCGCGATGGCGTGGGAGGCAACGCGCCTCGCCGACCCAAGCCGCCACGCGCTCGCCGCCATGGTGCTGCGCCACCGCGTCCTGCCGCGCGACCCGCTCGATCCGGCCGACCCAGACCAAGCGCGGGGACGCTCACGGGGGGTGTTCGGGTAGGCGGTTGCTCTGACCAGTCCGACATACGTCGGTATGGGTCATATGTCCATTTGCTACTCCAAAATTAATAATTGCTGCCCATAATCAAAAGAAATTCGCCTAAACCGACTTAGAAAGCTCTGGCCCAGCAATAGGCTGCCCTCAACGCCAGTCATACTCGCCGTGACATTTGTAACATCTCTGTTCCCTACCCTTATCGTGTGGATAATGAATACTTTAGAGGGAACAACGGTACCATCGGCCAGCTTATAATTTTGAATTCCGGTAAAATCAGTGCTTTTCAATGTGCCTGTTCTGATTAGTGTCATTACAACGTCAGCAGGAATCGTAACGTCGGCGGCGCCACTATCTACCGTAAAGCTGAGAGGGATTACGCCGTTTAAAATCAGTGGAACTTTAAACGTGCCACCTTCCTTAGTAAGCGCAACTTCAACGACGCCGCCACTTGGGGAATTTGGTGTGGAAGGTGATTGGGCGGAGCGAACCCTGGTCCACAAAAAACCATTTGACGTCATCCACTGATTGAGGATGGTATTCGGGTAACTGCTCACCCCCCGCCCTGGCGCCTCGCCTCAAGTTAGCTATTTACACGGTCACGGCTCTTTCGATTCAACGTTCGGATGTCCCTCGCGCCCAACCTCAGCAGCCTGACCGATCCGCAGAAGGATGCGTTGATCCTTTCGCTT
>CALQTN020000092.1 GCA_943333505.2 Asaia bogorensis | reverse complement strand
TCTCAAACCGCATCTTCCAGTCCTACGACGACATTGTCGACCACTGCTGCCAAGCCTGGAACAAACTTACCGATCAGCCATGGCGCATCATGACAATCGGATTGAGGGACTGGGCACATCGGTACTAGGCTGTGGGAATTGGTATTAGTCCCCTCAGCTACGGTCATGAAGGTGCAGTCGGTCCGCCAACTTCTCGTCGGGTTGTCACGAGGCTCCAGACAACGCCACCGGCCAGCAGCAATGCTGTAACAGCGAGCGACAGTACCGGCGGGATCTTCGCCAGACCCAACATATCGGCGACCAATACCTTCGAACCGATGAAGATCAACACTGCCGCGAGTGCGTATTTAAGGTAGTGGAAGCGATCAACCATCGCGGCCAGCGCAAAATAAAGCGCACGCAGGCCGAGTATGGCGAATATATTGGAGGTATAAACGACGAAAAGATCCGTTGTGATGGCAAAGATCGCGGGTACCGAATCAACCGCGAAAATGACGTCCGCGATTTCGATCATCACCAGCGCGAGGAACAACGGCGTCATGAACAGCGCACGTCGACCGCTCGTGGGATGCGGCAGCCGAACCCAGAAGCGCTGGCCATGCAGGCCATCCGTGACGTTGCCATACCGACGCATCAAGCGCAGGACAGGGTTGGCGGCCACGTCATAGGTCTGGTCCACCATCGTAAGCATCTTGATGCCTGTCAGGATCAGGAAACCGGCGAATACGTTCATCACCCAGGAAAATTCGGTGACAATCGTCGCACCCAAGCCGATCATTGCAGCGCGCAGCACAATCACGCCAAGTATGCCGAACAGCAGAACGCGGTGCTGAAATTTGCGCGGCACCGCGAAGAAGCCGAAAATTGTCGCGATGACGAACACATTGTCCATAGCCAACGCCTTCTCGACCGCGAAGCCAGTCAGGTAGGCCATCCCTGGCTCGGCGCCGAGTTGCCACCAGACCCACCCGCCGAACATCAGCGCCAATCCGATATAGACCCCGCTCATCAGCAGGCTCTCACGCACCCCGATCTCACGCTGGTCCTTGCGAAGCACACCAAGGTCGAACGCAAGCAACGCGGTCACCATGGCGAAGAATCCGAGCCACATCCAGGGCGGCTTTCCGAACCAGTCAACCAAAAGAAACGATAACTCCACTGCTCCCTCCACGATTAATACGGATCACGTATTAATCCGACATCGCAAAGCGCCACAGCGCTTGCCAGAGGGGCCCGGATTAACTTAATACTTACATGGTGCGGGGCCTGTTTCCGTCAAGATGGCACCGCGACATAAAATCGCGCGCCGTTGAACGCGAGAAGGCCAGGAACCTGCTACAGGACCCGGCCGGCGCAATATTATCCGGTTCTGTCGATCGCCTCGTCCTCCGGCAATTTATCCAGCGGTCGCTGGCTGCCGCTATGGGCCTCACGGTCCTGGGCCTCGACGAAGACACGCTTCACCTCGGGGTGGGCAGCTTTGATCGCCTGCTCAATCCGGGACACGCTCCGTTCCACATCCGCTGCCGTGCCGGTATCGACAAAATCCAGGCTGAGCGCGACCAGCACATCTTCCGGCCCGAAATGCATAGTTAGGATTTCGTTCGGCCGCACGACATTGGGCTCGGCTGCGGCAATCGCGTGGATGCTGGCCTGGACGACGGGGGATGCACCTTCTCCGGTCAACAGCGACTGGCATTCCCAGGCGAGGAAGGCCGCCGTGCCGGCGAGAATCAGGCCAATAGTCAGCGAGGCCACGCCGTCGAGCACCGGCAAGTTCAACGCCTGGCTCAGGGCGATGCCGATCAGCGCCACCAGCAAGCCCAGCATCGCCGCTGTATCCTCGAACAGCACGGTAAATACCGTCGGGTCCTTGCTTTGCTGCACCGCCCTGATCCAGCCCAGCGACCCTTTAGTCACCCGGAAGGCGCGGAGGGCAACAATCCAAACCGCGCCCTCGAACACCAGTGCCAGACTGAGCACGATATAGTTGACCCAGGGTTTTTCGATCGGGTGCGGCGTGATGATTTTGTTGATGCCTTCGTAGACCGATACCCCCGCGCCGACGCCGAAGATCAGCACCGCGACAACGAAGGTCCAAAAATAGAGTTGCAGACCATGCCCGAAGGGATGGCGGGAATTCGCGGGCCGCGCGGCGCGCTGCATGCCCAATAACAGGAGCAACTGGTTGCCGCTGTCGACGGTCGAGTGGATCGCCTCGCTGAGCATTGCGGCGCTGCCCGTCATGAAGGTCGCGATGAACTTGGTCAGGGCAATCAGCAGGTTGCCGGCGAGTGCAGCGTAAATGACGGTTTTGGACGATGATCGGGCCATAAGCCACTCCACCTAACAGAAAGGGCTCTCGCGTTGAAGGCTTACGAAGCGAAGGGGTGGATTATGCTGACCGATCCGGATGGCAGCGAGCTGAATGCCCGGGTGGAGCCGGAGGATTTGTCGATGACCCGAAGCCCGGTCGCCAAGGGGATCGGCTGTCAAAATTCCAAGCGGAACCGCGCACTTCAACGGCGCCACGCTGTCACGGTTCTGTCAAGCAATTGTCACGCCATCGGACGCGTTGCCGCAACCCGACGCTGGTAGGGGGGGGGCGACGCGAAATCGCCTTCACATTGTCACGATGGATTCCCCGCCCCCATGGCCAGCACTAATGACGCCCAAACGCTCCGCCGCCTGACCGTCGCCGAACTTGGCGGCGCGGTGCATCGTGCCGCGCCGCTGTCGCGCGAAGGCATTCTGGAACGGATGTTCACCTTCGCGTTCCGCGGCCTGGTCTACCCGCAAATCTGGGAGGACCCGGAGGTTGACATGCAGGCACTCGCGCTTGGGACGGATGATCATGTGCTGACCATCGCCTCGGGTGGCTGCAATGCGCTGTCCTATCTGATCGGCAATCCGGCGCGGGTGACTGCCGTCGATCTCAACGGCGCGCATGTCGCATTGGTGCGGCTGAAGCTTGCCGCCGCCCAGGCATTGCCGGACCATGCCAGCTTCCGGCGCTTTTTTGCCAAGGCCGACAGCACCGAGAACACCGCGATGTACGACCGCTATCTCGCCCCAGTGCTCGACCGCACCAGCCGGACCTATTGGGACCATCGCAATCTGCGCGGCCGGCGGCGGATCGAGATGTTCGCGCGTGGTTTTTATCGCTACGGCCTGCTGGGCTGGTTCATCGGCGCAGGGCACGCTCTGGCACGGCTGCATGGCGTGAACCCGGCGATCATTCTGACCGCGAAAAGCCGCGCCGAGCAACGCCATCTGTTCGACACCCATCTGGCGCCAGTGTTGCAAAAGCCACTTTTGCGCTTCCTGCTCAAGCAGCCGGCATCGCTATACGGTCTTGGCATTCCGCCAGCTCAATATCGTGCGTTAGCGGGCGATCAGGCGGGCGGGATTGGCGCGGTGCTGAATCAGCGGCTCGAAAAACTGGCCTGCGGATTTGATATCAAGACGAACTACTTCGCCTGGCAGGCCTTTGGCCGCAGCTATCAGCCCAGCCCGGATGCCGCAACGCCACCTTACCTTAATGCCGAGCATTTCGGGGCGATACGCAGCCGGGCGGAGCGGGTAGATGTGGTGCATGGCTCGATCACCGCAGTGATGCGGGAAAAGCCGGCGGCATCGCTCGATGCCTATGTGCTGCTCGACGCGCAGGACTGGATGGATGACGCGACGTTGACCGAGCTTTGGATCGAGATCACCCGCACCGCCAAGCCCGGCGCGCGGGTAATTTTCCGCACCGCCGCCAATGAACGGCTACTGCCGGGCCGGGTGCCGGAGGATATTCTCGATTGCTGGGAGTATCATGCGGATCGCTCGGTGGCGCTGGATGCGCAGGATCGGTCGTCGATTTATGGTGCCTTTCATTTATACACGTTGAAGGCGACCCAGAGGTGAGCCACGCCGCCCAACAAATGGATCGGATGTATCGCGCCCAGCGGCATATCTACAATACAACCCGGAAATTTTATCTGCTCGGCCGCGACCGACTGATCGATGGGCTGCAACCGGCGGCCGGGCAGACGGTGCTGGAAATAGGCTGCGGCACTGCCCGCAATCTGGTACGGGCCGCCCAGTTCTACCCCACGGCCCGGTTTTACGGGGTTGATGTCTCCAACGAAATGCTCATCACCGCGCGGCGCGCCATTGCCCGCGCTGGACTGTCGGACCGCATTACCCTCGCCTGGGCAGACGCGACGGATTTCGATTCGGTGCAGGTTTTCGGGGTTGCCAGCTTTGACCGCATCTTCCTGTCCTACACGCTCTCGATCATTCCGCCCTGGCAGGCCGCACTGGACCAAGCGGGACGCCACCTCGCGACCAACGGGTCGCTGCATATCGTCGATTTTGCTGATTGCGCGGGCCTGCCAGGTTGGATTCGCCGGGGGCTTTTTCGCTGGCTCAAGGCGTTTTCTGTCGAGCCACGGACCAACCTTGTCGCCGTGCTGGCCGGGATTGCTGTCGCACGGCATCTGTCGGTGACAACAACGCCATTGTTCCGGGGCTATGCGCGGCACACGCGGGCGGTGCGAGAGGCTTGATTACAGGCCCAGCATCCGTCTCAACCCAGCCCATTGCTGCTCAACGAAACTCCCGGTTGCCAGCGCTTCTTCCGCCGTGGGGTCGCCGGTCACGACAAATTCCCGGCTGAAATCGGCGGTGCCGAAGACGATGTCCCACCACGGCAGCACGGCGCCGTAATTCACGCTGACCAGGCCGGCGGCGGTCACGCCGTGATGGGCGCGATGGAAGCGGGGGGAGACAAGCAGGCGCTCACCGAACCAGCCGAAATGCAGGCGGACGTTGGCGTGGCTCAGGCTTTCCAGGAAACGCAGCACCAGGACCAGGAGCGGGAACTGCAAGGGGGGAATGCCGATCAGCAATGCGATAGCGGTGGCCCAGGCGAAGCCGATCACGTCATCGATCAGGTGGTTGCGGTCATCGGACCAGAACGTCATCTGGCGTTGGGCGTGGTGCAACACGTGGAGCGCGTACCACCACGTAAAGATGTGGCTCAGGCGGTGGCGCCAGTATTCGGCGAAATCAAGGATCACCACGTAGAGCAGGAAGGTCGGGATCGGGTGACCGAACAGGATGGGGATCAGCCGCTCCAAAGTTGGCGGCACCCAGCCCTGGTCGGTGAGCGCGCCGTTGAGGGCAGTCTGCAAGCGGTAGAACAGAACGAACGTGACTAGCGGCAGCAGGCCGACACGGGCGATGAAGGTGTAAAGCACATCGACCCAGACCGCAGTGGCATCGGGCCAGTTTTCCACCGGCCGCCAGCGTTCCAACGGCAGGCAAACGGCGAAGGTGAGTGCGACCTGGACCGCGCCGTAGACTGCGAACAGCGCCCAGCCGAAGGCAATATCCTCCCACTCCATCAGGCCCAATGCGTACAGGGCAGGCAGCAGTAGGTTTTCCTGCACCCAACCGGCTGCAAGGTCCAAGGCAGAGATCATTTCGGCGAGCGCGCGAGCGGGTTGAGGTAGATGCCGTGCGGGGAACGGCCCACGGCAATGGTGGTGAAATTACCGCTGACCGGGTCGAGCACCGCGACTTTGTGGGCGAAGCGCAAAGTGAACCAGATTTTGCCATCCGGGGCGAAGACCAGATCGTCCGGGCCGCCAGGTAGTTTGTAGGTGCGGACCGCTTTCAACGTCTTGGCATCGAGCACCGTGGAGGTGCTGTCGATGCGCGAATTGACCCAGAGGTGCTTGCCATCCGGCGAACGGAACAGCGTGTGGGTCCCCTTGCCGATTGCCAGCCGCTCGATCACCCGGCCATCACGCGGATCGACGATTGCGACATCGTCACTGCCCATGTTGGCGACCAGGACCTTACCATTGTGCCAAATCACCCCGGCCGGCGCTTTTCCCACCGGCATGTCCCAGGCCAGCGCCATCTTGCGCAAATCGACCGCGGCGAGACGGTCAGTGCCTTGCAGGGTGATAAACACCATCGCGCTGTCCGGGCTGTAGTCGAGGTGGCTCGGCATGGATTTCAGCGCGAAACGCTTCACCAATTTGTAACTGCCAGCCTCGTAGATATCGACCTGGGCGCGGGCGAGCGCGGTGACCACCAGAAATTTGCCGTCCGGGCTGAAGCCGAGCTGATAGGGATCCGATATCGGCAACCGCCGACGGACCGCGAAGCTGACCGGGTCGAGGAACAGCATTTCGTTGGCGACGGTGTCGCCAACCAGCAATTCACGACCGTCGGGGGTAAGGGTCCAATGATGCGGTTCGCGCAAAACCGGAATTCGGCTGATTTCGGTCTGGCTATCGATGTCGATAACACTGAGCGATGCCGCCGAGGAATTCATCACCAAAACCGCGCCGCCAGCCTCGGCATGGGATGCGAACAATAATGCGACGATCAGCGCCGCGACCACATGTTTGAACATAAGGAGCTTTTACCACCTCGCCCGTTGCGCCGCGAGGGCCATCCGTGCGCCTTGCAAGTCGGTGCCCCGCAGAAAACCGGGCTTGCGCACCCCTGGATGGGGAGGCATACCGGGCACGCAATAGTACGAGGGGGTTTTCCTCGATTTGCACGAAAGGATGAACCGGATGCGCCTAGCGGTGCTGAAAGAAAATCGCCCGACCGAGGCCCGCGTCGCAGCGACGGCGGAAACGGTCAAGAAACTCACCACGTTGGGATTGTCTGTGGCCGTGCAATCGAGCGCCGGGCTCCGGGCATCGATTTCGGATGATGAGTATAGCGCCGCCGGGGCAGAAATCGCCGCCGATGCCGGGGCCGCCCTTGCTGGCGCCGGCGTGGTGTTTTCGGTGCAGATGCCGGATGCCACGACCCGCGCACAGATCCCGCACGGGGCGAAGCTGGTGTGCATCGCCGGCGCGTTCGGGGATCCGACCCTGGTGCCATCGTTGGCCTCGGCCGGCATTGACGGCTTCGCGATGGAATTGCTGCCGCGCATCACCCGCGCACAATCGATGGATGTACTGTCGAGCCAGGCCAACCTGGCCGGTTACCGGGGCGTGATTGAGTCCGCCAGCGCATTCGAGCGCGGATTTCCGATGATGATGACCGCCGCAGGCACCGTGCCACCCGCGCGGGTATTCGTGATCGGCGCCGGCGTTGCCGGACTGCAGGCGATTGCGACCGCGCGGCGTCTGGGCGCGATTGTGTCGGCAACTGATGTGCGACCGGCGGCGAAGGAAGAAATCAAGTCGCTCGGCGCGAGTTTCGTGGGCGTGGAAGACGCCGAAACCGCGGCCCAGAAAGGTGCCTATGCGCGGGAAATGAGCGATGATTTCCGCCGCAAGCAAGCCGAATTGATGGCCACCACCATCGCCAAGAACGACATCGTGATCTGCACTGCCTTGGTCATGGGCCGCAAAGCCCCGGTGATTGTGACCGCCGACATGGTGCGCGCGATGAAGCCAGGCAGCGTGGTGATCGACCTCGCGGCCGAAGCCGGTGGAAATTGCGCACTGACCGTGCCGGGCGAAAGTATCGTGACGCCAGGCGGTGTCCGCATCCTTGGCTGGGATAATTGGCCGGCGCGCATCGCGGTGGCAGCCAGCAATCTCTATGCCCGCAACCTGCTAACCTTCCTCACTAATTTCTGGGACAAGGAAAGCGGAACGGTCAAACTGCCCGATGGCGACGATATCGTGAAGGGTACCCGCCTGACCCATAATGGCGCCGTCGTTCACCCGAGCTTCCTGCCGGCCGTGGCCGCCTGATCCGGAGATTTTGCCGATGACCCCCGTCCAGCTTGCCGATCAGGCCGCCCAATTGGCCGACAATCTGCGTGCGTTTTCACAGGCCGCCGGCCCAGTGGCTGAAGCGGTTGAACCGTTCATCTTCCTGCTAGCGATTTTCTTGATGGCCTGCTTCGTCGGCTATTACGTGGTCTGGAACGTGACGCCGGCGCTGCATTCGCCGCTGATGGGCGTCACCAACGCGATTTCATCGGTGATCGTGGTCGGTGCGATGCTGGCGACCGGATTGGGCACCAGTGCCTGGGCAATCGGCTTCGGGTTTGTCGCGGTGCTGCTGGCGTCGGTGAATATCTTCGGCGGTTTTGTCGTCACCCAGCGGATGCTGCAAATGTTCAAGAAGAAGTGAGGCAAAGCTGATGTCCGCAAGTCTCACCTCACTCGTCTACCTCATCGCCGCGGTTCTGTTCGTGCAAGCTTTGCGCGGGCTTTCGCATCCCGAAACCTCACGCCGTGGTAACCAGATGGGGATGGCCGGGATGGCGATCGCCATTTTGGCGACGTTGGTCCATCACGGCATGGCGATCTCCGGCATTGGGCTAATCGTGCTCGCCATGGCAATAGGCGGCGGCATTGGCACGTTTGTCGCGCTGCGCATACAGATGACCGCCCTACCCCAGCTTGTCGCCGCCTTCCATTCGCTGGTCGGCTTGGCGGCGGTGTTTGTGGCAGCAGCGGCGTTGAACGCGCCGGAGGCATTTGGCATCGGCACGGCCGGGCATCTGCATACGCAAAGCCTGGTCGAAATGTCGATCGGGCTGGCGATCGGGGCGATCACCTTCTCCGGCTCCTTGATCGCGTTTGCCAAGTTGCAGTCGCTGATGAAGGGCAATCCGATTACCTTTCCGTTTCAGCACCAGATTAATCTCGGGCTCGGGATTTTGCTGGCGGTCCTGATGCTGATTTTCGTGCTGACTGGCAGCCAGACGGTGTTCTGGTTGATCGCGCTGCTGGCCATCGCGCTCGGCTTCCTGCTGATCATCCCGATTGGCGGCGCGGATATGCCGGTGGTTGTGTCCATGCTGAACAGCTATTCCGGCTGGGCCGCCTGTGGCATCGGGTTCACCATTCAGAATCTGGCGCTTATCATCACTGGGGCGCTGGTCGGCGCATCAGGTGCGATCCTGTCCTACATCATGTGCAAAGGCATGAACCGCAGTATCATCAACGTGTTGCTGGGCGGATTCGGCACCGATAGCGGCGTTGCCGCAGGGCCTGCCGCCGGTGGCGACCGATCGGTGCGGGCTGGTGCCGCCGAAGACGCCGCCTTCATCATGAAGAACGCCTCCAAGGTGATCATCGTTCCAGGCTACGGTATGGCGGTGGCCCAGGCCCAGCACGCGCTGCGCGAAATGGCCGACACGCTGAAAAAGGAAGGGGTGGAGGTGAAATACGCCATCCATCCGGTCGCCGGGCGCATGCCGGGCCACATGAACGTGCTGCTGGCCGAAGCCAATGTGCCATATGACGAGGTATTCGAACTCGACGAGATCAACTCGGAATTTTCGACCGCCGACGTCGTTTACGTGATCGGCGCCAATGACGTGACCAATCCCGCCGCCAAGACCGACCCATCATCGGCGATTTATGGCATGCCGATCCTGGAAGTCGACAAGGCGCGCACGGTGCTGTTCGTGAAGCGGTCGATGGCGTCAGGGTATGCGGGTGTGGATAATGAACTGTTCTTCCGACCCAATACGATGATGCTGTTTGGGGACGCGAAGAAGATGACCGAGGAAATTGTTAAGTCGCTTTCGCATTGAGGGGTTTCTTTTTGTAAATAAAAAGAAACCAAAAAACTTTTTATGACTCTGTTACATTTGGCGTGGGACTGCAGTGAGCCCGTGCCAACGGCAACAAATTGGGAGGTTTTTTTGCTTCTTTGTTTGCAAACAAAGAAGATTCTTACTTAATCTGGAGGACCTAAATGCCTGAATATGTGATTTCGCCCGCTCCGGTGGTGTCCGTCCCGGTCGCCGGCGGCGGTTTGTTCCCAGTCCGCCGCGTGTTCTGCGTTGGCCGCAACTATGCCGCCCACGCCCGCGAAATGGGATCGGACCCTGATCGAGAATTGCCATTCTTCTTCTGCAAACCGGCCGATGCACTGGTGATTAACGACGCCGACATGCGGTATCCGCCGATGAGCAAAGATTTGCACCACGAGATGGAACTGGTGGTGGCGATCGGCACGGGCGGGGCTAATATTGCCGAGGCTGATGCGCTGGGCCATGTCTGGGGCTATGCGGCGGGTTTGGATATGACCCGGCGGGATTTGCAGAATGCCGCCAAAAAAGAGGGCAAGCCCTGGGATATGGGCAAGGGTTTTGACCAATCGGCCCCGATTGGCATGATGATCCGGGCTGCGGATTTGCCGGACCCGACCAAGGGGTTGATCGAGTTGAAGGTGAACGGCGCGGTCCGGCAAACCTCCGACCTGTCGCTGCTGATCTGGAGCGTGGCGGAGACGATTGCCTATTTGTCCAAGCTGGTAACCCTGGCACCGGGCGATCTGATTTATACCGGCACGCCCGAGGGTGTGGCGGCAGTCCAACGTGGCGACGTGCTGGAAGGCGTGGTCGCCGGCGTGGGGACAATTCGGACGAAGATTGTCTGATTGTGCGGCGGGTGGATAACATCCGCCCTCACCACATCGGATCAATCGGCGTCACTACACCTTCTGCCGCCTCGATAATCTCACCGGCGTCGAGCGCCAGGTCTTCGCGAAACCGTGCCGGGATGATCTGAACCCCGGTGCGCAAAGCGCCGTGGCTGCCGACCGGCACGGCGAGGCCCGGCAGGCCGAGCAGCGGGGTCAGCAAGCTGACGCGGAGTGAGTCCAGCACCTTGCGCTGGCCATCAAGCGTCAGATCCTGGTCACGCGGCGGCGGGAGATCGCAGAGCGTTGGCATGATGACCACGGCATAGGTCTGGAAGAATTCCTGCCAGCGGAACAGATGAACATCGCGCGCCGCGTAAGCATCGAGCACAGCGTTGGGATCGTTCGGCGCGGGCACCAGTTCCATCCACAGACGGAACGAGGCAATGGCGCCCGGATCGCCGAATGTCTCGATGTTCGGGCCAAGCGCACGGAAAATATCGCCTGAGCCGATGACATGCCACAGCCGGATGATTTCCGTGACATCGGGCGGCATCACTTCGTCAACAATGTAGCCCGCAGCTTCAAGGTGTTTGCCGGCGCGGCGCACCGCATCGGCCTGGGCGGGATGGGTGAAGCCGCCGGGGATGACCGGTGCGATTGCAGCCCGCAGCGGGCGGCTGGGCGCCGGCCCGACCAGCGGCGCATCGGCCCAACGTGTGTCACGCGGGTCGCCCTTGGCCATGACCGACAGAGCCAAACGGGCGTCGCGCACCGTGCGGGTATGCGGCCCCTGGGTTGCCATGAGTTGGGCAGCGATCGGGCGCGGCGTGTCCCTGGCCATCAGGCTGAACGATGGAATGCGACCCAGCCCGACGCGCAACCCGACAACACCGTTGCAATAGGCCGGGATGCGCACCGAGCCACCAATGTCGTTGCCATGCGCGATCGGACCCATGCCGGACGCAACCGCGGCACCGGCGCCGCCGGACGATCCGCCCGGCGAAGTGCCTTTGTCGCGTGGATTGTAGGTCTTGCCATGCAGGTCGTTGTCGGAAAATATCCGCATCGAAAATGCCGGGGCGTTGGTGCCGCCAATGAAGATCGCACCAGCCGCACGCAGATTTGCCACTACCGGGGCATCATGGGTCGCTATCGCATCCTTTAAGGCGACCACGCCATGATCGGTGGGATGGCCGATCTGGTCAGTGTTGATCTTGATGGTAACTGGCACGCCGTGCAGTGGACCGAGCGCGTCGCCGCGCCGGCGCGCCTCATCGGCGGCATCGGCCGTGGCCAGCGCTTCTTCATCCATGCGGCGGACCACCGCGTTTAGCTGCGGGTTCACCGCATCGATCCGGGCGAGGCAGGAGGACGCCGCCTCCCTCGCAGAGACCTGCCCGAGGCGGATCATGCAAGCGAGGTCGGTCGCGTCGTATTGCCAGAGTTCCATCTGCGTAACTTCCGTGACTAACCTGCCAGTTCGCGTCGGACGATCGCGGCACCTTGCGCGAGTGCCTGGAGTTTGCCGAAGGCGGTGTCTCGCGGCAAATACTTCATGCCGCAATCGGGCGCCGGCACCAGGTTTTCGGCGGCGACATAGCGCAATCCAGCACGGATCCGGACGGCGACCGCTTCCGCCGTTTCGATCACGGGGTCACCGAGATCGAGCACGCCGAGCATGATGGTCTTGCCAGCGAGATCGCGCAGCACCCCGAGATCGAGCTTGGGTTGCGCGGCCTCGATGGAAATCTGGCTCGCGGTGGTGTCGCCAAGTTCGGCCAGAAAATCATAACCGCTGGGTTTTTGCCCGGTCACCACCGCAGCGTAGCCGAAGCAGACATGGACGACAGTGATGCCGTCAATCCCTTCCAGCGCGCGATTGATCGCTTTAATGCCGTAGCGCACAGCCTGGGCGGGCGCAGTGCGAACCCAGGGTTCGTCCAGTTGCACCACATCAACGCCGGTCGCCTTCAAGGCACGCAATTCCTGGTTAACCGCGATGGCATAATCCATCGCGAGTTCTTCCTCATCGGCATAGAAATCATTCTGCACCTGGCGCGACAGGGTGAACGGGCCAGGCAGGGTAATTTTGGTGGCGTGGGTGGCATTGGCGCGAAGGAATTGCGCGTCGCGGGTTTCCACGCCGGCGACGCGACGGATCGGGCCCACCACACGGGGCACTTTGGTGATCCGGCCGGTGGTTGCTCGCAGTTCGCCGGGGCGGTCGCCATCGATGCCATCAAGCGCCATGGCAAAGCGGTTGGAATAGCTCTCGCGGCGTATCTCGCCGTCGGTGACGATGTCGATCCCAGAGCGTTCCATATCGCGGATCGCTAAGATGGTCGCGTCATCCTGGGCGGCTTCGAGCCATTCGGGGGCGATGCGCCACATGTCATGCGCGTGGGCGCGCGGCACGCCGTGGTGGTGAAGGGCTGCTCGATCGACCAGCCAGGCCGGCTGCGGATAACTGCCGACGACGGTGGTGGGCAGCAGATGCTTGGGATAGGACATGGAACCTCCGGATCCTACGATTGCACCCAAAGCCCAGTTGCCGCAAATTTGCCCAATAACAACCCGGTGGACGTACGATGGCGACTTTTCTGATCTGTCATGGCGCATGGTCGGCAGGCTGGGCATGGAAGAAAATGCGGCCATTGTTGCGCGCCGCCGGGCATGAGGTTTTCACCCCAAGCTATACCGGCCTGGGTGAGCGCGCCCATCTGGCGCATCCGCTGATCGATCTCGAAACCCATATCCAGGACGTGATGGCGGTGATCGAGGCCGAGGGCCTGAGCGACGTCATCTTGGTCGGGCACAGCTATGGCGGCATGGTCGCGACCGGTGTTGCCGACCGTGCGGGGGTGCGGATCCGTGAAGTGGTTTACCTCGACGCGTTCGTGCCAGCGGATGGGCAGTCGCTGAATGACCTGACCGGCCATGCGCCGGTGGGGATCGAAGGCTGGCTGGTGCCGCCGATGCCATCGGCGCTGGACACGGCAGCGGTTGACCTCGCCTGGACCAAACCGCGGCGGCGCCATCATCCGGCGCAGTGCTTTGCGCAGAAGCTGCATTTTCGCAATGGACCACGGGCGATGCGACGGAGCTACATCTATTGCGCCAAGAAAGGCCCGGGGGATGTGTTCGGGCAGTTTGCCACAAGGTTCAAGGTTGATCCGGTGTGGAAATATTACGAGATGGACGCGAGTCACAGCCCGAACATCACCGCACCCGATGAACTGGCGGCGATACTGATCCGCATCGTGTCATGATGACCGCGGCATTGCGGGCGCGCGCCTAACAGGCTGCTGAAGAACCCCACTCAAGGCCGAAAATCCTCTGCCTGAGCGCCGAATTTCGGTTTCTAGGGCCAACATCAGGCATTTTCAGCATGCCCGAAAGCCACTGGTTGGGCCTTCGGGCACGCTGCGGACAGACTCATCCCG
>CALQTN020000091.1 GCA_943333505.2 Asaia bogorensis | reverse complement strand
TGGCGCGATCCCACGCCAACGGCACGACGTCCGACCGCTTCTTGCCTCGCCGATTTTGCGAAAAAATACTGTCCTACAGATATTTAGCCAGGTGCATGAGATAGATCGCCGGCACATTCGGGTCTCCATGCTTGCCCGGCCGGTCCAGGGCAAGTCCTAAGGACGATCGCGCATTGACATCCACCCCGCCAGTCCTGTTTGACTCATTCCTTACCGCTCACCCTTTTCCCGGAGCCCGCAGATGAAAATCCGCGCCACCCTTGCAGCCCTTGCCATGGCGGCTTTGCCCTGGCTCGCCCAGCCCGCCTACGCCAAGGATGATCTGGTCATCGGTGTGGCGCAGTTCCCGTCAAGCCTGCATCCGGCGGTCGATGCAGAGGTGATCAAAAGCTACGTGCTTGGCTTCACCACCCGCCCGATCACCGCCTATGACAAGGACTGGAAAAATTCCTGCCTGCTGTGCAGCGAATTGCCAACCTTGGCCAACGGCCTCGCCAAGCTTGAGGACGTCGGCGGCAAGAAGGGTATGGCGGTCACCATCAAGCTGCGCACCGATCTGAAATGGAGCGACGGCAAGCCGCTGACCACCGACGATCTGGTGTTCACCTGGAAAGTGGGCAAAGACCCTGCCTCGGGCTTCACCAACGGGCATCCGTGGTCGGATATCGCGTCCATCGACGTGGTTAATTCCAGCACCGCCATTCTGCATCTCGACAGCGTGACCTATCGCTATAACGTCTGGGATTCGCTGCTGCCCGCCCATATCGAAGGCCCGGTTTACGAGAAAGCCGGCAAGCCGGCGGAATACCTTAAACAGACCGTCTTCAACCGCGCGCCCACCACCCCCGGCCTCGGCAACGGTCCCTACATGATCTCCGATTACAAATCGGGCGTGCAGGTGGTGCTGACCCCGAACCCGTTCTGGCCCGGCGCCAAGCCCGGCTTCAAGCGCATTGTCATCAAGCTGATCGAAAACACCGCAGCCTTGCAGGCTAATCTTCTATCCGGCGACATCGACATGGTCGCCGGCGAGGGCGTCGGCCTCACCATCGATCAGGTGATCAAGCTGCGCGAAGCCTATGCCGACAAATTCACCTATATTTTCCGGCCGAGCCTGACCTACGAGCATATCGATCTCAAGGTTGAAAACCCGATCTTGGCGGATGTTCGGGTGCGTCGTGCGATGCTTTATGCGCTCGACCGCAAAACCCTGGTCGACAAGCTGTTCGGCGGCATGCAGCCCGTGGCGCAAAGCTGGGTCAATCCGCTCGACCCGAACTACACCAGGAACGTGACCAATTTCGATTTCGACCGCGCCAAGGCCAAAGCCTTGCTGAACGAGGCCGGCTGGACCCCCGGCAAGGACGGCATTTGCACCAACAAGGACAATGCCCGCCTGGCGGTCGAATTCGGCACCACCGCCGGCAACCGGCTGCGCGAACTGGTGCAGCAGGTGCTGCAAGACCAGCTCAAGGCGGCCTGTATCGAAGTGACGTTGAAGAACGAGCCGCCACGGACCTATTTTGGCGAGACCATCAAGAAGCGCCTGTTTAACGGCCTGGCGATGTATGCCTGGTCGTCGGGGGTTGGCTCGTCACCGCGGCGGACGCTGCATTCGACGCAAATCCCAACCGAAGCCAATAACTTTACCGGATCGAACGCTATTGCTTTCAACGATCCCCGCATGGACATGCTGATCGATCAGGCGGAGTCGGAGCTCGACCCCGCCAAGCAACTGGCGATCTGGGCGGAAATGCAGAAAATTTACGTCGACAGACTGCATGTTCTGCCGCTGTTCTATCGCGCCGACCCACATGTCGTGCCGAAATGGCTGCTCGGCTATACCCCGACCGGGCATGGCGACATGAGCATCCTGTGGTCGGAGAACTGGAAGTCGCAGTAATGCCGGCACCCTTGCTCAACGTGGGAGGGCTGTCTGTCGCCTTTCCACGCGGCGAGGGCGAACGCCGGGTGGTGGCTGGCATTAGCTATAAGATCGATGCCGGCCGCACCCTGGGTGTGGTCGGCGAAAGCGGCTGTGGCAAATCGATGACCGCCCTTGCTTTGATGGGGCTGGTGCCAATCCCGGGGCATGTCACCGGCAGCATCCATTTCGCTGGGCGCGAGTTGATCGGCCAATCCGCCGCCGACTGGCGCCATTTGCGTGGCGAACGGGTGGCGATGATTTTCCAGGAACCGATGACGGCGCTCAACCCGGTGATGCGGGTCGGCCATCAGATTGCCGAAGTGCTGGTGCTGCACAAGGGAATTTCCTGGCGTGAAGCCGAAAGCCTCGCGGTTGGTAAGCTAGAAGCGGTCGGGATTAATTCGCCGAAAGAACGTGCGGTGGCGTTCCCACACCAACTCTCGGGCGGTATGCGGCAGCGTGCGATGATCGCGATGGCGCTGGCCTGCGAACCAGCGCTGCTGATCGCCGATGAACCGACGACCGCGCTCGATGTCACCATCCAGGCGCAAATCCTCGACCTGATGCTCGATCTGCAGGACCGCATCGGCATGGCGATCCAGTTCATCAGCCATAATCTGGCGGTGGTAAGCGAGGTCGCGCACGACATCATCGTGATGTATGCTGGCCGGATCGTCGAACGCGCGCCAGCGGCTGCGCTGTTTGCCAATCCGCGCCATCCCTACACGCGTGGCCTGATCGCGACCTTGCCCGATCCCGGCCATCGCGTCGATCGGCTGCCGGTGATCGCTGGCGGTGTCCCCGACCTCGACGAGACCGCGCGCGGCTGCCGCTTCGCCGATCGTTGCCCCTTGGCCGATGCCGATTGCCGCCGGTCCGAGCCCGGGGCTGCGACGGTTGGGCCGGGCCATGATGTCGCCTGCTTCAAGGCGCTGGCATGAGCGAGTTATACGCCCTCGATAATGTTTCGGTGCAGTTCAAGGTCGGGCGTAAGCGGCTGTTGGCGGTCGATCAGGTCAGTCTTACGATTGCGCAGGGCGAGACCCTGGCGCTGGTCGGCGAAAGCGGCAGCGGCAAATCCACGATCGGCAACGTCGTCACAGGCTTACAGGCACCAAGTTTCGGCAGCATGCGGTTTCGCGGCGCCTTGCTCGACCGCACCACCTGGCCCAGCGCCCGCCGCGCCATCCAGATGGTGTTTCAGGACCCGTTCGGCGCGCTCGACCCGCGCATGCCGGTCTCCGACATCATCGCCGAACCATTGCGCATCCAGGGCACCGCCAATCCCGCCCAACGTGCCGCGCGGTCAGCGGAACTGATTGAACAGGTCGGCCTGCCGGTCGATGCGTTGAACCGCTACCCGCATGAGTTTTCCGGCGGGCAGCGCCAGCGCATTGCCATTGCCCGTGCGCTTGCCCCGCGCCCGCAGCTGATTGTGGCCGACGAACCGCTTTCGGCGCTCGATGTCTCCATCCAGAGCCAGATCCTCAACCTGATGAAGGATGTGCAGGAGGCGAACGGGCTGTCCTATCTGTTCATCAGCCATGATCTGGCGGTGGTGAACCATCTGGTCGATCGTGTCGCGGTGCTCTATCTCGGCCGCCTCGTTGAGGTTGGGCCGCGCGCGGAACTTTTCGCCCGCCCGGCCCATCCCTACACGCGTGCACTGCTCGCCAGTGTGCCGCGTATCGGCACACGTCGCAGCCGGAAGGGCGCCATCGCCGGTGAAATGCCCAGCCCGCTCGACCCGCCGCCAGGCTGCGTGTTCCATCCGCGCTGCCCGATGGCGCAAAGCATTTGCCGCAGCGAGGTCCCGCCGCTCGCCCCGCTCGCCGCCCGCGCCGGGGAGGCCGCCTGCCATTTTCGGGATCAAGCGCCATGACCAGCTATGTGTTCCGCCGCCTCGGCCAGGCACTGCTGGTGATGCTGGTGATGTCAGTGGTGATCTATGGGCTGATCGGGCTGATGCCTGGCGACCCGATTGACATCATGATTGCCTCCAACCCGAATGCGACGCCGGAAATGGTGGCGAATTTGCGCGCATTATATGGGCTCGATCAGCCGTTGCTGCTGCGTTACTGGCACTGGTTCAGCGCTGCCTTGTCGGGCGATCTCGGTTATTCGCGGGTGCATTCGGCGCCGGTGCTGGAGGTGCTGGCCCCGGCGCTATGGCAAAGCTGCAAGCTGATGCTGAGCAGCTTCACCTTCAGCGTCGTCGTTGCCTTCACCCTCGGCATCATTGCCGCGCGCCGGCCGGGTGGGTGGGTCGATGGCCTGATCGGGTTGATCGCCTTTGCCGGAATATCGGTGCCAGTATTCTGGCTCG
Source organism: Asaia bogorensis (assembly GCA_943333505.2). Classification (GTDB taxonomy): domain Bacteria; phylum Pseudomonadota; class Alphaproteobacteria; order Acetobacterales; family Acetobacteraceae; genus CAITOL01. The sequence goes on along the minus strand of CALQTN020000091.1, from coordinate 9,669 downwards.
CGCTGATGATGATTTTGATTTTCGCCGTCAACCTGCACTGGCTGCCGGCGAGCGGCATCTCCAATGTCGGCGATGGCAGTCTGCGCGACCATCTCGTGCATCTGATCATGCCGGTGGTGACCCTCGGCTTTGCCACCACTGGCGGCTTCATCCGCTATGTCCGCGCCAGCATGATTGAGGTTTTGCGCATGGACCATATCCGCACCGCCCGCGCCAAGGGTGCCGGAGAGGGCAGGGTGGTGCTGATCCACGCCTTCCGCAACGCGCTGATCCCGGTGGTCACGATCATGGCGCTGAGTTTTGGGACTTTGTTCAACGGTGCGCTGCTGACCGAAACCATGTTCGCTCAGCCGGGAATGGGGAAAATGATTTACGACTCTATTCTCGGCAACGACTTCAACCTGGCGCTGACCGGGCTGTTATTCGCCACCGGCGTTACGCTTCTATCCAATCTTGCTGCCGACCTCGCCTATGGCTGGCTTGATCCCAGGATCACGCTCCAATGACCCGCACCGAAGCCGCGATCGGCCCGTGGACGCTGCGCTGGCGGCGCTTCCGGCGCAATCGCGCTGGCATGGCGAGCCTGCTGGTGTTGCTGGCGCTGGTGCTATTCGTGCTGGCGGCGATCCCGATGCAGATACTGGGCGGGATGAATGCGGATGCCACCGATTTGTTCGCCCGCTTTGATCCCCCTGGCCCTGGCCATCTACTCGGCCGCGATGAAGCCGGGCGCGACGTGCTGCTGCGCCTGATGGTCGGCGGGCAGATTTCCTTGCTCGTGGGTGTGCTCGGGACCGCCATCGGTGGCGCATTTGGCCTGCTGATCGGCATTACCGCCGGCTATTTCGGTGGCAAGATCGATGCGGTGCTGATGCGCTTCACCGATGGCATGATCGCGTTGCCGTTATTGCCGCTGGTGATCGTGATGGGCGCCATCGACCTGACCAAGCTTGGTTTCAGTCGCGAGTTCGCCAATTCCGGTGCGGTCGGGTTCTGGCGCATTGTGGTGGTGGTGGCGATTGTCGACTGGACCGCCATCGCGCGGTTGGTTCGCGCGGCAACGTTGGCGTTGAAGGAACGCGATTTCGTCCGATCGGCGCGCGCCAGTGGAGCAGGAGCCGGCTACACCATGGCGAGCCACATCCTGCCCAATATCGCCACCCCGGTCATCGTCGCTTTCACCCTCACGGTCGGGCGGGTGATCCTGCTCGAATCGACCCTCAGCTTCCTCGGCTTCGGCATCGTCCCGCCGACGCCGAGCTGGGGCAATATGCTGTCCAACGCGCAAGACATGGTGATCAATGCCCCGGCGCTCGCGGTCTATCCTGGCCTGCTGATCCTGATCACGGTGATCGCGGTTAATTTTCTTGGTGACGGGCTGCAAAGCGCGTTTGATCCGCGGGCGGAACGCTGATGGCAAGTTTTGCCGGGGTTGGCGCGATCGCGATTTGGTCGCTGCTTGCCGTGCTGTCGCGCGGTGCGGCCAGCATCCCACCCTTGCAGATTACCGCGATGAGCTTCGCTGTTTCGGCTCTGCTTGGTGGCGCGGTACTCATTGCCCGCGGCGAACTTGCGGCGTTACGGCAAAAACCGATCGCCTGGTTGCACGGTGTCGGCGGGTTGTTCGGCTACCATGCCTGCTATTTCGCAGCCCTTGCCACTGCGCCGGCCGCCGAGGCCAATCTGATCAACTACGCTTGGCCGCTGCTGATCGTGGTGTTCTCTGCGCCGGTACTCGGGCTGCATTTGTCGCGTTGGCATGTTCTCGGCGTGCTGACCGGGCTTGCCGGCTGCCTGCTGCTGCTGGCGCGTGGCGCCGATTTTTCGGCGGGCGCGCTGTTCGGCTATAGTTGCGCCTTCGTGGCGGCGATAATCTGGGCACTCTATTCGGTGCTGTCGCGCCGCCTGGCCTCGGTGCCGACCGGCGCCGTGGTGGGGTTTTGTGGCGCAAGCGCGTTGCTTGCCGCTGGCGCCCATTTCGCCTTCGAGCCGACGGTGATCCCCGATTGGCCGGCTTTGGCCAGCGTTCTGCTGCTGGGCATCGGCCCGGTCGGCGGCGCCTTCTTCCTGTGGGACATCGGCATGAAACGTGGTGACCCGAGATTGCTTGGTACCTTGGCGTATGCCACGCCAGTGGCGTCCACAATCATTCTTGGCATCGCGGGCTACACCACCCTCACGCTTGCGGTGCTGAGCGCTGCAGCCCTGGTGGTTGCAGGCGGCCTCATCGTCCGCTTTGCGCCGGCGGGGCGTTGACAAAGCCAAATTCCGCCTGCAGGCTTCTACCCATGCTGATGCTGCGCAAAACCGTAAAAACCACCAAAATTCCCGCCGGTCGGGGATGTTGGGATTTTGCGCGCTAAACGCTTCCGCACAAACCCTTCAAACCCCGCCCGGCAACGGACGGGGTTTTTTATTGGCACCCCGTCCCTCCGGCCACTCCAGGAGCCAGACGATGAGCCCGAATGATCTTTCCCCTTACCAGTCGCAACGCCAATCCGCCCGCGCGTTAACTGTCGCGGTGGTCGGTGCCACCGGCGCGGTGGGGGAAGCCTTGCTGCAAAGCCTGCATCAGCGCCGTTTCCCGCTCGCACGGCTGAAGCTGCTGGCGTCAGCGCGCTCGGTCGGCAGGCTGCTCGCATTCGACGACGAACACATCCCGGTTGAGGAACTGACCGAGGCATCGTTCGACGGCGTCGATATCGCCCTATTCTCCGCCGGTGGTGCGCAATCCCGCCGCTTCGCCCCGGCGGCGATGGCGCGCGGCGCAGTGGTGATCGACAACTCCTCGGCCTTCCGGATGGACCCGGATGTGCCGTTGGTGGTGCCAGAAATCAACGCAGCGGCCATTGACAGCCATCGCGGCATCATCGCCAACCCGAACTGCGCCGCCATCATCGCCGGCCTGCCGCTTTGGCCGCTGCACCAAGCCAACCCGATCCGCCGCATGGTGATCACCACTTATCAGGCAGCATCGGGCGGTGGTGCGGCGGCGATGCAGGAACTGATTGACTCGACCCGCGCCTATCTCGACGGCACCGACCATACCCCGCGCGTTCTGCCGCATCCCTATGCGTTCAATCTGTTCAGCCACAACACCGACATCGACCCGGTGACCGGCTACAACGACGAAGAAACCAAGGTGATCCGCGAAATTCGCAAAATCTTCGCCACCCCCGACCTGCTGGTCACCGCGACCTGTGTCCGGGTGCCGGTGCTGCGTGCCCACTCGATCGCGATCAACGTGAGCTTCGACCGCCCGATGACACCGGCCGCCGCCCGCAAGATCCTCGGCAGCGCGCCCGGCCTGCGCATCGTCGATGATGCTGCCCGCAACCATTTCCCGATGCCGCGCGAGGCATCCGGCCAGGACGATGTCTTGGTCGGACGCATCCGCGAGGACTATTCCGACCCGTCGGGCCGGTCGCTGGCGCTGTTCGTTGCGGGCGATCAGTTGCTGAAAGGGGCGGCGCTGAACGCGGTGCAGATTGCCGAGCGGCTGCCGTTGCGGGGCGCATAAGCGCGCTATTGCTGGCACCCCACCCATGCCGCGCAGGCCAGGTGGGGTGCTGCTGTCATATCTCATGGCGCTTGCAGGCCGTCCCGAACTACGGCTTAATTCATTTCGGCTGTCCATGTTCTTGTTCCAGGATACCCCGATCCAGGCCTTCCGCAGCAATATCAAGGGCTTTACCATCGCGCTCTACTATGATTTGTTCAACTACCGCACTGTTACCAAGGCGTGACTTGACCTGCCCCCTTTTCAACCCGAAAGGGGGGTATCACTTGCCCGCCGTGACCATTCCCAGGAGAGATAGATGAATTCGACCCACGCCTTGCTGGCCCGCCGTGATCAGGCGATGGGCGCTGGAACGCCGCTGTTTTACAGCGAACCGCTGCATTTGGTGCGCGGCGACGGCGTCTATCTCTACGATCCGTCCGGCCGACGCTATGTCGATATGTACAACAACGTTCCCTGCGTCGGGCATGCCAATCCGCGGGTGGTCGAGGCGATGATGCGCGCGCAGGGCACGCTCAATGTCCATAGCCGCTATCTGCACGAAGGCATCGTCGCATTCTGTGAGCGGATCGCCGGTTTGCACGGCCCGGAAATCGAAAGCGTCATCGTGAGTTGCACTGGCACCGAAGCCATCGAGGTTGCCCTTCGTATGGCCCGCATGGCCACCGGCAAGCAGGGCATCATCTGCACCAACGGCACTTATCACGGCAACAGCGAGACGGTCAGCAAGCTTACCAGGCTGGTGACAAGCCAGAATGTGGCGCCTGAAATCCGCGCTATTCCGTTTCCTGAAACCTTTCGTCCGCTGATCCCGGGGGCCTCCGAGGCCGACCTCGCCGACGCCTATCTCGCCCGTCTTGCCACCGCTATTCGCAGCCTCGAAGACAGTGGCGTGGGGTTTGCCGGGATGATCCTGTGCTCGATCCTTGCCAATGAAGGGCTGCCGAATATCCCAGGCGACTTTATGGCGCGGGCGTCGGACATGGTTCATGCCGCCGGTGGTTATGTTATCGCCGATGAGGTCCAGGCCGGCTATTGCCGCGCTGGCACCTGGTGGGGCTACACGGTATCTGGCCTCAAGCCCGATATCGTGGTCACCGGCAAGCCAATGGGCAACGGCCTGCCGCTTGCCGCGACCGCCGCCAGCAAGGCCTTGGTGGACGATTTCCGCGCCAAGACCCGCTATTTCAACACGTTTGCATCAAGCCCGCTGCAGGCCGCGGTTGGCATGGCGGTGATCGATTATATCGAAAGCGAAAATCTCGCCGCCAGCGTCGCAAGCATTGGCGCAGGGTTGAAATCCGCCCTCACAACCCGCGCCGCCGCCTGGGATAAAATCGGTGACGTGCGTGGCGTCGGCCTGTTCATCGGTGTTGAGATCACCAAGGGCGATGCCGACCAGACCCCGGATGTCGATCTCACCGTTGATATCGTCAACCGGCTGAAGGACAAGGGCTTCCTGACCAGCAATGCAGGAATTTTCCGCAACACTGTGAAGATCCGGCCGCCTTTGGTGTTCAAGCAGGAAGATGCTGATGCGTTCCTGGTGGCGTGGGACGAAATGGTAGCCGAGATCAACGCCTGACCTGTTCGGCCACCACCACGATCATCCGGCGGAACCGTGTCCAGCGGCCAGTGCCGAGGCTGCGTGTGGCCAAATCCCAGTCCGGATCGAAGCTTGCGAGCGCCCGCGGCCTCGCTCGCCTCGCGGCAGAAAGGGAATACAATGATTATTTTGTCGCCAGAGGTTGCCGACGCTCTGGCGGAGGGGCGGCCGGTGGTAGCCCTCGAGTCGACCATCATCTCGCACGGTATGCCCTGGCCGCAGAACGCGGAAACCGCACGGCTGATTGAGGCTGAAATCCGTGCGGGCGGTACGACCCCGGCCACCATCGCGGTGATCAACGGGGCGCTGCGCGCGGGGCTTGATGACGCCGACCTTGAACGCCTCGGCCGCGATAGGGACGTGGTGAAAGCCGCGAGCCGCGACCTCGCGGTGGTGATGGCGCGCTGCGGTAGTGCTGGCACCACGGTATCCGCCACCATGGTGATCGCCGAGCGCGCTGGCATCGCGGTTTTTGCCACTGGCGGCGTTGGCGGGGTGCATCGCGGGGCAGAAACCAGCTTCGATATTTCCGCCGATCTGGTCGAATTGGGCCGCACCCCAACGGCGGTGATCTGTGCCGGGGTGAAATCCATCCTCGACATCCCCAAAACCCTGGAATTTCTTGAAACCCAGCGCGTCCCGGTGCTGACCTACGGCAGTGATGAATTTCCGGCTTTCTATTCCCGCCACAGCGGCCAGAAAGCCGAGCATCGCTGCGACACGCCAGGTGAAATCGCCGAAATAGTATGGCGCCATCGGGCGCTCAACATTGGCTCCGGCCTGCTGATCGCCAATCCGATTCCGCTGGAAAGCGCGGTCGAAATCGAAGCGATTGTTGCAGCCGCGATTGCCGATGCGGCCGCCCAGGGCATCATCGGCAAGGCGCTGACCCCGTTTCTGCTCGCCCGCATCAACGCCTTGTCCGACGGCGAAAGCCTCGCCGCCAACATCGCGCTGGTGCGCAACAACGCAGCCCTTGCCGCCCGCATCGCCGCAGCCCTCGCCGAAAGGAACCGCACCCAAGCCAGGTTAAACCATCCTGCTGGAAAAGGACGCGACCGATAAGTTCGCAACCTTCACCATCAATCGCCCGGAGCTATGCCGGGGAGATTGCCGCCATCGACCTTAATCCGGTATCGATCCTTCCCGACGGCGTGCGCGATGCGCTGCTGATCCGCCGCATCGATGTTGAAGGACCGAAAACATGACCCGCAAGATCATCATCGACACCGACCCCGGCCAGGATGACGCGGTTGCTATCCTGCTGGCGGTGGCGTCACCGGAACTTGAGGTGATGGCGCTGGTTGTCGTCGCCGGCAACGTGCCCTTGGCGTACACCAGGGTGAATGCCCGGAAGGTTCTGGAACTCGCCGGGCGCCCCGATATCCCGGTCTATGTCGGATGCGACCGGCCGATGCGCCGCAAGCTGGTCACCGCCGAGCATGTCCACGGCAAGACCGGCCTCGATGGTCCTGATCTGCCTGCGCCGGTTATGGCGGAGCAGGCCCAGCATGGTGTGGATTATCTGATCGAAGCGCTGCGCGCCGCGCCGGTTGGTAGCATCACGCTCTGCCCGCTTGGCCCGCTTACCAATATTGCTATGGCGTTGATCAAGGCGCCCGACATTGCCGCCAGGATCGGTGAGATCGTGCTGATGGGCGGTGCCTATTTCGATGGCGGCAACATCACCCCGGCCGCGGAGTTCAACATTTATGTCGATCCCGAAGCCGCCGACGTTGTGCTGAATTCCGGCGTCAAAATCACCATGATCCCGCTCGATGTCACCCATCGTGCGCTTGCGACCGATGGGCGCCTCGACGCGATTGCGGCCATTGGCAACCAGGCCAGCAAAGCGGTCAGTGCCATGCTGAATTTTTCCGAGCGCTTCGATCGCGCCAAATACGGCTGGGGCGGTGCGCCGGTGCATGATCCGAACGTGATCGCCTACCTGTTACGACCCGATCTTTATACCGGCCGCCAGATCAACGTGACGGTCGAAATCAACAGCGAGCTGACGATGGGGATGACGGTGGCCGATTTCTGGCAAATCACCAAGCGGCCGCGCAATGTGTTTTATGTGCGCGATGTCGTGGCCCAGGGGTTTTATGATTTGCTGACTGAAAGGCTTGCGCGTCTGCCGTAAGAAAGCCGCAGAATGTCCCCCTCAGGGGGCGTCGCCATGCACACTCCCAATGATCCCAAGTCAACAGCAGCAATGGACAGAAATTTTTTGCTTCTTTTTTTTCAAACAAAGAAGGCCTTCCTATTCCAACACTAACACCTGCTTATTATTATTAATCGACCACGATTTAAATCGACCGAGAAAACTCTGGCCCAGCAACAGGCTCCCGGATTCCCCGCCCTCGCTTGCCAGCACGTTTTCCACCACCCGGTCGCCAACCTTAAGCTGGCGGAGATGAAAGGTTCGTGATGTCACGATTGACCCGTCGGCAAGCCGGTAGTCCTGGCTTCCCTTGAAGTCGCTGCGCTGCAACGCGCCGCTCTTCATCAACTGTGCGACAATTTTATTGGGCACGCTGACATCGGCTGCCCCGCTATCGATGGTGAAGTCGAGCGTCATGATATTATTGACCTCGACCGGCACCGAGAACGTGCCGCCGCGCTTCTTGACGCCAATTTCACTTTGCCCGGACGGGGCAGTGGCAACCATCGGCGCGGTCGGGGCGACGCTTGCGACAACCGGTGGGGCAGGGGCGGGACGGGTGGCCTGGCTCGGGGCCGGTGTGCCGCCGGCAAGCGCGCCATCAACCCAGTTGCCGCTGGCCAGAACTGCGCCATTCGCGCCGTAGCGGGTTCCCTGACCGTTGCGCTTGCCATCACGATACTGTCCAACGAATTTCTCGCCATCAATATAGGTATAGGTGCCAGCACCGTCGCGCCGGTCGTTGCGGAATTCGCCGACATACTGATCGCCATTGGCGAAGATCAGTGTGCCACGGCCGTGATATTTGCCGTCGAGGAATTCGCCCTGATATTTCTCGCCGCTGGGGAATTTATAGGTGCCATAGCCGTTGGGCTTCCCGTCGCGCACCGGGCCGATATACATCCCGCCTTTGTCGAAGGTCAGGATTTCGGTATTGCCGACGGCCAATCCCGAGTGCACTGCGAGTGCCGCGATCATGGCGAACATCACTGCCCAGCGTCTTGTCCGCACCATGTCATGTCTCCAATGAACGTCGTCATTTAATATCAACTCTGTGGCGCCGGCATGGCAAGCGACACCAGGATGCGGTGCGTTTGATCAGCCGAGTTGCCAGCGCCCGCGTTCAACCGTTGAAAAGAAATCCTGGCACGCCCGGTTGAAGGCCGCCGGTTCCTCAAGGTTGATCGCATGCCCGGTGCGCGGTTGTATCCATAATCCGGCATTCGGTAGGCTTTTCTTGAGGAAGATATTGGTTTCGATGCACGGCGCATCTTCATCGCCGACGGCGAGCAAGGTCGGCACGGCCATGCGGCCCAACGCCGCCTCCCAGTCAAAAATCGAGTCCCGTGCGCCCTGGTAGTGCCGCTGGGTCAGGCCAGTGCCCAGCGCGGAATGCTGTTCGAGGTGGTTGACAAATTCCGCCCAGCCCCGCGGGTCTTTCTTTTTCAACTGGACCCGGGTGGGTGAATGGCCCGTTGCCTGGGCGAGTTCGCCCGGCCAGCCTTGGGTGATCAGCTTCGCGGAACTGGCCTGGTTAAGGGCCATGAACGCGGCATGCTCGGCCTTCGGCGCGCCCGATCCGGCCCCGGCAACCACCAGCGCACTGGCCATCTCGGGATAACGTATGCCGAACAGTAAGGTCGCGAAGCCGCCCATCGACAGCCCGACGACATGGGCCTTGGCCACACCGGCTGCCCGCATCACCGCCGCAATATCGGCGGCGGCGAAATCCTGGCCGTACAGCGCACCATCCTCTGGCACCTCGGAGGGCGGATAGCCGCGGGCAGCATAGGTGATGCAGCGATACTCACGGGAAAAGAACCGGACCTGGGTTTCCCATTCGCGATGGTCAGCGCCGAATTCATGGACGAAGACGATCGGGGCGCCGTGCCCGGTTTCCTGGTAGTAGAGCTTGCAACCTTCGGCCTGGGCGTAGGGCATAATGGGGTCCTCCTGGCGGCGACCCTAGCAATGAAATGCAGTGCCCGCACAGCAGGAAATCATGAGCGGGCAGGTTGAAACGTGCAGAGTTGGATGGCCGGGGGAACTTGGTCGCGCCGCATGTCGGGACCAATCGCGATGTCGTTACCGATCCGGGGGCGCGCAATCGTCACCGGCGAGCGCATGTTCCGCGGCGATGCGCCGTGCGAAGGCGATACCATTGTGGCGGCATCGACAGGCTTCGGTCGACTGCGATTTTCGAGGTTGCGCCGGCAAGCAGTCCCACTTCTGTTGATTTCCGTCGAGACGTGACCCGGGTTTTTCACTGAGAAGTGACCCGCCTTGAGGGGGGATTTCCCCCTATTGTGAGGTGTTTGGTCAAGTCATGATTTTGCCCTTTCTCGTTTGGTTGTTGCGGGGCTTGCCTTGAAGCGGAAG
>CALQTN020000090.1 GCA_943333505.2 Asaia bogorensis | reverse complement strand
GGCGTCACCTTATCGAGAACTTCTTTGGTAAACTTAAAGAGTTCAAGAGGATCGCCATGCGGGCCGACAAGACAGACCAAAGCTTCTCCGCGTTGATCTATCTCGCAGGAGCCATCATCAATTCACGGTGAACCTCAACAGACCCTAGGTAAAGACCTACCTGCGCCCGCGGCCGAGCCAGGTGACGGCGACGTCGGATCTCGGCCGGGCGCGGCAGGCGAGGGTGCGACCGGCTGCAGCCTGATCTGGGGACAGCGAAGCGTCGCCGCGCGGCAGCATGTCAACCTTGCCGGTATCAAGCTGCGAGATACAGGCGCCGCAATTTCCGCTCGCGCAGGTATAGGGATAGTCGATGCCGGCCAGAATCGCGGCGTTCAATAGGGTCTGATCGGCGCGGCAGTCTATGATCGCGCCAGTGTTGACGATGGTGACGGTATAGGATTTCGGGGCCTGGGCCATGGCGTGTCAAGCCGCGTGGCGGCGGGATGTGCCGGACCGGGTGGTGCCAATATCGGGGTGATACCATGCGACCGACGGAAACCGCGTGAGCGAGTAGCCATAGAGCGCGAGGCCGATTGCCGGCGCGTCGCCCACCACCTCGGTCGAATGAATATCGTGATCGGCCATCGCCATGCCGCGGCCGGGCTCGACCATGACTTCGCCGACGGCGACCACATCGGCCTTGCCGACCACCGTCCCATCATCGGTGCGGCGGTAGAAGACATGTCGCTCGCGCCCGGAAATCGCGGCATTGACGCACCAGATGCCGTGGTCGTGCGGGGCGGCTTCTTTGCCGGGCAGGTTGATGGTCAGGTACAGCCCGTGCCCATCATCGTCTTCGACCAGCAGCGGATGGTTGCGCCCTTGGGCGGTTGGCATGGTGAAATCCTCGGCCGGGAACAGATCGGCGCGGCGGGCGAGCGCCACCAGCTTGAGCTTGATGGCATGAAGAGCCGACGGGGTGATGCCCTCGGCGTCAGTGATCGCGTGGACCTGGCGGAGCAGGCTGGCGCAGGCGCGGGCGCGGCGCGTGGCGGCGGTGACGGGCATTTTCCTTGGCCTCCGATCGGATTTCCATGAGGCTAACATTGCCGCGCGGACTTGTCAGGGGGAGGTGTTGCACAGCTTGCCGGCTGTACCGCCGCGCCAAGCGTCACCGTCCGACGAAACGCGGTCGGCGCTTTTCCATGAATGCGGTGCGGCCCTCCTTGAAATCCTCACTATCGAGGCTTTGCCGCTCGTAGTCCTTCAGTCGCGCCAGATCGCGATCGGCCGGGTCGCGCAACACCTGGGCGATGCCGTCCTTGGCGGCGGTGATCGACAGCGGCGCGTTGTCGGCGATCCGTGCGGCGAGCGCCATCACATGCGGCCATAGCGCGTCGGGCTCCAGCACTCGGTTGATGAGGCCGATGCGCGCAGCTTCGGTCGCATCGATGCGGTCGGCGGCATACATGATCATGCGTGCATGCGCCGGGCCAACCAGCCCGACCAGGGTGCGCAGGCCTTCATAGCCATAGGCGACGCCGAGGCGGGCGGCGGGAATGCCGAACTGGCTGCCGATTCCGGCAATCCGCAGGTCTGCCTGCATGGCGATAGCGAGGCCGCCACCGAGGCAGAAACCCTGGATGCAGGCGATGGTCGGCTTGGCGCAATCGACGACTGCGGTTCGGCCCACCGCGATCTTGGCGACGTGCTGGCGGGCGATTTCGGCGCTCGCGCGGGTTTTGGCGAACTGGCTGATATCGCCGCCCGAAACAAACGCCTTGCCGCCGGCACCGCGCAGGATGATCACCCGGATGCTGTCATCGGCGCCGAACTGGGTCATGATCTGGCCCATCGCCTCCCACATTTCCATCGACACCGCGTTGAGCCGTTCGGGGTGGTTGAAGGTCATGATGCCAACCGCGCCGATGCGCGAAGACAGCATCTTGCCGTCGGCCCAGCTGCGTACGTCCTGTTCGGTGTCGGTCATGGTTCGCCCCCCAAATGATCTGGCGCAAAGACAGGCGCCAGATTTCGGATAGCATAGCCTGACCGGTTGGCAATCCGACAAGGCGCAAAATCATGATCGATCCGTTCTGGCAGATTCGTACGCCTGGATTGCTGGCCGGGCTGCAAACCACCCAAGGCGGCCTGACCACGCCGGTGGTTGCGGTGCTGCGGCGAAAATTCGGTACCAATGAGACTACCGCGCCCAAGCGCTCGCCCGTTTGGCTGCGGATCGGCAAGCGCTTTGCCAACCCGCTTGTCATGATCCTGCTGGTGGCGAGTGCGATGTCGGCAGCGAGCGGCGATCTGGCGAGCTTCATCATTGTGACCGCGATCGTGACGTTATCGGTGTTGCTCGACTACTGGCAGGAAAGCCGGGCCGAGGCCGCGATTGACGCTTTGCGCGGTCAGGTGGCGTTGCGGACAGCGGTGCGGCGCGATGGCGTGGAGGTCAATTTGTCGGTCGCCGATCTGGTGCCGGGCGACATCGTCCGGCTATCGGCGGGCGATCTGGTGCCGGCGGATGGGCGCTTGCTGGCAACGCGGGATTTCTTCGTCAATCAGGCGCTGCTGACGGGCGAATCTTTTCCGGTTGAAAAATACGCGACGGATACCGATGCCGCGACCGAACTCAGTGCGGCCGGCAATGTCGGGCTGGCCGGGACATCGGTGATTTCCGGCAGCGCCACGATGGTGGTGTGCCGCACCGGCCATGACACTGCCTTGGGCCAGCTTGCCGATACCCTGATCGCCGCCCCGGCACCGACGTCGTTCGAAATCGGGCTGCGCCGTTTCAGCATGCTGATTTTCCGCATCGTGGTCGTATTGGTGCTGCTGGTGATGGCGGAAAGCATGGCGTTCCATCGGCCCTGGATCGACTCGCTTCTGTTCGCGGTGGCGCTCGCGGTCGGGCTGACACCGGAATTGCTTCCGATGATCATGACGGTCACCATGGCGCGCGGCGCGGTGCTGCTGTCGCGCCGCCGGGTGATCGTGAAACGGTTGCAGGCGATCCATAATCTCGGCGCGATGGATGTGCTGTGCACCGACAAGACCGGCACGCTGACCGAAGCGCAGATCGGGTTGGCCAAGACGATCGATGCGAGCGGGGCGGACAGCGCGGATGTTTTCACCCTGGCATGGCTCAACAGCCATTTCGAAACTGGCCTGAAAAGCCCGCTCGACGATGCGATCCTGGCCAAAGCCAGCATCGATGCTGCCGGTTGGAGCAAGATCGACGAAGTGCCGTTCGATTTCGAGCGTCGGCGGGTGTCGGTGCTGGTCGAGCGCGCCGGTGTCCGCACCCTGATCGTCAAAGGCGCGCCCGAAGATATTATTCGGCTGTCGACGGCCATCGCCACGGCGGATGGCGCACAGCCGATGACCGATGCAAGCCGGACTGCGGTCGTGGCGCAATTCAATGCGTTAAGCGCCCAGGGGTTCCGTTTGCTGGGCATTGCGAGCCGGGCCACCCCGGCCGATCACGACAAGGCGGTTTTGGCGGATGAGACGGAACTGGTTTTGGCCGGTTTCGCAGTGTTCCGCGACCCGCCCAAGGCATCAGCCAAAGCGGCGCTGGTGGCGCTTGCCAATGCCGGGATCGCGGTAAAGGTGCTGACCGGTGACAATGAACTGGTCGCCCGCCATTTATGCGAGGAAATCGGCTTCGACCCTGGCGCGGTGCTAACCGGCGCGCAGATTTCAGCAATGAGCGATGAGGCGCTGATCGGCTCGCTCGGGGCTGCGCGGCTGTTCTGCCGGATCACCCCGCAGCAGAAGCTACGCATTATCATGACCCTGAAGCGGATGGGCCAGACGGTCGGGTTCCTCGGCGATGGCATCAACGACGCGCCGGCGCTGCATGCCGCCGATGTTGGGATTTCCGTCGACAGTGCCGCCGACGTCGCCAAGGCGGCGGCTGAGATCATCCTGTTGGAACAGGATCTCGGCGTGGTGCATGCGGGGGTGATGGAAGGCCGGCGGACCATCGTCAATACCGGCAAGTACATCCTGATGGCGAGCAGCGCCAATTTCGGTAACATGCTGAGCATGGTGCTGGCAGGCTTTGTGCTGCCGTTTCTGCCGCTGCTGCCGATCCAGTTGCTGCTCAATAATCTGATTTACGACCTCGCCCAGACCAGCCTGCCGTTCGACAATGTTGATGACGAGGCTATCCGTCGGCCAATCCATTGGGAAATCCGGTTGATCGAGCGTTTCATGGTGTTCATGGGGCCGCTCAGCACAGTGTTTGATCTGGCGACGTTTGGTGTGTTGCTGTTGGTGTTTCAGGCTGGCGAAGCGATGTTTCGTACCGGATGGTTTGTTGAATCCATGGCAACCCAGGTTCTGATGGTCTTTGCTGTGCGGACCAGGCGACACATCTTTGCCAGTCGGCCGCATTGGGCCGTGGTGGTGCTGGCACTGGGTGCCACCGGGTTCAGCCTCGCGCTGCCGTATATTCCGGTGCTGGGCGCCTGGTTTGAATTCGTCAGACTGCCGATGAGCTTCCTGGTTTACATGGTTCTGGTGGTCGGTGGCTTCCTGTGCGCGATCGAGGTGGCGAAGCGGTTATTCTATCGCCATTTTGGCAATGCGGGTTGAGCCTTGCGTCGCAGCGCGGCCAGGGCGACCAGCCCAAGCCCGAGCATCAATACCGAGGCCGGCTCCGGTGCAAACACGCCGACGACGGAGGTTCCCGCGACCGATGCGCTGAGCGCGGAATTATAGTAAAACGTTACGTTGGATACTGATGTGCCAGTGAAGCCTGGAATGGTAATCGTCACCGAATCGTTGACCAGTGGGAATTTATTGGCGTTTGTCGCGCTCATGTCCGTGTTTGAGCCGAGGATCCCGTAATCATCCCCGCCACCGCCAAGGGTGAAATTGGCGGCACTAAACAATCCACTCCCGCCGACGGCCGCAAGACCGTATTTGGACGATCCCCCAACATTGGGGATCAACTGCCAGGACCCAGTAATGGTCGCATTGGTGGTTGATGCGGTTTTCGAGGTGTAAAGCCGGTTTGCAGTCACTGTCGGCCTAATTTGGCTGGCGACACTGGTGATACCGCCGCCGACGATATCGAAGAACAAACCGTCGAGCAGCCCGGCATTGCTGTTGGTGATGCCGTTATTGCTGATCGTCAGGGTCAGCGTTGTTCCGACCAAATTAAATTGCGCTGTTGTGTTTGATGACGCACCATCGACCGTTGCCGCGGTGGAGTAGGAGTAGGCGATGAAGTTTGCGCGGGCTTGAGGTGAATGGCCGATCGTGCCGACCACCAGGCCGAAAAATGCCAAGTATATCTGTCGTGACTCGACGTTGATAAACATTTGAATACAATACCTACGCTGACTGATGCTTAAATGAACTCGTTGACCCTTTCTTAAAGTCGTCTGCGTGGCGGTTCAATCAATAAATCTGGTTGCGCCGACCGACATTAGAGCGTGATGCCCTTAGGTGGAATCAAACGAAGGTCTGACCGCGCGACCAAGCAAAGAGTTAGAGCATGATGACCGCGCCTATCAGCGGTCATCATGCTCTAACTCACACTAACCGCCGGCGATCGAAATTCCCACGCGGATCACCGCACCCAGCCATAGCGCCATGGTGGCGATCGCCTGCACGCCGAACCCAGGGCCGCGCTTCTCGGCGGCTGCGGCGTAGGTTTGGATATAGAGCAGGCGGCCGATAATCCAGATCATCCCGAGCACCCCGGCGAGCGCGTCGCCCACTGACAAGGCAAACAGCCAGAGCGCCGGCAGGAACATCGGCAGCCACTCCAGCGTGTTCATCTGGGCGCGAAACAGGCGCTCGAAATTCGGATCACCGGTCACCGCGGGTGCCTTGATGCCATAGGTACTGCGTGCGCGACCGACGAGGATACCCGCATAGAAATAGACTGCGATCGCCAGCAGGGTTACCAGGGCTGTGTAGCGAACAGGATCGAGCGCGTGCATCGGGAAAATCCTTTGGGGCAGGTGGGTCGTGGATCATTGGCTGGCGGCACCGCGCTGCGTCAAGCGGTTCGCGTGGGGAGGGAGGCGCCCTCGTAATATTCTGGCCTGGATTGCAATGCTGCGCGGGCGATGATCGGTCCGGTGAGCGAAAATACCTGCATTGCCCGAGCGAATAAGTTAATTTATAAAACATAAAATCTCTCGCTTCCGTTTAGTCGTGCGGCAGCGGAAGTTAGAAATATACGGACTTGTCCAAAAAATATTCAATGAGAATTGATCATGTTAACTGGATATTTACCAGCGCGGCTCAGATTGCGGGCTATGATCTCAAGTTCCTCCCTCGCGGCGTTTTCCGCCACGACTATCCCCTCTGGTCCGCGCCCCAACCAGGCCGATACGCCAAGCCTGCGGCCGCATGTGCAATCGGCGCGCGACAACACGCCTGCGGCACTGCCGATGCAGGCGCTGCCGACCACCCCGCCCTCCCAGCCACCGCCGCGCGGGTCGCTATTGAATTTGTCCGTCTGATCGGATTGATGCGCTTTGGTGTGGAGCGCGAAATTAGCGTGAAGCGCGACATGGGGGATTGAAACCGCCAGGGTAGGCGTGCCACATCCTGCTGATGGCTGATTTCATTCGCGAAGTACCAGACGGCGATAACCGCGAGCGGGCGATTTGCCGCGACTGCGGCCATATCGATTATCAGAACCCCAAAATCGTCGCCGGCGCCGTTGTCGTCCATGACGGAAAAATCCTGTTGTGCCGACGTGCTATCGAACCGCGCCGCGATTATTGGACCTTGCCCGCAGGTTATATGGAACTTGGCGAAACCGTCGAGGAGGGCGCCCGGCGCGAGGCGCTTGAGGAAGCCGAGGCGGATATTACGCTCGAAGGCATTCTGGCAATTTATTCGATCAGCCGGATCGGCCAGGTCCAGTTCATGTTCCGCGCCCGCTTCACCGACGCGCCGGCTTTTGCGGCGGGCGTCGAAAGCCTGGAAGTCGGGCTGTTCGCCTGGGACGATATCCCTTGGGACCGCCTTGCTTTCCCGACGGTTCGCTGGGCGCTGGAGGCTTGGCGGGCCAATCCGACCGGGATGCTTGGCGCGCCTGCGGGAAATCCGGCCTCGGATCCTCGGGGCACCGGTCGATCCGGAACGTTGTGATTTTGCGAACCGCGATGCTGCTGGCGGTATTGGTGGCCTGCGAGACGACGATAGCTGCGGCCGCCACGGTCGAGCCATCGTATAAGATTTTGCCCGGTCTGTTGCCGGTTCTGCCTGGGCAAACCCGCACGCATTCGGCGGTTACAGACCTGGCGCCAGTGCCGAACTACGATATCGATGCCCCGCGTGATCGGGCCGATGGGCGGGCACGGTTGGAGCCCGGCGTGATCGATCGCGATGGCCGGCGCCGCACCGATCTGGGGGAATTTGCGCCAGGGGCGGGCTATTCGCAATTGCTGGAACGTAAGTCGCGTTCGCAGACCGGGTTTGGCAGCATCCTCGCCCCAAGTGTGATTCTGCGGGTGCCGCTAAACTAGCCGGTTCAGTGCTTCCAGATCACCTTCGCGGGGCCTTCGGCGTGCGGATCGCACTGTAATATCTGGCCGTTCACCGCGTGGGTTCCGGTCATCGCCAGGATGAAGCCCCAATGGCTGACCACCAGCGTGGTTGCCTGATCCGGCAAGGCGGCCATTTCGGCGCGGAACAGGGCCGCGCGCGCCATAACTTGTTCGGCAGGTTCTTCGACCGCCGGCCACCATGCTTCACCGATATGGGCGAAATCATGCTCGGGCCACACCGAGGCAAGCGCGCTCGCCGGGCGGCCGACATCGCAAGCCAGCGCGTAGCGTTCGCGGACCAGCGGGTTGAGCTGTAATTTCATCGCCCGCGACCGCGCGATCGGCGCGGCAGTTTGCATGGTGCGGGTATAGGGGGAGGCGATGATGCGGGTGATTTTCTGCCCGATGAGCGCTTCGGCGGCATGGCGGGCCTGGACATGGCCGAGCGGCGTCAGCTTGGGATCGATGATGCCAGGATCGCGCCCGAGCGCACCCATATGCAGATTGAATTCACTTTGGCCGTGGCGGAGCAGGATCATGGCGTCGAATTAACCCCGACAGCTGCCGGACGCAACCGTCGTGGGACGATGGCACGTTGTGCATCTGCACGCGCGCGCTTATGTCTTGGGGATCGTAATCACGACTTAAGCCCGCTAAGCGGGCGTGGGAGACCTGGATGGGCGCCGCGGGCGACTTTCCGATAGACCTCGTTATTCTTGGCGGGGTGGCGTTGTTTCTGATCCTTCGCCTGCGCAGTATTCTGGGCCGGCGTGAAGGGTTTGAACGGCCAACCGATGGACAGGGCGGGGAAGCGCGGGCGCAGGAGCCGGCGGCGATGCGCCCGGCCGAGTCCGCCCGTGCGCCCAGCCCCGAGGCGGCGCGCATCCTGCCCGATCCGGGTACCGAAGCCGGTATGGCGCTCGCCGCGATGGGCGCACTGGATCCAACCGTGCAGCCGGACCAGTTCCTGAACGGCGCCGAGGGCGCGTTTCGCCTGATTGTTGGGGCGTTCGCCGCTGGTGATCGTGTCGGGTTGCGGCCTTTGCTGTCCGATGACACCTATCGCGCTTTCGAAACAGCGATCGCCGCGCGCGAAACGGCCGGTGAGACCCAACGCACCGAAATCCGTGAAATCCCGTCAGTGGCGATCGAGCACGCGACACTGCACGACCGCACCGCAAGCATCACCGTTCGCTTTGTCTCCGATCAGGTGAACATCACCCATGACCAGGCCGGACATCCGGTGGTCGGCACTGATGCGGTCACCGAGATCACGGATCTTTGGACCTTCGAACGCGTCTTGGGCAGTTCTGACCCAAGCTGGCGCCTGACGGCGGCGCGCAGCGCGTGAGGCGCGTTCTTGGGCTCGCCGTTGCTGCCCTGCTGGCGGCGTGTTCCACCGCGACTCCGCCGCCAACTGAGCCAGCCGTGGCAGTCGGCATCAAGGTGCCCAAAGGCCCTGGTCCGGCGTTGACACAAATCGGCTATGACCAGTTGCCTGGCTGGCTTATCGATCGACACTCGGCGGCGATCCCGTCCTTCCTGGCCGGATGCGCGCGCATGGTCGGGCAGAATCTCGGAGGGCGTGGCGAGGCGGCCAGCCGCGGCGGCAGTTCTGTCAGTTGGCGCAATGCCTGTGTCGCGGCAGCCACGGTGCCGCCCGGCGACGATCCAGCCGCACGAGCGTTTTTCGAGCGACATTTTCAACCTTGGATCGCCTCGATTGACGGTTCCGCGCAGGGCAAGTTCACGGGTTATTACGAGCCGGAACTGAGAGGCTCGCGCCAGCGCGGCGGCGTTTATCAGACCCCGCTGCTGCGTAGCCCGGGGCCAGGACGGTCATTGTCGCGGGCCCAGATCGTTGCTGGCGGCTTGTCCAAGCAGCGCCTCGAACTGTTATATGTGTCCAACCCGATCGACGGGTTTTTCCTGGAAATTCAGGGCGCTGGCCGGGTGCGCCTGCCGGACGGGCGCGACATCCGGGTCTCGTATGCTGGCCAGAACGGCCACTCCTATGTGCCGATCGGGCGTATTCTGGTTGAACGTGGCGAATTGAAACTTGAAGATGTCACGCTGCAATCGATTCGCGCCTGGTTGATCGCCCATCCCAAGCAGGCGCCGGCGTTGATGAACATGAACCCGTCTTACGTGTTCTTCCGCGAAATCCCCGGCACCGCGCCCGAGCAAGGCCCGCCTGGGGCATTGGGCGCGCCGTTGACCCCGATGCGATCCATCGCCGTCGATAGAAGCTTTATCCCGATGGGAGCGCCGGTTTGGATTGAGACGACCGATCCGGTGACGGCTGCGCCAATCCGTCAGATCATGATGGCGCAGGACGTGGGCGGCGCGATCAAAGGGGCAGTCCGGGCCGATATATTTTTCGGCTGGGGAGCGGCCGCTGAGGAACGCGCCGGACGGATGAACAAGTCCGGTGCCGCCTATGTTTTCCTGCCGCGTGATGTGTCCGTGCCGATTGCCGCCAACACGCGATGACCTGGGAAGAACGCATCGCGAATTATGTGAAGGTGACTGGATTTCCGCGTAGCCTGTTTGTCTCAGAAGATGGCCGCGCGGTCGGCACCTGGATCATGGGCAATAATTATCGGGTGAAATCAACCTATTACGGCGGATATCCGGCGGGGTATCTGCGGCGTGTGAAGGCATTATTTCCCGATAAGAAGAAGGTGCTTCACGTGTTCAGCGGCAAGGTCGATCTGTCGGCATTCCCCGGCGACACCGTCGACCTTAACCCCACGCTCGTCCCAACCTATATCGACGACGCGCAATCCCTGCTGAAAGTGCCGCTCGACGACTACGATCTCGTGCTGGCCGACCCGCCCTACAGCGTGGAAGACGCCGACCATTACAAGACCACCATGGTCAAACGGAACGTGGTGATGCGGGCGTTGCAGCGACTGCCGAAGGGCGCCCATGTTGTGTGGCTCGATCAGGTGCTGCCGATGTATCGCAAGGATGCGTTCACGGTCGAAGGGGTGATCGGGATGGTCAAATCCACCAATCATCGCTTCCGCGTGGTCACGGTGTTCGGGCGGGTTTAACCCGCCAACCCGTCAAGAAACGCTGTCGCCTCGGCGGATATCTGTGCAACCCGATCCGGTGCCATTGCCGTCAGCGTGCGATAGGGCATCGCCATGCGCGGGTTGGCGGCAAGGCGCGCCCGGTTTTCGATCAGGAAATGCCAGTATAATGGATTGAACGGGCACGCCCCCGGCCCGAGTTTGATATTCGGATCATAGCGGCAACCCGCGCAGTAATCCGACATTCGATCGATATAGGCGCCCGATGCCGCATAGGGCTTTGAGGCCAGTATCCCGCCATCGGCAAACAGCGCCATGCCGTGGGTATTGGGCAACTCCACCCAGTCAAACGCATCGGCGTAAACCGCGAGATACCAGGCTTCCACCTGCGCGGGCGCGATCCCGGCAAGCAGGGCGAAATTACCGGTGATCATCAGGCGCTGGATATGATGGGCGTAGGCGTTGGCGCGGGTCTCGGCGACCACCTGCGCCAGACAATTCATCGCCGTATCGCCCGACCAGTAAAACGATGGCAGGTCGCGCTTGGCATTGAGCGCGTTGCTGACGCCATAATCCGGCATCTTTTGCCAGTAAATGCCACGGACATATTCGCGCCAGCCGAGGATCTGACGGATGAAGCCTTCGACCGCGTTGAGCGGTGCGTGCCCGGCCTGCCACGCCGCCTCGGCCGCCGCGCATATTTCGCGCGGTGTCAGCAGGCCTATATTCAGAGCCGGCGCCAGCAAGGCGTGATAGAGGAACGGCGCGCCGGACTTCATCGCATCCTGATAATCACCGAACGATGGTAAGCAGTCGGCGATAAAATGCGCCAGCGCCGTCAACGCATCCCGCCTGGTGACCGGCCAGCAGAAATTTTCCAGTTCGCCGAAGTGATCGACAAACCGTGTGGCGACCAGCGCCAGCACCTCGGTGGTGATCGCATCGGGCGCAAAGCTTTGCCGCGTCGGAGGTAGTTTGCCGACAGGCAGGCGCTTGCGATTTTCCGCATCGAAGTTCCAAGCCCCGCCAACCGGATTGGCACCATCCATCAGCAGCCCGCTTTCGCGCCGCATCTCGCGATAGAAAAACTCCATCCGCAGGGCCTTGCGCCCGTCCGCCCATTGCGCAAACCGTGATCGCGAGCAGAAAAACCGTGTGTCCTCGCGCAGCTCCAGCGGGAGCGGCCAGGCTTTGGCCATCGCCAGAACGCGATACTCGCCTGGCTCGGTCAGCACGATCCGGTCGGGGCGATGGCGGGCGACGGCGCGGGCGATTTCGCCGGTGAAGCTGCCGGTGTTGGCCGGATCGTCAAGGCGAACGTAGTCGACATGGTAGCCCGCCTCGGTCAGCTCGGCGGCAAAATGGCGCATTGCGGACAGAATGAGCGCTATTTTCTGCTTGTGATGGCGGACATAAGTGGTTTCCTCGGCGACCTCCATCATCAGCACGATGTCGCGCGCCCTGTCACAACCCGTGAGCGCCGCCATATCCCGGCGGAGCTGATCCCCCAAAATCACCCGCAAGATTGTCATGCTGGGGTGGGATCCTGATCCGACGGAGTTCGACCCATGCACCGCAAGCCCCATTTGCCCGAGAAAATCTGCGTAAGCTGCGGTCGGCCATTTGCGTGGCGCAAGAAATGGGCGAAGGTTTGGGACGAGGTCAAATACTGCTCCGAGCGCTGCCGTGCGGTGCGTCCGAACCAACCGCCGCCGACGAACTGATCCGCATCTGAGCTTAGAATGGGATTTGCACCGCTTTATGATCGAACAGTAACCCGGTCTGCGCTGGCGTGAGCGCGTCGATCACCGCCAATAGCCGCGAAGCTGCCTCGGCAGGGGTTTGCAGATCGAGGCCTGCCTTGGTGAACGGGCGCGACAGTTCAGTATCGACCGTTCCAGGATGCAGGGCGACACAAATTGCCTGTTTCCGCGTCCGCGCAAGCTCGATCGCCGCCGTCCGCATCAACTGGTTTAGCGCCGCCTTTGCCGCACGATAGGAATACCAGCCGCCGAGATGATTATCCGAGATGCTGCCCACCCGGGCGGAAAGCGTGGCGAACACGCTGCGCTCATTGGCTGCGAGCAAGGGCAGGAAGTGTTTCATCAACAGCGCCGGCCCGGTCGCGTTGACCGCGAAGCTGTGTGCGAGTTGGGCGGGATCGATTTGTCGCAGGCTTTTCTCGGGCTTGAACTGGTCATTGTGCAGAAACCCGGTCGCATCGATGACCAGCCGCAAACCAGGACCTGCTGCCATCGCTGCCCGCGCGATCGAGGCTTCGTCCAGCAGATCAAACCCTGGCGTTATGCCGCGCCCAATCCGTGTAACCGGATGCCCCGCTTCATCCAGGATGTCGGCCAAAGCCACGCCGATCCCGCGTGTCGCGCCAATGATAACGATGCTCATGGGCGCTATATTGCGGCGACCTGCCAAAGCGCAAGCCGCCGACCGGATAGGGTCGCCCCTACCCCCAGTTGCCGGGCCCGAAATTCATCACGAAAGACTGCCCTGCCTTCCAGGCAATGTCCTTACGTTTCCCCGTGAAATTCGCGTTCTGGTGCAGCACGGTATATCCGGGGTCTTCCCGCTCCACCAACTCCAGAATACGCCGGAACGCGCGGCGACGCAGCGCCATATCGGTCCCTGACTGCAGCGCCACCAGGGCTGCGGCAGCTTCATCGTTGCGCCACTGACCAGCCTCCCAGGTCTGCCCACCCGGCCCGACCGAGGAAATCGAGGCCACCGGATCGCCAAACCACGCCGAGTTGGAATTGTCGCAAATCCCGCGGCCGGGGAAGCGCCCGAGGATCTGCCCCCAGTTTTCCTTCATCGAAAGCTCGACATTCAGCCCAACCTGGCGCCAGCCCTCGACCAGGATCTGCGCAGAGGCGGTCTGGTTGGTGTAGTAGTTGTTGAGCAACTGATACTCGATCCGCTCGCCCTTGTAGTTGGCGTCCTTCAGCAATTGCCGCGCCAGGGCTGGATCGAATTTCGGCGCGCTCCAATCGGCGAGATACATGTCGCCGTAAAATTCCCACTGCATGCCGCGCGGCACTTCGGTGCGGCCCTGCCACAGCGCGTCCACGATCGACTGGCGGTCGACGGCATGGGTCAGCGCGCGGCGCACCAGGGGATTAGCGAGCGCCGGGTTAAATTTGTCCCACACCGAAATACGGATATTGTTGATTTTGCCGCCGACGACCTGGTAGCGCGGATTGGCTTCGACCGCGCCGATCTGGTCGGGCGGCAGATCGGCCGCGAAATCATAGTCGCCCGCGAGCAGGCCATTTACCCGTGCCGAGACATCTGGCACCTCGACAAAGCGGATCGATTTCAGCGGCGGGCGTCCGCCCCAATATTCGTCATGCGCATCGAGCACCAAGTCCTGGTCCGGCCGGTAGAGCCGCACTTTGTAGGGCCCTGTGCCGACCGGTTTGCGCGCCCAGTCGAGCCAGCTCGGTGCGTCAGCAAATGCGCGGCCGGAGATAATCGCCGCGGTATTGCGGGTCAGGCGGGCCTCGATCGTCACGTCCGGCGTCTTGTTAACGAAGCGGACGGTGTTTCTGTTGACGATCTCGATCCGGTCGAAGCCGGGGAACGACGCCTTGGCGATCGCGGCGGCTTCCGGCGGCGGCAGTTTGGTGGCAGCACCGGCAGTGGTCGACACGAACATGCCGCGTCCATCGGCGCTGGTGCCGCCCCACATGCGATCGGCGCCGAAGCTGAAGGCGACATCCTCAGCGGTCAGGGTTTCGCCATTGTGGAATCGCACGCCCTCGCGCAGGGTGAGCTCCAGCGTGGTATCGCTGATACGGCGCCAGGACGTCGCCAATCCGGGGATCTTGCCCATGCCGCCGGTCCAGTCGACGAAGACCGGGCATTCGAGGAAGCTGGAGAATATGCGGGTGCCGACATTGGACTGTTCGCGCAAAGTCTCCAACGTCGCCGAGGTGGATATTTTCTGCACCGCGACG
>CALQTN020000089.1 GCA_943333505.2 Asaia bogorensis | reverse complement strand
GGGCGAAATCCCGCTTCGTGCTGGGCCGCGGCGATTATCACTGGCAGCACGAGCCGGCCCTCTATGCCGTCCGCAAGGGCGCCACTGGCCACTGGCAGGGCGCCCGCGATCAGTCGACGCTGTGGGCGATCGCGACGCGGGGTAACGAGACCGAGGATCCCGAGACGGTGCATGGCACGCAGAAACCGGTGGAGTGCATGCGCCGGCCAATCTTGAACAACAGCGCGCCAGGCGATGCGATCTACGAGCCGTTCTCTGGCAGCGGCACCACCATCGTTGCGGCTGAGATGATCGGCCGGCACTGCCTGGCGATGGAGATTGATCCCGCCTACTGCGATGTTGCCGTGCAGCGATGGCAGGAACTGACTGGTCGCCTGGCGATGCTCGACGGCGAGGAGCGGGCTTTCTCTGATGTGGCGGCGTTTCGGGGTGTGACGGAAGCAGCCTGATGTGCATGATGGCGGCCCAGGGACTGGAGATGGGCAATGCCAACAAAGGACGCCGAGAAAGTTGTAACTGCCAGCACTCGTGCAATGGCCCTGGCAGACGGCGGTCCCGCTACGGTGCGGGTGATGCGCGAGTACGTCGATGACGCGCGGGCCATTCTGCTGGCGGGGTTGAAAGAGGCAAAGCGACAAGGATGGGAGCTTGCCGATCTTCTTGCCGAGTTAACCCCACCGAAGTCGAACGACAAACGGGGCGAGGCTTTGCCCCCGCCCCGATCGCTGCGGAGATGATCGCTCGGCTGGATCAGCCGGCCTTGTAAATGCTGAAGGACCCCTTCGCCCCATCCCGGTTCGGCCCGACCATGCGGACTTTCTCCAGGGTCTCGATCTTGATGCCCTTCTTCTTGAGCCCGGCAAGGAAGCCGCGACAGGTGTGACTGGCCCAGGCCGTGGTCTCCATGATCTGGGCGATCGTCGCCCCTTCGGTGCGGCGGAGCAGGGTGAGCACCGCCTCTTGCTTGGTCCCCTCGCGCGGCTTGCGCGGCGTGCCGGCGCTTCGGGGGGGCGGCGGCTGTCGGGGCGCAATTGCCGATCTTTGAAGGCGGATCATGTCCGCGGGTGCGGGCGAGCCGAAGCAAGACCTGCGCCAAGGCCGCCAAGGGCTATGCCTTCGTGCCGGATGTCTGGCTGGCGTAAATCGGTTCCCGGCCGCTGCTGGCGTCATTCCAGTAGCGGCCAATTCCGGCAATCCGCACTTCGAGCACCGCGCCGGTGCGGGCGCTGATAATCGCATCGCCATCGGTCCATTGCAGCCCGTCTTCGGCTGCGTGCCAGCCATTGCCGGCTTCGGGCGTGATCGTTTCGCCATCGAGGATCAGGCTGGTGACCGCAACCCCCAACCGTCGGCGGTCATCGCTGGTGGGTAGGATTTCGGCTGGCGCGAAATCGCGCGATACCAGGCGCAACACGGCGAAATGTTCCGGCAGCACGAAGCCGATTTCGTCGCCGATCCAGTCCGGCCGGATAACGCGGCCATCGGCCAGCAGGTGCAAATCGGGATCATCGCTCATGGCATGGCCAAGCATGGCCGCACGTTCGAGCAAATCTGCCCGCGCGGCATGCACGGCCGGCCCGTCCAACGCGAGCGGCGCGCAGGCCTCGGCTTCCCAGGTTTGCAGGGCGAAATCGGGATGCATCATCACCGCACCGCCGCCATTGGCGAAGGCGCCGCGATTGCCGGTGTCGAGGAAGCTTTCCGCCGGCAGGCCCTCGGCCAACAGGATCGCGTGGGCCGCGAGTTCAACGTGGAAATAGGTAACTGTGTCGCGCGGTTCCTGGATGATGGTGGCACCGTTGATGAGGTAGCGTATCGGGATCAGGACACCATCGCGGAACACCGCGTGGTCAGGGCTGAGCCACACATCGCGGCTCGGCTGGTTCGGCGCGAAGGCATGCGGCGCGATGCGGACCGGGTTGACGTCCCATGGGCGCGGATGCTGGGCGCAGGCGACGCGACGATGGCCGATCCAGACGATCGGGCTGGTGCCGGTTGCAGTGATGGCGCGATCGCCTTCTACCAGCGTTTCGACGGTGATCTCGCCACGTGTGGTGCGGATCCGGGTCCCCGCGGCGAAGCACGGCGCGGTCACCAGGCTGCCGTTTGTGCCGTCATTGGTCACGGTGAAAGAGCTGTTGCGTGGCGCGGCGAGGGTGATTTTCTCGCTGTTGCTGCCGGCGGTCACGGTCAGCAACGTGCCGGCGCTGAGTACCGCCGTCGCACCGCTGGCAAAGGCCAGGCCACGCAAATCAATGCTGTCCCCGTAGCCGAAATTGGCCACCGTGTTAGCAAAGCTGTTGGTGGTGCCGGTCAAGACCGCATCAATCCGCAAGGTGGATGCGCCGGTGAAGCTGATGACCCCGGTGCCAACCGAAGCCCCGGTGGCGATTTCCAGTGTGCCGGCCTGTAAACTGGTGCCGCCGGTATAAGTGTTTGCCGCCGTCAGCTTCAGCGTCCCCGCGCCATTGACCGCGATCGTCGCCGCGCCGCCGCTACCGGCCTGGTCGGCGATAACGCCCGCAATCGTTTCCGTGCCGCCCACGCTCGGGGCAAAGGTGACGCTGTTGGTGCCCTGCACAAAAATACCAGATCCCAGGCCCGCACCGGCTTGGTCGCCAGTGCCGCCGGTTACGGTGCCAAGACCGAGGCTGGAGGTGCCAGTAATGGTGATGCCCGCACCTTCCTGGACAAACACGTCCGCGCCGGCGCCCAGGCCACCGCCGCCAGTGCCGACGCGGGAGCTGAAAAGCCCGGTCGCAACCGCCGCACCGCCGTTACCGGCGCCGAAGCCGCCGGCGCCGCCAGCGCCGAAGTTCAGGAACGCATTGAAGCCACCGCCACCGCCGCCGCCAAAGCCGCCAGCTCCGCCGATCGGGCTGGAACTGAAGCCGCCACGGCCGCCTGTACCGAAGCCTTGGGCACTGACGGCGTTGTCCGCACCACCCGCCCCATTGGAACCCGTACTGGCGCCAGCGCCGCCGACCGCGGCATTGCCACTGAAGTTGACATTACTCAGTGTGACAGTGCCGGCATTGCCGGCCACATCCGACCCAACGAAAAGACCGCCGCCCAGCCCGGCGCCACCGCCGCCCAACCCGGTGCCGGCACCACCTTGCGCCTTCATGTTGGCGATGGTCAGGTTCTGGAACGCAACCGAGCCGGCCTGGAGCACAAAGCCGCCCTGGGCCGACCCGCCGTTCAGCGTGTCGCCATTGCCGATGATGGTCAGTACCACCCCAGCATGCAGGTTGATGGCGGTGATCGCGGTGCCTGCCAGCGCAATCGTGCTGCTGCCCAGGCTGATCGTGACCGCGCCGGGGTTGGTGACAGCGTTGGCGATAGCGATTTGGCTATTCAGCAAGGCAATCGAGGTCACCGGCGCCATCAGCACCGTCACCTGGTCGGTAACGCTGCTCACCAAGCCAAAGCTATCGGTGATGGTGAAGGTTACGGTGCGGGAAAGGAGGCTGCCATTGGCGGCGATTGCCAGCCTCACGCTATCTGCCAAAGCCTGCACGTTGGACGTCGTGGCGCTGGCATTGAGGGTAAAGGTCCAGGCGCCACTGCCGGCGACGCTCGCCGCGCTGGCGCTGCCGATTGCGACGCTGCCCGCCATCAGCGTGGTGCTGTTGAGCCAGATGGCGCTGCCGCCGGGGTTGCTTACGGGCAGGCTCAGCGTGTCATAGGTCGCATCGGCATGGGCTGTGATTTGCACCACCAGCGTGCCGCCGGTCCAATGCGGTCTGGCGGCGGACACGGTGATGCCGCTATCGATCGCGGCCGCTGTCTCGCCGCGGGTGATGCCGACGGTGCCCGTCGCAGTCAGCACGGGGCTGGAATCTTCGTCCACGGTGACGCTGGCGGTGTTGGAAACGTGGCCTAAACTATCGGTGAGGGTGATGTTGACCGTGCGGCTTTGAGCGATGGCCGCGCCGTTGCTGTTCCTAAAGGTCAGCGCGTGCAGCAGATCGCCGACCTGGGCGGCGGTATCGCCAACCGCCAGGGCGATCACTAGGGGGTTGCCGGCGCTGCCGGCACTGCTGGCATAGCTGCCAATGACGGTGCCGGCATCGGAAATGGTGGTCACACCGGCCGTGCTTGCGATGGTGATGCCGCCAGGGGTGGTTTTGAGGCCGAGGGCTTCCTCAGCCCCGATCACACTGGTGATGCTGGCCGTGAGCGTGCCACCGGCCGCGATGCCGGCAGAGGTGATGCTGGCCGGGGTGCCTCGATCGAGCAGACTGGCCGCGCCGCCAATCAAGAACACCGCGGTATCGCCGTCCAAATTGGTCAGCACCGGGGCGGAGTTGACGATGATATAGGCGTCACCACCCGAGAAGATGGCGTTCAGCGGGGTAGCGGCGGCCACGGTGGCGATGCCGGCTGGGCTTGGCGGGTCGAGCCACAGAGTACCATCGCCGGAGACACCTGTGACCGCAACCGTCCAGGTCAGGCCGCCATCGGTGCTGGTTGGGGTGCCGATGACCCCGGTACCATCGGTGCCGCCGAGGCTGAAATTGCTGGCCAGCACCCCTGCCATGGCTTCACTGAAACTGACCGTGAAGCTGACGCTGGCGGCGTTGGTGACCGCCGCGGCGCTCGCAGTGCGGGCGATGCTGGTGACCCGCGGGCCGGACGGAATTACGAATACCGTGCCGTAGCCGGAAGTCCCACCATAGGGAGTGGTGCCGAACAGGTTGCCATTGGCATCGGCGATCAAGCTGCCCTTAGGGGATGCGCCATTGGTATTGTTAAAACTGACCAACACAGTCGGTGTGCTGGTGTAGCCATCGCCGGCCTTAACGATCTCGAAGACCGTGCCTTTGTTGAACGCCCCACCAGCGGTCGTCGTACCGAACAGGTTTCCATTGGCATCGGCGATCAAGCTGCCAAGGGGGTTCGCGCTCGAGCCATCGGTGGTGTTAAAACTGACCAACACGGTCGGCGTGCTGTCGTAGCGACCGCCGGTCTTGACGATCTCGAAAACCTTGGCACTAAGATTGGGCTGCACAACAGGAGATGATACTGTTCCGAATAGATTTCCATTGGAATCGATGAGCAAGCTGCCAGAGGGATAGAAGCCATTGGTAACGTAATCATAAAAGCTGACCAACACAGTCGGCGTGCTGGCGAAGCCACTGTCGGTCTTGACGATCTCGAAGACCGTGCCTTTGTCGTCAGCCCCACCAGCGCTGGTCATCCCACCCTCACGGGTCGTGCCGAACAGGTTGCCAGCGGCATCGGCGATCAAGCTGCCAAAGGGGGTAGCGGCGGTGTCAAAATTGACCAATACGGTTGGCGTGCTGGCGTAGCCATCGCCGGTCTTAACGATCTCGAAGACCGTGCCTTTGCCGTTAGTCCCACCATAGGCGGTCGTGCCGAACAGGTTGCCATTGGCATCGGCGATCAAGCTACCCTTGGGCCACTTGCCATTGGTGCCGTTAAAACTGACCAACACGGTCGGCGTGCTGGCATAGCCACCGGCGGTCTTGACGATCTCGAAGACCGTGCCCAGGCCCACATCGCCGTAAGGCCCGCCATAGGAACTTGTCCCGCCATAGGAAGTGGTGCCGAACAGGTTGCCTTTGGCATCGGCGATCAAGCTGGCTACGGGATAGTAGCCATTGGTGCCGTTAAAACGGACCAACACGGTCGGCGTGCTGGCATAGCCACCGGCGGTCTTGACGATCTCGAAGACCGTGCCCTGGTCAGAATTATAGCTACCTTGTGTCGTTCCGAACAAATTGCCATCGGCATCGGCAAACAAGCTGCCTACGGGATAGTAGCCATTGGTGCCGTTAAAACTGACCAGCGTGGCAAGACTACCCCGCAAAATAGTAGGGCTGACAGTGATCACGTATGCCTGGGTGAAGCTGCTGCCGCCGGCGTCGGTGACCTGGATCTCGACATGGTCGGTGCCGGACGACAGCTGTGTGCCGCCAACCAGCAGGGTGTTGCCGGACAAGACGAATTTGCTGTTATCGGCGCTGTTGGCCGGCGTCGTACCGTCGGTCACCAGCGCGTAAGTGAAGCTGTCGCCCACCGTTGCGTCGGTCGGGGTCAAAACGCCGACAACGCTCCCCGCGGGGCTTTGCACGGCTGTCGATGACAGCGCCAGCGCGGTCGGCGCATGGGTATCATGGCTAACGATTGTGGTGCTGGCGAAGGGCGTGGTGTAGGCCGCGCTGCTGTTGCCGGCGGTGTCGGTCACCCGCAAGGACGCGGCCACCGGGCCTGCGATCACTTCGGTGCTGGCGCGGGTGACGACGAAGCTCGCGGTGCCAGTCGCGGTCGCGGTGTTGTAGGTCCATCCGCTCAGCGTCACGCCGTCAATGGCGCTGCCGGCGGCCAGCGTATAGGCGCCGTTGCCGTCATGCGGGGTGGTGGTAATCGTTGCGGTGACAGTTTCGCCGAGGTTGTAGGCGGTCTTGTCCAGCGTGACACCGGTGATCAACGGGGCCGTGGTATCGACGGTGTAGTTTTGGTCGCCAATCCTTGACGCGGCGAGCGTGCCGCCGTTGCTGACTGCGGTGATACCGGTGGTCGGGGACAAATCCAGCCTCAGCGTGCCGTCGCCGCTGACCAAGGTGACCGGCACCGTCCAGGTGATGCCGCCGTCGCTGGTGGTCGGCGTGCCGATTAACCCGGTGCCGTCAGTGCCGGACAGGCTGAAATTAGCGGCCGAGACGCCGGTTACTGCGGCGCTAAAGCTGACGGTGAAGCTGTTGTTGCTGGCATTGCTCAGCGCCGCGCTTACGCGGTTGATGCTGCTGACTGTGGCACTGATGACGGTGAGGGCGTATGCTTGGGTGAAGCTATTGCCGCCAGCGTCGGTGACCTGGATCTCGACATGATCGGTGCCGGGCGAAAGCTGTGTGCCGCCGACCAGCAGGGTGTTACCGGACAACACGAATTTGCTGTTATCGGCGCTGTTGGCCGGCGTCGTACCGTCGGTCACCAGCGCGTAAGTAAACATGTCGCCCGTCGTTGCATCGGTGGGCGTCAGCGTGCCAACCACACTGTTGACGGCGATGGGGGTCGAAGCGGAAGACAGCGCCAGCGCGGTCGGCGCATGGGTATCGATTGTGGTTCCGAAGAAGGGCGTGGTGTAGGCTGCGCTGGTGTTGCCGGCGGCGTCGGTTACCTGCAAGGATGCGGCCACTGCGCCTGCGATCACTTCGGTGCTGGCGCTGGTGACGACGAAGCTCGCGGTGCCGGTCGTGGTCGCAGTGTTGTAGGTCCATCCGCTGAGCGTCATGCCGTCAATGGCGCTGCCGGCGGTCAGCGTGTAGGCGCCGTTGCCGTCATAGGCGTCGGCGGCAATCGTTGCGATAACAGTATCGCCAAGCTTGTAGGCGGCTTTGTCCAGCGTGACACCGGTGATCACCGGGGCGGTAATATCGACGGCGTAGCTTTGGTCGCCGGTGTGTCGGCCCGCTAGCGCCGCGCCACCGCTGCCAACCACAGTGCCGGCGGCGGTTTGGTTCAAGGTCAAGGCACCAGTGCCAGTAATGCCGATTATGGTGACGGTATAGGTCGCGCCGGACCCGGTGATGGTGCCGATGGTGCCGGTGACAGTGCCGGTCGCGCTGACGCTGAACACCGCGGCCGTCACACCGGTGACCGTATTGCTGAACGCCACATCGAAGCTGACGCTGCTGGCATTGTTAAGCGCCGTGGAGCCAACATGGCGATTGATGCTGGTCACGGTGGGCGCCGGTAGGACGTAGTTAAACCTGCGCGCTGCCGTGACGGAATTGCCTGCGATGTCAGTGCCGGTCGCGATAATCGTATGTATCCCGACGCTGAGGGTGCCCGGATTGAAGCTCCACGCACCCGCCCCGTCGGCGGTGGCGCTGCCCAGCACCGTACTACCCTCGGTAAGCGTGACGACCATGTTCGGCGCGGTGATGCCGGTGAGCACGGACGTGTCGGTGCTCGGGGTAATGGTGAAAACCGTGCCTGCGCCGCCAGCCCCGCCGCCTGAGGTCATGCCGAACAGGGTGCCATTGGCATCGGCGATCACGCTGCCCTGAGGGGATGCGCCATTGGTATTGTTAAAACTGACCAACACAGTCGGCGCGCTGGCATAGATCCCGTTGCTCTTGACGATCTCGAAGATTGTGCCCGCGTCGGAAGTCCCACCTGCGGAGGTCGTGCCGAACAGGTTTCCATTCGCATCGATGCTCAAGCTGCCAAGGGGGGCTCGGCCATTGGTATTGTTAAAACTGACCAACACGGTCGGCGTGCTGGCATAGCTCCCGCCGGCCTTGACGATCTCGAAGACCGTGCCGTAGCTGCCATTAATGCCGGAACCGGACGACGTGCCGAACAGGTTGCCATTGGCATCGGCGATCAAGCTTCCATAGGGGTTCGCGCCATTGGTATCGTTAAAACTGACCAACACAGTCGGCGCGCTGGCATAGATCCCGCTGCTCTTGACGATCTCGAAGACCGTGCCTTTGCCAGCCGTCCCACCGCCGTAGGTCGTGCCGAACAGGTTGCCATTGGCATCGACGATCAAGCTGCCAGAGGGGGTCGCGCCATTGGTGGTATTAAAACTGATCAACACGGTCGGCGTGCTGGCGTAGCCACCGCCGGTCTTGGCGATCTCGAAGACCGTACCTGCGCCGCCTGCTCCACCAGCGGAGGTCGTGCCAAACAGGTTGCCACTCGCATCGGCGATCAAGCTGCCAACGGAGTTTGAGCCA
The DNA here is from genome assembly GCA_943333505.2 of Asaia bogorensis. Taxonomy (GTDB): domain Bacteria; phylum Pseudomonadota; class Alphaproteobacteria; order Acetobacterales; family Acetobacteraceae; genus CAITOL01. The sequence continues at coordinate 6,406 of CALQTN020000089.1, read as the reverse complement.
TTGGTGGAGTAATCAAAGCTGACCAACACGGTCGGCGTGCTGGCGTAACCACCGACGGTCTTGACGATCTCGAAGACCGTGCCTTGGCCGCCAGACCCACCCTGGGAGGTCGTGCCGAACAGGTTGCCATTGGCATCGGCAAATAAGCTAGCAGAGGGGAATGAGCCATTGGCGGTGTTAAAACTGACCAACACGGTTGGCGTGATCGCATAGCCACCCACAGTCTTGACGATCTCGAAGACCGTGCCTTTGCTGGAAGTCCCACCACCCTTGGTCGTGCCGAACAGGTTACCATTGGCATCGGTGATCAAGCTGCCAACAGGGTTCGCGCCGTTGGTGGTGTTAAAATTAACCAGCGTTGCAACAATACCCGGCAAAACCGCAGCTTCCAGCTGGACGCTGATCGCCGCCGCGCTGAGATAGGTAACGTCCAGCGTTGCTGTGGCTGCGGTATAGCCGGTGGCGGTAGCGGTGGCGACAAAGCTGTGGCTGCCTTGCGCCAGGCCTGTCGGGGTGTAGGTCCAGACACCTTGGGCGTTGGTGGTGACCGTGGACAGTACGGTCGTGCCCTCGGTGATCTTCACTGCCGCTCCCGCCACCACGATCGCGCCGGCCTGCACTGTGCCGGTCATTGCGATCGTGTTGGTGATGCCGTCAGTGGAAGACGACCCGGTATCCGTCAGCAAAGCATTGGTGATGGTCAGCGGCGTAGGGGACGGCATAGCGCGAGGCCCAATCAACATTTGCATTGGTTAACCGCTGCACATTTGGCGCTGGCGGCAGGTTTCAGCCGGTGTGGGGCAGGTGCGGACGATCGGGTGTAGCGGCAGACCTACGGCATTATCCGGGCGAAAGCATTTTGCCTTTACCGCCGCGATTGATTCTGGACATCCCCACATAATTTTCCGTTATGGAATATATATTGAATATAAAATTCCTCGTCAACTCTTGCACGCAGGGGCATGCCGGCCCAGCCGACACGCCACGGCCGCGGCATTCCCGCGCCGCCTCGTCGCGTTGCTTCGCCATCGGTTGCGTGATACGTTTTTAGACATTTTATTAACTGACCAGAATCATATTGAACGCTTCATGACCGATTTCGACCTGACTACGCTCCGCTATTTTGTGGCCGTTTGTGAAACGCGTAATATCGTGCATGTCGGACATCGTTTCGGTATCGTGGCGTCCGCTATCACCAAGCGTTTGGCCCGCCTTGAAGCACAGATGGGACAGGAATTACTGCGCCGCAGGCTGCATGGGGTGGAACCAACCGCGGCTGGATTGGTCTTTGCCGAGCATGCCCAACGCGTGTTGAGCGCAGCGCAGCACCTTGCCGATGAATTCGCCAACTATACGTCGGCGGTGACTGGCTCGGTGACCGTGATCGCCACATCATTCAACCTGGCTGGCCGCCTCATCGACGATATTGGTGCCTTTCTGGCCAACCCGCAGCATAAAGCCATCAACGTCAGTCTGGAACAGCGCAACTCCCACGATCTTACGAGGGCCATCCAGGATAACAGCGCCGCCATAGGTATTGCCGCACTCGGCAACGGCGAACTCAGTGGTTTGACGACGTATCCGTATTTTCTCGATAAATACGCTTTCGCAACTGCGAAAGATCACCCGCTGGCCAGCAAGGCAAGCCTGTCGCTGGCTGATTGCGCTGGATTTGATATGATTGGACTGCAATCGTCACGGGTCATCGAAGCCGTATTCCGTCGAAACGGATGGGCGCCCGACGCCCGGTTCAATTGGCGGGCCCAGGTGCCCTCGGTGCACGAGGGATTACGGCTCGCAAGCCAGGGATTGGGATTTTTCTTCACGACTTTCGGCGCCGCCCAGCCCTTGGCAGACGCTTATGGGGTGGTGATCCGACCCTTCTCCGATCCGTGGGCGGTGCGCGAAAACGTCATCTGTCTCAGCAAGCAGCAGCGACTGTCGCCAGCAGGGCAACTGCTATTCGATCATCTCTGCACGGTCGCGGCCACCTGAATTTGCCCGCCGCGCACCGTTACAGACCGCATGGCGCCTATTTTCCCGTCTTTATCTACCGGGCCTGCTTGCTCTCCCGATGTTTGCCGGCCTATGGCCTATCGCGCTGATAAAAGCCGGAGATCATATGTCCCGCCAAGCTGCTGTTGATGCGAATGAGCGTGGTAAGGCGTTTGTTCAACAAGGCTTGCAAGACGACGCCACAGCCGCTTTTCGGCATGCGGTTGAACTCGATCCGACATTTGCCGAAGCCCATAACAATTTCGGCAATATGCTCAATCAGCGACCGCCTTATGCGGCCGCGATCACGGAATATCAGACGGCTATCGAACTAATGCCGGATTATTTTGAGGCTCATTTTAACCTCGGCAATACCCTGCGTCGGGCGGGAGACCCCCAGGGCGCCATTGCCGCCTACCAAACCGCCCTGGCGTTGCGCGAGGAGTTCGTCGAAATTTACAGCGGTCTGGGCAACGCTTTCCTCGAAGCGGGGCATGATACGGAGGCTCTGGCGGCCTTGCGCATCTTCGTCCAGCGACGTCCTGATCAGGCTGTAGGCTACAACAACCTCGCGGTGGCGTTGCGCAAAACCGGACAGCCAGGCGAGGCGTTGGTCGCACTGGACCGCGCGATTGCGCTTCAACCCGCCTACGCCTTGGCGCATGGCAATCGCGGTATGATCCTGCGCGATCGTCGCGACGATGAGGCGGCGCTACGGGCCTTGTGGCAGGCGGTCACGCTCAGGCCAGATTCACCCGATATGATGGGGCCATACTTCGGCTTGATGCGCGATCTCGGTCGCGCGCAAGCCGCGATTGCCCTCTGCACCCGCCTCATTGAACGCGCGCCCACCAATCCCGCTGCACGGCAGGAGTTGGCCGAACTGCTCTACACTGTCGGCCAACTGGATGACGCCTATGCCGCGGCGACCCAGGCGTTCGCCCTCGACCCAGATCGGGCGGAGACGCTCAACACGCTCGGCAATATTCTCCGTGACCAGGGCAGGCTGGATGACGCGCTTGGGCTTTACCGTCGCGCGCTCGACATAAAGCCCGATGCGATCGGCATTCGCTCCAACCTTGTCTTCTCGTCGCAATTTGCCTCCGGAATCGATTCCCCGGCTCTGCTTGCTGAAGCCCGTCGGTGGGCAGAATACCACGAGGCACCCCTGGCCGCCGATATCGTTGCCCACGCCAATCCCCGCAAGGCCTGTCGCGTGCTGCGCGTTGGCTACGTGTCGTCGTATTTTCGGCTGCATTCGGCGGCCTTCTTTCTGCTGCCGGTCCTGGCCCATCACAATGCAGCCCGGGTCGAAATCGTCTGCTATTCCGGGGTCAGAACGGCGGACGAGATTACTTGCCGCTTCCAGGCCCTGCCGGTGATCTGGCGTGATATCGCTGGCCTGTCCGATGGTGAACTGGCGGCGCAGATCCGTGACGACGGCATCGATGTTCTGGTCGATCTCACCCTGCATATGCAGGATAGCCGGCTGCTCAGTTTCGCCCGCAAGCCCGCGCCGGTGCAGGTCACCTGGCTTGGGTATCCAGGCACCACCGGGTTACGGGGCATGGATTACCGCCTGACTGATCCGTTTCTCGACCCACCGGGCCAGAACGATGACTGCTATACAGAAAAATCATTCCGCCTGCCACATAGCTTCTGGTGCTACGCGCCGATCTTGGCCACACCCGAGGTTACCCTCCTGCCGGCGCTGGCGGCCGGACACGTCACCTTCGGCTGCCTGAATAACTTCCTGAAAGTCACGCCCGCAACCTTGGATTTATGGGGCCGGGTCATGGCGGCGATCCCAACCGCACGGCTGATTTTGCTCTGCCCGGCCGGATCGCACCGCAACCAGGTGCTGGCGGCGTTCGCGCGTTGGGGGATCGCTGCCGAGCGGCTGAACCTGGTGGATCGCCTTCCGCTGGAGGATTATTTCCGGCTGTATCAGGAGATTGACCTGTGCCTCGACACCACCCCGTATCCCGGTCACACGACCACGTTGGATAGCATATGGATGGGTGTTCCGGTGGTCACGCTGGTCGGTCCCACTGTTGTCGGACGCGGTGGGGTCAGTATTTTATCCAATTTAGGCCTGCACCACCTGATTGCCGCAACCCCAGATGCTTTCGTCACCCTGGCGCAGACGGTCGCTGCCGATCTGCCAGCCTTGTCGGCCCTGCGGCAAGGCTTGCGCACCCGCCTCCAGGCCTCACCGCTCATGGATGCAGCCCAATTCGCCGCCGATCTGGAAGACGCCTACGCAGCGATGTGGCGGACATGCCTCGGCTAAACACCCGGCCGGTTCCCGTCGCGCCACTGCCGCAACTCCGCACACACATCGGCCAGCACCGTCGCCCAATCCCCCGCTAGCGGTTGGCGAAAGATGCGCAACCCCGGATACCACGGTGTGTCCTGCCGTCCGAGCATCCAGCGCCAGCACGGCCCGAACCGATCGAGCAGCCAAACCGGCTTGCCCATCGCCCCCGCGAGGTGAAGCACCGAGGTATCCACCGAAATGACCAGATCGAGGTTGGCGACCAAAGCCGCCGTGTCGGCGTAGTCCTTCACCTCCGCCATCACATCCACGAGCGGAAAATCCACTGGGGCGGCGGGCCCATCTTTTTGCAGGCTGAAAAATTGTAGACCCGGCACCGTGAACAGTGGTGCCAGGGCCTGTGGGGCCAGTGAACGGCGGCTATCCATGCCAGGTAATGCGGGGGACCCGGCCCATACCAGACCGACGCGCGGCACACTGCCCGACATGGCGTCCAGGCGGCCGCGCCAGTCCACCACCAACCCGGCCTCCGGGTGAAGATAGGGCACATCACCCGGGATGGTTTCAAGCGTGGTGCCCATTGCCAGCGGCAAGCTTAACATCGGGCAGTGCAAATCGAATGGCGGCAATGGGTCGTTGCGTGCGATCACCCGATCGACCCCGGCCAGCGACTGCACCAAGCGCACCAGCGGCGCGGGCACTTCCAGAATGACGTGCAGGCCGCTTTTGGCGACCAGGGGGGCGTAGCGGCAGAATTGTAACGTATCGCCCACGCCCTGTTCGGCATGGATCAGCAATGTCCGCCCCACCGCCGGTTCCCCGTGCCATTGCGGCTGGGCAAACTCGCGGAGATGGTTGCGGAAATAACCGCTTTGCCAACGCCATTCATATTCCCGCCATCCTGCCGACATATCGCCCTGCGCCAGCAACACACAGGCCAGATTGAAATGGGCTTCCGCATGGCCAGGTTCGACACCTATGGCTTGGCGCAAAGGGCCGGCTGCGGCGGTGTGCTGGCCCAATACGCTCAGCGTTGCGCCCAGGGTATTTAGTGCGCCGGCATGGGCAGGCGCCAACGCAAGAGCGCGACGGCAACACGCCACCGCGTCTTCAAACCGTCCGGCCTGGGTGAGCGCGCCGGCCAAATTGGCGTGGTAATTGGCCACCTGACCGTTGCTGGCGACCGCCTGCCTGATCAGAAGTGCGCCGGTTTCAGGGTGGTTGTTCTGGCAGGCGATCACCCCGAGCAGATTCAGCGCCTCGGCATGGTTGGGGGCGACGGCCAACACTTGGCGGCACGCATCGGCGGCCGCGCTGTCATCGCCGGCCTGATGGTGGTGCTGGGCTGCACCGCATAACGTCATTAATATCGTTGCAAGCCCTTGTGCGGCTGGCGCGAATGACGGCCTTAGCGCCAATGCCCTCTGATAGGCGGCGATGGCGTCTTGTTGGCGCCCAACTCCAGCGAACGTGTTAGCCAAATTCACATGGGCTTCGACGTAATCCGGACGCAGTGCCAACGCGCTTGCATAACCAGCCAGCGACGCAGCTATTTGGCCCTGGCGCTTGTGCATATTGGCCAGGTTGTTGTGTGCTTCGGCAAAGTGCGGATCAAGGGCGACGGCGCCTACGAACGCGGCTGTAGCTGCGTCACTGTCACCTTGGCGGATCATCGCCTTGCCATGTTCGTTCAACGCAATCGCCTGCTCGTGATCCATCGCCGCCCTCCATCATCGTTAACGTCCAATGCCGTATGTCCGTCCGGAAGATTGCCGGGTCACTTAAACCGATTTCGACCATTGTATCTGTCAGTTCCGTGGAATTCGAGCGGAGCGCCGCAGCGGCCTAAAGATGGTGTCCACCAAACCGGCAGCGGCTCAATCTGAACCGCGGCCTGTTCGAGACTGCGCCGGTGGCGCACGCCTCCGGCGCGGCGTTCGTGCGGTTGATCCCGGACACATTCTTCCGCTGGAGCGTCACCCCGGACCGCATCGGGCAGACCTTCTATTTCAAGGTGCTGCCATTCAATCCCTATGGCGGCGGCCAGTTGGGGCTGTCGGACGTGACCGCGGTTGCCTACACGGTGGTCGGCACCGCGTTCGCCAACGTTTCGGCGGGGTCGGTGTCGATCCG
>CALQTN020000088.1 GCA_943333505.2 Asaia bogorensis | reverse complement strand
GGCGGCGAAGATCAGGGCCAGTGAAGTCAGATCGAAGCGCGATTGCGCGGGCCATGGGCGAGCCTCCAATGCTCGCCAGGTTGAATCACATCATCGCCGCGTCGGGGAATCCCCACCGTGAGTCAGAAGCCAAAGGCGTTGGTATAATGCTTCCTCTTGTAGGCGCACTTGCACGCACCGCTGCCCGCCCAGGAAAATCGCCGCGCAATCGGATTTTCCCTGTTTCGGAATAATTCGCAACCAGCGCCAGGGTCCACGCGAAACCTGCGAGCGCCATGTAGCCATCATATCCTTGAAATTGATGCTGGTCGGCAGTACCACCAGTTAACTTGAGACGAAAAGGAACCTTCTCTACCATGGCCACTAGAACCCTTCTGCCGGATTGAGTTTTCTGGGTGAAATTTCGGACTTGCCGGGCGGCACTACCAAAGGCAAGACTTTATGCTCATCGCTGCGCGCCAGCGCAACCATATTGCCCTGCAAGATTTTGTATCCTGCGATCCCACAACCCACAAGCGCCAAGACAACTACGATCAAAGCTAAGAATTTTGCTATTCGGAACGTGATTTCGCCCCCTTTTACCCGGTTCCACTCATGCTTAAGAACATCTTGCGATACAGATAGGAATTTTCCTTCTATTGGACGAATGTTATCAACTGTCATGTCTGATTCATCGCGAGATAACAAAATAAATGAATTCATCGTAGATATTAAATCTATAGAATTTTGTTCTAATTTATTTATCCTCAATAATATACTAAAATTGGAATTATTTAACGCTAGATACAGAGGTTGAAGAGTTTTTAACTTTGTGGCGCGATCTTCATAATGTATTTTTATCGCATCATGAATGGCATTCAAATGCGTAAGATATGATACCAAGTCATTGCGGAGCGCGTCAATCCACGCCTGCCTGAATTCAGATGTTTTTTGCTCTTTGCTTATGATCAGCCCAAGCAGCGAGACGGTTCCAGCAATCAGCGCCGCAACTACTGCGCCCACAGCGACGCTAGGTATCTGATCCATTGCTCTATGCGACCTCCAGCATTAACGTCTACGCGTCCTAACGCATAGTCAAGTTTGTTGTTTTTCGTCAATCGTTCCGGACGCCAGCGTGCCTGGGCGTAGATGTCATGGAATTTGGCAAATTGAGTTTATTTTCAGAATGGTATCTTTTTTTCATCAGGCGTCAATTTCAATCTCTGTCCGCCCATCGTGTTCTTTAGCCACGGCGCTCGCCTGCCTCGCAATTGCCGAAAGGATCGAACGAATTGAGACTGTCCCAACCGAAGAACACGACATCCTTGCCACTGGATAGGCAACAGGCCAGCCGCACGCGCAAGCTGGGACCAAAATAATGTCATCGGACCGGCCTTATCAGCCAATCTCAGAACCCCTCAGGCCACTCCCGTGCCGCATGGATAACCGCCAGGACTTCAACCCAGACTTTGATACGATAAACCACAATATAGGCGGCCCCACGCGTGACCCACCCGCGAGTACCCGCAACACGGCCGCGCCGACCCGCAGTTCCGTCCACGCTCAAAAGTGCTTCAGTCCTGCGCACGAGGTCAAAGGTGAACCTGAAGGCGGCAACAGGGCTGTCCTGGCCGATAAAATCCTGTATCTGATCGAGGTCCGCAAGCGCCGGGATCGTCCAGGCGACATCCATTAGCTCGGGCGAATTTGTTCAACACAAGGTCCATTTCAGCCTGGCTCGCAAATTCGCCACGATCCGCGGCCGCGATCCCCACGGCAACCTTGTCGAGAAACTGCTCTTGCCATTCAAGCGAATGACCATTCTCAAGCGCATCCGCGATGACCTCGGACGCGGACAAACTGGACCGCGCGGCAATTGCCGCAATCCGGTCTTGTAGTGCGGGGGCGATGTCTAGGTCGATCAGCATCACCTCAAACTGGCACGAAGCACCGCAGATTTCCAGCGTCATCCACCGCCGTTCTCGTCTCTGCCCGTGCGTGACACCTTGCTATCAAGCGCCCACTCGTTCCACCCGAGGCGCAGCGCGCACCGTCACCGACAACTGGCATTCGGCTTGAAGCGCGCCCACCACCGCAACCAGGTTTTCTGCCCGTGGGTTCCCAGCAGGCCCGAACATCCGCATCAGGGATTTCTCCGGCACGTCAACGCGCCTGCTCAGCGCGGCAAACCCCACAGTGGCATTGATGACATCGCGGAGTAAAATCTTCGCGGTGCCAAAATCACCGTCGAGCAGGGCTTGCATCGCCTCCTGATAAAGTCCCGCCCGAAACGCCGGATCGCGATCCGCCCGCGCCTTCACCGTCTCCCGAAAATCCCGCGTTAACGCCATCAACCGCTCCCCTATTCGCCTTGGCGCATGCGGCGCCGATAGTCCGTCCACCGCTCTTGCGCATTCGCAATCGCCGAACTTTGCCGCGCTTTCGCGCTGCCGCCGAGAAGGATCACCAACGCGCCACCGATAGTGCCAAGATTAACCCGATAGCCCGGCCCGAAATCGATCCGCACTTCATGAACCCCACCACCGACGCTTTTGAGCGCGGAAGTATTGCCAGCCTCCAAGCGGGCCAACGCCGTCCTGACCTTCAACGCCGCCGGTGTTGGCAGCCCATCAAACCATCGCGCGAACGGCCTGCGGCCTCGCTCATCAAGATACTCGGTGATTGTCAGCATTGCAAGGTTGGTAACGCAAAAGACACCAACTTAGTCTCCCAACACGATCACCCCGCCGCCGCATCGCGCAATTCCCGATCCAACGTCGCAAACGGCAGCCCCCGCCGCCGAGCCAGCTCCAGATATGCCGCATCATAAACCGTCCGCCGATACTCATCCGCCAGCGCCAGCGTCGCCGCCCAGGCCTGCGCCGCTGTCTGCTGGTCGGTCGCGATATCGAGCAGCCCCAGATCGCTCAACGCCGCCTGGCGAAACCCTGTTTCGATGCGCTTCCGGCGCACGGCCATGGTCAGGCTGTTGGCCACCTCCAGCCACCACAGCCCAGGCACAACCGCGCCATGCTCGGCAATCCCCTCAAACAGCCGTCACACCAGTTCCTAGTAATTGAAAATGACATAGCTACGTAGGGAAATATAAAAACAAATATTATCTCTTTAACAAAGCTCCCCTACCCCAATACCTGCCGATACTCGAGCAAATCCCCCCGCAAAACATAAAGCGCCAGCAACGGCTCATCACTCGTCCGCATCGCATGCGGCAGCCAGGAGGGATGGTGGATAATCATCCCCGGCGGCCGCGGGGCGAACGGGCGGTTGCCGCGTTGCCAGAACGCGGTGCCAGCCAGCGGAATACAGATTTCCTCGGGTGCCTGGCGGTGGGTCGGATACTCGGTGCGCGGCCCCAGCACCAGGAAGCCGCAGGCCAGGCGGTCAGCGTGGAAAATTTCGGTCCAGCCATAATTCTCAACGAATTTGCGGCCCAGTTCCGCCTCGGTCGGGCCTTGCCGCCATTCCAGCGCACCAACCGCCGCGATCAACAGCGCCGCCAGCGCTTCGGTGTCCGGCAGGGTCGCGCCCATTGCATGCGGCAAATGCCGCAACACCGGCAGCCTTGTCGGGGTTTGCGGGCGGCCGGCGATATCATCCGGCCATCCAGCGAGAAAGCTTTTGGGCGCGTCACTGGCGTGCAGGAAGCGAAAAATCATCGCCGCAAGCTGGCTGCGCGGTTCGGCGGTGGCGTGGGTCGCCATTAGCCGCCAGGGCTCCGGCCGGCGGCGATGCGGGCCTCAATGACATCAATCGCCGCAGGCAGATCGGCGATGCTGTCGATGATCAGGTCGGCATCCGCCATCTCGGCACGGGCGCGGACGCGGATTTCTTCGCGCGCCGGTTCAGGCAGAATTGCCAGTTCTTCCGCCGACAGCCCGGCGATGTTGCCGGTCAGCGCAAGGCCCACCGTCCAGCATCCGGCATTGCGCCCCTCACCGATGCCGGGCGGGGTGTCATCGACTTTGACCACGCTTGCCGACGGCCAGATCCCCATCGCCGCCATGGCGTGCCACATCATCAGCGGCGCCGGCCGCCCTTCCGGCAAATCCCCGGCGCAGAGTGTCAGTTCGGGCGCGTAACCGGCCGCAGCGGCGATCGGCATCAGCACATCCATGATCGGGCGGGTATAGCCGGTGGTGGCGCCAATGCGGATGCCGCGGGCGCGCAGGGCGGCGAGCGCGGTCAACGCACCCGGAATGATGTCGGCATGATGCACCACAGACGCGACATTCATCGGCTCGAACACTGCCATGATGGCATCGATTTCGGCCTCGGTCGCGGCATGGCCATGGGCGGCACGCCACGCCGCCGCCACTGCCGGCGCTTCTGTCACCCGGCGGATATGGTCGCGCTTGGCCATCCCCATCGGGCCGCGCGCATCGGCCACGCTGATTGCCACGCCAAATTCCGCGAAGGCGCGCACAAAGGCACCCATCGGCGCCCGGCTGCCGTGATCGACCACCGTGCCGGCCCAGTCGAGAATGACAGCTTTGATGGTCATTGCGGCCTCGCATGGTCGGGGATCGGATTGCCGAGCATATCGGCGATGGTTTCTTCGGCGATGGCAAAGGCGGTGCTGGCGCCGGTGCCGGATGTCACCATCGCCAGGCGCACCCCCGCCATCGGCGTTTCAGTGAAGGCGACATCGGGGCCGGACGGATAGACCCCAATCCAGCGTTCCAGCACATCGGGCGCGGGGCGTCCGGTCACCAACTCGAACTCGGCCAACATGCGGCGGTCAACCGCTTCGGGCTGGAACGGGTCTGGGGTGGGATCGTAGTGATGGCTGTCCCCGACCACGAGGCTGCCATCGCCGCTTTGCACCGCGATCAGGTGAATGCCATCGGCAAGCCACGCCGCCTGTTCCGCCTCGAGCCGCGCCCGCAACGCCGGCAGCGACGGCATCGCGTAGCCGAGATAGCGCACCAGCCCGAGATCGCTCATCACCGGGGCAGGCAGCACATAGCCAGGATGGGCGACCCGCAGCATGTGCAGTTTGCACAAGGTCACCTGCCGACGCGCGATGATCTCGGGGAACAGGGTCACCAGATCGGGGCCGGGGCAGACCACGATATGATCGGCGCTGATCCGTTCGGCAGTGGTCTCGATCATCAAGCTGTCGACCGCGCGTACCGCCGCGCGCTGGATGAAGCGCACGCCAAGCGATGCGAGCCATGCGGTAAGTTGCGGGATCGCGTCACGGCTTTCGACGCGCAATTCATGCGGGGAATGCAGCGCGCCAACCAGATCGCCCCCCAGCATCGGGGCAGTTTCGGCAAGCGCACTGCGCCCGAGGATACGGCATTCCGCACCCATTCCGGTGGCGCGGAATTCCTCCAGCACCGCCAGCGCCTCGGGCCGGCGCGCAACCATCAGCAGGCCACGCTGATGCACCGCAATCCCAGCCGGCCCGACCAACCCGGCCCAGATATCGCGCGCCCGTTTGGCCCGCCGCCACACCAGCCCTTGTTCCTGGCCGGTGACGGTGACAAAGCCAAAATTGCGGATCGATGCACCATGGGCCCGCGCCTCACGCTCCACCACCGTGACACGCAAGCCCGCGCGCAGACCAGCGAGCGCGTGGGCCAGGCCCATGATCCCAGCACCGACAATAACCAGATGGCCTGCCATCACAGCAGCCTCGCCAGCCGCACCGCGGTGTGGCCACGGCTTGGTCGCAGGCTCGGCATCACCAGCAGGCAGTTGTCGTGGGGGGTGCGGATTTCGGTGCTGCCATCCATGGCGATCAAGGTGTTCCGATGCGCGATGATCTCGCCGCCGCGATAGGGTTGCAGGAAAATGAAGTGTGCGCTGCTGGCGGTAACCGTGGTGGTGACTTCGGCGAGCACGCTGCCGCCTGCCTTGGCGCCATCATGCTTGGCATCACAACAGTCAAGCAACCCGGCAATCGCGCGCTCGGTGATCTCGACCGTAGACTGCGCCCAGTGATGCCCGGCCTCCACCAGCAAGGCCCGCGCCGGGGTCTCGGGATCGGCGAAACGCTGATAGTCGATCAGGCGCCGCCCGCCGAGATGCCCGGCATCGGCAACCACCAGCGCGGGCGTGCCGATTGCCAGTGCCAAGGCGCGGGCCTTGGCAGGCATCCCGCACAGGATCAGCGAATCGGATGGCCACAGCATCGAATGCAAATCGAGCAGCACATCGACCCCGTCCAGCCAAGGCCGCAACTGGCGCGCCCGGGTGAGTTCCATCGATTGGCGCGCCCCGTCGAGCGTCGCCGCATCCCAGACCCGGTTGAGGTCTTCGTCGCAGAAGCGGCTATGGGTTGGGTTGTCAGGGTCGAAACGATCAAAGGCATCAAGATTGGCAAAGATGAAACTCAGCCGCCCGCGCACTGGCCGCACGCCGGCGCCGAGCATACGCGCCAGCACGATGGCGCCGGCAAATTCATTGCCGTGCATCAAAGCCATCAGCGCGATATGCGGCCCAGGCAGGTCCGCAACAAAGCTTGTCACCCCAGGCACGCCGCAATTCCCAGCCCGCCAAGGCGCAAGGTCGGGGGCCGCGAGTTCCATCCTGAAACTCGGCAGCTTCGACGAAGGCCGCAGCGGAGCGTCGGGATTGCTCATGCGGCCCAGCCTATACGGACATGCACTGGTCGCCAACCGTCAGGCGGCGGCCGGCACCTCATCAAGATGGCAAGCCGAGATGCGCCCAGCGCCAACATCGCGCAGCAACGGCTCCTCGACCTTGCACCGATCATGCACAAACGGGCAGCGCGTATGGAACCGGCAGCCGGATGGCGGATTGATCGGGCTCGGCACGTCGCCACGCAGGATGATGCGGTTGCGTGGCGCGGTCGGATCCGGCACCGGCACCGCCGATAGCAGCGCGCGGGTGTAGGGGTGATGCGGGTTGGAAAACAACGTGGCCCGATCGGCCAGTTCGACGATCTTGCCGAGATACATCACCGCGACGCGATGGGTGAGATGTTCGACAATCGCCAGATCATGGCTGATGAACAGCAGCGCGAGGCCGAGTTCGTCCTGCAGATCCGACAACAGATTAACAATCTGCGCCTTGACCGACACGTCGAGTGCGGACACCGCTTCGTCGCAGATGATCAGATCGGCACCCGGGGCAAGCGCGCGGGCGATGCCGATACGCTGGCGCTGGCCACCCGAAAACTCATGCGGAAAGCGCTTGGTCGCATCGCGCGGCAAACCGACCTTGTCCATCAGGCCGGCAACCCGATCATCGAGTTCGGAGCCGTGCGCGATGCCAAAATTGACCAGGGGTTCGGCGATGATGTCGCCGACACGCTGGCGCGGATTGAGCGAGCTGAACGGGTCCTGGAACACCACCTGCACCCGACGGCGCAGCGGGCGCAATTCGGCGGCGGGCAGGTTATCGATGCGCTTGCCGTCAAGGTGCACTTCACCGCCGGTGATCGGGTAAAGCCGCAAAATCGCCTTGCCAACGGTCGACTTGCCGCAACCGCTTTCGCCCACCACCGACAGGGTTTCGCCCTTGTTGACGGTAAAGCTCACGCCATCGACCGCGTAAACCGCGCCGGTCTGGCGGCCGAGAATGCCGCCATGCAGCGGGAAATGTTTCTTGAGGTCCCGGACCTCGAGCAGCGGGGGCGCACTCATGCCGCGTTCTCCATCTGGCCGGCAAAGTGGCAGGCGACGAAATGTCCCGGTCGCTTGGCTTCAACCGCCGGGATGGTGGTGCGGCAGACATCCTGCACCATGCCGCATCGCCCGGCAAAGGCACACCCAACCTGGCGCACCCGCAAGCTCGGCACCTGGCCGGGAATTTCGGCGAGCTTGCTGCGGCCGGTCGCGTGCAGCGATGACCCAAGCTTCGGCACCGCGCCGAGCAGACCCTGGGTATAAGGGTGCATCGGGCGGGCGAAGATCGAATAGACATCGCCTTCCTCGACCTTGCGGCCGGCATACATCACCACCACGCGCTGGGCCATTTCTGCGACCACGCCCAGATCATGGGTGATCAGCATGATGGCAGCGCCAACGCGGGTTTTAAGGTCGCGCATCAAATCCAGGATCTGCGCCTGAATGGTGACATCGAGCGCGGTGGTCGGTTCATCGGCGATCAGCAATTGCGGGTTGCAGGCCAACGCCATCGCGATCATCACGCGCTGCCGCATGCCGCCGGAAAGCTGATGGGGGTATTCGCGCACCCGCCGCTCCGGCTCAGCGATCCCAACCAGGTTCAGCATATCGATGCTGCGCGCCTCGGCGTCCTGGGCGGACAGGCCTTCATGCAGCCGCAGGGTTTCGCCGATCTGGCGCCCAACGGTCAGCACCGGGTTGAGCGATGTCATCGGCTCCTGGAAGATCATCGAGATGTCCTTGCCGCGGATCTTGCGCATCTCGGGCTCGGACAGCTCAAGCAGGTTGCGACCTTGGAAGATCACTTTCCCCGCAATCTTGCCGGGTGGTTCCTGCACCAGGCGCAGGATCGACATTGAGGTCACCGACTTGCCACAGCCGCTTTCGCCGACAATGGCCACGGTTTCCCCGGCATCGATATGGAAGGACAGCCCTTCGACAGCGCGAACCACGCCATCAATGGTGCCGAAATGGGTTTGCAGGTTTTCGACTTCGAGGAGCGCCATTTTAGATTTTCTTTGCCATGCGCGGGTCGAGGGCGTCGCGGAGCCCATCGCCAAGCAGGTTGATGCTCAAAACCGTAACCGACAGGAAGATCGCCGGGAACAGCACGATGAAGGGCTTGACCTGCCAGAGCGCGCGGCCCTCGGCCATAATGTTGCCCCAGCTCGGGATGGTCGGCGGGGTGCCGGCGCCGATGAAGGACAACGTCGCCTCGGTGATCATCGCCGAAGCACAGATGAAGGTCGCCTGCACGGTGATCGGGGCCAGCGTGTTCGGTAGAATGTGCTTCCAGATTATTTTCGGCACCCGCGTGCCGGCGGCGACGGCGGCCTCCACATAGGGCTGTTCACGCAGCGACAGCACCACGCCGCGCACCAGCCGGGCAACGCGCGGGATTTCGGTGATGGTGATCGCGATGATCACGTTGCCGACACTGCCACGGGTCAACGCCATCAGCGCGATCGCCAGCAGAATGCCGGGGATCGACATCAGCCCGTCCATCACCCGCATCACCACGGTATCAAGCACCCGGATAAACCCGGAGGTGAGGCCGATGAACATGCCGATAACCGAGGCGAACAGCGCCACCATTACCCCGACCTGCAACGACACCCGGGTGCCGTAAAGCACGCGCGAATAAATGTCGCGGCCCAGCATATCGGTGCCAAACCAGTAAAGTTCATCCGGCCAGCGCAGCCGCTTGGCCGGCGCGAGGGCGGTTGGGTCCGCGGTTCCGAGCCAGGGCGCGAAGACCGCGCTCGCCACCACCAGGGAGACCAGCAGGCCGCCGACGAAGATGCTGGGGTGGCGATAGGCGAACATCGCGATCTTGCCGCGCTGCTTGCGGGCCGGCAGGACGTCGGGGAGTTCGACCGCGGCCGCCGGGCCAAGTGTGGTGCTGGACATCAGTAACGGATCCTCGGGTCGAACAATGTGTAGAGCAGGTCAACGCAAAGGTTCACCAAAACATAGGTGAAACTCAGCATCAGCACGACGCCCTGGATGATCGGGTAGTCGCGGCGCAGGATCGCATCGACCACCAACCGGCCGACGCCGGGGATGGCGAACACGCTTTCGGTCACCACCGCACCGCCGATCAGCCCGGCAAAGCCGATGCCGATAATCGTCACGATCGGCACTGCGGCGTTTTTCAGCGCGTGCATGAACAGGATCGGCCGCTGGCTGACGCCCTTGGCCCGCGCGGTGCGGATGTAATCCTGGCTCAGCACTTCGAGCATGGTTGCCCGGGTGATACGCGCAATCAGCGCCACGAACGCCCCGCCCAACGCGGCGGCCGGCAGAACCAGATTGCGCAGCCACGGTAAGGGATCGGACAGCGAAAATGGCGTGTAGCCCTGGACCGGGAACCAATCTAGCTGCAACGCGAAGGTGTAGGCCAGCAGATAGCCGACCACAAACACCGGCACCGAGAAGAAGAACACCGCGAACATCATCACAATCCGGTCGATCCAGGTGCCATGCTTCCACGCCGCCAGCACGCCAAGCGGCACCGCAACCGAAATCGCGAAGGTGAGCGTCAGCAGCATCAGCGACAAAGACGGCTCGATCCGCTGCGCGATCATCTTGCTGACCGGCAGGTTGGTGAAGATCGACACCCCGAGATTGCCCTGCATCACCTGCCAGGACCATTCGAAGAACCGCACCACAAAGGGCCGGTCAAGGCCCAGCGAGGCGCGGATGCGCTCGACATCAGCGGGGGTTGCCTGGTCACCGGCAATGATCGCCGCCGGATCACCAGGGGCGAAATACAGCAGGCTGAAGATGAACAGGGCGACGATCGCCACCACAGGAATGGTGGCAATCACGCGGCGGACGATATAGGCGAACATTAACCGCTTTCTCCCAAATTAGCTTTTTGCACGCCCCAGAAAACCGGGAACGGCGCTTTGACGACGCCTGATACACTGTTACGCCACGCTTGATACAGCCTATCCCCCACCAGGAAGGCTGCACTACGTGCCTCGTATTGCGTGCCGGCCACCACATCGAGGCCGGACAGATTGCCCTGCGGCACAAAGCGCAGCAGCTTGCTGGCCTGGGCGCGCACGGCATTTGCCAGCGCGAGGGCCGATGTCACGGCCGCGCTGGTCTTCTGAAAGTCACGACGCTGGAGCATTCACCAAGTTCCTGATTTGATGCTTCATTAATCTCAGCCGTGACCTGGCATCCCCAAGGCGTGTGCCAATATTTTTATGCGGCAGGGCTGGCACGCCGTCCCTGCCGCTTCATCTCATCATCCTAGCCTTTGCGTAGATTCCAGAACATAGCAAATCCGCTCGGGATGCCCGAAATGTTCTTGCGGTACGCGGTCGCTTGCAACACCTGCCCGAGCGGCACGTAGGGCACATCCTGCATGACCTGACGCTGCATCGCCTGCGCCAGCTTTTGCTGGGTGGCAAGGTCGGGCGCATCGAACCACTGGCTGCGCAAATCCTCCAGAGCCGAGCTGGTTGGCCAGCCCCAATTGCCCCCAGCCTCGCCAGTGCCGCGCAAGAAAGTGTGGCCGGCCGGCGTCAAATGGTCGCCGCCGCTCCAGAAGGTGCAGGCAACGTTCCAGCCACCTTTGTCGTTCGGGCCCTTATTGGTCCGACGTCCGACCACACTGCCCCAATCCATCGCCTGAACTTCGACATTGAGGCCGGCGCGCTTGAGCAGATCGCCCGCGATGTCGCCCTGCATTTTCAGCACGGCAAGATCAGTCGGCGCCAGGAACACCACTTTTTCGCCCTTGTAGCCAGCGGCCGCGAGGTCACGCTTGACCTTGTCATAGTCGCGTTTGCCCTTCAGCGGCTCCAACCCAACATCGGACGCAAGCGGGGTGCCCGGAGTGAACACGCCCACCCCGGCGCGCGACATTGCCGGGTCATCGCCGACGATGGCGAGATTGAAATCCTCCTGGCTGATCGCGCCAAGAATGGCACGGCGGATCGCCGGATTGTCGAAGGGCGGCTGTAACTGGTTGAAACGCATGCAGCCGATCAAACCGGTCGGGTCCTGGATCGACACGTTAATACCGGCCTTGCGCAGGATAGGCAGCAAATCTGCGGTTGGATTTTCCCACCAGTCCACTTCGCCGTTCTGCAGTGCGGCGGCCGCGGTGCCGGGATCGGGCATAACATGCCACTCAACCCGATCGAAATTGACGACCTTGGGGCCGGCGGTCCAGGCGGAGGCGCCCGCAGGATTCGGCACGTAATCGGTATTACGTTCATAAACAACGAGATGCCCGACATTTCGTTCGCTTGCTTTGAACTTATAAGGCCCGCTACCGACCATTTCGGTGACCTGCTTGAACGGGTCGGTCAGGGCAAGGCGTTCCGGCATCATGGCCGCGAAGTTGGAAGATGACTTGCCAAGCGCATCCGCAAGCAGCGCAAAAGGCTTCTTCAGCCGGAATTGGATGGTTTTGTCATCAGGAGCGGTCAGCTCATCAGTCACCGCAATCACTGTCTGGCCAAAACTGTCGCGGGCACCCCAGCGCTTGATCGATGCCGCGCAATCGCGCGCGAGTACCTTTTCGCCGTCATGCCATTTCAGCCCGTCACGCAAAGTGATGCGCACCAGCTTGCCGTCGTTTTCCAAGGTCATACCGGCCGCCATTTGCGGCGAAGCCTTGAAGTCGCCGTCGCTGCCAAACAGCGTGTCGAAAACCATGAACCCATGATTGCGGGTGACATAGGCGGTGGTCCAGATCGGGTCGAGCACCGTGAGATCCGATTGCGGGATGAACTTCAGCACCCGCGTCCCTTGCGCCGCCGCAATCCGCGGGGCCGCCAATGCGGCGCCAGTTGCGCCCAATCCCTGCAATATTGTCCGCCGCTTCATGTCCAACTCCCTTCCCATATGCCCTGATCGTCACTCCCTAATGGCATATCAGCATTGCGTCCGGTAGACCATCGGCAATTTTCACACGCTGGCCGAAACCTCATCAAAAAAACCCGTAACATGGACAATGGCGCTGGCTATTGGCCTGGCACTTTCCCCGACGCTCCAAACCGATCAACCCGATCCGCGCGGATATGGCGAATGTCGCCACGACGATATGTAACTCCCTGGGCGTCAAGAAATTCCAGAATGCGGATCACCAGATTGCGCCCGATACCGACCCGATCGCGAAACCCGCCGGCGCTGACATCTCCGTCACGCGCCGCAAGTTCGGCCGCAATAGCAACCAGTTCAGCGACGGCTTCGCGCAGATAGAAGTGATCGGGCGCGACTTCCACCAACCAGGACAGCCGGGCGAAGCGCCGCATGCTGGCCCGCAAAACCGGCTCGCTCATCCGGGTCCGCGCCACTAGATCGCGCACCCGGGGTGGGCGAAAACGGTCAGCGGCCAACTCGTCCTGCAGGATATCCCACAGCGCCTCATCGGTCGCACTGAGCCGGGCGCGGTGCCCGGCGAGGCACAAAAATGCGCCGTCCTGGCGCAGGATGCCCGCCCGCAACCCGCGGTCAATCACCGCATCAGCAAGCATGCGGGCCGGCTTGCCCGGTAGGACCGCCCGCAGCCGATCAGGCGCGAGGCCGGGCTGTTCGGGGTGCTCGCGGTGCAAGGTGGCAAGGCCGGATGTGATCGCGGCGTCCAGCCCCGCCAGATCGCTTGCCGCCAACGCGTAACCGCCGCACACGACCGCACCGGCCGCCTGCAACTGGCTGGTTTGGGCCGTCGGGCGCAAATTATGGCCGCGCACATAGGCCGCCCAGTCAATTCTCGTCAGGGCAAGCAGTGCGGACAGATCGGGCGCCGCGAGCTGGGCGAGGCGCGCAGGGGTGCGCGCGCCCCGCAAGATCGGCCATGGATCGAGCACCACCCCGCCGCCCAAGGTTGTCGTGGCACCCGCATCACGCAGCACCAACCGATCGCCAATCAAGGCTGCAACCGGCTGATCGAGCACCGCGCGCACCAGCCCGATTTCACCAGGGCCGATCGGACCGGCCAGTGGTGAGACCCGGGCGGTCACATGCGCGGCGCCAAGATGGAGATGCATCGGCGTATCCGTCCGCAATGCCCGGGCCCCAGGCAGCAGCCGGATACGGGCGTCGATACGGTGGGTCGGTGCGTGAATGTCTGCCGCGACCACGCAATCTCCACGTGCCACGGCGGCCTTCTCGGCCCCGACCAGATTAAGCGCGAGGCGCTGCCCGGCCACGCCGCGTTCGGCCCGCTGGTTTTGGGCATGCAGGCCGCGTACCCTGACCTCGACCCCCGAGGGCGACAGCACCAGCCGGTCACCCACGGCAATCGTCCCGGTCGCCAGGGCGCCAGTCACCACCACCCCGGCGCCGGCGACCAGAAACGCACGGTCGATGGCGAGCCTGGGATAAGCATCGCAGTCACGCGACTTCGGACCAAGCCGGGCAAGGGCTGCGCGCAAATCCTCAATTCCTGCGCCGGTCACCGCGGATACCGCCATAATCGGTGCGCCCGCCAGGCAGGTGCCCGCCAACACCGACGCAACTTCGGCACTCACCCGCCCGACCTCGCCTGGCGCGAGATCGCTGCGGGTGATCGCCACGACGCCGCGATCGATCCCCAAAAGATCGAGGATCGCCACATGTTCCAAGGTTTGCGGCTTAATGCCGTCGTCAGCCGCCACCACCAGAAGTGCGGCATCAATGCCACCAACACCGGCCAGCATGGTGTGGACAAAGCGTTCATGCCCCGGCACGTCAACAAAGCCCAGGCCGTCGGCATACGCATAGCCGAGATCGATCGTCATGCCCCTGCGCTTTTCCTCCGGCAGGCGATCAGCATCGATCCCGGTCAGGGCGCGGATCAAAGTGGTCTTGCCGTGGTCGACATGGCCGGCGGTGCCGATGATCATGGGATGGCTCCGGGCGAACGCTGTTGCGGGGCGAGCATGGCGATGCCTGCCAGAGATAGCAATTCGGCACGTTGGAACGCCGCGACGAAGCATGTAAGCGGTCATATGGACAAAATATTGGCTCGATTCCTATCGCCGCCGCGGATGATCGTTGCCCGACAATTTCTTCGTTTTGCCATGGTCGGTCTGCTCGGCTTGGTTTTGGATGCGGGGACGATTTACGCCAGCAAAGCCTGGGTGGGTCTGCATATCGCGGGCATTCTCGGCTATTGTGTAGCAGCAACAATGAATTGGTGGCTGCACCGGCAATGGACGTTTCGTGACCGTCGCAGCGGCGCTGGGCTATGGCGGCAGTGGGCGGCATTTATGTCGGCTAATTTCGTCGGTTTTCTCATTAATCGGGGCGTCTATATGCTGCTGATTACCGTGAGCGTTTATTGCGCTGACCATCCGATCATCCCGGTGATGGCGGGGATTCCCGCCGCGATGATTTTCAATTTCAATTTGTCGCGGCGTATCGTGTTCAAGGCCGACAAGGCACCGTAGAGCATGATCTTTTGAAGTTGGTTCAGCAGACACGCTCTAGACTCTTGTTTTCACGATCATCTTTATCCGTCCAATCGAAGCCGATTGAACGAATGATGATCTAGGGTCTGTTGAGGTTCACCGTGAATTGATGATGGCTCCTGCGAGATAGATCAACGCGGAGAAGCTTTGGTCTGTCTTGTCGGCCCGCATGGCGATCCTCTTGAACTCTTTAAG
>CALQTN020000087.1 GCA_943333505.2 Asaia bogorensis | reverse complement strand
TCGTCGCGCCACCAACCGAACCTTGCCGCCTTCGGCATCGATCTCCGCCAGAAACGCCGCCTTCTCCCGTGCACTCCATATCCGACGCCGATCCGAAGGTGCCAGAATGTCTACTTCCGTCAAACATACCTCCTTCTGGAGTCCAGAGGGGCGTTCCAGAGATCAGCAAAATCGCCGAGTTTCGTATGCTTCGCTACACGGTGAAGACCAGACGCTTACTCCGATCCGGCGGCGACGCTCGATCCGGCGGTCGATACGCTGGTGTGGGAGCCGAACTTCACCGCCGCGGCCAACGAAGACCACAAGGGCTATCACGCGCTGCTCGGTGAATTCCTCAAAGCGGTGCGCGGTGACGCCAACGACGCGCCCGGCATAGCCGACGGCGCCCAGGCAATGCGGGTGCTGGAAGCGATGATGGGGTCGATGGCAAGCGGGGCGGAGGCGCGGGTTTAACCCGCGTCCGCCGCGCGGATCATCCAGGTGCCGTCGAAGGCCACCGGCAGATATTTTTCATGGTACTGGCGCAGTTCCGCCACCGGATCGACATCGCGAAACGCGGCCGGGTAAAGCTGTTTGGCGAGGTATTGCATGGCGGTGTAGTCGTACAACGCCCGGCACAGGCCGTGTTCGATCCCATAAACTTCGCCGGTCTTGATTGCCGCGAGGCCCTGCCAGCCGGGGCGTTGGGCATAGGGGGCGAGGCTCGCGCGGGTGGTCGCCGCCGCGATCCCATAGCCGGTCAGCACCGCGTTCGGCCGGTTCAGCCAGGATGATCCCGCAATGAAAATAGCGTCGGGGTTGGCCGCCAGGACCGCCTCCGCGCTCATCGGGCCCCAGCCGCCGCCGATCTTGCCGGCCGCGATGTTGTCGGCGCCGATCAGATCGAGGATGCGGCCCCACATCGCCTTCCAGTAGGTGTTGCCGACGCTGCCGGCGCCGGCCTGGCCAAGCTCGATATAAGCCGAACGCCTTGGCCCGACGCTTGCCACCCGGCGCTGAATATCGGCGAGGCGCGCGGTATAAAGGGCCGCCAGTTCTTCCGCGCGCGGGCCTGCATCGGCGATCGCGCCCATCGCCAGGGTACTGGCAACATGGCGCGCCGGAATTTGCGCATTGTAGTCGACGATCACGACCTTCACGCCGGTCGCTTCGATCAAGGCGATGCGTTCCTTTAGCGGGGCCATCCACACTTCCGGCAGGATCACCACGTCGGGGCGCAACGCCAGAATGGTCTCGACATTGAAATTGCCGGCCTCCTGATTGCCGATATCGGGCAAATTGTTGAGCCGCGGGATCGCGGCGGCGTAGCGGGCGAAGGCGGTCGCCCGATTGATCGACCATTGGGTTTTCGCATAGCCGACCACCCGGTCCCAGCCCACACTGCCGGCGATGGCCGTGAATTCCTCGAAATTGAAGCCAAGCACGATGCGCGTCGCTGGGCGATCAAGCGTGACCTGTCGGCCAATGGCATCGACGACCGATAGCGATGCCCGCGCCCGGCCGGGCAATGCCACGGCAAGCGGCAGCGCCAGGGCGGCGCGGCGGCCAATGCGGGTCACAGATTTCGCCACGGCATCACTCCTCGGGCAGGTGTTTTTCGAAATGGGCGCTGATGCCGAACTGGCCGAAGCCGGACCAGCCCTGCCCGCGCCAGAACCGCATCGCGGCATCGGCGTCGGCGTTGGTGTGCAGGTAAATCGTTCGATAGCCCATCTCTCGGGCCGCTGCTTCGCATATCCGGGTGAGGCGCGCGCCAAGCCCCTGGCCGCGAAAATCCTGGTGGATATAGGCGCGGGTCAGGGTCGCGATGCGGCGGCTGTCGGGATAGCGCGTCGCCAGATCGGCCAGCAGGCGCGGCTGCCAGGTCAATTTTTTGAGGCCGATCGTGGCGATCAGCGCGCCGCCATCGTTGGTCACCAGCCAGAACCCGCCTTGGTTGCGCGCCGCGTACTGATTTTCCTCGGCGCGAGCACAAAGCGAATCCAGATCGGCATGCCAATCGGGGCGATAGTCGAAGCCATAAACCTCCCTGATGACATCAAGGCAGAAGCCGCGCGCATCGCGGTGCGTGGCGGTGGCATCGTCGGGCAAACGCGTGATCGTCAAAGGTTCAAGCAAAATTGGGGTCATTGGTCCTGTTAGGATGCGCGAGAAATCCATCGCGCCAGGCTGGACGCACGCTATCTTTGCCCGCGATCCACAAACACGGCAACCGCTTGCCCTAAAGGTCCGCAACGCGCGCCGCGGCGTCCCGGCTCGCCGCTTCGACCTCCGCGAGGAAGCCCGCATACATCGTGGCGAGCATGGCGCTGACCTCGGCCGGCGCGCGGTCCGGGGTCCCGGCATCATACGGCGGCGCGGGGGCGTATTCGGCGGTCAACTGCACGCCCTGGGCATAGGTTTTGCCGCGCAATTCGCCAACCAGGGTCAGGCCGAAATCAATCCCGGCCGTCACGCCGCCACCGGTGATCCGATTGCGGTCGCGCACCACCCGGCCGTCGGTCGGAATAGCGCCAAAAGTCGGCAAAAGCGGCTTGGTGAGCCAGTGCGAGGTGGCCTTGTAGCCATCCAACAATCCGGCGGCACCCAGGATCAGCGATCCGGTGCAGACCGAGGTCACCAGGCGCGCCTTGCCGCCGACATGGCGGACAAAGCCGAGGCTCGGCGGATCGCGCATTAGCGCCATGGTGCCGACAGTGCCGCCGGGGATGCAGAAAATATCGATCTCGCGATCGCAATCCTCGAAACTGGCATCGGGGGTGAACACCAGGCCATTATCGCTGCGCAGCGGATCGCGGGTTTTCGCCACCACCTGCACCTTGGCGCCCCTCAGCGCCGACAGCATGTAGTGCGGGCCAACCATGTCGAGCGCGGTGAAGCCGGGATAGATCAGGAAGGTGATTTTTTCAGACCCGGTCCAGTCCGGTGGGGCGTCGGTCATGATGCTATTTTCCCTTTTTGCAACGAATTTAATTCACGACTGGCCGCGCGCAATGGCAGCACGACCGGATGCCCGTCGGACCCGGCATCGATGGCGACCTCGACATCGAATACCGCGCGCAAACGGTCTACCGTCAGGATGTCATCAGCGCCGCCAACCCCGACCAGCCGGCCCCGATGTAGCAGCGCCAGCCGATCGGCAAAGCGGGCGGCGGCGTTGAGGTCGTGCAGAACCGCAATCGTGGTGAGGCCCCGGCGCCTGGTGACATCGCGCAACAGCGCCAGCACCGCCAGCTGGTGGGCGATATCGAGCGCGCTGGTCGGTTCATCCAACAGCAGCGCGCGCGGATTGCCGGCCAGCACCTGGGCGATGAACACCAGTTGGCGCTGCCCGCCGCTCAAGGTGCCGATGCGACGACTGGCGAGATCGGCGACCCCGATTTCGGCCATCGCAGCCTCGGCGGCGGCCAGATCATCGGGCGCGACGCGAAATGACAGCGATCGCATGCGACCCAGCAACACCACCTCGAACACCGTCAGCATAGCGCGTGTGGCGCTGTCCTGCGGCATGTAGCCGATGGCGGTGGTGGGGCCGGCCCAGGTGATGTCGCCATCATGGCCGATCACCCCGGCAAGTGCGCGCAACAAGGACGACTTGCCGGAGCCGTTGGGGCCGAGAATGGCGAGGATTTCACCGGGCGCGACGGCGAGATCGACCGAATTGACCGCGATATGCCGGCCATAGCGGACGCTGACATTCTGACTATCGAGCCTCATGCGACCGCCCTCCGCAGCACCAACCAGGCGAAGAACGGCACGCCGAGCAAGGCCGTCACGATGCCGATCGGAAACACCGTGCCGGGCATGATCGCCTTGCTGGCAACCGACGCCGCCGACAGCAGCAGCGCGCCGATCAGGGCGGAGGCCGGCAATGCGTGGCGCTGGTCTTCGCCGACCAGCATCCGCGCGATATGGGGTGCGACCAGCCCGACAAAGCCGATGGTGCCGACAAAGGCGACCGCCGCCCCAGTCAGCAGCGAGACCACCACGAAGGCGCGCAGCCGCAAAGCATCGACCCGCACCCCGAGCGAGCGCGCCCGTTCATCACCCAGTTGCAAGGCGGTCAGCGCCCAGGCATCCGCCAGCAGCACTGGCAATACCAGCGCCAGGACCACCGCCACCAACGCGGTCTTACCCAAGCTGGAGCGTTGCAAACTGCCGAACAGCCAGAACACGATCTGCTGCAAGGCTTCGGGAGACGCGAGGAATTGCAGCAGCGACAACAACGCCTGGAACAGGAACAGGCAGGCGATCCCGGCCAGCACCAGCATATCGGGCGTCGCCCCGCGCAAACGCCCCACCCCGCCGACCATCGCACAAGCGAGGCCGGCAAAGGCGAAGGCGGCAATCGGAACCGATATATCCTCCGGCACCGGCAGCACCGCCCCGGCGACGATCGCCAGCGCGGCGCCAAACCCGGCACCGGCGGAGATGCCCAGCGTATAGGAACTCGCCAGCGGATTATTGAGAATGGTCTGCATCACCATCCCCGATATCCCCAGCGCCGCGCCCACCAGCACTGCCATGATGGCGATCGGCAGGCGCAGTTGCTGCACGATCGCCACCAGCATCGGGTCGGACGATTGCCCCGCGAGCACCGCCAGCACGGCGCGTACTGGCAGCATCGCCGGCCCAGTGGCGAGATCAAGCGCGAAGCTTGCCGCCAGACCGACGATAACCAGCCCGAGGACGCCAAACCGCCGCAGGTTGGCGGCACGCCACCCCGCGGCAACTGCGCCGGTCATGTGTTGGTGTTGCCGAGGCGCGCCATCCAGGTCCCTTCGAACGGAACCGGCATGTAGGTGGCATGGAATTTCGCCAGATTGGCCAGCGGATCCACGTCGGCGAATTCGGCGGGATGGAGTTGCTTGGCGATATATTGCATCGCCGTCCAGTCCCACAGCGCGCGCGCAAGCCCGGCGTCGATGGCGAACACATTGCCCGCCTTGGTTGCCGGCAAGGTGCTCCAGCCCGGCCGGTTGACATAGCCCAGCAAGCGGTCGCGGGCAGTCTTCTCATCGACATCGTAGCCGGTGCGAATGGCGCCCTCGGCATTGGCCCAGGCCGATCCGGTCAGGAAGACGAATTCCGGCTGGGCGGCAAGCAGCGCTTCCGGCGCCATCGGCCCCCAGGGGCCGGCGATTTTGCCGGCGGCGACGTTGGCCCCACCGGCGGATTCTACCAACCGGCCCCACATCGCGCCGTTATAGGTGTTGCCGATCACTTTCGGGCCGCCCGAGCCGAGTTCGAAATAGGCGCGCGGCGTCGGCTTGCCGGCGATGCGGCGGACGAGATCGTCGGTCTGGCGGCGATATAGCTCGGCGAGGTCGCGGGCGCGGTCATTTTCGCCAATCGCCGCCCCGAGCGCGAGCGTGCCGGCGATGTGCTTGGCAACATCCTGGGCCTGGAAATCCAGCACCAGGATCGGGATGCCGGCCGCCTCGATCTTCTGAACCAGCGGCCCGTTGGCCTTAAAGTCATAGGCGATCATCACCACCAGGTCTGGCCGAGCACCAAGCAAGGTTTCCAGACTGAAGCTGCCTTCGCCGAGTTCGCCGAAATCGGGCAGGCTGGCGAGGTTGGGGATCACCTTCTGGTAACGGTTCCATAGCGATGTGCGATTGACCGCCCATTGCCGGCGGTTGAAGCCGACGACGCGCTTCCAGCCGGCGACACCCCCAACGGCGGTGAATTCCTCATACTGGAACGTGAGCGCGATGCGTTCGGCGGGCGCTTTCAAGGCGACCGTGCGGCCCATCGCATCGATGATCGGCGGCATGGCGGCATGGGCGCGGCCGGGTAGGGCAGCGGCGAGCGGCAGCAGCAGGGCGCTGCGGCGGGAAATGGCGTGGGACATGGGATTTTCCTTGCTACGGCATTCAGGCGGTGGTCGGGGTAAGGCGTGCCATCCAGGTGCCCTCGAACTTGACCGGCAGATATTGCTCATGGAACCGGCGCAGTTCGCCCACCGGATCGACGTCGGCGAAGCGGTCCGGATGCATCTGCTTGGCGAGGTAGAGCATGGCCGTGTAGTCAAACAGCGCGCGGCACAGCCCGTGTTCGATGGCGTGCAATTCGCCGGTGCGAACGGCGGTGATGCCGGCCCAGCCAGGGCGCTGGCCATAGGGCGCCAACCGGGCGCGGGTGGTGGCGATGTCGGCGTCAAACCCGGTCAGCACCGCATTCGGACTGTTTACCCAGGATGACCCGGCGATGAAGACGTACTCCGGGTTGGCGGCGATGATATATTCCGGTGACAGCGGTCCCCAGGCCTTGGCGATATGGCCGGCGGCGATATTGTCCGCGCCGAGCAGATCGAAAATCCGCCCCCACATGCCCTGCCAATAGGTATTGCCGAAGGTTGCGGCGCCGGCCTGGCCGAGTTCGACATAGGCGCGCGGCTTGCGGGCGACACCCTCGACCCGCTTCTGGATCTGGGCGACGCGGCCAAGATACATGTCGGCGAGCGCCTGGCCGCGCTCCGCATTGCCAGTGGCGATACCTAAAGCGATGGTGCTGGCGGCGTGGCGGGCGGGGATTTGCGCGTTGTAGTCGATCACCAGGACCGGAATGCCCAGCGCTTCCAATTGCGCGACCTGGGGTTGCAGCACGCTGAACGACCATTCGGCCATCACCACCAGATCGGGCCGCAGCGACAGCACCCGTTCGAGGCTGAAGCTGTTGTCATCGGTGTGGCCGACGTCGACAACCTTGTCGAGATTGGGAATCACCTGCCGGTAGCGGTTGAAGATCGCGGGGCGCCAGCCCGCCCACAAGGTGCGACCAAAGCCCACCACCCGATCCCAGCCGGTGACGCCAGCGACAGCTGTGAATTCTTCGTAGTTGAAGCCGAGCACGATGCGTTCGGCGGGCGCCTTGAGGGTGATTGTGCGGCCAATCGCATCGGTGATCGGCGGCATCGCGGCGCGGGCGCGGCCCGGCAGGGCGGCGGCAAGCGGCAGCAGCAGGGCGCTGCGCCGGGACAGGCGCAGCGGTGATGCGGTCATGGGGATGGTCTCCGTCGGTCTGTCCAATGGGCATGCGCAGCCGTCGCGCGGACGCGACGGTTCGGCCGGGGATCAGACGGTGACGGGAGGACCTCGGGGGCGAGCCGTCGCGAACGGCGACGACGGCGGGCCAGCGCCGGCGGCGGGCAGGACGAAGCGAACGACGGCCACTTGCGCGGGCACCGGCAGCGAGACGGGCAAAGTCACCTGGACAGCCCCAACGCCAAGGCAGGCCGGGCAAAGTGCACAGTCATGGTCGTGGCTGCCATGATCCTGGCCCGCGGGATCTCCCGGCTGTGCCGCGTCGGCATGGCAGATCGTGCCGCCCATCAGGGCGAGGAAGGCGGCGGCATCGGCGCGGGCGGCGTCAGCCGGTTCGGCGGACAGGGGCAGCATCGCAACCAGAATGCGCACGAGGATGGCAAGCGTCGCCAACAGGACCGGTGCGGTCCTGCGGATGCCTCTCATGTCATGCAGCCCGAGGTTCATCATTCACGGTACAGGAGGTTTCGATCCAACAGTTACGCCTTGCAGACGCCGCGGGCAATCGGCTCTGAGTGAGCCGAATAGTCTGCACTAAGTAAACGAAGTTTGAAGCAAGCGTCCATCAAGAGACGCTTCGTGAGATTTCAACGCCGCAAGCGTCCGTCGATCTTCACCGGACCGGCTTGCTAGCCGCCTCCCGCAAGCGGGCCATAAATGGCACGAAGTAGGCTCGGGCGGTGGCTGTGATGTCAGCAGGCGCCTGGGTTGGACTGCCAGATGCAAGTGGCGGATGTGGGTCATATTCCGCCACGAGTTGCACCCGCTGGGCATGAGCCGTTCCGCGCAGGCGTTCGACCACCGTCAGCCCGAGGTCAAGTCCGGCACTGACGCCGGCGCCGGTAATCACGTTGCCGTCCTCCACCACTCGCTCAGCCACTGGAATGGCGCCGAACATCGGCAGCACCTCCAGCGTCAGCCAATGCGAGGTTGCTCGTCGCCCGTGTAGCAGTCCGGCCGCACCAAGGATCAGCGAGCCGGTGCATACGCTCGTGACGTACCGCGCCCGGGCGCCCTGGGCCGCGAGGAAGTCCAGCGTCGGCCCATCCTGCATCGCCGCCAGCGTCCCCTCGGTTCCACCCGGCACCAGCAGCACGTCGAGCCCCGGCTCGATCTCGTCGAAAGCCGCACTCGGCGTGATCATGGCACCCGTATCCGTCACCACCGGATCCCTGGTGTTCGCCACCAGGTCGAGCCGCTCCGGCATCGCACCGGCCAGCATATGGTGCGGCCCAAACAGGTCGAGCGCGGTAAAGCCGGGATAGATCAGCAGCGCGATCCGCCCGGAACGTGCTGCAGGCGATAGCGGCGTGTCGCTCATGTGGTCCTCATATGAAGGTCAGCAGCCGACGGGGATTGCCGACGGTTATCGCTTTGATTTCGGCCTCGCTGAACCCGCGCGCCACCATAAGTGGCACCACGTTGGCGAAGATGTGCGCATAGCCATGGCCGCCGAACGTCGTCAGCCTTGTGCGGTAGCAGATGTCATGGCTGATCACGACACGATCGAGATGCCCGCGCGCGATCAGAGCCCGGATCATCCGCAGCCTTGTGGCGTCATTTGGCATGTCGATATCGCCGAGCGAATAGTACGACTGCTCCTGGCCGAACAGGTCGAACTCGATTACGACGCCGCTGTCGGCTAGGCGCAGCAGCCGGTCCTCGTCGAAGATGGTGCGGTCGATATGGCTGATGATGACGCGGCCCGGATCCGCCCCATGCGCGCGAACGAAATCCGCGACCTCCTGCGGCTGGTCGGGGTCGCGGCCCGGATGCACGTTGAGCGCCGCCCCGGTCTCCTGCATCGCGAGGATCGCGCCCGCCATCACCCGCTTCTCGGTGTCCGTCCACGGCGCCTGGCACCCGATCTCGCCAATGATGCCAGCGCGAACATCGGTGTTCCACGCACCAACCTGGACCTGATCCACCATCTCGGCGGCAAAGCTCTCCACCGAACGGGCCCGGTTCGCCGCCGGCTGGTACTCGTCGACATAGTGGCCGCAGCCCATGATGACGTTCACGCCGGCATCGCGCGCCAGCGCCACCAGCCCGTTCGGCCGCGGGTCGAGCCCGCCCGAGGACAGCTCCACCACCGTCCGCCCGCCGGCGGCGGCCAGCAGCTTCAGCTCATCCGTCGCCGTCGCCTCGCAGCTCAGCCGGTAGTTGCCCGGCACCTTGCGCTTGCGGGCGTAGTTGATGGCGAAGCAGTTGCACAGCGTGATCTCCGGCCCCTGGTCCGGATCAGCCCGCATCCCCGGCGTGCGGATGTCCCACAGCAGGTGCTCATGCATCAGGGTCGGACCAAGGTCCGCTGGGTCGATCGGCCCCAGCACGCCCTGGGCGCGGCCCCGCATGGCCTCGCGGGAGAGCCGGGTCATGCGACCCTCGCAGCGACATTGACCTGATGCATCGGAACGGCCCGTTTTGGTGATTGACGTGACGCTAGGGCAGTCACCATATTCCTGTCTAGCGTACAGGAGCCCCATGCCAAGCGCCAAGCTGAAAACCGCATCCCGCCGAGGCGACCTCACGCCACAGCACGTCGCTGACGCAGCACTCGCCTGTCTCGACCGGGTGGGGCTGGAAGCGTTCAGTCTGCGCGAGGTGGCGCGAGACCTTGGTGTGTTTCCGACAGCGATCTACTGGCACGTTCCTGGGGGACGGAATGGTCTGCTGGCTGAGGTCGCAGCCCGGGTGATCGATGGCATCACACCCCAACTCGATCCGACGATCGCTTGGACGGATTGGCTGATGGATCTGTTCCGGCGCTACCGCGCAGCGATCGGCCGTCACCCCAATGCCGCCCCTCTGCTAGGGGCCCGGCTGGTATCCAATGCCGGGGTGCAGGCGGACCTCGTTGAAGGCGTCGTCTGGGCGTTGGAGCGGGCCGGCTACTCCGGCCCCGCGCTGGCCGACGCCTATAACGCGGTAATCGCCGGCATGGTCGGCTTCGTCACGTTGGAGTTCGCCCGCGCGCCCGATGACGACACCGCGGCCTGGCGCGCGGCGCAGCACGCCCATGTCGCCATGCTCACCGACGGGCGTTACCCCGCCATCGCGCGTCATTCCGAAGCGCTGTCCGGTCGTGCCTTCATTCTACGCTGGGAAGATGGCGTCAGCCG
Organism: Asaia bogorensis; assembly: GCA_943333505.2. GTDB lineage: Bacteria > Pseudomonadota > Alphaproteobacteria > Acetobacterales > Acetobacteraceae > CAITOL01. The sequence continues at coordinate 5,575 of CALQTN020000087.1, read as the reverse complement.
CCCACTCGACACCGGCTTCGAGCGCTTTGCTACCGCGCTGATCAACGGCCTGCGGCATCCATCGGAATGACCCCCAAGAGGGAGTGTCGGCTTTGCGGCCAAACCTCACCCTGTTCTGTGTCGACGGCCTGCGCCTTCAGGCACGCGATTGGCTTCGGGGCTAGCCCTTAGCGACGTTATCCATCCAAACTATTGAGATACTTTAATAATCTATAATAGCTGCCTCAGGCCACGCTAGCAGACCCGCTGGCAAGCCCCAGAGAAGGTTAGCCTCTGGCTCCGACCGCTGCTCCAATCGACAATCCCAAACAAATTCTCCACTACGGTGACCCGCAGCGAAAAGCCTAGGATTCCCGCGGTTTTTGCGCGATACCTTGTGGTGTGCAGGGGTGCAACGAACGGCCGTTTTGCTCTCCAGAGAGCGAATTCTCTCCGGACCTTGGGTGTTGGCCGATTTAACCCCAAGGTTTCAATGCGCTGAAATCATTGAATTCCATATTACGTAGGCAGCACGAGAGTTGGCATCTTGTTCTGGTTGGCGGTCGCGGCTGGGTGCGAATCTTCGCTTTTGCCACAAGCCCCTGCTGATTGCCCCACCCAGTCCAAAGCAAACGGCTTCATCAACACCGGCAGCGTCATCTCCGCCGGCTGCCACCCTTCCACGATTGCCTCGACGATTTAGTTTTTTGCGATCTTTTTCAAAAACGATCAACGAAGTAAAGCAGTCTCGTCGGTTTATCGGCATACATTCCGACAAGCCGCCAACGGCACTTTAGATGGCGGGAGGCTATTGTATTTCCGGGCTTGATACAACATTGTTCGCGGTATCGTGTCACTAGGGGGTGCCGTTGTGCTCACTTAGGTTCGGCTCCAATTATGCGGGGTTTCGGTGGGAATGCGGCAACAGAGGGAACTCTTCGTTACCGGCGTGCGCCAGGTCCTAGTCGACGGCAGCACCACGGTGCCGACAGTCGTCCGTTACGAAAGTGGTAGGGCGCTGGTCGGAGCAGACGCTCTTCGCGGCTGCGAGAACCCCTCGGATCTGAGGGAGGACTTCAAGGTCGAGATCGGAAACGAGGATCCGACAAAACTGGCGCAGCGGACGGATGGGGCACGGTCAATCCTCGGTATAGCTAAGGACTTTACCGACCGCTTGATAATGAGCGCTCTTGATTGCATTGAGCGGGACGGTCGTGCTCGACCGACAAAGATCCTCGTTGCTGAGCCACTCGCCCTTTCCAGCGCCAGCATGCCGCACGAGCGCTGGCTGCAGAACTATCGACAGAGCATGAAGCGCATCCTCTACGGCCGGTTTGAAGAGATTGACTTTATGCCCGAGCCATTTGCCGTCTTTCAATATTACCGCTATGGCGTACGTCATGTCCTAGTAGCACAAAAGGCTTCTAACGTCGCACTTGTCGTCGACTTCGGTGGCGGAACCTTTGACACCTGCGTCATCGAAACGACCAAAACAGGCGACATCAGTCAATCGGGTCGTAATGCCAAACCGCTTGCGGCTAAGTCGGTGGCGGTAGGAGGCTTCGCGGTCAATCGCCATTTAGCTGAAGCGCTGCTCTTCCGGGTGATACAGAAGGGTCCCGACCGCACGGCTCTGAACGGGGCACTGCGAGAATACCCGCGCCTTAAGAACCTTGACGATTTAGCTCTCGTTAACGAGAAATATGCTGCGTTTGCGAAGAATTACCGACGCCTTTTGCAATCGGTCGAGCAAGCAAAGTGCGTAGTGTGCAACGGCATGTCTACCTGGAAGCTCGACGCGGAGGTGCAGCGCGGACTGGGTTGCTCGGTGGACGTGCCCACCCGCCCACTCGACAGCGACTCACCCACGACACCTATTCGACTCGATGCAGCATTATTCTGGGACGTGTTCGAACAGAAGGTCTGGAAGCCCGGTCTCCTACCCGCCGTCCGCGAGACGCTGCAGCGAGCCAAGGACGAACTCGGCACGAAACCGATCACGGTGGTCCTGCTGTCGGGTGGATCCTCAAATATCCGCTGGCTGAAGCCGCTCCTGGAGCGTGATTTCAGCGATGCCCTTCGGGAAGCCGAGGTGCTGGAACTAGGAGAGAACTTCCAAGAGATCGTTGCAAAAGGCTTAGCGATCGAGTGCGCGAGGCGATTCTACACGGACGGGGACGGGGACTTCCGCGCCGTTACCTACAACCGCCTCTGCCTCGGGCTGAGCGCGAACGGCAATGGGGTAGAGTTCAAGCGATTCACCTCGGACGACAAAGATCTCCGAGTTTCCGAGATCGATGATGGTGTGCTGCTGCCATCCGCAACATTCCTTAAGAAATTCATAAGCCAACCAATGCGCTGGAAGGTCCGCCCGACCTACCTACCCTCCCGCTCGCTAGACTACTATTTCATGCGATCGTCCTTCGACACGGAAGACATGGAGGCACGACAGAATCTCGACTGTCGCCTGCCGACACCCAGCAGCGTGAGTGTCGGTCCTACAGTCGGTGTCGAACTGCTCGTTCGCGAGGATGGGACTGCTGAGCCGACCTTCCTATATGGGCACGGTGACAGGGACGGACGCACAACCCCTGTCAAGGGCAAGCCCTTTTATCTTGACATGACGTTCGCGACAGAGGCGGTTGGTGGTTCGACTTACCTCGGACTCGACTTCGGCACGAGCACGTCCTCGGTGAGCTACGTCGACGGTACAGACATTCAGGCCTATACTGCCCGATCGATGGACAAGACTTGGCGGAGCCTAAGCACGCTTGTGGATATCCTCCCTTACCCGGCTGCGAATCCCCTGGCGAAACTGATCTCGGCGACGGGTGACGAGAGAATGACGAAGGCTTCGCGGGAAGCGATGGAAGGCATGCTCGCGCTGGCCGTCTACACCGCCTACGCGGAACACCGCTTGGTCTATGGCGGTCGCAGCGCCCACTTCAAGGGCCTCCGCCAGTGCTCCGCGGGCCCGCTCTGGGGGATGCTGAAAGACATGGCAAAGGCTAGCGGGCGGCGCTGGAACTTCTGCAAGCAGCTTCTGCCACTGCTCGAGGGATCATCGCTCGCCGAGATGGACCACGCTGTCGCGCAGGTTGCGCCAGGAAAGCACGGCAAGAAGGCGGAGGAGGTGGATTGGCCGCGGGTGCTCGAACAGTTCGGCAATGCGCTCGCAAAGGTTTTCGATGGTCGGATTTTCGGTTACTTCGAGCAAGCGCAGAAGAAGGCGTTCAGCACAAACAGTTACACTGGCATATTCCGCAGCGCCCGCGGCCATTCATCTGCGTTCAACGACATCTACATCTTCGAGGGACCCGAGAGCTTCGCCCAAGAGTTTGTCTTCGTTTTTGATCTCGCCAGCGGCGACGGACTCCTATTGTTTCCGCTCTTCGTGAGAGGACTTGATGGAGCCTCGGCAGTCCACTTGGAGCCGGACTTCTTCCTCTTCGACATGGCCCGGGTTGGCCGTTACGGCTTCAAAGCCGTCCAAGAACGAGAGGCCGTCGACCTGAAGCCCGGAGGCGAGTTCGGTGAACTCCACGCTGAATTGACCACCCTGGAGGAAACGGATCCCAGCGTGAATTTGGTGACAGGCTTCCATTTTAGGGAGCGCACACTCAGCTAACCCACAAGATGTGACATTAGAAGGTAAAGTGACCTATGTCCGCTCCTTGACGGTTTGGGTTTCCTTGATGGCGAAAGCACAAAAAGCATCCCCCTTCCGACCTGCAAAGCTCACGCCAGACTACTGGGGTTCATAAGCGACAGCTATATTAAATCACACTTTCGAGCCAGGCCAATGGCATGGTTAGTGCTCTCGTTGGGCTCGCCTTTGATACGCTGCCCCGCCCAATCCAACGCAAACGGCTTCATCAACACCGGCAGCGTCATCTCCGTCACCTGCCGCCCCTCCATGATCGCCTCCACCACCCACGGCGCCAGCAACGTCAGCCGCAGCACGTCCCCTACATAAGTCGTAAGCGTCTGGTCTTCACCGTAAGCGTCCGGCCAGGACCGTTTCGGTGTGATTGCTACGCGGTTATCTACTGCGCTGACGTGGCATCCTGGGGTATGTCAACGGCGGTCGAATTCCAGGCCAGTGTGGCGGAGTAAAAGCAGGCCACTCGTTCGCGGCGTGATGCCTTGCAACCAGGCCCCCGATCGGGGGCCTGGTTGCAAGGTGGCGCCAGCAAAGTCGGTCAGGATTGTGTGATTTTGCCGGTCTCTGGAGCGGCGGCGTGGGCCTGGTTTTGCTCCGCCCTGGCGACCACACGCCGGCGCCCGGCCGATTGCTTCAGGCGGTAGCTGTCGCCGTTCATCGTCAGGATGCTGACGTGGTGGGTGAGCCGGTCCAGCAGCGCACCGGTCAGCCGCTCCGAACCCAGCACCGAGGTCCAGTCCTCGAACGGCAGGTTCGATGTCACGATGGTCGAACCGCGTTCGTAGCGCTGCGAGAAGGTCTCGAACAACAGCTCGGCGCCGCTGGGTGACAGCGGAACGTAACCGAGCTCGTCGATGATCAGCAGCTTCACCGAGGCCAGGTCCCGCTGCAGCTTCAGCAGCCGCCGTTCGTCGCGCGCCTCCAGCAACTGGCTGACCAACGCGGCCGCGGTCGTGAACCCAACGCTGAACCCCTTCTGGCAGGCGGCAAGCCCCAGCGCGAGCGCCACATGGGTCTTGCCCGTGCCGCTGTTGCCAAGCGCTATGATGTTCTCACGGCGAAGGATGTATTCGCAGCGGGCCAACTCGAGGACCAGCATCTTGTTGAGCCCGGGTATGGCGATGAAGTCGAAGGTGTCGAAGTTCTTCACGACAGGGAACCGGGCCGCACGGATGCGCCGCTCCACCATGCGCCGCTCGCGGTCGATCAGCTCAAGTTCGACCAGTCGCAGCAGGTAGCGGGGGTGATCAACGCCCTCCCGAGCGCATTCGCGGGCCACCTTGTCATACTCGCGCAGCACCGTCGGCAGCTTGAGTTGCTTGAGATGATGCGCGAGCAACACCTGTGGCGTCCCGCTCGTCGTACCCGCCGGCATGGCATCGGCCATCGCCTTGCCGGTCATGCGGCGATCCCCGGCACCAACGCCGCATAATCCGCCGCCCGCGTCGTCTGCACCATCAGCTTGGGCAGATGTGGATAGGCCGCCAGATCGAGGCGAACAGGCCGCCGCTCGATCCGCGCCAGCGCGATCAGCTTGACTGCATCGAACCCGATGGCACCCGAATGGATCGCCTGGCGCACCGCAGCCGTGACAACCTCCAGCGACATCGCCTCGAGCAGCCTGAGCACCTGGATGAACTCACGCTTGCCGCGGTTGCCCATGCGCGCCTCGAGCAGATGGCGCAGATGCTGGAACACTTCCGGCAGGTTCCAGCCCTGCAACGCCGCCGCCTGGTCGAGCGCGTTCGGCTTGGTCTCGATCAGGGCCAGGTAATGCAGCGGGTCGGCCACGAATGCCCCCAGGGCGTAGCAGCGCGGATGGCGGGCGATCTCCTTGCCACCGCACAGGATCACCACCTCATCCACGAAGCCCTTCACCAGGACATCCTGAAAGCCGTACCGCGTCGGCACCGAGTAATCATTGCTGCGATA
>CALQTN020000086.1 GCA_943333505.2 Asaia bogorensis | reverse complement strand
TCACCTTATCGAGAACTTCTTTGGTAAACTTAAAGAGTTCAAGAGGATCGCCATGCGGGCCGACAAGACAGACCAAAGCTTCTCCGCGTTGATCTATCTCGCAGGAGCCATCATCAATTCACGGTGAACCTCAACAGACCCTAGATCATTATTCGTTCAATCGGCTTCGATTGGACGAATAATGATCGCGAAAACAAGCCTCCAGGGCGTGCCGTCCGTCGGGAAGCGTCGTCGGTTGGCGGGGCGTGTCACAGGGTCGGATTATACCCAAACTGACAAACGGCGAACCGCCAGTCCAAAGCCGTTCAGGCAACCGCGAGGCGAGGCGGTTTGCTTGGCCGGAACAACGCTATGCTGATCTGCACCGCACCCGCGACCAGGCCGGTTGCTACGCCGAGGCGCCACGCAAGATCGTAATTGCCGGACAAATCAAACAACACCCCGCCGCCAAACGCGCCGGCAAAACTACCAAGCTGATGCGCGACAAAGGCAATGCCCTGGATCATCGCCTGCCAACGCAACCCGAACAACTCCGCCACCGCGCCGGCCACCAACGGCGCCACCCCGAGCCAGGTTAGTCCCATCAGGGCCGCAAACACCAGCGTGCCGGCAGGCGTTGGCGGGGCGATAAAATAAACGGCGAGGACCACCGAGCGCACCAGGTAAATCAACCCGAGCAGCACCAGCTTGTTCCAGCGCCCGCCCGCCCAACCGAAAAACAGACTGCCAACAATATTGGCCGCCCCGATCACCCCAAGCGCCTGGGCACCCAGCATCGGGTCCATGCCACAAAGCGCGAGATAGGATGGCAAATGTGTGGTCAGGAACACCAACTGCATCCCGCAGACGCAATAGGCCACCGCCATCACCATAAACGGCAGGCTGCGGATGGCCGCCATGAACGCCTGCCCGGCCGAACCGCCATCGACACTGCCCGCGGCCGGGGGTGGCAGCACAATCGCATCGGCGCGCCCAGCAAACCACGCTGCCGGCACCATCACACAGGCCAGCACCACAAAGCCCATCACGCCGTAGCGCCAACCAAAATCAGTGTTGAGAAACTGCCCAAGCGGGGCCGCGATCGCTGCGCCGACTGAGCCCGCGGCTGACACAATCCCGAATACCATGCTGCGCAAGCGTGGCGACGCTGTCCGCGCCGCCACCGACATCGCAATGGCCGAAGCGGTGCAGGCCAGCGCGACGCCGATCAGCACCCCGGCGCCGAGCACCACCATTACCATCCCGTTCGCGGCCGCAAGAACCGCAAGCCCGACGATATAAAGCACCGTCCCCACCAGCATAATCACGCGGAACCCGAACCGCACCGTGAGCGCGCCGGCAATCGGCTGCAGGAACCCCCATGCTAGGTTCTGCACCGCAATCGCCACGGTAAAATCCGACACCGAAATGCTCAGATCGTCGGTCATATGCGGCATGAACAGCCCGAGGCTCTGCCGCAGCCCCATGGCGACGCTCAGCATCACCGAGGTCCCTACCAGGATGGCCAAAGCGGGGCGGAGTTCGCGAAGACTGGCGCGCATCGGTGCCTCAGATCGCTAATGGATTTAAAGCGGTGGGGCCGCCTTGTGAATCGGATCAATCCACAACACGCTTTCCGGCTTTTCCACCGCTTCGATATCAAGGTTAACCACCACGGATTCGTTATCGCTGCGCACCAGCACGCATTCCAGAGTTTCGTCCGGTGACGCATTGATTTCCTGATGCGGCACATAGGGCGGCACAAAAATGAAGTCACCGGCTTTCGCTTCAGCGACGTATTCCAGATTTTCGCCCCAACGCATCCGGGCCTTGCCCTTGATCACGTAAATCACGCTTTCGAGCGCGCCATGGTGATGCGCGCCGGTCTTGGCGTTGGCATGGATATGGACGGTGCCGGCCCAAATTTTCTGCGCGCCGACGCGGGCAAGATTAATCGCGGCCGCGCGGTTCATGCCCGGGGTCTGGGCGGTGTTGGTATCGAGCTGATCACCCGGGATCACGCGGACACCGTTATGCTTCCAATCGACAGCGGGCTTGGCGTGTTCGTGCGGGTGTTCGTGACCGTCATGGGGCATGGGAAACTCTCCTTCGGCGTTGCCCCCATTGTTGAAACACACGGACGGGACAGGCAAGGCCCACGTGGTGACGGCAGGCATGAATGCGGGCAAACTGCCCAGGATTGCGGAGAACGTCATGGCCCATCCCATCAGCTTTGCCGCCACCGGCGACAGCTTCATCACCCGACGGCTGCCCGATACCGCGCCGCTAGCCGCGATCCGCGCCCTGCTCGCCGGCTGCGATGCGCGTTTCACCAATGTCGAAACCCTGACCCCTGGTCCTGGCGCGGTCGCCAACGCGATCAGTGGCGGCACCTGGGCCTCGGCACCCGACGGGGTGATCCCCGATCTGCAAGGTCTCGGCTTCAACCTGTTTGCCTTGGCCACCAACCACGCGCTGGATTTCCTCCATGCCGGACTGATGGCAACCACCGCCGCGTTTGATCGCCATCAGGCAGTGGTGGCAGGCGCGGGTGCGAACCTGTCCGAGGCCGCCGCGCCGCGCTATCTGGAAACCCGCATTGGGCGGGTGGCATTGATTTCGGTCTGCTCAACCTTGCACGAAACCGCGATAGCCGGCCAGCAGCGCGTCGATATCACCGGCCGGCCCGGCATCAACCCGCTGCGTTTCAGCACCATCCGCACCCTGCCACGCGACGATCTTGCGGCACTTGCCGCCCTCGCCGCCACGAGTTTCGTCAATAGCCGCAACCAGATGATGGTCAAGGAAGGCTTCACACCCCCGCCACCACCAGGCGTGGTGCAGTTCGGTGATCTGCGCTTCCGCGAGGGTCCGGTCGGTGGGGTCATCACCGCCGCACGCCCCGATGACGTTGCCCGTGTGGTAGCGGCCATCAGTGCGGCGCAGCGCCAGGCCGACCGCGTCGTGGTCAGCCTGCACGCCCATGAACAGCTCGGCGAAGACAAGGCCATCGCCGCGGAGTTCGTCGAAGTATTCAGCCGCGCCTGCATCGATGCCGGCGCCCATGCGGTGATCGGCCACGGCCCGCACGTGCTGCGCGGCATCGAGATCTATCGCCGCAGGCCGATTTTCTACAGCCTTGGCAATTTCATCTTCCAGAACGAAACTGTGCCGGTGCTGCCGCAGGAATTCTACGACAATTTCAAACTGCCGCTGACTGCCAATGTCGCCGACGCGATCGACGCACGATCGGACACTAATCGGCGCGGCTTTGCCGCCAATCCCTGGGCATGGAAAGCGGCGATCGCGCGCTGGGTCGATGATCGCGACCGGGTTAGTGAAATCACCTTACATCCGATCGCACTCGGCTTTGGCGCCGCACGGGCACAGCGCGGCTTGCCGGAGCTTAGCGACGATACGCTGATCCTGCCACATCTCGCTGATCTGTCGGCAAAATATGGAACCGAGATTGTCATCGCCGACGGGATCGGGCGGGTTCGGCTGTAAAGACGGCAGTTTATCCAGCCCGCATGATGGATTTCTAGGCAATTAGGTCTACGCGCCGCCACCAAGGCGCGCATTCGCTATGGCACGCCAATTGCTTCGCTCTCCCTGTCAGTAACGGGGACATCCAGACGAATGGCGACACCGGCGACGCTAGAACTGGTTAAGCTGACCAAGCTGTACGGCGCGACAACCGCTGTGGCAGGTATCGACCTTGCGATTCCCGCCGGCAGCTATTGCTGCCTGCTCGGCCCGTCCGGTTGCGGCAAGACCACGACCTTGCGGATGATCGCCGGGCACGAAACTGCGTCCGATGGCGATATCCTGCTGGGGGCGGCCAATATCACCGATCTCGCGCCGGCCCGGCGCGGCACGGCGATGATGTTCCAGTCCTATGCGCTATTCCCCCATCTCAATGTCCGCGACAACGTCGCATTTGCGCTGAAAATGCGTGGCGTGGATCGCCTGACCCGGCACAGCCGCGCCAACGCATTGCTCGATCTGGTGGCGATGGCGGAGTATGCCGACCGCCTGCCCGGCCAGCTATCGGGCGGCCAGCAGCAGCGCGTGGCGCTCGCCCGGGCACTGATCACCGAGCCGCAGATCCTGTTGCTCGACGAACCGCTTTCCGCCCTCGATCCGTTCCTGCGCATCCGGATGCGCGCCGAGTTACGCCGGCTGCAGCGTCAGCTTGGCATCAGCTTCATCCATGTCACCCATAGCCAGGACGAGGCAATGGCGCTCGCCGATCTTGTTGTGGTGATGCAGGGCGGGCGGATCGAGCAGGCTGGCGCCCCGCGCACCGTGTTCAACACCCCGCGCAACGAATTCGTTGCCCGCTTTATCGGTGGGCACAACGTCATCCGCATCGACGGTCGCGCCATCGCCGTGCGCAGCGACCAGCTGCGGATCGGCACCAGCGGCCTGCCAGCCACCATCAGTGAAATCGAATACCAGGGCAGCATCGTCCAGGTCAGCCTGACCGCACGTGACGGCACTGAACTGGTCGCAAGCATGACCGATGCCGCGTTCGACGCCGTCCCCCAGACGATTGGCGCCGAAGTATTCGCAAGCTGGGACGCGGCCGCCGCGCATCGTCTCGATTGACCTGTTTTCCAACCCCGAAGGAGCTATCGACCATGGCTGCATCCCCCAAACTTGGCCGTCGCCGCCTGCTTTCGGCCACCGGCGCCGTAATCGGCAGCGGTGCCATCACCGGCTTTCCCGCGATCCACGCCCAGGAACCCAAAGTGCTGCGCTATCTCGGCACGGCAGTGAACGAAGGCGATGACATCGCCAAGAAATGCTTCGCCGATACCGGCATCAAGATCGAATACATCACCGCCACCACCGACGATGTCACCAAGCGGGTGATCACCCAGCCCAATTCGTTCGACGTGCTGGATACCGAGTATTTCTCCCTCAAGAAGCTGATACCATCGGGCAATATCCTGCCTCTCGATGCGCGTAAGATCAAGGAATTCAACAACATCACCCCGGTCTTCACTAAGGGCGAACTGCCCAACGGCAAAAAGATTGGCAACCAGGGCACTGCGCCGTGGAAGGTGATGTATCTCGAAGGCGCCGGTTCGACCAAGTTCGCCACCTCGCCCACCGAGTTCGTCACCCTGATCCCGACGGTTTACAACGCCGACACGCTCGGCATCCGCCCCGACCTGATCAAGCGGCCGATCACCAGTTGGGCGGAACTGCTCAACAAGGAATTCAAGGGCAAAGCCTCAATCCTCAACATCCCTTCGATCGGGATCATGGACGCGGCGATGGTGGTCGAAGCCACCGGCCAGTATAAATACGCCGACAAGGGTAACATGACCCGCGCCGAAATCGACCTCACGATGAAGGTGATGACCGAAGCCAAAAAAGCCGGCCAGTTCCGCGCCTTCTGGAAGGATTTCAACGAGTCGGTGAACCTGATGGCCTCGGGCGAAACCGTCATCCAGTCGATGTGGTCGCCCGCGGTGACCAAAGTGCGCTCGATGGGCATTGCCTGCACCTTCCAGCCGCTCAAGGAAGGCTACCGGTCCTGGGCGTCGGGCTTCTGTATGTCCAAGGGCGCGTCGGGCAAGAAGCTCGAATGGGCCTATGAATTCGTCAACTGGTTCCTGTCGGGTTGGGCCGGCGCCTATCTCAACCGCCAAGGCTATTATTCCGCGGTCTTGTCCACCGCAAAGGCCAACATGGCGCCCTATGAATGGGCCTATTGGATGGAAGGCAAGGCAGCCTCGCAGGACATCAAGGGGCCCGATGGCGGCCTGCTGGAAAAGGCAGGCGCCAGCCGCGATGGCGGTTCCTATGAAGACCGCATGGGCAGCGTCGCGTGCTGGAATGCGGTGATGGACGAAAACGACTATATGGTTCGTAAATGGAATGAGTTTATCGCGGCCTGATGCAGGGAAGAACGGGGATGAACGCGCGGCTGATCGCCTGGCTCCAGGCCGGACCGATGATGCTGGTCTTCGCCCTGTTCTTTCTGCTGCCGCTGGCGTTCGTCGTCATCGTCAGCGTCTGGGACTACAACGAATTCGCCATGATCCCGACCTTCAGCGGCCGGGGTTATGGCGATACGTTCGAAGGCTGCCTGGTGCAGTTGCCAGAGCTTTGCACCATCCTGAAAACTTACTGGATGACCATCAAGCTCTGCGCAATGGTCTGGGCGCTGACCTTGCTGATCGGGTTCTGGGTGGCGTATTTCCTCGCCTTCCATGTCCGCAGCACTGAATGGCAGATCGGGCTGTCGCTGCTCTGCACGATCCCGTTCTGGACCTCCAACGTGATCCGGATGATCGCCTGGTTGCCGCTTCTTGGCCGTAACGGGCTGGTCAATAGCGGTTTGATCCAGGCCGGGATGATCGACAAGCCCTTGGAATGGCTGCTGTTCAGCGAGTTCGCGGTGGTTCTGGCGCTGGTGCATCTGTTCACCTTCTTCATGGTGGTGCCGATCTTCAATTCGATGCTGCGGATCGATCGAAGGCTGATCGAGGCGGCGCGGGATGCCGGGGCCTCGGCCTGGCAAATTCTGTGGAACGTGATCATCCCGCTTGCCAAGCCAGGCATCGTCATCGGCTCGATCTTCGTCATCACCATCGTGATGGGGGATTTCATCACCATCGGCGTGATGGGCGGTCAGCAGATCGCGTCGGCCGGCAAGATTATCGAGGTTCGGTTAAACGCGCTGCAATTTCCGGCGGCGGCGGCGAACGCCGTCATCCTCCTCGGTGCAACGCTTTTGATTATTGCCGCTCTGGCTCGGTTGGTTGATATCCGGAAGGAGTTATAATTAAGATATTCTTTTTGTTCAAAAAAACTGCTTTCGTAAAGGCCTGGCTCATGCACCAAGACCGAACCATAGGCTTCTACGTGCTGGCGATATTCTTTTCCGCCTACGTCCTGTTCCTCTACGGCCCGATGATCGCGATTTATATTCTATCGTTCCAAGGCCCCGATGGCGGCCTGACCTTCCCGATGAACGGGCTGTCGCTGCACTGGTTCTACAAGCTGTTCGCCGGCACCGGCATCGTCGATATCGGCGCGGCCTTCATGCGGTCATTGCAGCTCGGGCTGGTGGTGATGGTGCTGACCATGGCGCTCTCGGTTTCCGCCGGCATGGCGTTTCGCAAGCGCTTCCCCGGCGCCGGGCTGCTGTTTTACACCGCAATCGCCAGCCTAATCGTGCCGTCGATCGTGACGTCTTTGGGCATCGCGCTGGAATTCCGCGTGTTGGATGACGCGATCAACTGGTTCGGGGTTGCGGAATGGACCACCGCGATGGGCCTGTTCACCTCCGGCCTCGGCGCACATCTGACCTGGACCCTGCCCTTTGGCCTGCTGATCATGTTCGCCGTGTTCAACCGCTTCGATGCGCGCCTAGAGGAAGCCGGCCGCGATCTCGGGGCGACGCCGTGGCAGGTGTTCCGCCATGTGCTGCTGCCGATTATCCTGCCATCGGTAATCGGCATCGGGTTGTTCGGGTTCACCTTGTCCTGGGATGAACTCGCGCGGTCGAGCCAGGCGATCGGGTCGGTGAATACCTTGCCGCTGGATTTGCAGGGGCTGACCACGACGGTCACCAAGCCCGATATCTACGCGCTTGGCACCTTGACCAGCGCCGTGTCATTCATTGCCATCTTCGCCGGGCTTGGGGCAATCAGGCTGTTACAGATGCGCCAGGCACGGCGCGGTAGCGATGCCGGAAAGGGAATGGTTTGAAATGCTGATCCACGTCATCAACCCCAACACCACCCAGCGCATGACCGACGCGATCGCCGAAGCGGCGCGCGCCATCGCCAGCCCCGGCACCACAATCATCGCCACCCAACCTGACATGGGCCCGGCATCGATCGAGGGCTATTACGACGAAGCCTATGCCGTCCCCGGAATGCTGGCGCGCATTTCAGCGACCAAGGCAGACGCCCATGTGATTGCCTGTTTCGACGATACCGGGCTGGACGCGGCGCGCTGCGTCACCTCCGCGCCGGTTTTGGGCATTGGCGAGGCCGCCTTCCACGCCGCCAGCATGGTTGCTGGCAAATTCAGCGTCATCACCACTTTGGGGCGATCCATCCCGGCGATTGAGCATAACCTCCACCGTTTTGGCCTCGCCTCGCGCTGCGCCAAGGTGCGCGCCTGCGAAATCGCGGTGCTGGCGCTCGATGATCCGGCATCAGACGCCAGCACGCGGATTTCAGCCGAGATTGCGGCAGCCCTGGCCGAGGACCGCGCCGAAGCCATCGTGTTGGGCTGCGCTGGGATGGCAGCCCTAGCCGCCCGCCTGTCGGCGCAACATGGCGTCCCGGTGGTCGATGGCGTGGCAGCCGCGGTCGCCTTCGCCGAGGGGTTGGTGCGGCTTGGATTGAAAACCTCCAAGATCGGCGGATACGCCGCCCCTTTGCCTAAAATCTACACCGGCAACTTTGCCACTTTCGCACCGAACTGAAGGACATTGAAATGGCTGACTATGATCTGGTGATTGCCGGCGGCACAGTGGTAACGGCAACTGATACTGTCCGCGCCGATGTCGGCGTACGCGGCGGCAAGATCGTCGCGGTGGCGGACCGGCTGACCGGGGCGGCAAAGACCATTGATGCGTCCGGCCTGCTGGTCATGCCCGGCGGCATCGACAGCCATGTCCATATCTCGCAAAACCCCGAAGGTGCGGCGCGGATGGCCGATGATTTCATTTCGGGCACGCGGTCGGCCTTGGCCGGCGGCAACACCACGCTTTTGCCGTTCGCCTTGCAGCCGCGTGGGGCGTCCTTGCGCGACGTGGTCACCAAGTATCACGCCGAGGCCGACGGCAAGGCACTGTGCGACTATGGCTTCCATCTGATCATCACCGACCCGTCTCCCTCGGTGCTCGGCCAGGAATTGCCGGCGCTGATCGAGGATGGCTACACATCCTTCAAGGTCTTCATGACCTATGACGACATGGTGCTGAACGACCGCCAGTTGCTTGAAGTCTTCGACTGTGCGCGGACCACCGGCGCCCTGGTGATGGTGCACGCCGAAGGTTACGACAGCATCAAGTTCATGACCGAACGGCTCGAACGCCAGGGTAAGACCCACCCGTATTATCATGCCGTTTCGCGCCCGGAACTGGTGGAGCGCGAGGCCACCCACCGCGCCATCAGCCATGGTGAGCTGATCGATGTGCCGATCATGATCGTCCATATTTCCGGCCGCGAGGCGATGGAGCAGGTGCGTTGGGCGCAGCAGCGCGGCCTCAAAGTCTATGGCGAGACCTGCCCGCAATACATCGCGCTCACCGCCGATGATTTGAAGGGCCTCAACATGGATGAAACCGGGGCAAAATATGTCTGCTCGCCACCGCCACGCGATGCGGCGTCATGGGAGGCGATCTGGGAAGGCATTCGCTCGGGCGTGTTCCAGACCTTTTCGTCCGATCATTGCCCGTTCATTTATGAAGGCCCCGGCGGCAAGCTCAGCCCGCAGGCGCGGACATCGTTCAAATGGGTACCGAACGGCATTCCGGGGGTCGAGACGCGGCTGCCGATCCTCTATTCCAAAGGCGTGGTCGAGGGGCGGATCACGGTCAACGAGTTCGTGGCACTGACCAGCACCAACCACGCCAAGATGTATGGCATGTACCCACAGAAAGGCTCGATCGGGGTTGGCTTCGATGCCGATCTGGTGCTGTGGGACCCTAATCGGCGCGAAGTCATCCGCCAGGAAATCATGCATGGCGGGTCGGATTACACGCCGTACGAGGGCATGGCGGTGACCGGTTGGCCGGTGATGACCGTCCTGCGCGGCCAGGTGGTAGCCGAGGACGGACGGGTCACCGCGCCGGCAGGAGCCGGACAGTTCCTCAAGCGCGCGCGCTCGCCCTATGCAGTGCCGAAGGGCGCATGAGGCAGCTCCGGATCGCGCCGATTTCGGCTGAGGCGTTCGCGCCGTTCGGGGTGCTGGTGACGATCTCGCCCGGGGTGGCGCGGGTGAATTTCACCGCTCCGGTCGAAAATCTCCGCGCCGATGCCCGCGCCAATCTCGCTATGGTGCGCCCACCGACAACCGACCTGCCGCTGCGCATCGATCTGATGGAACGGCACCGGTTTTCAACCCAGGCGTTCATCCCGCTTGGTGGCGTGGCAGCGGTGCTGCTGGTGGCGCCGGGCGGGGATGAAGGCCCTGACCTCGACGCGGCCCATGCGTTTCTGGTGCCAGGTGATATCGGCATCAGCTACCATATCGGGGTCTGGCATACCGGCATGACCACGCTCGGCACGGCCGGCGCGATGGCCATGCTGGTGCACGAGGATGGCAGCGCCGACGACACCGAGTTTCGCGCGGTGTCGTCGGTCGAAATAATAAGTTAGAGCCTGATGACCGCAGATAGGCGCGGTCATCACGCTCTAACTCTTTCGTTGGTCTCGTGGCCAGACCTTCGTGTGATTCCACCTACGGTCATCGCACTCTAGGCGCTGGTATCGGTCGTCACGATCTCGCGCGGCAACCCTTCGCGATAGGCATAATTGCCGCCCGGCAGATCGGCATGCGCCACCGTGCAGCCGGCATAGTTGCCATCCTCGTCATGGAAGAACTTCTGGTGATCTTCCACCGTGCCCCACACTGCGCCAAGCTGATGATAGTGGAACTGGACCGCGCGCCGACGCAGGTTGGAATTATTCGGCGCGGTATAGTGCTGGATCATGCCGTGGAAAATCAGCGCGTCGCCCGGCTGCATCTCGATCGGCAGGCGCTTGGCCAGATCGATCTTGTCCGGGCTGATCTGGCATAGGTTAAAGTCGTTTTCATGGGCATGCGGCATGCCGCCATTCAGGTGACTGCCGGGAATGACCTCCATGCAGCCATTGGCGCGCAACGCCTCATCCAGCGAAATCCAAACGCCCACCACCAGCCCAGGGTCCTTGATACGGAAATAGGCCGCGTCCTGGTGCCAGGGTTTCGCGCTGCCAATGCGCGGCGGTTTGACCAGCGCCATTTCCTGGAACAGCACCCGGCCCTCGCCCAGCAACTGGTCCAGCACGCCATGCAATCGCGCGCTGAAGGCGGCGGCCTGCAAACTCGGCGCATCGGCGCAGAAATCCATGTATTTACGAATGGCGAATTCGCGTTCCGCCGGCGCCAGACGCGACGCATCGACCCCGGATTCATACATCAGGCTGGTTTGGACTGACGGTATGGCGCCAGTGGCAAGGTCGGTCAGCGCGCGCTTGCAGGCAGCGATGCTGGTCGGGCCGAGCAGGTTGCGCACCACGACATAGCCATCGCGGCGGTATTGGGTGATTTCACCGCCGGTGAGGCGGGTTTGGGCGGGGACAGCGTCCATGGCTGACATCCTCGGTTGGGCTGCCAGCCTACCCCAAGCAATTCCGCCGTCAATCCTCCGCCGGCAACAATGCCAGCGTGAAACACTCAGCCGAGGCAAAGGCCGCTGATGCGAGAGCGTGATCCGTTGAAGTGGAATCAGCCGACACGCTCGAGAGTCTTGTTTTCACGATCATCTTTATCCATCCAATCGAAGGCGATTGAACGAATGATGATCTAAGCCCATTTCCCGCGCAAAAATCCCAACGCCGGCAGCGGTTTCCAGCCTCGCGGCAATTCGGCCCGGCGCATCGGAGCCACGCTGTAGCGCGGCGCCGGCTGTTCACAACTGGACAGAAAACTGGCGTAACTGCGCACCTGCTGTTCCCGCCAGCTGCGGTCGGCCAACGCCGCCACCCGGGTCGGGTAGATTTCCGCCACGCGGTTGATGCGTCCGATAGTGGCCATAACAGCCCACATCGTATCATCGGCGGGACGCTGGAGCTTGATGACTTCACTCATGCCGGGGTGCAGCTTTTACCAGGCGCGCGCGGCTGTCAAATCCGCTCCGTGCCGCACCAGCCGGCAATCAGCAGCGCAATGGTTTTGGTGACATCGTGCAGCGATTGCAGGTCAACGCTTTCATCGATCGCATGGATGTTGTCGCCGGACGGTCCGTAGCAGGTGGCTTCGGTGCCCTGGTAGAGCACATAATGACGGGCATCGGTCAGGCCGGTTCCAGCATACGGCCGCAGCGCGGTGCCAGACAGTTCCGTATGGAAATGATCGATGGCACGGCTGATTTTCTGATCAGCCGGAAAGACGCAGCCATCGGCCATGAAGCCCTTAAATTCGAGCTTGACCGCAGTTCCCCGCAGGCGCGGATCGGCGGCAGCCTCATTCACCAGCCGACGGATATCGGCCGCAACCAGCTTACTCGAATACCCCGGCATCACGCCAACCCGCATGCCAATCCGGGCGCGGGTGGGAACCGAACTGTTCCACTCGCCACCTTCAATGGTGCCGAGATTGATATTGATCGGATGGTTATGTCCTGCAAAAGCGAAATGGCGGCGCTCAGCCCGGTTCATTTCGGCTTCATAGGGCTTGAAGGCCGCCGCCACGATCCCGGCAGCCTCGATCGCATTCACCCCTTCCTGCATTTCGCTGACATGGGCAGGTCGGCCGGTCACGGTGATCCACGCCCACACCACCCCGACCTCGGCGACCAGCAGGGCCGGGCCAGGCTCCGGGATCAGGCAGGCAGACGGCGCCGGCAGGGCGTGCATCACCGCCAGCGCACCATTGCCGGTGCATTCTTCTTCAATCACGGCAGCCAGAGTGAGGTCGGCAGCCGGTTGCAGCCCGGCGATCTGCAGCGCCCGCAATGCGGTCATCACCGACACAACGCCCGCCTTCATGTCGGCCACCCCCCGGCCATACATCCGGCCATCGCGAATATCCGGCTCAAACGGCGGGCTCGTCCACAGATCGGCCGCGCCTTCCGGCACCACATCGATATGGCCTTGCAGCATCAGGCTGCGGCCTTTGGCCTCCCGCGGGCGGTGCAGACCAACCACCGGATCGCGCCCGGCATAGGGAATAAGCGGTGGCGACCAACCAGGAAGGTCTTGCAGCACGGCGGGATCCACCACGATGCGGCGGGTGTCGAGGCCGAGCTCGCGATACAGGATTTCCATATCGGCAAGGCAGGATTGTTCATGGCCCAGCAGGGATTTATGCCGCACCAGCCGGGCGAGGGTGGCCTCGTTATCGGATCGCAGCGTGTCGACGGCGTCGAGGATGGCGCGTTTTGCACCAGGGTCGATCGGCAGCAGAGTGGTCATGTCAGTCTCCCAGGAGAGCAGAGGCCGTGGCCCATAAATCGCGGAGCAGATCGGCGGCAGGTTCGGCGCGGGCCATCGCGGCAGACTGTCCAGCCCAGGCCTGCATGTGTTGCACATTGCCGGCCGACGCCGCCGCCTCGCGCATCCCGGAGGTCAATCCGCGTTGCACCGGGTACGGCGCCGGGGCCGGGCCGGTCGCGGCGGCGCGGGTATAATCGGTCGCAATCCCACGCCCAGCGCGGCCACTAAAGGCGCGGGTGATCATGGTGTCCTCAGGGCGGGTGGTCGCGAGGGCTGCCGCCCAGGCCGGGGCAAGCCTGGCTTCCGGCGTGCGCAGTAACCCGGTGCCGATTTGCACCGCACTGGCGCCAAGCATCAGGGCTGCCGCGATGCCACGCGCATCGGCAACCCCGCCGGTCGCGATCACCGGGATTTTAACCGCATCGACGACCGCCGGCAGCAAGGCGAACAACCCAACGGCCGCGCGTTCAGCATCGCCGGCGACAAACGCCCCGCGATGCCCACCGGCCTCAGAACCTTGCGCCACCACGACATCGGCACCCGCGGCTTCCGCCGCAAGCGCTTCGGCGACCGTGGTCACGTTGGCGAACCAGGCGATGCCTGCGGCCCGTATGGCGGCGGCAAATTCGGGCGGATAAAGCCCCATGATCGATGATATGACGGAGGGCCGGGCGGCCAGCATGGCAGCGCATTGGGCCGCGAAATCGACCAATGCGGCGTCCCCGGCAGCGGCGGGAACGTCCGGCCCGAACTGGCCGAGAAATGCCCGCACCCGCGCTTCATGCGCCGCATCACGCAACGGTGCGGGATCGGGGATCCAGGTATTAAGTTGAAACGCGCCATTGCTGCCCGCGCGAAACGCCGCACTCCAGGCAGCGATCGCGGCGGGCTGCATGGTAAGCATGCCCCCTGCCCCCATCCCGCCGGCATTGGACACGGCAACCGCGAGCGACGCGGGCGAGGCCCCTGCCATCGGCGCCATCAAAATCGGCAGCCGCAACCCAAAGCGCGCGCAGAACGCCGCAGCGCGCGCCTTGGGTGTCGTCATCAGGCGTCGATGCGGGCGGTGGCGTTGCCGGTCATGACTTCCTTGCCGTCCTGATTGACGGTGGACAGCACCAGATCGACATAGTTCTGGCCGCCTTCGTTGCGCAGTTCGGCAACCTTGGCGATCGCGGTCAGGGTGTCACCCGGCCAGACCTGGTTGGTGAAGCGCACGCCGAATTTGGTCAGCGTGCCGTCGCCAACATAGTTGGTGACGGCCTTGCCGGTCATCCCCATGGTCAGCATGCCGTGCGCGAAAACGCTCGGGTAGCCGGCAATTTCCTTGGTGTAGACTTCGTCGGTATGCAGCGGGTTGTAGTCGCCCGACGAGCCGGCATATTGCACCAGTTGGGTGCGGGAAAGATTGTCGCAGATTTGTTCGCTGTGGCTGTCACCAACCTTAAGCGCGCTTGCCTTGAGTGCCATGATATTTCTCCCTCAACCCTGCGCGACGGGACGTTCGGTGGTAACGCCGACCGAGCGTGCGGTGATCACCAATTCGCCATTCTGGTCGCGATATTCGGTGATGCTTTCACGGAATTTCAGCACGCCAGCGCGCTTGCTTTCTTTTTCCCATGCCTTGCCCGGCTTGGTTTCGACCGTCAGCACGTCGCCCGGGCTGATATGGCGATGAAACTCGAAATGCTGTTCGGCATGCAGGCCGCCCGACGAGGTCGATTTCTCGGTGAGGCCGGTCGCGGTCTTGCCCGAGCCGAACCAGGCCTGGCCGGGCTTCGGACGCAGGAAATAGTCAGGATTGAACTGGGCCACTGACTGGGCGAAGCTCGGCGGGGCGATAACGCGGCCGGCTTCGGATTTCTTCGCGGCTTCGGCGTCATAATAGACCGGGTTGGTGTCACCGATCGAGCGCGCGAACATCATGATGTGCGACGCCTCGACGGGGAAAGTGATTTTGGTCACAGCATTCCTCCGTTTTGTGTTTGGGTGGGCCCCCAGCGTGGAGGCTTGCCGTCAACTCTACCCATGTGCCAATGACGATGGCAACCGATCTATCATTGAGAACACATATGTCCCTGACCACCAGCGGCCCGACCTCGCGCGTCTATTTCTCCCAAAGGCTGCGGCTGCACTATGTCGACTGGGGCAATCCGGAGGCGCCGCCGCTGCTGCTGCTGCATGGCGGGCGCGATCATTGCCGCAACTGGGACTGGGTGGCAGAGGATTTGCGGAAGGATTGGCACATCATCGCCCCCGATCTGCGTGGCCATGGCGACAGCCAGTGGTCGGCCGACGGCAATTACCGCATGGACAGCTATATTTACGATCTGCACCAGTTGATCCACCAGCAGCACCTCACCCCGGTGTCGATCGTCGCGCATTCGCTCGGCGGCAATATCGCGTTGCGCTATACTGGACTGTACCCCGAAACCGTGAAGCAACTGGTGGCGATCGAGGGCCTCGGCCCGTCCCCGCGATCGGTCGCCAAACGCGCGCATCTGACGCTGGTGGACCGGATGCGGACCTGGGTCGATGAACAGCGTGCGCTCGCCGGCCGCTTGCCGCGGCGCTATGCCTCGATCGAAGAAGCGCTGGGCCGGATGCAGGAACAAAATGGCCACCTGACCCCGGAGCGTGCCCGCCATCTGACCCAGCACGGGGTGAACCAGAACGAGGACGGCAGCTATAGCTGGAAATTCGACAATTATGTGCGCAGCTCGGCACCATACGACATGGGCTATGACGAAATCGAAAAACTATGGGAACGGATCACCTGCCCGACCATGCTGGTCTATGGCAAGGAGAGCTGGGCATCGAACCCGGAAGGCGATGGCAGGCTGGCCCATTTCAACACCGCCCAGGTGATCAGCGTCGAGGGCGCCGGGCACTGGGTGCAACACGACCAGTTGGAGGTTTTTCTAGGCCATATCAGGCGGTTTTTGGTCCAAGATTAATTTACGCGGTCATCAGCAACGGTCACGACCGCCAGATTTCATCCTCGGACCACCCCAGCTCGGCAAACTCGGTCGCGCGCAAAGGCGCCTCGGCAATCGAATAAAACGCATCAAGCTGCGGTGGCCT
>CALQTN020000085.1 GCA_943333505.2 Asaia bogorensis | reverse complement strand
TGGCGTCACCTTATCGAGAACTTCTTTGGTAAACTTAAAGAGTTCAAGAGGATCGCCATGCGGGCCGACAAGACAGACCAAAGCTTCTCCGCGTTGATCTATCTCGCAGGAGCCATCATCAATTCACGGTGAACCTCAACAGACCCTAACGCACCGGCGGGAGCTATGCTGCCATCCCCGCCGCGCTCCTGCCCGCGACCCGCCCCAACGCCACCGCAGTCAACAGCCCGTTGCCCGACAGATAGCCCGATGCGTTTGGCCCGGACACCCCGCAGGCAGCGCCACCGGCGGCATATAAATTGGCGAAAACACCACCGGCGACGCGCTTTACCCGCGCCTGCTCGTCGACCATCAGGCCACCTTGGGTGTGAAACAGCGCCCCGGTCACCCTAATGGCGCAATAGGGCGCGCTCAACGCCGGCACATCAGTGAATTGGCGTCCAAAAACATCAGTCCCGCCAGAGTTTTTCAGCGCCTCCACCTCGGCGAAGCTGCGCGCCAGCGCTGCCGCCGGCACGCCCATGCGGACGGCGAGCCGGGCGACGTCATCAGCCTGCAGCACTATTCCCGCAGCCTCGGCCTGACGGAAATCCTCAAACTGGCGTGCGACGGCGGCAATGCGGCTGTCGAACACGGTCCAGACCACGCCACCAGCTTGTGCCAGCACGTGCGCGCCCTGTTCGGAATAGCCGCTTGCTTCGTTGGAGAAGCGCTCCCCGGCCAAATTTACTTGAAAACCACCTTCGGTGATCGTTGCCCAGCTGATCAAAATGCCCGCAGGATGGGCCACCGACCCATGGCCCTGATGGCCAGACAGATCGCCGGTTACCGCTCCAAGCGCCTCGCCCCACAGCAGCGCATCGCCCTGGTTGCCAGGATGGCCGAAATAAAGCGCGTCGGCCATCGAGGGAACATGCCGTGCTATCAGGGTCTTGTTGCCGCCATAGCCGTTGCAGGCCAACACCAACGCATCACAGCCAATCCGTTCCTCACCACCGTCCGGACGACGGGCGACAACCCCGTGGATGCGCGCGCCATCCGCAATCAACGCAACCACCAGGGCGTTGCAGAGAATGTCCACGCCGGCCAGTTCGGCCGCGTGGCGCAACGCATCGACGAGTTCGAGGCCCGAACGGCTTGCCAGTCCATGCATGCGCAACGCCGAATGACCAGGATAGCGGAAGTCGCGGATCAGGGAGAAATTCAGCCCGTGCGCCGTGTGCAGCCATTCCAGCGCCGGGCCAACTTCTGCGGTCACCAGCCGAACCAGCTCCGGATCAGGTGTGTCGTGTGCCTTGTGCATGATGTCGTCGGCGAACTGCGCTGGTGTGTCGGCCTCGCCAATCGCTGCCTGCCACTGGGTCCCGGCGGCCGGGATCAACCCGGCGGACAGCGACGTGGAACCGCGCGGCACGGCATCGCGTTCGATAACCAGCACCTCGACGCCACGTGCCCGGGCGGCAAGTGCCGCGATCAGCCCGGCCGCCCCGGCGCCAATGATCACGACGGGGAACTGAGCCTCAAACCGCGAACCGTCCGGCGGCAGGATTGGCATCAGCGGACGAGCTCGGCCAACATGTCAGCGACAGTCGTCACGCGGCTCACCGGGCGCAGGGCCTCGATGGCGGTGGCGTGAACCTCTGGCGTGAAAGCGGCACAGCCATTGCTCAGCACGACAGTGTCGATGTCACGCACATGCGCTTCCCGCACGGTCGAGGCCACTCCGCCATTGGTAACAATACCGGCAACGATCAGGCGCCTGATCCCGCTCTTGCGCAGCACCCATTCCAGCCTGGTCATATAGAAAGCCGAGTAGGCGATTTTTTCGACCGACAGATCTGCGGGTTGCAGGGCATCGACCAACTGGTGGCCCCAGGCGCCGGGCAGGAAATCGCCCTTGGTCAGGAACGGACGCATGGCCCTGAGATGGGGGGAAATGATCGGCTCGCCGCCCCGCCCTGGCACCAGGGTGAAATGGGTGGTCGCCACAAAGCCGCCCTGTGCGCGGATCGCCTTGGCGAGCGGGGCGAGCCGCGCGGGAAGCGCCGCGATTTCTGCGACCCCCAGCCCGGCACGGCCATACGCACCATCGGGATGGACGAAATCATTCTGCAGATCGACCAGCAGCAGGGCGGTCTCGCTGATCGGGATGTTTTCAATGCTCATACTGTACGCTCCACGATGATATTGCCAAAGGCGTCCACCCGCGCCACCAACCCAGGGTCCACGATTGTCGTTGCGTCCGGTTGTTCCAGCACCGCAGGGCCGATGATCACGCTTCCGACGGGTAACTCGAGCCGCGCGTAAATCGCGGTATCGTGCCACGCGCCGTCAAACCAAACCGGGCGGATTTCGCGCGGGCCAGCCCCGCCGGTGCCAGCCGCAGGGGCCAGCGCCATGAGATCGAAGGCCGGACGCCGACCGATGGCCGTCGTACGCAAATTGACGATGCGCGCCGGAATGCCTGGCAGCAAGCGGCTGAAGGCGGACTGGTAGGCGCGCTCGAAGGCGGCATGGGTGATCGCTTGGGTCAGCGCCACTGCGCCACATTCGAGCTTCACCGGCACCGGAACGACGACGGTATGGGTCTGGCCGACATAGTGCATATCGAACGCGAATTGCACATCAATCCCGGTCATTGGCAGGCCAGCTTCCGCGACGATGTCCAACGCCGCCTGGGCTTCGCGCGCCATACGCGCGCCAAGGGCGATGGCATCAAGCCCGTCGAGCGATAAATTGACCGTCTGCACCTGGTCATGGCGGATATCGGCGATCACACAGCCCAAGGCCGATGTTACTCCCGGATAACGCGGAACCAAGGCTGCCTTCAGCCCACATTCCCGGATCAACGCGCCTGCATGGAGCGCGCCGCCACCGCCGAACGGCACGGCGACGAAACGGGCAGGGTCATGGCCGCGTTCGATTGACACCAGACGAATTGCACCCGCCATGCGCGCATTGGCGACCCGCACGATCGCTTCTGCGGCCTGCATGACGCCGAGGCCAAGCCGGTCACCAATATGAACCTTGATCGCGTCCCGCGCCGCCGCGACATCAAGTCGCGCCAGCTTGCCGCCCATCGGTCGCTCAGCATTGATGCGGCCCAGCACCACGTTGGCATCGGTGAGCGTCGGACGGGTGTTGCCGCTCGCGTAACACACCGGCCCGGGGCGCGAGCCGGCGCTCTCGGGCCCGACCTGCAACAGCCCCCCCGCATCCACACTGGCGATCGAGCCGCCGCCGGCGCCGATCGTGGTGATCTCAATCATCGGCGTGCGCACCACCAGGCCGAAATCGATGGTGGTTTGCGCCGCCAGTGCGGTCTGGCCACCAACCACCAGCGACACATCGAACGAGGTGCCGCCGAGATCGCCGGTGATGACATCCTGAAAGCCGGCGGCGCTGGCAATCGCGGCCGCCGCGATCACCCCGGCGGCGGGGCCGGACAGGGCCGTGCGCACCGGCAAGCGCCGGGCCGTTGCCGTCGACATCACCCCGCCATTGCTTTGTACGATGTGGAACTTGCCGGTGAACCCGTCCGCCGTCAGCGCTTCGTCGAGGCGCGCCAGGTACGACCCCACCACCGGCTGCAAATAGGCGTTGAGCGCGGTGGTCGAGGTCCGCTCGAATTCGCGGATTTCGGGCAGGATCTGGCTTGAACAGGCGATATGCGCATTCGGCCAGACCTCGGTCGCCGCCGCCAGCGCCGCCTGCTCGTTCGCGGGATTGGCATAGGAATTGATAAACACGATCGCCAGCGCCTGCGCACCCGCATCACGTAACTTCACCGCCGCCGCGCGGACCTCATCCGGATTGATCGCCGTACGAATACTGCCATCGGCGAGGGTGCGTTCACCCACTTCGAGCCGCATGTCACGATCCACGACCGGGACGAAATCGCCCGTCAGGCCCCAGGTATGGCGCCTGTCCCGCCGGCGCATTTCCAGCGCATCGCGAAAACCCGGCGTGGTGATCAGCCCAACCCGGCCGCCTTTGCGTTCGAGCAGCGCGTTGGTGCCAACGGTGGTGCCATGCACGATCGAACCGAGGGCCGCGACCGCACCAAAGCGCCGCAGGCCGTCGAGAAAGCCGACCGCCTCGTCGCCGCGATTGGACGGCACTTTCTCGGTGCGGAACTGCCCGGTATCGGCGTCAAAAAAGAATAGATCGGTGAAGGTGCCGCCGACATCAACGCCGACCATGGTCCGCGCGGTCACGAGGTGAAGCCGTAATCGCGTGCGGCCGCCCCGGCCGAGACATAGCCCAGCCGCACGTCGCGGGCGATGGCTGCCCGCTCGCGCAGTGCGGGCGGCCCCCAACCGCCGCCGCCGGGGGTTTCAAGCCGCACCGTTTGACCGGCGCGGAGCGCGACATCGGTGATCTTGGAGATCATTGGCGGTGATTTCTCGCCGTCATCGCTTTGCCAAAAGAAACGGTTGGTGGCCGATGACATGCCACCGGCGACCCCGAACGGGGCGACCTTGCCGCGTTCGCCCAACAGCGACACACGGGCGTCCGTCAGGGTTTCGATCTCGTAGATCGCCCCGAGGCCGCCGCGATGGGTGCCTGGGCCCGCCGAGTCCGGGCGCAGTGCCCATTGGGTGAACATGACCGGATAGGCGGCTTCAAGGATTTCCGCCGGCGGGATTGTCGCGGTCGAAATCGGGTTGTTGGCATGGCTCAGCCCGTCGCTCACCGGCGAACCACCCAAGCCACCGCCGAAGAACGAGAACATCACCCAGCGCGACCCATCCCACCGATGCCCGGCGAGTGACAATGCGTTGATGGTACCGAAAGGACCGGCAACGGCCGTCGCCGGATTGGCCTCGGCGAGGGCGGCGAACACCACCCCGATCAGCCGCAGGATGGTCTCCGTATAGCCCGCCACCGGCCTGGGGGCATGGGCGCCAAGCAGCGAATGATCGGTGATGACAAAGCTGATCGGCCGCAGGCAGCCGGCATTGGCGGGCACCTCGGTGAAAATATGCTTCAGTGCCACATAGCACGCGGCAATCGCGGTGGAGCGCGAAATATTGACCGGCCCCTGCGCGGCCGGCGAGGACCGCGAGAAATCCAGGATCATCGCATCACCGGTGATCGTCAGGTCGAGTGCCACATGCAGCAAGTCGTCGGTGATGCCGTCATTGTCTAGCACATCATCGAAACGATATTGCCCATCTGGTAGCGCGCTGATCGCAGCACGCATCAGGGCCTCGGCACCGTCGGAAAACCGCACGAAGGCCTCGGCGACGACGCTGTCGCCGTAGTCATCCAACAGCGTCGCAAACCGGCGTTCGCCCAGATCGAGCGCATTGAGCTGACCGTTGAGGTCGCCCCAGTTGCTGGTCGGTACCCGCGAATTGGCGGCGAGAATATCGACGATGTCCTGGTTCAGCCTGCCCGCGGTGAACAGTTTTACCGGCGGTATCCGCATGCCTTCCTGGAAGCTCTCAGTCGCTTTTGGATTGTAGCCACCTGGCACATTGCCGCCGATATCGAGCCAGTGACCGACCGATGCCATCCAGCAAAATAGGCGGCCATTGCGAAATATCGGGCGCACCAGCTTGAAGTCGTTCAGATGGGTGCCGCCCTCATAAGGGTCGTTGAACAGATAGGTATCACCCGCCTGCAAGCCGCCATCGATGGCAACTTTGTCGATCACCGCCTTGACCGCGAAGGCCATGGCACCAACGAAAATCGGCAGGCCGTTCGCCCCTTGCACCAGCGTATCGCCGGTTTCGGCGTGGTACAACCCGTGGCAGGCATCGCGGGCCTCGGCGATGATCGGGTTGAAGGCGGATCGGTACAAGGTCGCGTCCATTTCGTCAGCGATTTGTTCGAGCCGACCTTTGAGGATCGCCAGGGTGATCGGATCGATCATCGTCATCACCCTTCCTTCCCCTCGTAGCGCGCGCCGGCCGCCAGCATGTCTGGCGTGCCAATCAGGCTGTTGAGGGCGGTGAAATCAAACATCCGGTTGGCAAAAGGGGTGTTGGTGCCGTGCCGGGCAAGCGATGCGTAATAGTCCTGCGCGGTGCGCGCCAGCGCGCGCACGATGCCGCCGGGGAAAATCACCATGGAAAAACCCATGCTGCCCAATTCGTCCGCCGACAACATCGGCGTGTCGCCGCCTTCGACCATGTTGGCCAGCAACGGCCGCACGTCGCCCAAGCTGGCGGCGAGCGCTGCAAGCTGCTGCTGCGACCTCGGCGCTTCAACAAATAGCATATCGGCGCCACTTTCGGCATAAAGCCGGGCCCGATCCAAAGCGGCCTCGAACCCCTCGACCGCAACCGCATCAGTGCGTGCGATAACCAGGGTTTCCGCGCTGTGGCGCGCATCGACGGCGGCCTTGATCTTGCCGGCCATTTCAACCGCCGAGATCAGCGATTTATCGGCCAGGTGCCCGCAGCGCTTCGGCATGGTCTGATCTTCGAGCTGGATGGCGGATGCGCCCGCCCGCTCGAACACCCGCATCGTGCGCTGGACGTTCAAGGCGTTGCCATAGCCGTTATCGGCATCGACGACGACCGGTGTTGCCACCCGGTCGCGCACCAGAGCAATGGTCTCGGCGACCTCGTTCATCGAGACCAGCCCGATATCCGGCCGGCCAAGTCGGGTGTACGCAATCGCCGCACCAGACAGGTACAGCGCCTCAAACCCCGCATCGGCGGCGATCGTGGCGGTGAGCGCGTCATAAATGCCAGGGGCGACCAGCACGCGGCGTTCGGCAAGGCGTTGTTTCAGGCTCATTCGGGTTCTGTCCTCACATGCCCAGATAGGCAATTTTCAGGTCGGGGTTCGCCGCGATTTCAGCGGCCGGACCGCGCAGCACGCAGATACCGTTTTCCAAAATCATTGCTCGGCTGGCGATATCGAGCGACTGTACCACGTTTTGTTCGACTAGCATGATCGTCAGCCCCTCAGCATTGAGGCGGGCGATCAGGCGGAACATTTCCTCCACCAGCAAGGGCGAAAGGCCCAGCGAGGGTTCATCGAGGATCAGCAGTTTCGGCTCCGCCATCATCCCACGGCCTATGGCGAGCATCTGCTGTTCGCCACCCGACAACGTGCCACCCATCTGGCCCAGCCGTTCGTGCAGGCGCGGAAAAATCTCGAGCACAGCGCCGAGGTTGCGGGCCCGGTTGGGTTTGCCGCGCCGATAGCTGCCGAGCATCAGATTTTCACGCACCGACATATCGGGGAAGATCTTCCGCCCTTCCGGCACCAGGATCAGCCCGGCGGCGACAATGTTTGCCGCCGACGCGCGGGTTATGCGATCGCCGCAAAAGCGGATCTCGCCAGCGCTTGCTGGCAAAACGCCGGACAGCACCAGGTTGAGCGTGGTCTTGCCAACGCCGTTCGCACCCAGCACGGCCATGATTTCGCCTTGAGCGACGTCGAGATCGAGGCCGCGCAGGACTTCCACCCCGCCATAGCCGGCGCGCAGGCCGGAGACTTCAAGCATTGCCCGCCTCCTGCATCCGGGTGGCGGCGCCGTGGCCGAGATAGGCTTCGATCACCAGAGGATCGCGGCACACGATGTCCGGCCGGCCCGCGGCGATCATGCGGCCCTGCGCCATCACATAAACGTCGTCGCACAGGGCGATCACCGCCTGCATGACATGCTCGATCATCAGGATCGTCACGCCACCTTCGCGGATTTCGCGGATGACTGGCACGATGTCGCGGATCTCGGACGGGTTGAGGCCGGCAAGGACCTCATCAAGCAACAGCAAATCGGGCTCAGTCGCCAGGGCGCGGGCAAGTTCCAGCCGCTTACGGCCGGCAACGGTCAAGGCAGCGGCGGGCTGGTTCAGCATGGCACCCAACCCAACCCGATGCGCCACAGCATCGGCCCGCGCCCGGGCTTCGGCAGGCCTGGCGTGGCGCAGGTAGGCGCCGACGGCGATGTTCTCGGCCACCGTCAGCCCAGCGAAAGGCTGCACGATCTGGAAGGTGCGGGCGATGCCCCGCCGGGCGCGCAAATGGGCAGCCTCGTGCGTGATATCGGCGCCGCGATAGCGGACGGTGCCAGAATCTGGCGGCACAAAACCAGAGATCACCCCGAACATCGTGGTTTTTCCAGCACCGTTTGGCCCGATCAGCCCGGTAATGCTGCCAGGCGCAACTGCCATGGAAATCCCATCGAGTGCCTTCAGACCGCCAAAACTGCGTGAGACGCCGGAAACCTCAAGCATCACCGCGGCCTCCGACATAGCGCTTCCAGGTACCGACAATCCCGGCGGGCGCAAGCCCGACGGCGCCCACCAGGAGCAGGCCGAAAATCACCAGATCAATGCCGGCGATGCTGCTGGCAAAGCCTTTGGTAAGCTCCCCCAGCCCATGCAGCGCCAATGCGCCAATCACCGGGCCGGCAACTGTGCCCACGCCGCCGATGATGGCTGCCAGCAGGGCCTCGATGGAAATCCAGGAACCGAAGCCGATCTGGGCGTCGAGATAAAGGTAATATTGCGCGTAGAGCACCCCAGCGGTGGCTGTGATGGCGGCGGACAACGTAATGGCGCGCAGTTTGGTGATGACGATATCGACACCCAGGGCGCGGGCGGCGTCCTCGTTCTCGCGCACCGCCACCAGTTGCGCGCCGAAGCGGCTGGTGGCGATATGACGGGTGAGCAGCAGGACGCTGCCGACCGCGCCAATGGCGATCCAGGCGAAGACGGCCCTTTGCTGAAACTGGAACTGGGCCGCGCCGGGCTGCAATTTCAGGAGCAAGCCTGCCGCGCCACCGGTAAAATCGAGTGCGTTGGCCAGAATGCGCAGCACTTCGGCGAAGGCCAGGGTGACGAGGGCAAAATACGAGCCGCGCAGCCGCGCTCGGAAAACCATCGCACCGATCGCCCAGCCAATCGCGGCACCGGCGCCAATCCCGGCCAAGGCGGCGGCCCACGCATTTATCCCCAGCCGCAGTTGCAATATCTCGGTCACGTAAGCGCCAGTGCCGAAAAACGCCGCATGGCCGAACGAAATCTGCCCACCCAGGCCGCCGAGCAAATTCCAGCCCTGCGCCGCCAGGGCAACAATCAGCGCGGTGACC
The DNA here is from genome assembly GCA_943333505.2 of Asaia bogorensis. Lineage (GTDB taxonomy): Bacteria > Pseudomonadota > Alphaproteobacteria > Acetobacterales > Acetobacteraceae > CAITOL01. Next base: position 7,758 of record CALQTN020000085.1, on the reverse strand, counting down.
AGGAAGTTGATCACCAGATTGGACGCGACCAGCGGCACCAGGGCGAGCGCCGCCAGCATGCCCGCCATAAACAGCCATTCGCCGCGCTTCATGCCCGGGCGCCAAACAGCCCGGTCGGCCGGAACAGCAATACCAGAATGAAAATCAGGAATATCCCAAGCTGCCCGAGGCTGTCGCCGAGCAGCAGCCCACCCAGGCTTTCGACCACGCCGATGATCAGCCCGCCGACCAGCGCACCGGGCACCGATCCCATGCCGCCCAGCACCACGATGGTGAACGCCACTAGCACGAAGGCATTGCCGACCCGTGGGTTCACGTAAAATGACGGCATCAGCAGGCATGCGGCAACCGCGAGGCAGGCGCAGCCAATGCCAAAGGTAATGCCGAAAATATGGCCGACTTCTATCCCCATCAGCCGGGCACCCAGCTTTTCCTTCGCCACCGCCCGGATCGCCCGGCCAGTGTCGCTGCGGTTGAGCAGCCCCCACAGCAAGGCGGCCACCAAAATCACCACGCCAAAACCAATCAGCTTCGGGCGCGAGACCAGCATTGGGCCAATCGGCACGACCTGAAAACCGAAATCGCCATCAAGCGTGCGCGTATCGCCATGGAACACCGCGAGCAAGCCGTTCTCAATCGCAATCGACAGGCCCAAGGTAACCAGCAGGATGTTGCTGTCATCGCCATGGCTTGTCGGGCCGATCACCAGGCGCTGCAACCCGTATCCCGCCGTGAAAAACACGACCGCCAGTGGCAGGATCGCCGTGTAGGGACTGATGCCGGTGATGGTCACCAGTCCCCAAACGGCGAACATCGCGCAGGTCAGCAAAGCCCCGTGCGCGAAATTCACGATGTGCAGCACGCCGTAGACCAAGGTCAGCCCAAGCGCCACGAGCGCATAAACCGACCCGGTCAACAGGCCATTCACCATGGCCTCGGCGATAATGGCAGGCGGGTAGTTCACGCCGCGCTTAGCTCTTCCAAGGGAAGACCGCCTTGGCGTCGGCGAAAGCGTCCGGGAAGATCACCTTGATGTCGCCACCCTGAACTTGCAGGTTGACCGGCTGCGCGCCCATGTTCTGTCCACCGACGAATTTGGTTTCGCCATACGGCATGATGTGGCCTGCGAAGCTGGACGCGGCGAGGGCCGCGATCACCTTCGCCCGGTCAACGCTCCCGGCGCGCTCAATCGCATCAGCGGTCAGTTTCACGCAGGAATAATTGAGCGGGATGTTATAGGCCCAGGCCTTGCCAGCGGCCTCGGCGGTCTTGCGCAACGCTGCGGTCGCGGGCTTTCTCGGATCGGCCCAATGATTGCAGTCCATCACCCCGGCGGCGGCGTCGGGGAATTCCTTAACGAAACGGAAGTTCGAGGCCGCCCCGTTCAGCACCGAATATATCCCCTTCGGCTGGATGCGCTGCTGCTGCATGGTGCGGGCAAGTAGGACAAATTCCCCATAATAGCTCGATGGAATAACCAGATCGGGGTTCAGCGAACGGATGCGCAAGGCCACGTTGCTCATGTCACGTGCCGGCGTCGGGTGCGGGATGGTTTCGAGGATTTCAAAGCCTGCCTTGGGCAGTTCGGTTTGCATCAGCTTGGCCAGGCCCGAGCCAAACAGCCCGTCCTCGTGCACCAGCACCACGGTTTTGGCGGGCTTGCCGGCGGCGTTATTGAGGGCGACAAGGTTGTCGAGCGCGGTCTTGGTGACGATCGCCAGACCTGGCGCAAAGCGGAACGTATTGGTCAGGCCGCGCGAAATGATCGCATCCGTCACCCCGACATCGACAACATAGGCGAGATTATAGCGCGAGGCCGCCTGGCTGGCGGCGAGGCAGATCGGGCTTGCGAAGCCGCCGACGATGGCCGAGACGCCCTCGGCGGCCATGCGCTCGACTTCCTGGGTGGCGGCTTCGGGGTTGGAGCGGGCATCGCCGAACACCATTTCGATCTTGGCGCCACCCAGCGACTTGATGCCACCTGCGGCGTTAATTTCGTCGATGGCGACCATGGCGCCGAGGCGGCCAAGCTCCCCGTCCTGAGCGAGCGCACCGGTTACCGGCTGCAGGATGCCGAGTTTCACTGGCGCCGGTTGGGCACGCAGGATCGCTGGCATGGCGAGTGTGGCACCGGCCGCAAGCATGGCGCGGCGCGAGACGGATTGAAGGCGGGGCGTCGAGGTCATGCGATGGTACTCCTGGTTAGATCATCATCCGTTCAATCGGCTTCGATTGGACGGATAAAGATGATCGTGAAAACAAGACTCTAGAGCGTGTCTGCTGATTGAACTTCGACGGATCACGCTCTAGGTGTCCTGCGGGGAAGGCTGACGGGCAGCCGGCATAGGCTGCCAGCGTCGCGCGCCGGCACTGCCGGTGCGTAACAATTCCATCTGGAAACTAAAACGGTCAGGTCGGTAGAGCGCGTGCAAATGCTCCACCCCCCCTGCCATCGCGATCATGCACCACCCGGGTGAGCGAGATCAGCGGGGCGCCAATGTCGAGCGCGAGCGCAGCGGCGACCTCTGGTCCGGCCAGGGTGGCGGTCATCGTCTGGGTGGCCCGCCCGGCAACCATGCCCCCGCGTTCGAGCAAACCGAGCAGCGCGTTGGTGGCAAGTTCGGTTTCCGAATAGGTAACGCCGATGGCTTCTGGGACGTGGGTGGTGAGATGCGAAAACGGTCCGCCATCCATTAGCCGCACACGCTCTGATCGCTGGGTGCGTGCGCCGGCCGGCAAATTCAAGGCGGCGGCGATGGCGTCGGGCGGCGTGACATAGGCGAATGCGAGCAGGCGCACGCTGGTCTGCCGCCCCATCTCGCGCAAATTGGCGAACACATCGGCGAGGTCGGCGCGGACGCGGTGCGGCATTTCACGATCATGGACAAAAGTGCCGACGCCTGGGCGCCGTTCGAGCAGGTTTTCCCGCACCAGTTGGCCCAACGCGCGCCGCAACGTCATCCGTGAAACACCAAATTCCGCAGCCAGGCTGTGCTCACCCGGCAGTCGTGCGCCAGCCGCCAAGGCCTCGCTGCTGATCCGCTCGCTCAGCAGCAGATAAATCCGGCGCCCCTTCATCGGCTCAACGGCGGCATCCATCTGGCGCGAAATCTCCTCGATGTGCATCGATTTCCTGTCTAGCTTACGAGACAGGGTGATTGCGTCAATCCTGCATTTGGGCTGAACTTGGCCTCTTCTGAGGAGCGCGCGATCCGTGACCCAAACCCCCCGTACGCTGTTGGATAAATTATGGGACAGCCATACGATTCTGACGCGCGACGATGGTGAGGCGCTGCTGTGGATCGACCGACATTTCGCCCATGAAGGCTCGCACCACGCGTTCGGCAAGCTGCGCGACCGGGGCGAGAAACTGGCGCGGCCCGACCTGACTTTCGCGGTCGCCGACCATTATATCCCCACCCGCAACCGCCATGCGCCGCCGGCCGACCCGGCGATCGCTGTCATGCTCGACCGGCTGATCACCAATACAAACGAACAGGGCGTGCGGCTGTTCGGACCCGACGATCCACGGCAGGGTATCGTGCACGTCATCGGCCCTGAATTGGGCCTCACTTTGCCTGGCTTGAGCATCGTCTGCGGTGACAGCCATACCTCGACCCACGGCGCCTATGGTGCGCTGGCGTTCGGCATTGGGGCGTCGGACGTGGCGCACGTGCTGGCGACGCAAACCCTATGGCAAAGGAAGCCGAAGCGGATGCGCGTGCGCATTGACGGCACGCTCGGCTTCGGGGTGGCGGCCAAGGATATCGCACTCGCGGTCATCGCCCGGCTCGGTGCAGATGGCGGCCAGGGCTACGCCCTCGAATACGCCGGATCAACCGTGCGGGCGCTATCGATGGCGGCGCGGTTGACGCTTTGCAACCTCGCCATCGAATGCGGTGCGCGAAGCGGCATGGTCGCGCCTGATGAAACCACTTTCAGGGCGCTGCGTGGCCTGCTCTATGCACCGTCGGGCATTGATCTGGACCGGGCCGAGGACGCATGGCGCTTGCTGCCGAGCGATCCGGACGCGGTGTTCGATGCTGAAATCAACCTTGACGCCAGCGAAATCGCGCCGCTGGTCAGTTGGGGCACCAACCCCGAGGATGTGCTGCCGATCACCGGCGCGGTGCCTGATCCGGCCACATCCAAGGATGCCGCGCGGGCCGGCCATATCACCGACGCCATCGCCTATATGGGGCTGCGCGCGGGCCAGGCCCTGCAAGACATCGTCATCGACAGTGTCTTCATCGGGTCCTGCACCAATAGCCGGATTGAGGATTTACGCGCTGCCGCGGCCGTGCTTGCCGGGCGCACGGCCCGCGTGCCGGGCCTGGTCTCACCCGGGTCGTCAGAGGTGAAGCGGCAGGCGGAACAGGAGGGGCTCGACCGGATTTTCATCACCGCCGGGCTCGACTGGGTGGCGTCGGGCTGTTCGATGTGCGTCGGCATGAACGGCGATCTGCTGCAACCAGGGGAACGCTGCGCATCCACCACCAACCGCAACTTCAAGGGCCGCCAGGGACCAGGCTCGCGCACCCATCTGATGTCGCCGGCCATGGTTGCCGCAGCAGCGGTCACCGGGCATTTGACCGATGCCCGCGACCTGCTGAAAGGACGCATCTGATGACGCCGTTCACCACGCTGTCCGCCCGCGCCTGCCCGCTGCCGCTGCAAGGGGTGGATACCGACCAGTTGATTCCGGCGCGCTTCATGAAACGATCGCGGGCGGAAGGCTACGGCGGACAGTTGCTGCATGACATGCGCTTTGGCGCCGACGGCGCGCCGGTGGCTGACTTCCCGCTCAATCAGCCACGATTTGCCGGGACGCAAATTCTGGTGGCGCGGCGCAATTTCGGCACCGGATCATCGCGGGAGGCGGCGGTTTACGCCTTGGCCGATTTCGGTTTCCGTTGCGTGATCGCGCCAAGCTTCGGTGACATTTTCGCGGCGAACGCTGTCAATAACGGCTTGCTTCCGGCCAGAGTGAGCGAGGCCGACGCCGAAATGCTGCTCACGCTGGCGGCACAAGACGATCTTGCCGACCTGCGGATCGACCTCGATGCCCGCACCATCACAACCGGCAACCAGTGTATTAGTTTCGGTATTGAACCTGTGTGGCGGACGCGGCTGTTAAATGGATGGGACGACCTGGATCTGACGTTAAGCCATCGGGCGGCGATCGATCGGTTTCAGGACGAGGATCGGATGCGGCGACCATGGGCAGGCGTTCTCGCGCAGGGGATCGTGCTTTGATCGGATGCCGGCAGAGGGTCGGCTATCCTCTCCCTGGAACTGACGGAACGCTCGTCTGCCAAGTTGCGGACAGCAACGAAAAACGTCACGACTTGTCCGGCTCGGCCGATCAGACCATCCGCCGCAGCCGGCGCTTCACTGCGGAACCCAGCGCTGCCAATGCTGTTTCGGTGGTGGTGGGGGCGGCGCCTCTAGCTCTGGCTCTGGCGCGGCAGGCGGCTGCCGGCACCAGCTCGGCTGCCGCCACCAGCGCGGCCGCACATGCGCCGAATGCGGGTCTACTCCTGGCGCCATGATGTCGGCCGCCTGGGCCAGCAACAGGTCGAACTCGGTGTTGTAGGCCTGGTCGGTGCAGAAATACTGCACGCCCCAGTTATTCGCCCGGTCCACCGGCCCCAGCCCACCAGCAAGCTGCACCTGGCGCGCCTTGGTGGTTTGCCGGCCAATGTACTTGTAGTGCAGCAACAGCACATCATCGCGCTCCGGGTATCGGACCTGGCCCAGCGGCACCGACAGATGCCGGCCCACGCCGAAACCGGTCTCGCTCAGCGCGTCAGGCTGGAATAGGCTGAGCTTGTTCATGTCCCCGAACGGCACGCCCTGCCGCAGGCATTCGGTCAACCTGGCATCAGGTGGCGGAAATTCTTCTGCCACCATCTGGTAGCCCAGCGCCGGCACCGCCGTTACGCCGACTGCGGCACAGTGTTGCAGGTAGCCGAGCATGTCGGGGTGGTACAGATGCTCATCCACCGCCGTTACCACCACCCAATCCGCCTTGCGACGGCTGCCCTGCCAGAAGCTGTTCTGCAACTGCTGCGCCGACAGCACGAATGAGCCAGGCACGCTTTGCCGGAAATGCCGCAACTCCACCTTTGGGTGCCGCTCCAGGTACTCCCGTGTTCCGTCGGTGGAGCCGTTGTCGTAGAACACGTAGCGTTCCACCCACGGGTCATAGTGGCGGAAGAAGTAGTCGAGCATCGACAATTCGTTCCAGGAAATAGTATACAAATGAACCCTGGGGCGTTTCATCGAAACAGCCGCATCGGGTTGCCCATGGCGCGGGCGCCGTCGGGAATGTCGCGGGTTATCACCGCGCCTGGCGCCACCACGCAGCCTTCGCCCAGCGTCACGTTCGGCGCCAGCACCGCGCCTGCACCCACCAGGGTGCCGGCACCAATCCGCGTCATGCCAGCAATCACCACCCCCGGCCCTATCGAGGCGAACTCGCCGATTTCGGCATGATGCCCGACACTGGCCCCACGATTGACCGTAACGAACCGCCCCAGCACCGTCAGCGCCCCGATGATCGCCCCGGCATTGATGTAGCACCCTTCGGCCAGCCGCGCCGATTTGGCCACAATCGCGGTCGGGTCCACCAGGGCCGCCGCCGGGTGCAGCCCCAGCGCCACGGCTTCGGCCACCGCTAACCGCCGGTTGGCCGGGGTAAACAGCGCGCAGATGAAATCAGCCCCCTCTGCCTGTGCGGGCAGCGGTTCAGCCGGTGCCAGCAGTGTTGGATCCAACACCACGTTCGGCCCCGGCCGGTTCAGCAGCAGTGCCGCAATCGGCCGCCCAAGACGGGCACAGCTTTCCTCAACCTCAACCGTCAGCGGCCCGGCGGCGGCAAACAATACCAGGGAGGGCATCGGACGCCGGAGCGGCATTGCACCCTTGTGATCATTCATTGCGAGCACCTAAGGTAGTAATGGAAATACATTTATGACAATGTCTTGAGATGTAGAAAAAATTCAAGACCAACCAGGAAGTTGATGATCGTCTATTCACAGTTTCACCACCCAGGTAATTGTCACTACTGACTATATAAGAAGCGAACCGCGCCATGGCACGGCCCGCGTGCCGGAGCCTGAGCATCATCAGGCGCGAGGGTACGCTATTTTATAATGAATAAACCTCACATTTTGTGCAACGCACTAGGTGCGGGGAGCCAAATGCATACAACATGTCATTACATATCGCATGCCTAGCTGTATTTGTGTGTATTATTTCGTATTTATTTGTATGGGTACCTATATCGCTCGCCTCAGGTGGCGGCGCGTCTTGCCGATGTACCACTGGCCGTTTGGCTCGCGGGCGATACGGCCCGCGCGTTCGGTCTTGTGGATGGCGGTGTCGCTGACACCGATGCGGCGGGCAGCTGCACGGCTTGAACTGGTCAGTTCTGGCGTGGCTGCGACCGGCCGCCGCACGTGATGGTCGGGACAGGCTGCGCGCTGCGAGCGCTGTTGGGCTTGCAGGAAGGCGGCGACCGCGGGCGGCGTCTGCTGCGGCCGCGGGTATCCTATCAGGCGGCTATGCTTGATCCACGAGCAACTCGCCGGGTAACTTCGAAAATCGGGTAACTGCTCACCCCACCCCGACCAACGGGTATCCGAATAACGCATTTCGGGTCGCATCGAGCACGGATCGTCCGGTGAGTTTCGCTGTGCTTCCCATCGACCTGAAGGCAGCATAGGCCTCTGCACCCCATTCGCTGCGGAATCC